>JAXEWB010000038.1:0-29903 GCA_034114085.1 Sphaerochaetaceae bacterium | reverse complement strand
GTCATCGACGGACAAGGTGGGAGCCTTGGTAAAAACATCGTGGAGCAATTGAAGGCTCGTCTTGTCGGACATGAAATCACTGTGGTCGGCACCAACGGCCTCGCTACCTCCAACATGCTCAAAGGCGGGGCTACGTATGGTGCCACTGGCGAAAACCCCGTTCTGGTCGCTTGCCGCCATGCCGATATCATCATCGGTCCTATGGGAATCCTTGCGGCGGACTCGCTGTTGGGGGAGATTACTCCCGCCATGGCTTTAGCTATCGGACAAAGCCATGCCCACAAGATCCTAATTCCGGTCAATCGCTGTTGCATCACCGTCGCCGGGACGCAGGACCTGCCGTATGGCGACTACATCCGTCTGGCGGTGGAGAAAGTCGAGGAACTGTGCGGTGGTGGGCGATAGCCGACGGCGATTAATGGCTTGGACTTTCTTTTTGTTTCGCTTGAAGGGCGACTTCTTTTTTTATCACCTCCTTTCTAATGAGAACCGATTTATTCAGCTTGCGTTTTGCTGAATATAGAGGTATTATTTTAACTTAAGTTACATTTGAAACTAAATTGGTTAATACAAACATAAGGAGAATGCTATGAAAGCATGTAAAGTATTGTTCGTCGCATTGCTGGTATCAGTTATCGCGATGGGTAGTGTCATGGCCGCCGGCGCCTCTGAAAAGGGTGGCGCAAGCCTCGATGGCGTGGCTGGTGCGATTGCAGCCGCGGAGAAAATGTCCCTTGCGGAACTTGAAGCCGCCGCCAAGGCCGAGTTCGAGGCTGCTGGACTGAGCTACAACGCCCGCGGCATCACGTCGGGGTTCAAGAAGGTTCTCGCCGGTTTCCAGGGGAAATACCCCTGGTTCAAGTATGAACCGTTCAGTTCCTCCAAGGACCAGGCCTTGTACACCGAGCTGACGACCGCCATCGGGCAGAACCAGTATGTCGCCGATATCGCCATGCTCCAGGACGGCTCTTCTCTCCAGTCCCTGATGCTCGATACTGGCTATCTGCTGAACTATGTCCCTCAGGGGATTGAGATCAACGCGGCGGACCAGAATCCTCTGACCGGCCTGTATGTAAACAAGAACTTCCTCTGGAACAAGACCGCGATTGGAAGCGACTACCTGCAGAACGTATGGCAGCTCACTGGCGCCGATGGAGCGAAACTGAAAGGTATCCATCAGCTTTCTTTCCAGAACCCGGCTACCGAGAACATCAACATGAGCTTCCTGATCATGCTGACCAGCGACGAGGCATGCCAGAAGCTCGCCAAGGCGTACGAGTCATATTTCGGTGCTGCGTATGCGGGCAACGACGGCTACAAGAACATTGGCTACAAGTTCCTGACTGAGTTCATCAAGAATGTTTCAACCTGGCATAGTTCCGATACCACCGCAGTCAAGAACCTCGTTTCCATGACGACTGGCCAGATCATCTACGGACCGCTCAACAAGGTCAAGGATTATCCCGCTACCAGCGACTACCGCAATGATCTCGCCATCACCGGTTGGAATACGAATATCGAGGGTTTTGATTCCTACTTCTATAAGATGTGGATCATGATTCCTTCAACTGCGAAGTTGCCGTATACGTCCTGTCTGCTGATCGAGTACTTCTTTACTCCGGAAGGCTTCACGAAGGGATGGAGTTCCGAAGGCTATTATTCCATCAACCCTGCCGTGCCTGTCGTAGAAGGCGACCACACGCTGTCGGAATGGAACCAGACCAGTATCGTCGAGAACATCGACTATATCAATTCCGTGTACAAGGAAGCGAGTACGTATATCAGAAGCCTTGTCACTGTCTGATCAGCACAACGGTTGTTTGCAATGATTCCAGGGGAGTGTATGCTCCCCTGGTTTGGAGATAGAGCGTTATGGTAAAGGCAAAAAGCCATGTGACTCCCGAAAGGGCTTTCAATAATTTCAAAAGCTATATCGGCAAGCCTGCGAATGTCATTACAATCCTGTTTCTTGCGATTCTGTTCGCCACAGTCTGTCTGCCGCTGTTTACTTTGGTCCGTGATTCATTTATCGTCCATTCAGGAGAAGTTCGGGATGTCGGCGCCCGAGCCGGTACTTGGACCATGTACCACTGGAAGACGCTTCTCGCCGAGAAGCTGTATAATTATTCCAGGATTACCTTCTGGAAACCTCTCGTCAATTCAATCATGATGGCGTTGCTCGCCTGTATCGTCGCCGTTGGGTTCGGCGGGGCGGTGGCGTGGTTCATTACCAGATCCGATATTCCGGGAAAAAAATTCCTCTCAACGATTTTTGTGTTTCCGTATATCATGCCCAGTTGGTCAATCGCCATGTTCTGGGAGAATTTTTTCAAGAACAGTAAGATCGTCGCCTGCTACAATCAGGTCGGCATGCTGGAAAGCCTGACCGGGATTTGTGTTCCTGAAGGAGTCCTCTATGGGTTCTTCGCCTGTGCGATGTGCCTGGGCATCCACTATGCGCCGTTCGCATACCTGCTGATTGGCGGTATCCTGCGGAATATGGACGCCAACCTTGAAGAGGCCGCCACGGTCCTGAAGGCGTCGAGGGTAAAAATCCTTGTGCGGATTACCCTCCCTATCGTCATGCCCGCATTGATTTCAACGATTTTGCTTGTTTTCTCAAGTAGCATATCGAGCTATACCGTTCCGGCGTTCCTCAACAAGAACGGCTCGTTCCCGACGGTCTCAACTACGATGCGCTCCCTGTTCAACTCAGCTTCCATGCAGGGACAGGGGTTCGTCATCGCCATCATCCTGCTGTTTTTCTCGGTGGTCATCCTCATGGTCAACAATATATTCACCGGGAAAAGAAAGTCGTTTACGACGGTCACCGGAAAGTCTGGACAGGTCTCCCTGGTAAAGCTGGGAAAGGCGAGGATGCCGATCGCGGTCGTGATCATGGCCATCTCGGTGTTCCTCGCCATCGTACCGCTGGTATCCTTCGCGCTTGAAAGCCTGCTCGAGGTCCCCGGCGACTATTCCACCTTGTCCCTATACTACTGGACGACGACGAACACGCTGGAGGATCGTGTATTCGGTTCTTCCCAAGGTATTTTGCGGAATCCGACGATCTGGAAGGCGCTTGGCTCGAGCTTGATTCTCTCGTTCTGCGTTGCGCTGATCGCCGGTACGTTCGGCATCCTCATTGGATACGCCGTTTCGAGAAAGCGTGGTTCAAGGTTGGCCAGATGGGTCTCCAACATGGCGTTCTTCCCGTACTTGATTCCCGCGATGAGCTTCGGCGCGGTATATCTGAGCGTTTCCTACACCAACACCTTCTCGTTCCTGCGCGGGACGCTGCTGTTGCTGATCGTCGTGGGAAGCGTCAAGTTCCTTCCTTTCGCCTCCAAGAGCGGGGCGAACTCGATGATGCAGCTTTCCGGTGAAATCGAGGAGGCCGCCATCATCATGGGAGTGCCGTGGTGGAAGCGGATGCTGCGGGTACTGTTTCCGATTCAGAAAGCAAGTTTCATGTCGGGATATCTGCTTCCGTTCATCTCCTGCATGAGGGAACTTTCGCTGTTCGTTCTCATTGCCGCGCCCGGAAGGATCATCACCAGGGTGTTGCAGGATTTCGAGGTCAACGGCCTGACACAGATAAGCAATGGAATAAATTTCCTGATCATCGTTATTGTCCTTCTTGTCCAGTTCGTTACCAACAAGCTTACTGGCGCAAGCATCGACAAAGGTATTGGAGGTTGATGGGGTATGCCGAGGATTCTACTTGAGCACGTTACCAAACGCTTTGACAAATTTATAGCGGTAGATGACCTGAACCTGGTCATCGACGACAGGGATTTTATCACGTTGCTTGGTCCTTCCGGTTGTGGAAAGACGACTACGTTGAGAATGATCGCGGGCCTTGAAACCCCTACGGAGGGAAAGATTACCATCGGGGATACCGTCGTGTTCGACAGTAGTACCGGAGTCGATATTTCCCCGTCGAAGAGAAACATAGGGTTCTTATTCCAAAACTACGCCCTGTGGCCGCATATGACGGTACATGAGAACATCAGCTTCGGGTTGGAGAACCTGAAATGGCCGAAACAGGATATCAAATCGCGTGTGGCCGAAATGTTGAAGATGCTGAAGATCGAGCAGTTCGGCTCCAGGTATCCGAGCGAACTTTCCGGCGGGCAGCAGCAGCGCGTCGCCATTGCGAGGACGCTCGCCCCGCGGCCGAAGGTACTGTTCATGGACGAGCCTCTTTCCAACCTCGACGCGAAGCTGCGGCTGGAAATGCGGTCTGAACTGAAGCGGCTGCATGTCGATACCGACTCCACGTTCGTGTATGTCACCCACGACCAGTTGGAGGCCATGACGCTCGCGACCAAGGTCTGTCTGATGAACAAGGGGTTGTTGCAGCAGTATGACCCTCCTCTCGTGGTATACAACCAGCCGGTCAACATGTTCGTCGCGGACTTCGTTGGCAATCCTACGATGAATTTCCTCGATGGTACGGCCAGACGGGTGGACGCCCGCCACGTCTCCATAAAGCTTCTCGGCCAGGATCTTTCCTTTGAAAGTTCCGAGGACTTGAAGCCTTTCTCTGGAAATGTCGTGGTAGGCGTGCGCCCCGAGTTCGTCAAGCTTGGGGAGGGCAAGTTCCCCGGTGTCGTGTATACGACGCTTCCCGCGGGCATGGAGACCACCGTCAAGCTCAATGTCGGCGATATCCTTGTTACTTCAGTAGTGTTCGGCTGTGTTGACTATTCGCACAGTTCCAGCATGCCCTTTGATATCGTCGGTGACGGGATTTTGTTGTTCGACAAGAATTCCGGGGAACGTGTAGGCATAGGTCGTCTGGTTTGACGGCTTGGTGAATTAATATCGGACGCACTCGGTTCCGTATCCATGCGAATCTTCCTCGCTGGTCGGAGGCGTCGTGCGTCTATTTCGTAATGTGCGTTTCTTTGCTCCACGTCTCTCGCTACGATTTCCTAAGCTGGTATTTGGCGATATGGACGAATGCCAGAGCGCTATATTTGCGGATGATGAGGGCATGGAGAATGTGTGCGCCAGTCGGTAGGGAAGTCTTCCAGGAGGATATGATGAAATTGGTAACACTTGACTATGTTTTGAAAAAGGCGGTGCGGGGCGGCTATGCCATCGGGGCATTCAATTTCTTTACGCTTGAAAACTTGATCGGCATCGCCTCCGCGGCCGCGAAGACGGACAGTCCTGTCATCGCGATGGCGTCCACCGGCGCCATGAAGGTGATGGGTGAACGGGCTGTAGTCGGCATGTGCCGCGGCGTCGCCGAGGACTATGGCGCCGAAATGGTGTTGCATCTGGACCATGCGACTGACTATGACATGATCCGGCGTTGTATTGACAACGGCTTTACGTCGGTGATGATTGACGCATCGATGAAAAGCTACGAGGAGAATGTCGATGTTACTGCGAGGGTCGTCGAATATGCGTCGCGCTACGGAGTGTCGGTAGAGGCTGAGCTTGGGCATGTCGGTGGCAAGGAGGATGATATCTCCGTGGATGAGCGCGAAGCTCTTTTTACCGTTCCAGCGGATGCGGAGAGGTTCGTCAAGGCGACAGGCATCGACGCGCTCGCCGTTGCCGTGGGAACCGTCCATGGTTTCTACAAGAGCGAGCCGAAGCTTGATTTCGACAGGATTCAAAAGATACATGACTTGATTCCCGACATGCCGCTGGTTCTGCATGGAGGAACGGGAGTTCCCGACGATGATTTCAGGAAAGGCATCCAGCGGGGGATTCGGAAGATCAATGTCGGCACCGAGCTGAAAGTCCATGGCGTATTCGATGTATCCAGGGAAAAGTACAGCACTGAGACGAGCGGCGACCCAAGGAAGGTTTCTACGGCGGTCATCGCAGCCTGTGCGCAGATTGTCGAGAACAAGATCGCAGTCATGGGGAGCGAAGGCAAGGCGGATCGCCGCTAGTTCTGATTTTGTTTTTTGCTGTGGGAGCTGTGACCTCCTGAAGTGCCGCAGCTCCTTTGTCATCATCTTCGGTGGACATCGTTCCATGAACGCTCCGACGAGAACTTTCAACGAGGACGCACCGCCGTTGACAAATCGGGGCTTCTTCCGTATCATAACGCCAACCGCACCATGAAGGTGCTTTTTCGCAGGAATTCTTGCTTCGACAGTAGCAGTATATAATATAACGTTGCCATGAAGGCGGCATGAGACACCTATAGTGCCATACCGGGATTCATGGCTTTTTTGGCCCTTGGCGACGGCGGGAAAATCCCGTAGCGACGCTACCGCGATGAACTCCCGCAGGTGTCCATGCCAGTTTCAATGACGAAGGAATGTGTGCATGGAGAACCGGCTTTCTGATACTGATTCCACTATGACGTCGGAAATGACGCCCGGTACGACATCCGCCCCGATATTGCCCCCGACATCCAGCGTGGCGCTTGGCGCATCGGCCTCTCCAGCGTCGCCAGCTTTTCCTGTTTCTCCGGCTGGCGGATCCGGAGCATACAGGCTGCCATTGCCCACAGGCGTTTCCCTGGCTGTATATCAAGGAACCACACGTGTCTTTACCAGTGGAGGCAAATGGTTGCATCCACTGTTCGAACTGGAGCAGTTTCTTAAGGAATCCCGGCTCGATCCCCGCACATTATCCCTGCACGATACCGCCGCGGGGTTGGCGGCCGCCGCGCTGATGGCGAGGATGGGTATACAGAAAGTACATGTCAATCTTATTAGTGAGCTTGCCTTACAATGCTATTCTCGGTATCGGATCGATATTTCCTGGGAACGCAAGGTTGACCGGCTGGCATGCAAGACGGAAGACATCCTCAACCATGGCATGAGCCTGGATGAAATATATGCGACGCTCAGACGCCGGGCAAAGCTGGTGCAGGGGATTCCTCTGTCAGTATCAGACGTCAGCGCCGGATATGGTAATCATCTCGTCTTCGAGCATGTGAGCTTCTTCGTTGAAGGCGGCGGTAGGCTGATCCTGCGTGGTGAAAACGGTTGTGGGAAGTCCACCTTGCTCAAATGCATCCTTGGACAACAGCCGGTCTGGAATGGCGCAATCAAGGTCGGCGACAAGCTGGCAAGTGTGGTTTCTTCCCGCCAAAATTCCGAAGTGCAGGCGGGAACGATAGCCTATATCAAGCAGGACCATGAGAAACAGCAATTCCCTGTGTCGGTACAGGAGGTCGTCGCCATGGGGTTGTTGGCTGATTTGACAGCTGAAGAACGGAATTGGCGGCTTGATATCTCCATGCGCCGTACCGGTTGCCGCGACCTCGCCGACCGTAACTATTTCACGTTGAGCGGAGGTGAGCGTCAGCGGGTCGCGATCGCCCGTTGTCTGTGTCAGCACGCCGGCCTGTTCCTGCTCGACGAACCAACTACCTTCCTTGACAAGGAAAGCCGCGACACGCTGGTGAGCATCCTCAAGGGGCTTTCGGTGGATGAAATGCCCACCATGGTTCTGGTTACCCATGACCAGTCGTTGGTGGACGCCTTGGGATGGCCCGAGTATTCGATGGAGCATCCGCATGACTGACCTGTTGTTCATGCTTTCCCTGCCGCCGATTTTCCGGGGTCTTGTCGCCATGACCATGGCTGGCATCGTGTTTCCCGCTACCGGTGTAATGGTTCTCCGCATGGGGCTGGTCCCCATGCGCTACATGCTGATGCACGGCGTGATTCTCGGCGGCGCCTTGGCGTTGGCCCTGTCCCTTCCCATGTTCCCCGTGGTCGCCGTACTCAACCTCGCTCTGGTCCTGCTGATGGTCTATCTATCCGAGCGCAGGCAGGTCGATCTTGGTATGGCGAGCGCCGCCCTCATGGTCTTCACCATGGGTATGGCGTCTTTGCTGATGCACCTGTGCGATGTCCCCGCCAAGGACACCCTCGAACTGATGTGGGGCAGTCCGTTCGCATTGGGCACTTCCGACCTCGCGGTCCTTGGTGTCCTGACCGTCTTGGTCATCTTGTACACCGTGCTGTATTTTAGGACGATCACCACGGTGTTCTTCGACCGCGAAATAGCCCGCTCACTTGGAATCAACGTCCGGCTGCACCATACCGTCATGGTCGTGCTCGTCGCTTTGGTCATTGCCGTGGCTATGAAACTGCTCGGCGCGTTGCTGATTGACGCACTGCTGATTCTGCCGGTGCTTATAGCGTCCCGTCGGGCGACGAGCATGAAGCAGGTATTCGCCGGGAGCATCGGTTGCGGGGCGTTCCTCTCGCTCGTTGGCTACATCGGTTCGGTCGGCCTCGACCTGCCGGTCAGCGGTACGATTTCCGTTTTGGCCGTACTGCTGTTCATCTGTGTCTCAATATCCTCGTGGATTCAAACAAGGAGAAAGAATCATGTCAAGTAAAAAACTAGTAACCATCGTATGTGTGATGCTTCTGTGCATCGTCATTCCTCTCATGGCCGCCGGTTCCCGTGAAGACGCCCGCGAAGCGGCCCGCGACATGGAACAAGCGAAGAACTATGTCGCCTCCACCTCCTGGACCGCAGCCTTTGCTGAACTCGCCGGATTGGATGATGTCGTTACCATCGCCCCCGCGTCCTTGCGGCATCCCCCGGAGTATGAAATCAAAGCCAGCGACATCGCCAACCTCATGACGGCCGACCTGTTCGTCTATGCCGGTTATGAACGGATGATGAGTACCATCCAGGAGTCGGTCCGGCTTCCACAGGAAAAGCAGGTCAAGATTACGACCGCCAACAATATCGACAATGTTAGAGTCCAGACCGCGGCCATCGCCGGCCTGGCGGGAACGCAGGAAGCGAATGCGAACCGGGTCGAAGCCTATGCCGCCGTCATTGAAGCGGGACGTGCCGAAGTTGTTCGGCGGGGGATGGACAAAGTTCCCGCCATGGTACATGCCATGCAGGTTCCGCTGGCCAAGGATTTGGGACTGGATGTCCGGGCCACCTTCGGTTCCGCCCCCGCGACCGCCGCTCAGATCGCTGATGCCGCCACTGGCGTCTATGGAATCATCATTGACAATGTTCACAACCCTGTGGCCGGTCCTCTTGCGGAGGTGAGCCCCTCCAGCAAGCTTGTCGTGTGGCGGAACTTCCCCGAAACGGTAGGCGGCGACGCACTCCAGACCATGGTTGAAGCTAATATCGAAGCCTTGCTCCGGTAACGGTGTAAAAAGCAAAAAGAAAGCTGTCTCGTTGAGTTCGCCGTCCGACGGATTACAAAAACGTTGGGCGGCATTGAAAGGGCATTTATAGGATGAATTTTTTAAAGTTCTTCTCATCCTCCTGCAAAGTATCCAAAAACATTTTTACATGATATCCGTCAGTGGTGGCATGGTGGCAGGTTATCGACAGGGGTAGGATGATCCTGTCTTCGCGTTCATAAAATCGTCCCGCTTCGACAGATGGAAAATAATAGGGCTTGTTTTCGTAAGGATGGACGGAAAAATGACTGAAGGAAACCCAAGGTATGCATGATACCGTATAAGCGTTTTTTGGAGGAATGGACTCATTTTGCGCCAGTATTCCGTGATTGTTCCCAAACTGCCTTTGATTTTCCAGATAAGAGTGATAAAACACACTAAAATCATTGTCATACTCCGTCCACATCAATGAAAATGTTTTATCGTCATCATGGAACGAGGCATAGAGTGGAGTCAGGGTATCGTAATAGCCGATTTGTCCATCTTTTTCTGCAATCCTGAATTCCGTCTGCAAATTCAAATTTTTTGTAACAAGCCACAAGTATGCCGGAAAGAATTTCATGTCCACGGCTCTTAGCGCAATCATCATGTGAGTGATATCCACGTCTACCGTAAGAGAATATCCTGTCGGCGCCATTTTGGAAAAGTAATAGAACATCTGGCCTCTTTTCCATGTTTTCAAATCGATTGGTGTAAATCGCGGGATTGCGTTCATCATCATATCTCCTGATAAAACAAGCCATGTACAGTGCAATGCCACAGCAGCCTGCCACGTCCGATAATAGGAATGCGTACCTGCAATTCCCATTCGGGATATAGTTTCCGAAGCATGATGCCGTCTCCCGTGAGGAGCGCTGCAAATGAGATATAGTGTTCGCGTTCCATTGGATGTTTCGTGGTGATGAAGAAATCATCTTCAATGTTCTCTACGGTAAGGCGTTCGCTTTCCGCGGCTTTTTTCGGCTGTGACGGACTCAGCTTTTTCCCGCAGCAGGATATGTTGGCATCTGCCAGCGCGGTAATCATGTTTCCACAATGAGGACAGATATAGAAGCGCATGTTCTTCATATTGCCTTGTGAAATTTCGTTGGCGTTCAATTCACCGGAAAGCAGTTTCTCTAGGTCGACATCAAGTATTTTTGATAATTGGGGAAGCAGGGACACCTCCGGACAACCCAGACCTCTTTCCCATTTACTGATTGCTTTGTCGCTTATGTTCATTTGGTCCGCCAACTGCAACTGCGTCAAGTTTTTTTCTTTTCGCAACTTGTAAATCAATTTCCCGATTTTTGTATTGTCCATTTCCTCATTTCTCCCATGCCATTATATGAAAGTTCAAAATCCAAATACAATGAACGCTCCGTAGAGTTTCAGCAGCTGCCGTTCGCTGTTCCTCTGCTATCCGTCAAGGGGGTTCTCCGTATCCTTTTGCGGCGGTCATATACGGCCGTTTCCCGTCTCTTCCTGTATCGTACGGGCAAAAAAGGACTGATGTCCGCCATTACCGATGTGTTTGTAAAGAAGATCATTGTCGACGCGCCGTCCGATTCCAGCGGACGATGTAAGGACGGGTGGGGATTGTTGTGAACCGCATCGGGGCTTTGGCGCGAAACGCAGGTGAGCGGGGAGGTCGGGAGGTAAAGAGAAAGCGGGATGACATAGCTTATTGCCTAAGTTATCCCGCAATCGTGGAATTACTTTCGCATGTAGCTCCGTATGCGTTCGTCACATGCTTCGCGACGCATTTTCAATGCACACTGGAGATCGGTACGAAAACGCCGGTCGAGTTGACTGCTAGACCGCGCGTATCTGATCGCTCATCATCCGACGCAAGGCGTCCCGGGGGCGCGGTTTTCTACCGCCCCCCCCCACACACACATGGAGGAAACCTACGTCCGGATTTCCCTGTTGAACGGCTTGCCCAACGCCGATGGAGAAGTCGTCTGGTTTCTGGAGGTGAACGCCAGGACGACGATGACCAGCACGTAGGGGAGCATGACGGCAAATTCATACGGGAAGTTGATGCCCAATCCCTGGATCGCCGCCTGGAAGGTTTGCGCGAGGGAGAAGAGCAGGGCGCCACCCATGATCTGGACCGGATGCCAATGTCCGAAGTATACCAGTGCAACGGCGATGAACCCCCGTCCCGCAATCAGGGACTGGGAGAACATCTTCGCCTGGGCGAGCGACAGGTATGCGCCCGCCAGCGCCGCCAACGCGCCACCAAGCATCAACGCCTGATACCGCGTCTTGTTGACGTTGATACCCATGCTGTCCGCCGCTCTCGGGTACGTTCCGACCGCACGTACCTTCAGACCCCAGCTTGTCTTGAACAGGATGTACCAAGCCAAGGGAACGAACAGGAATGCGAAGTATACCAGCAGATTGTGGTTGAACAGGATTTCACCAAGAACGGGAATCTTCGACAGTAACGGAATCGGGGTGTTGGGAATGCCGACCACGGACTGGGTGCCGCCGACGAAATGCCTGAAAAGGGTTCCCGCCGTACCAACGCCGAACATCTGCAAGCCGATGCCCGCGATACCTTGCGGCGCGCGGAATGTAACGACGATCAGGCCGAAGAACAGGCCGAGCAATACCCCGACGCCGACCGCCACCAGGATGCCGAGATAGTTCCAGTAGTTCGGAACGGTACCGCCATGGCCGACTAGGAAGGGAATCAGCATTCCTAGGAACGCGCCCATGGCCATGACGCCTTCACAGCCGAGATTGAATATACCCGCCCGCTGGTTGAACATCTCACCGAGGGAAGCCAGCAGCAGCGAGACGGAGAAAGGAACGCACATCGCCAATAAGTTGACTACGAAATCCATCAGGCGACCTCCTTCTTTGCGTGGAACAACGCGTTCCACCGGCGCCACATCCGTTCTTCGAGATATTTGTTGGAAAGCACCATCTGCGCCGTCACGATGACGATGATGATCAGCCCCTGCATAACCTGCACGATATTCGCCGGTACTCCTACACGGCTCGGAGCCAGCGTGGAACCATAGATCAACAGGCCGAAGAAGAACGACGCGGGAACGATTCCCGCCGGGTGCAGACCGCCGAACAGCGCGACGACGACTCCGGAGAAGCCGTAGTTGTTCGTAACTCCCTCGATTGCCCGGCGATGGACGCCCGCAATCTCGATGCCACCGGCAAGGCCGGCGAAACCGCCGGAGATAATCATGGAAATGGCAAGGTATTTCGCCACGTTGATACCGCCGTAACGTGCGGCCCTGTCCTGGGAACCGGCGGCGCGCATCTTGTAGCCGAACGTGGTCTTCCACATGAGCAGATACACCAGAACCGCCAGCACCAGCGCGATGAACACCCCATAGTGCAGACGGCCGGAAAGCCGTCCCAACTCTATGTTGGCGGTCAGCCGCATCGACTGTGGGGTTCCTGAACCGCTCATCATCTCCGCCGGGTCGAGCATCACCACGCGCAGGCAGAACGTATAGAACTGCGCCGCGATATAGTTGAGCATGACCGTTGAAAGCAGCTCCGAAACCTTGAGCTTCGCCTTGAGGATTCCGGGGATGAACCCCCACAACCCGCCTCCCAGCACCGCCGCGAGCAATGCCAGCGGAAGCAGAATCGGGCGGGGAAGATCAGGGGCCGCCAATGCGACCGCCGTAAATGCCAGCACGCCCATCGCCATCTGCCCCTCTCCGCCGATGTTGATGATACCGGACCTGTAGGCGATTGAAATGCCGAGGGCCAGGATGCACAACGGAATCGCCCTGATCATGACCTCCGTGAGGTGCAGCGTCCTCGTCAGGGGAAGAATGCAGATCGTATAGAACGTCTGGGACACGTCGGCGCCGATCATCCACAGGATGATTGAAGCGAGCAGAAGCGCCGAGAGCGCCGCCGCCAGGATAATCAGCAGCCTGAACACGATTCGGAAAGTCTTACTCATCTTCGCCCACCCCCGCCATAAGGATGCCGAGATTCCTGCGGTTGGCCTCGGCGTGGGGGAGTACCTTCTGTATCTTCCCCTTGTAGATGACTGCGATACGGTCGGAAAGGTTGATGATTTCGTCAAGCTCCTCGCTGACCAGCAGAATGCCGATTCCCTCGCGTCGTTTCTTCAACAACTCCTTATGTATGAACTCGATGGCGCCCATGTCCAAACCCCTCGTCGGATATACCGCGATCAGAAAACGCGGGGACCTGGTAATCTCGCGGGCCAAGATGACTTTCTGTATGTTTCCGCCGGAAAGCGAGCCTGCCGACGTACCCGTACCCGGACAGCGGATGTCGAAGTCGTCCCGCAGTTGCTG
Source organism: Sphaerochaetaceae bacterium (assembly GCA_034114085.1). Taxonomy (GTDB): domain Bacteria; phylum Spirochaetota; class Spirochaetia; order Sphaerochaetales; family Sphaerochaetaceae; genus Spiro-02. Next base: position 16,456 of record JAXEWB010000038.1, on the reverse strand, counting down.
TGCGTTCTCTTCAATTACTTTCTTCTTGAGGAACTGGAAATGACTGAACTTCTCCCGGTTGGAATCCTTGAGGATGAAGTTCTCCCTGATTGCGAAGGGAGGTACGATTCCCTCCGTGTTGCGTTCCTCGGGTATGTAGCCCATGCCGTGGTCGATGACATAGTAGGGGCTTCTGTTCGCCAGGTTTTCCCCGAAAAAGGTGATGGCGCCGGATTCTACGTTCCGCAGGCCGTTGATCGCCTCCGCAAGTTCCCGCTGCCCGTTGCCGGACACACCGGCGAGGCCGACGATCTCACCCTCATGTATCGTCAGATTCAGGCCGTCGAGCGCCAGGAATCCCCGGTCGGACCGGACGCATACGTCCTGGAGTACCAAAGCCGGTTTTCCGTGCATGTCCGGCTCCTTGTTTTCAGGGAGCTTGACCTCGTGGCCGGTCATCAGCGCGGCTATTTCCTGCGAGGAATAGTCGTCGGTAACGCCGTTGAACACCACGCTCCCATGCCGAAGGATCGTCACCTTGTTGGACAGGGCCTTGACCTCGTTGAGCTTGTGGGAGATGAATATGATCGACAGCTCATCCTTCATACGTTTCAGCAGCAGGATTAGCTCATCGGTTTCCTGCGGAGTCAGCGCCGAAGTCGGTTCGTCCAGAATCAGGAATCTCGCGCCGAGGCAGAGCGTCTTGACCAGCTCCACCCGCTGTTGCTCCCCGACCGACAGCTGCCAGATATAGGCGTCGGGGTTCACTTTGAGTCCATAATGCTCCGAAACCTCGAAAACGCGGTCGCGTACCGTCTTCAGGTCGAGTTTGAACGGCTTCCAGGCCTGTTTGTACCCAAGGGCGACGTTTTCAGTGACAGTCATGTTCGGGACAAGCATGTATTGTTGGTGCACCATGCCCAGTCCCGCCGCGAAAGCGTCTTCAGGTCCACGGAAATGTACTTCCTCTCCGTTGATGAGTATCCTGCCCTCATCCTGCTGGTATAATCCCATGAGGATGTTCATCAACGTAGTCTTGCCGGCTCCGTTTTCACCGACTAGCGCAAGCACTTCTCCTTCTCCGACGTGGATGGAGATGTCGTCGCTGGCGAGTACGCCTGGAAATCGCTTGGTGATATGCTCCATGTCGAGCGAGCGAATCTTCTCTGCCATATTATACCGCTTAATACAAGCATTCCCGCCGAAAAGGCGGGAATGCCAGGTCGAACGAATACTGATTACAAGGTGGAATAGTCAACTTTGGACCAGTCGGCGAGGACGCCGGATTTGGCCCGGAACTGCGCGAGCGCGCTGTCGATGGCGGCGGCTACTCCGGGAGTCTTGTAGGCGGCGAGTTCAGGGTTGAACTCGAAAATGAAACCGTTGTTGTTGAAGTTCATCGGGATGCATTCGCCGCCCTTGACACCGGCTTCAAGCTTGTTGACCAGACCGACGATGACCGCCGCATAGTTGTACGCGGAAGCCGCGATACACTTCTTCTTGCCCTCTTCCGTGGAGAACTGGGCGATATCCTGTCCGACCCACATCGCATTGGGGGCTTCCGCGGTGGCGCGGAGAGCTCCGATCGCCTGCTGGGAAGCTCCTGTCAAAACGTCCGCACCGTTGCGAATCTGGCTGGTGGCGACTTCGCCGGCCTTTACGTAGTCGGAGAACGAACCGGTATGGGCGACCTGAATCTTGCAATTGGGGTTCACGGCCTTGGCGCCGAGAACGAAGCCACGGCAATACCTGGCAGCATCTCCACCGTCAACAGGCCCTACGACACCGACGATATTGCTTTTTGTGGTCAGTCCGGCGATCAATCCGGAAAGATACCCGGTCTCTTCGGATTCAGGCATGTAGGTAAATACGTTGGCTGGGCCGATTTCGGCGGAAGTACCGAACGCGAAGGAGACGTCGGGATATTCACCGGCCATTTCGAGAATCAAGTTCTTGTACTGGGCTCCATGGGCGATGATCAAATCATAACCGTCCGCGACATACTGGCGGGCGATGGAACCGGCGTCTACAGGAGGCATGTTCTCCGAATAGCTGTACTCAATCTTGCCGGGCATCTGAGCCTGCGCAGCGATGATACCATCATGCATCGCCTGACACCAGCCCTTGTCATCGATAGTATTCTCAATGATCAGCGCGACTTTCATGGCGTCTGATTTTGCGGTTGCGCCGGGCTCCTTCGCTCCGTTGGCGAACACAGTCCCACAGACCAGGGAGATGAGAAGGACGATTACGAGTAGTTTTTTCATTCCACGCTCCTTACCTTTGTGTGCTTTTGATTCTCTTATCCCCGCGATTCCTCAACAGGAAACGTATGGGAACCTGTTTGCAGTATAGGGGGATTTTATAGCTGGTGTCAAAGAAATTCTTGTGAATCAGTTGTACTTTCCAGTGTGCGATTTGAAGTAAACACTAGTTTTTTTGTTCAGTATTAATATGTCACGCAATATCAGCGATTGCTTTTGATGAAAAACTCAGCAACAAAAAAAATTCATTTTGTTGCAAAATATCACTTATCGCAACATTTCTATCGAGCCAGGGCGTATGCCGCAGGCATTGAGCGCCCCGTAATGCACCGCTTTTTTTATGGATTGTTGCAAATCATCGCCTTCCAACAGCGCGTCTACCAAACCAGCTGTGAATGCGTCTCCACAGCCTATCGTGTTGATTGCATTCACCTGTTCCGTCGGGGCGTTCCGTAGCTCCAGACCATCGTAGTACCATGCCGGATACGCCCCTCTGGTCAGAACCGTCCTTGTTCCATGCTGCTCGTATAGCCGTGCGGCCACAACCTCGACCAGCGGGCGCAGGTCCTCGTTGCCCTCCTGTTCCCGAACTTCCCGTTCAGGAAGAAATGTCGCTGAGAACTCGCTGAGGTTCGGTTTGATGATGTCCGGTCCGTATTGGAGAGACTCCCCTAGATCCCGGCCCTTTACGTCAAGGACGACGATTTTTCCCAGCCGTTTGGCTTGTTCGACCATCCTTGGATAGAGATTCTGGCTGTAGCCCGGCGCCCTGGTGCCGGTGAACACCACTGCCTGGCATCTGGGCAGCAGCTGTCCATACAATGAGAGGATCGCACTCTCCGTCCCCGGATGTACAGGATAAGGTTCCTGGACCAACTCCGTAACCGTACCATGTTCCTTATTGATGACGGTCGTGCAGGTCCTGATCTCACTGTCACTGTCGGCCCATGCGACCTCGACGCCGCTTTCACCGGTTAGCCGGAGCATTTCCGATACCCGCGCCCCGCCAAGATGGGTGAGCAACGTCGCGCTTCTGCCCGACTGCGCCAGTACGCGGGCTACGTTCATCCCTTTTCCCGACGCATCCAGATAATGCTCCGCGCTTCTGTTGACTTCCCCCTCCCAAAGATGGGGGAACACCATCGTCTGCTGGAACGTCGGGTTCAGGCACACGACAAGGACACCCGGCCGCGGCGCTTTGGATTGCTTGTTCATCATGGTCGGCCCTTGCTCAGACTTGAAGGTTCAACAGGATTTCCGTTCGTTCCAGCTTCAACTGCCGGAACTCCACCCCCGCTTGGGTGAACATCTTCTTGGACGCCTTTACATTGTCACTCTGCGCATACTTGTCCGAAAGGTAGACGACTTCCCTGATTCCCGACTGGATGATCGCTTTGGCGCATTCGTTGCAGGGGAACAACGCTACATACAGTTTGCATCCCTTGAGGTTGTGGCTGATGCTGTTGAGGATTGCGTTCAGCTCCGCATGGCAGACATACGGATATTTCGTGTCCAGCCAGTCGCCCTCGCGACCCCAGGGCAGTTCATCATCATTGCAGCCTGATGGGAAACCATTGTATCCGACGCCTACGATTTTCTTTTCCTGGTTGACGATGCATGCACCCACCTGGGTATTGGGGTCTTTGCTCCGAAGGGACGAAAGGATGGCGACGCCCATGAAGTATTCATCCCAAGAAATGTAGTCGTTTCTCTTTTGCATTGTGTTGCCTCCTTCTCGAATCGGACGCTGGTCCGGTATTCGTCAGTTCGTCATTTCATCCATATAATCGATGATGATATCGGTCAGTTCGCCCCGGATGGAACGGTACATCAGCAGACAATGGCGGGAATGCCTGTACGGTCCCATCTCCGTCTCTAGTTTTTTCCAGTTCCGGCTCCTGCACTCACGTTCTATGATCGCCTGGTTTTTGAACGGCACGGTTTTGTCATTATGGTCATGGATGGAGAACAGCGGGCAGGTGAGGGCGGGAAGCTCCTTCCTGATTGTCTTCAATGCGAAGACCAAGCTTAAACCTTGTCTGATGAACAATCCCCTGTAGCCTGTCCATTCTTCGTTGCCGTCCTCACCATCTGGATTGCCGCACTTCGTTCCCGCGCCGATGGCGGGGGTGAACAGGCCGACCGTCCGCATGATATACGTTCCCCAATTGGTGACTACGCCGTCTTTCAGCAGGCTGTTGTAGATCACCGGGGCCGCGATTGACACCAATGCGTCCGGCTCCAGTTTCGTACCGCTGAACTGTTCTCCGATTTTCAGCGTCATCGCGCCGCCCATCGAGGTCCCCAGCACGACCAGCCGCGGATACTTCTCACGCAGTTTCCTGTAGTAGTCGGAAAGATATCCGTACCATTGGGTGAACGATGTCTTTTCAAATACCTTCGGGTCAGTGCCGAAACCCGGCAGAAGCGGGACGTATACATCATATCCCGCATCGAATGCCCGATGGGCCGAGTAGGTGTAGACTCTCGGCGTGGAAGGGAAGCCATGGACCATCAGCACAGCCTTTTCTACGGGTTTCGTTTCATGGACGAGGACGATGGGTCTCGCCTCCGGGCAGAAACAACGCTCCGGCTCAGGCTGTATCGGCTCCGTATGCCTGTCGCGGTATCCGAGCAGACAGACATTCCAGAGGATGAAGTATATGATGGCTGCGACACCCAGGAGTATGATGATGGACATGCATCAACTATAGTCGAGAAACGGCGGGGGGACAAGTCCTCGGATGCATAGCATACACCCACAGGTCACCCTTATTTCCATTGAACGCACCTGAAAACGACTGGGAGGCCAGGGACTGAGGCATATTCCGCCGTTTGATACGCACCGTCCTTCATGTCCGCGGAGTATTCCATCCCCCGCAAACTGATACACCGCTACGGAAGAATGCGATACTTATGCCCGCGCCTTTGCCTGACGCGACGCCACCATAAAAAATACCCGCCTCCGAAAAGGCGGGTAGGGTAACTCTGAAACAAATTACATGAAAATCGCAACGGCGGGGCGGAAGAACTGCTCGACGCCGTTGACCAGCACCGGCCACAGGGGCTCCATGTACGGCACGACCGCGAGCATCACGCCCGCCGCGACCGCGCTGCCGATGACTCCGGCCACGTTCGGCCCCATGGCGTGCATCAGCAGGAAGTTCTGCGGGTCCGCCTCCTGGCCGACCTTGCTCGACACGCGCGCGGCCATCGGCACGGCCGACACTCCGGCGCTTCCAATCAGCGGGTTGATCGGGTGCTTCGGGTCAATCTTGTTCATCAGCTTGGCGATCAGTACGCCAGCTGCCGTACCCAAGGCAAACGCGATCATTCCCAACGCCAGGATGCCCAGTGTGTTCAGGTTCAGGAACTTCGCGGCCTCCATCTTCGAGCCTACCGACAGGCCGAGGAAGATTGTGACGGTGTTCATCAACGCATTCTGGGCGGTGTCGGACAGACGGTTCGTACAGCCGCATTCCTTCAGCAGGTTGCCGAACATCAACGCGCCGATCAGCGGAGTGGCGGAGGGGAGCAGCAAGGCGCATACGGTCAGTACCGACAGCGGGAAGATGATCCTCTCAACCTTGGATACCGGGCGCAGCTGCTGCATCCTGATCATCCGCTCTTCCTTGGTCGTCAGCAGCTTCATGATAGGCGGCTGGATGATCGGTACGAGAGCCATGTACGAGTACGCAGCTACCGCGATCGAGCCAAGCAGCTCAGGCGCAAGACGGCTGGTCACGTAGATCGCCGTCGGCCCGTCCGCGCCCCCGATGATCCCGATCGACGCTGCCGCGTGCAGGTCGAAGTTGATGCCGGGGATGAAGCTCAGCAGCAGCGCGCCGATCAGCGCGATGAAGATGCCGAACTGTGCGGCGGCGCCCATCAGCAACGTCTTCGGGTTCGCTATCAGCGGCCCGAAGTCAGTCATGCCACCTACTCCGACAAAGATTAGGATCGGGAACAGCCCCGACTCGATGCCCATGTCGTACAACTGCTTGATGAACCCCGCGTCTCCACTGATAGGATCCACGCCGGCGATATATGCGAACGGGATGTTCGACAGGATGCACCCCATGGCGATCGGCACCAGCAGCAGCGGCTCGAACCCCTTCTTGATCGCCAGGTACAACAGCACGAACCCAACGAGGATCATTACCAGGTTTCCCCAGCCCCCGGACTGCAGGAACCCGAGGATTCCTGTAGTCTTCCACAATTCATTCAATGCTTCCGCAATCATAGTCTTTCAGCTCCTTCTCAGCCGATCACGACCAGGGCGTCGTCGGCGTTCAGCTGCTGCCCCTGGGTCACGCAGATCTGCGCCACGGTGCCGTCGCATGGGGAATATATCTCGTTCTCCATCTTCATGGCCTCCATGACCAGCAGAAGCTGGTTTTTCTTCACCACATCGCCGACCTTGACTTCGGTGCGGAGAATCAGGCCCGGCATCGGAGCCTTGACTGTCGTCCCGCCAACGGGAACCGCGGCAGGTGCCGGGGCCGGAGCCGCCACAGGTGCGGCGACCGGTGCCGGAGCGGGAGTCGCGACAGAGGCGGGCGCAGCGGTTCCACCGATTACGATAAGTACATCGTCGGCGTTCAACTGCTGGCCTTGGGCGACCTTGATCGCACTGACGACACCATCGCAAGGAGCGAATACTTCATTCTCCATCTTCATGGCTTCCATGACGAGGAGCACTTGGTTCTTTTTCACCACATCGCCGACCTTGATTTCGGTGCGGAGGATCAGGCCCGGCATCGGAGCCTTGACTTCGACGGCGGTCGTGGAAGCGGCGGCTACGGGCGCGGCCGCGACAGGAGCCGCTACCGCGGTCAGTCCGTCCTTGACGGAAAGCGGATATGCGACACCGTTGACAATCGCCTTGTCAGCCTCAAGCTTGACGCCATAGGCGTTGCCATTGACGGTAACTGTGTATTCGCCGGCCTTCTTCGCTGCTTCGGCGGCGGGATCCTTTTTACGGACGCCATTGACTTTTGACTTTCCTGTCAGATAGAGAATGCCCTTCTCTTTGCAGGAAGCGGCTATGAAGATGTTCTCTTCGGTGACGGGGACGCCAGCTTCTTCGAGCATGGCAACCGCGGCCTTGCGTCCCTTCTTTGGGTCGGCGTCGTTGATGTCGACTACCTTTTTAGTGGTAGGCTCAAGCTTCAGCTGCTCAGCGGCGGCCTTGACGACTTCCGGATCGGGCGCGACGGGCGTCTTGCCAAAATAGCCGAGAACCATCTTGCCGTATCCTTCCGCGATTTTCTTCCACTTGCCGAACATGACGTTGTTGAACGCCTGCTGGAAATAGAACTGGGAAACAGGAGTGACGGAAGTTCCAAAGCCGCCCTTTTCAACGGTCTCGCCCATGGCTTCGACGATCAAGGGGTACTTGTCCATCAGGCCGTTGTCGCGAAGCATCTGGGTATTCGCGGTAAGGGCGCCGCCGGGAAGCGGGAAGAACGGAATGTTCGGGTTGACCATGGTGGCCTCGGGAGGCAGGAAGTAGTCCTTCATGCACTCTTCGAATACACGTTCGGCTTCCTGAACCTTCTGGATGTCGATGTCAAGATCCCAGTCAGTGCCACGCAACGCATGCCACATGGTGATGATATCGGGCTGGCAGGTACCGCCGGAGCAGGGGCTCATGGAGAGGTCCACCTGGTTGGCGCCGGCTTCGAGCGCCCTCATGTACTGCTGGATGGATACACCGGCGGTCTCATGGGAATGGAAGACGATGTTCATGTCCGGGCCGAGCATTTTGCGGGCGCGCTTGATGGTCTCGTAGACGACGGCGGGGGTGGAAGTCCCGGAAGCATCCTTGAAGCAGACCGATTCAAACGGAATGCCAGCGTCAAGGATCTGGCGGAGAACACCCTCGTAGAAGGCTGGGTCATGAGCGCCTTTTGCGTTCGGGGGAAGCGCCATCATGGTGACGGTGACCTCGTGGCGAAGACCGGCGTCGTGAATTGCCTTTCCGCTGTCGATCAGGTTGTTGACGTCGTTGAGTGCGTCGAAGTTTCGGATGGTAGAGATGCCATGCTTGGCGAACATCTGCGCATGAAGCGTGATGATGTCACGGGGCTGGGAGTCGAGGCCTACTACGTTGACGCCACGGGAGAGCGTCTGGAGGTCGGCGTCCGGGCCGGCGACTTCGCGAAACTCATCCATCATCTGGAAGGCGTCTTCGTTGCTATAGAAATACAGAGCCTGGAAACGGGCGCCGCCGCCAGCCTCGAAATGCTTGATTCCCGCTTCTTTCGCCGCGGCGACCGCCGGCATGAAATCCTTGGTGAATACACGTGCGCCATATACGGACTGGAAGCCGTCACGGAACGCAGTACACATGAACTTTACTTTCTTTTTCATGGAAAACCTCTGGTGTTATTTTTTTGACTGTGCGACAGCAGCGACTATTGCGGCTGCGACTTCTGCATCGGCTGAAGCGGATGCGGGTGTCGCCGCGACTGCGACTGGTTTTGCAACCGGAGCTGGTGCTTTTGCGGGAGAGACTTTTTTGATTATCGCGGACATCGCTTTAATCACAAAGACTAGGATAACAAGAAACACGAATACGGTGCCCATGCCGAGCAAAAGCAGGCTCAGCCCGTTTTGCAGCTGATCAAGCAACATATCGCTAGGTAGTTGTGGTAATGATCCCATACAAACTCCTTTATATGATCACGACGGCATACCGCCGACGGGAAAATCGTTCCAACCTACTATATAGATAAATATCTATCATTTCAAGTCGAAAAATAGAAAAACCGGAGAACGATACGAAGTATGTCCTAAACTTCGGAACAAATTGTTATATCGATATTTAGCTTATGTTTTTTAACGGTCCGTTAACAATTTTCACTGGCTTGACAAGTCCTTTTGCCGTGTACCCGGGAACGACTCCCGGACGCCTGTCGCAAGCATGCTTCCCGTCCTGTCTACGAATACGGATGGCGGATGATTTCTGCATCACCCGTGAGACGCCGTCGGCTGACCCTCCCCGCTGTGCGGTGGATTTGACGGCGGAGCTGCCATCATCACCCGTGAAAGAACGTTTCGTCCCCTTGCTTGTTTGCATGCGATGCCGTATCTTTGTGGGGAATGATTCCACGTCTCGCAGACGACTGCTGAAACATCTGTCGGCGAGGCGGAGGATTAGATGATAGGAGTGTGATGTTTCATGAATGAAGGAATCGATTTTGAAGCACAGATAGCTCAGGATAAGAAAATCCGTGAACATATGGACAGGATTGGTCGCAAGATACTGATCATGAGCGGCAAGGGGGGAGTGGGCAAGACCACCGTGACCGTGAATCTGGCCAATGCGCTGGTGGCCGCCGGCTGTACCGTCGGGATTCTGGATACGGATCTCCATGGACCCAACGTTGCGAAGATGCTTGGATGCGAGGACGGTCGTCTTGATAGTTACGACGGTGTCACTTTCATTCCCGTCGAGGCCCGTCCCGGTCTCAAGGTCGTGAGCCTTTCCTTTGCTATTCCTGATCCCGATGCCCCGATTGTCTGGCGCGGCCCCATGAAAATGTCTGCGATTCGGCAGTTTCTCGCCGATGTTGACTGGGGTACGTTGGACTACCTGCTGATTGATTCCCCTCCGGGGACGGGCGACGAGCAACTGACCGTCTGCCAAAGCATTCCCGAAATGACTGGTTCGATTATCGTGACGACTCCTCAGGCCGTAGCGGTGTTGGATGCCCGCAGGAGCGTCAACTTCTCCCGCAAGCTCGGTGTCGCGATTCTTGGTGTCGTTGAAAACATGAGCGGTCTGTTCTGTCCCGAATGCGGTGCTGAAATTCCAGTTTTCGGTATCGGCGGGGGGAAAAAGATGGCGGAAGAGATGCATGTTCCGTTCCTTGGGCGGATTCCGCTGGAGGTACCGTTGCGCGAAGCCGAGGACGACGGCACATCATGGGGTGCGACAGCCCCCGACAGCTCGTCCGCCAAGGCGTTTCGGGACATCGCGCTGATCATCAACGAAGGAACTGCGTGTAGCTCCGCCCGCGATACTTCCTTCGCTGGCGCAAGCGGGTGCAAGCCGTCCGCCTGCGCCTCCTGCACGAGCGATTGCGCTTCCCGCAAGAGTTGAGATTGTCGGCTGAAAAGGGATATGCCATGGACGAATTCACCAAAGGGGATGTACAGGATCTCGACCACCTTGTCTGGAGAACCTCCGGGCGGGAAAAAGTGTGGAAAGGCCCTATCTTCGATGTATGTAGGGTTCACCGTTGTTCAACTGACGGCAGGGAAGGGGATTTCATCGAAGTCGAGTCTCCCGACTGGGTTACGGTGATTCCCTGGTTCAGGGACGGAAAGGGCGTTCCCCGTTTCATCATGGTGCAGCAATATCGCCATGGCTCCAATTCTGTGACGCGGGAATTTCCCGCCGGGCTGATCGACCATGGAGAAACCGCGGAGCAGGCCGCATTGCGGGAATTGCTCGAAGAAACGGGTTCTCACGCCGGCAGGATGACTTGTTTGGGAAGGGTGTCTCCGAATTCAGCGTTCATGACCAACCGTTCAAACTTTTTCCTGGTGGAGGATTTAAAGGCGGTCCAAGGGCAGTGCTTGGATGCCAACGAACAGTTGGACGTACTGACGGTCCCCGTCTCCGAGGCGATCTCTGACATGGGAACCGGCCTGTATGACAACGGTATCATGATGATGGCGTTGGGGTTCTTCTTGCGTGAATCCCTGTCCCGTCCTGAATTGGTTCGATAATTTCTTTGCTTGCTCCTGTAGCCGGGCGTATGGGCTTTCCAGGAAGACGTTCGTAACATATGCGCCGATCCATTGTTTGACTATAGACGGGTTTCGGGATTCCTGTTCATATTTGGTGTGTACAGGTGTTTGCCGGAACCTTTTTGTTCTGTTGATGCGGAATCGGATTATTCTCTATGGGGGGATGAATATGTTCGTGTCGGTCCGTTGCGATATGTGAGCGGATGCGGAGACGATGTACCGGTCGCAAAGACCGAGAAGAGGTCTGAAGTAGGTTGTTGTGGATACAAGGAACAACAAAGCGAGCATATCTGTGATATGTGAGTGACGGAGCGACACACCCCGGCGGGAGGCGAATGCATGGAGCGTTCCGCCGAAACAGGGTGAGAGCGAAGCGAGTAGCCGCAGCAAGATAAGAGAAGAAAAAAAGGTGCGAAGGAGATTATAGTATGAGACATCGCATAACCACCATTTCATTTCTGACCATCCTGGCCGTCGCATTCCTGACCTTGGCTGGATGCGCTACCGTTCCGCAGCGGCCTGCTGTGGAAGATCCCGTTATTCGAACCATTTCAGTGTCCGGCACTGGTACGGTAAAAATTACTCCCGATATCGCGACGTTCACGGTCGGCATATCGGAGACCGCCCAGACTACCGCGGTAGCCCGGCAGTTGGTGAACGTGAAGATGAACCAGATTCTCGACATCCTCAAGAAAAGCGGGATCGAGGCGAAGGACATGGCCACCAACTATCTGACGCTCCGTCCCGAATACGTGTGGACCGACGGCAAGCAGGAGCTTACCGGACAGCGGGCGAGCCAGCAGGTTTCCGTAACGCTCCGCGGTCTGGACAAGGATTCCAAGAAACTTTCCTCCTTGGTCGATCAGCTTGGTGTAGTGACAGGAATTGAGTTCTCGTCTGTCCAGTTCGACCGACAGGACAAGAGCCAGGCGTATGACGAAGCGCGTGAACTGGCCGTCAGAAAGGCCATGGACAAGGCTGGCGTCTATGCCGGAAGTTCAGGAATGACGGTCGGAACACCTCTGTCGATTAGTGAACAGAATGACGTTTCGTACTCCTATGCCCGCAACGCCTTGGCCGTCCCCAAAGCCGCCATGATGGAAGCGTCAGGTTCAGCCGACTATGCGTCGGAGCTTCCTACTGGGGAACTGGAAATATCCTGTACCGTCTACATGTTGTTTGAAATGGAGTAGCCGTGGACAATGAAGCACTACAATATATTCCTCTTCCCGCATCGCTTGTGGATGCGTTGTCCTCAAATGCCTTGTGGATTTCCATGCCGGTGGAGGGAACGTAGTGCTTTTACGTATACCTCATAGTACAGGTGTATGCCGTAGGTTTGTCATAACCTATATTATAATATAGTAAGTAAATCAAAAAAAACATGTGTCCGTAGAAGGTATGTCAAAAGATATCTTGTTATATTCTATAGTAATGCATATTTTATGACATTTTTTTTGTAAACAATCGCCAAAAAGACTTAACATAAGTCATGAATCCTGTTATACTCATAGAGTCTGTGACATGGAAATTTGCAGGACTTATCCAACCCTGCTTCCCTTAGTTTCCTGCTCAGATGCTTTGTCGTCGTTGTTTCCCCCTCAATACTGAGGAGACGCCACAAAGCCATCCCCCGCTTCTCAAAGCGGAACACCTTCATGAGTGCAAGCATGGAGGTGTTTTTTTATATGCATGATGGCAAGTTGTTGAACAAGCCAATACGTTTTTTAAACTAGCGACGATATGTTGCACTCATAGAGGCAGACAGCGCCTATTGAATTGTTTCGTTTTCATTTACTTTCACTTTTTCCCGGCTTCTTCCTGAGCTTGAGATCAACACCCCGTTTTCCCGCCATCTCCTGAATCAACCGGGCAGCGACCGCCGCCCGTTCTTTGAGCGACGGCTCTTCGTCCAACGTTGTGAGTTCAGTGCCAAGGCTGTCCATTACCGTCTTGAGATCATTGAGTTCCAGAAGATTGACTGCCTGGCAGAACAAGGTCTTTCGCCTGCCATCGTTGCATCCGTCCAACAACTGATGTAGGATTTTAACTTTCTCGTCCAGTTCTGCGCGATAGGCATCCATCCCAAACCGCCTTGCCTGCTCCAAATCCCTCATGTGGTTACGGGTGGAAATGAACGAATCATATTCCCCCGCGTCCTTGTATCGGTCGCAGGGGAATTCATCACATTCAAAACAATATTCAATGCCGCCATGCTGTCGGCTGCAACGGGCTATGGCGCAGGCTTGATTCCCCGGCCCGCCGCCGCAGCCGGGACAGTAACCGCCCAGATGCAACTGGCAGAGGGCGCAGTTCAGTCCGCAGAGGGAGAACATCGGATAGGTTCGGTAGAATCCTTCCATGGAGACCGCCTTGAAAATTTCTGTTAGGAGAAAACCGTCTGGAGGTAGTCGTTGAGGCTGTCCCCTTCAAACATCAGCCGATAGAGGGCCTGCACCATCGGGAAACGTTCGGCCACCTGCTGCTCGCGGGTAAGCTCTCCCATCAGCTTGATAGTCCGGTAGCCCTCGATTACCGTACTGGAACCGTTCTGGTCGCAGGAAAAACCCTTGCCCATCAGCATGCCGAGAGTTCTGTTCCTGGAGAGGTCGTTCAGCGAGGTCAGACCCAAGTCCCCAAGACCGCAATAGCCGAAGATCGTTGTCTGCTCGCATCTGAACAGCTTGAGGAACCGGCGCATCTCGTTCACCGCCTTGGTGTAGACCATGAAGTCCACATTGGGCGAATTGTATCTGCCTGACACAAGACCGATGGCAATCGCGTACATGTTCTTCAGTACGCTCATCAGCTCCACCCCCCGGATATCCTTCGTATAGTCGAGGTATATGCCGGTATCAGGCAGAACCCGTTCTTTGAACTCCTGGAAGTCCTCCTTCCTCCCTCCGAACGTGAAGGACGAAGGAAAACCGTTGATTACCTCGATGGCGAACGTCGGTCCCTTCATGCTGGCCGTCCGCTCAAACGGAATCTTCTCAGTAATGAACGCCCCGTCGTCGCTCATCCCCTTTGCGAGGTTGATGACCATGCAGCCATTTTTCGTCATGGACCGGATTTCCTCGCTGAACGGCACAATCGCCTTGGACGGTATCACCAGCAGAATGTAGTCGGCCTCGGCAAATACCGCCTTGTCCCCCGCAGCGACGATGGAGGCGTTGAGGAAACGGGTGGGGAAGTACTTCGTATTCTTGTGATTCTGGTTGATGTCCAGCACCACGTCTTCCTCTATTGTATAGAGGATTACCCTGTTGTGTCTGTTCCACGCCAGCCTTTCAGCGACGGCGGTACCGAATACCCCCGCGCCCGCTACTACGACCGTATGTGTATCTGAATTCTGCATCATTATTGCGTCCACTCCTGTTTTCTTTTGATTTTCGTATCCAAGCTTGCGTGTTTTATGCTTTTTCCACGGACGAAGGAAGCACCATGGTTCTGTGTGCTATCCCCGCCTCCTTGAATACCGGCTCGCCGTCATCGACGAATCCTAGCTTTCTATAAAAGCCCTCGCTCGCCACCTGCGCGTGCAAATATATTCTGGCCGTTTCATCCTGCGATCTGACATACTGTATCGCGGCCTCGACGAGTCGTCGTCCATACCCCTTGCAATGATACTCCGGCAGAACGGCGATTCTCTCCAGCTTCACGCCCTCTTCCATCCGCCTATATCGTAATGTACCCACTGGTGATGATTTTTCCAACAACAGCAGATGTCCACAGGAAAACTCCCGTCCGTCCCGCTCAATGTCCCGCGGCACCCCTTGTCCGACGATGAACACGATCCGCCTGATCTCCAGACAATCGTCTACCATCTTGATTTCTTCTTTGGATGGCGCGCTGTTCGAACTTGGCGGTATGATGAATATGGGCATGGGGGAACTATAGTCTGCTTCGCCTCTTCAATCAAGGACTATTCGGATCATGCCGTTCGAGCGGCGTTATGCTCGTAGGGCCGTACTTGCAGTACCGTCCCCCCTCTGCGGCCTCGTTCTGCAAGCCCCCCCCGCCAAAACATGACTGAAAATCTACAATGTTTATAATTGATTGTGATATAATAAATAACTTGATTTTATCGCCAGAGAGTTCATTGCTAGTTGGTTGCCACTTCATTACTAGTTGGTGGTAAGTTCATTGCTAGTTGGTGGTAAGTTCATTACCGCTTGCTGGAACGTTCATGACAGTTGCCGTCAGTGCCATAGGTCTGTTGTTGTAAGGATGGTAGATACTAGGTTTCAGGCCACCCTGTACTTTTCAGATTCTCGTTCGTGTTGTATGCTTGTATACTGTTCAGAGAAATGGGGGAGGTGTCGTACCATGGATGTCATCATCGTCGGAAACGGAATCGCGGGAATCACTGTAGCTCAGGAACTTGCCGCTCGAAAGCCTGATGCAGCGATTACTATCGTCGCCGCGGAGGAATATCCGTTCTACAGCCGTATCAAGCTGCCCGAAGTCGTGGCTGGACACATCGAACCCGCCGCTACCGTGATGTATCAGCAGCCGTGGTATGACCAACGGAACCTTCAGGTGCGATGTGCGACGCGGGCGGTGTCCATTGACCGGAAAACAAAGCGCGTCGAGCTTTCCGATGGTTCTACGCTTGCCTATGACACCCTGGTCCTCGCGACCGGCAGTCAGCCCAATTCGTTGCGGATTTCCGGCTCCGGTCTGGCCGGAATTCATGTTTTGCGCACCTTGGATGACGCAAAGGCCCTCCGGGCTGACTTGATCGCCCATGCCGACGAACCTGTGGCTGTAATCGGTGGAGGCCTGCTCGGTCTGGAAGCCGCGGTCGGGAGCAAGGCGTGTGTCAATCCGCCCGTGCAGGTCCTTGAGTGCGCTCCGTACCTTCTTTCCCGACAGCTCGACGAAAAGGCCGCCGCATTGCTTGTGCGGCATTTGGGGACGCTGGGGCTGGAGATAGTCACCTCCGCGTCGACGGTCGGGTTCATCGACGGGGGAGATGGCCGTGTAGGAGGAATCAAGCTGGCTGATGGTCGGACTATTGTAGCGGGAACCGTACTCCAGTCGTTGGGGGTGACTCCCGACACACTGCTGGCAAGATCCTGTGGCCTTGCCGTGGAGCGGGGTATTGTTGTGGATTCACAGCTACGGACCAGCGATCCGTTCATCTTCGCCGTAGGTGACTGCGCCGAGTTTGAAAAACGTTGCTGGGGCATCGTACCCGCCGCTTTGGAGCAAGGGCAGACGGCGGCCAAGGTAATCGCTGGTGAAAACGTCGCATATGCCAATACCGTGCCATCGACCATGCTGAAAATCGCCGGCATAGAGGCGGCGAGCCTCGGGAAAATTTCCTTGACCGATGAAGAACGAGCTTCCGGGCATTGGACGACGGAAAGTCATTGCGTAGGCAACCGTTATGAGAGCTTCATCCTTCAAGACAGTGTTCTCAGAGGAGCGATATTGTTCGGTTC
>JAXEWB010000037.1:0-17800 GCA_034114085.1 Sphaerochaetaceae bacterium | reverse complement strand
GGGGCGGGCCCCCTCTATGACAGTACAGAGAAACATACTTGTTGTGGACGATGTTGATATAAACAGGCGTATCCTTTCAAAGATTTTGAGAGCTGAAGACTTCAATACTATCGAGGCGGAGAACGGACAGGTCGCGCTGGATATTCTCACCAGTGGAAATCCCGCTATCGCGCTGGTTCTGTTGGATATCACCATGCCCGTGATGAACGGGTATGAGTTGCTTGAAAAAATGAAAGAGACGGGATTGCTCACTTCCATACCTGTCATTGTAACGACCGGCAGTGATCAAAACAATGCGGAGGTTAAGTCTCTTGAGTATGGTGCGACTGATTTTATCACCAAGCCATATAAGCCTGATATCGTCAGCCACAGGGTGCGCAGTATTCTCCGTCTGTGTGAAAACGCCGCGTTGCTGAACCGATTGGAAATTGACCGGTTGACCGGCGTATACAGCAGAGAGTTCTTCTATCGCCACGCGGAAGCCGTTTTGGACGAGCATCCAAATGAGAAGTATGACATTATATGTAGCAATATTGAAAATTTCAAAATGATCAACGCGAAATACGGTATGGAGGTTGGCGATGAGCTGTTGCGGTATGTCGCCAAGCATAATGTGGACTGCGTTGGCGCCGATGGCGTATGCGGGCGGTTGAGTGCGGATTCTTTTGTAGTGCTTCGCAAAAGGAGAAGTCAACATACGCAGGAAGAAATTGGCCGTCAGTTCACTGAAGCCTTTCGGAATGCGCCGGTTAAGAATTTCCTGATGCAGTACGGCCTCTATCCGATAGAGGATAGGTCCATGCCCATTCCCTCCATGTGCGACTGCGCACAATTGGCGCTAGCCACCATCAAACACAAATATGGCGTGCACTATGCTGTGTATGATGAGTCCATACGGCAGAAAATGCTCAGGGAACACCAGCTTAGCGACTATATGGAGCAGGCTCTTGAGGCAAAGCAATTTCTCGTCTATCTCCAGCCGAAGCATGATATTGAGACATGCGCCATTGCCGGAGCCGAGGCTCTGGTCCGGTGGATACATCCTGAGCTTGGATTTATCTCTCCAGGAGAATTCATCCCGCTCTTTGAGCGCAACGGCTTTATTACAAAACTCGACAGATACATCTGGGAGGAGGTCTGTCGCATTCTTCGCAGATGGATTCAGGAAGGCCGCAAACCGATTCCCATATCAGTCAACGCTTCCCGGGTGGACTTTGAATTTGGCGATCTTGCTGAGAAGATTGAAATACTTGTTGACTCATACGACATTCCCCATGACCTGCTCCATTTTGAAGTGACGGAATCTGCATATACCGACAACCCCCAGCAGATTATTTCCACCGTCTCTACTTTACGCGATATGGGGTTCTTGATTGAAATGGATGATTTCGGATCCGGGTATTCCTCGCTCAATATGCTTTCGGAACTGCCTATCGACATGTTGAAGCTGGATATGCGGTTTATGCAAAAGGGCGATGGACTTCTGCCCAATAGCAAACGAAGTATTTTGAGTTTCATCGTTAGTCTTTCCAAGTGGTTGCAGCTTCCCACGATCGCGGAAGGAGTGGAGACGAAAGAGGATGTAGATGTTTTGAGAACTATGGGCTGCAATTATATCCAGGGCTACTATTTTGCCAAGCCAATGCCGGTCTCTGAATTTGAGACATACTGGGAGGCAAAGCGAAGAGACGTACAAACTGTGCCCGAACCGCCTATCTACGAAATTTTGCATGCGGCTCTTTCTAAAGCGGAAGCGCGGAATAAACCCCATGTTTTGATCGTGGAGGATATCGCAAGCAATCGTGAACTCATGAAAGAGATACTTTCTCCATTTTATGTAGTGGCTGATGCAAGCGATGGTCAGCAGGCATATCGATACATCAAGGAACGACATGCGGAACTGTCCTGCATATTGCTGGATCTCCTTATGCCGGTGATGGATGGCTTTCAGCTGCTGGATCTCCTGCGCAAGGAAGGTTTTCTTATGGAAGTTCCTGTAATCATTACCTCGGAAGCCGGTAGTGACAGCGAACTTCGAGCCCTCCATCTTGGAGCCGATAGCTTTGTCGCCAAGCCATACAATGGGGAGATACTGCTTCATCATGTTCAGAAAGCCGTAAATGAGCATGAATATCGCAGACTTTGCGGAAAACTTGAATAAGATGAAAATGAATGCAAGAGTTGGGACGGGTAAGAGTCGATATGAAATAGCGATGCTTGTCATCCTTGTGATGTCATTGCTGATAGGATTGACTTGTGGCGTGGCGATGGCGGAAGATACTCCGCAGTTCACGCCTTCGACACTACGTGTCGCCTATTATCCACTTGACGGTTTTTTTGAATACGACAGCAGAGGCGTTGAGACAGGGTACGGCGTGGAGTTGTTGAATAAGATATCCCAATATACCGGCTTGCAGTTTGAGTATGTTCCCGCTACCGACTGGGAAAGTACGAAATTGATGTTGCTTGACGGCAAAGCTGATATCCGAATGCCGGCTACCATGCCGCTTATTCCATGGTCTGCGCTGAGTTATAGTGCGACAAGCATTATAGACACATACCATGTTTTGTTAGCATTGGATACTCGCGATGACCTCTATTACCAGGACTATGAAACCATCGGCACCCTGCGCATCGCCATATCGGAGAACTTTTATCATGTCACGACCGTCAAGACCTATCTGGATCGGATAGGGATAGCAAAAGATCAACTGGTTTTTTGCGAAGATTATGACGAATGCCATGGCAAGTTGGTTTCCGGCGAGGTCGATGCGCTGGTTTCGAATATCATGGATATGGACGGCACCATGAAGATGCTGGCGCGCTTCAACAGCATTTCCAATTATTTCTCAATGACGTTGGATAATCCGGTACTCGATGTCTTGGACGAAACCATGGCGCAGATCAAGCTTGATGAGCCTTTGTTTTTGGCGAATCTGTATTCCCGGTGGTTTCCTGAACGAACGGTGGTTCCCCTGACCATTGAGGAAAGCGAATACCTCGCTTCAATCGATACGTTGACCTTCGCGTTTCGAACAAGCGAAGGCTATTTGTCCCGACGTGAAGATGATGGTTATTACGGAATCTACGTTGAGCAGGCGAAGTTTGTTTGCGACAGGCTCGGAATAGGCTTTGATGCGGTTTCATTGGAAGATTGTTTGGACGGCAGGGCGAGGGCCGATGTCTACAGCGGGTTCTTCTATAACCAGAATTATGCTGAAGAATGGGGGCTTTGCATATCGGCGCCAATCAACAATATCAACTATTATCTCATCCAGAAAAAGGAAAAGACGGTCAACGAGACGACCTGCAAAATCGCCGCCAGGGAACAGTTCTACTATACCAGGGAATATCTGCAGCATGAATACCGTGCGGAGCAGTTTCTATATTTCAATACATACGAAGAATGTTTGCAGGCGGTGGCCGGCGGCCAGGCAGACATCGCGATCATCAACAATTATATTGCCGAGTACTATCTTGAGATGTATCAGTTTAGCAATCTTAGTGCGAGACTGACCAGTGAATACAGCCATTTATACTGCTTTGCGACAGTTGACCAGAATAAACTGCTGGCATCCATCCTCACTAAGACCTTGTCCGCGATTACTACAGATGAAATGAACCAGATGTATATCCGCGGCATGGAGAAAAAACCGAAATCGAATTTTTTCCTGGCATTTCTTTATCAGAATCCATTGCTGTTCACATTGGCCGTGGCGGGTTTGTCCATCCTTTTGATCGTCATCGTACTGATGCTGGTTTTTATCAGAAATAGCCGAATACAGAATAGGACGCTGGAGAATGCCCTTGCGGTCAAAAGCGATTTTCTTGCCCGGATGAGCCATGACATGCGTACTCCGCTCAACGCGGTTCTCGGTTTTACAAAACTTGCGCAAGATGAAAAGGATGACAGTCAATCGGTTCAAGATAGTCTTGCGAAAATTCAATCCTCCAGCGAGTACTTGCTTGGGCTTATCAATGATGTGCTCGATGCTTCCAAGATAGAAAGCGGCAAAGTGGAACTGCATTCCGAGATAGTCAACGGGGTGGAGTTCCTGCGTGATATCACTGAGGAATTCAAGGCTCAGGGAAAGTTGCGCAGGATATCTCTTGTGGTGGACTTGACGAAAGCCAATACGCCTTTCGTCAAGATGGATAAACTCCGTACCAGACAGGTCTATTCCAATCTGCTCAATAACGCTTTTAAGTTTTCCGAACCGGGATCTACGGTGGAATGGTATATGGAAGACACAAAGCTTGATGATTCTCATATGGAATTCGTAACGACAATCACTGATCATGGCTGCGGGATGAGCGCGGAGTTTATGCAGCATATGTTCGAACCATTTACGCAGGAGATAACTCCGGGCAAGGGGCTGCGCGAAGGTACCGGGCTTGGACTCATGATTGTAAAAAAATTCGTGGAGCTGATGAACGGTACGATAGACGTGCAAAGCGAACTTGGGGTGGGAACGACATTTACAATCCGTATGCGACGCGATATTCCATCGAAGGATGAAGTTGCAGCTTTTTTGCAAAATGAGAAAATCTTTGATGTGGATATCTCTAGGCTTGAAGGGAAAAGATTGCTCTTGTGTGAAGATCATCCGCTTAATCGTGAAATTGCGGTTCGGCTTCTTGCGAAAGTCGGGGTGAGTACTGAATGTGCCATGAACGGACAAATAGGTGTGGATATGTTCAAGGCGTCCACTGTGGGGCACTACGATGCAATTCTGATGGATATCCGCATGCCGGTGATGAATGGGCTTGATGCTGCGGAAGCGATTCGGAAAACAGTGCGCGAGGATGCGCGGACAATTCCAATCATCGCGGTAACGGCCAACGCCTACAACGAGGATGTAGTGGCGGCGTTACAGGCGGGAATGAACACGCATATTCCAAAGCCGCTTGACCCTAAGACGCTCTATAAGACGCTCTCAGAGTTGATTTCATAAAGGAAGGACCAGAAAAACAATGGGAAGGCTGATGAAAAGGACATTAGGGGCGACGATCATGTTTTTGTTCGCCTTTAGCGTTTGGGGACCTGCCTGCTTTGCTTCTACAGGCGAAAATACGACATTGCGAGTTGGCTATATGGACTATAGCGGATTTATCGAAGCGCAGACGGATGGCTCGTATTCGGGATACGGCGCGGAGTATCTTGCGAAAATATCTGAATATACAGGATATCGCTATGAATATGTCTATGGAGAATGGCCGGATCTGTTGGAAATGTTGAAGAACAGAGAGTTGGATTTGGTATGCACGGCGCAGTATACAGCGGAACGAGCGGAGGTATACGATTATACCGCTTATCCTATTGGTTATACTGAAGGGTTGCTGTATGGTGTTGCGAATAACAATATCGCATATGAAGATTACGCGGCGTTTGAGAACCTGAAGGTCGGTATTATTCGCAAGAACGCCATGGCTGACCTATTCCTCAAGTACGAGGCGATGCATGGTTTTTCCAGTACACTTGTTGAATTTCCTTCTGAGCATGATATGTTGGAGGCTCTTTCCTCCAACCGGATAGATGTCATGTGCAGCGAGCATTTGGCAAATCATAAGGGACTTGCTCTTCTTGCGAAATTTGGCGCTGACGCTTATTACTTGATGTCGTATAAGGACA
Organism: Sphaerochaetaceae bacterium; assembly: GCA_034114085.1. Taxonomy (GTDB): domain Bacteria; phylum Spirochaetota; class Spirochaetia; order Sphaerochaetales; family Sphaerochaetaceae; genus Spiro-02. Next base: position 12,168 of record JAXEWB010000037.1, on the reverse strand, counting down.
GTCCCTATATAGATCAAATCAATTTCGCCCTTCAGGAAATCAAAACCGACGTGGATTTTGAACCGAAGCTTTACCATAAATACTATGATAGCAGTACGGCTGCGACCACGCTTCAGTTCACCACTGCGGAAAAGGAATTTATTGCGAATTGCGGTACATTTACAGTGGGGCTTAATGCGGATCGCGCACCCTTTTCCCAATACGATGAGAAAACTGGTGTTTTCAGCGGAATCTGTGTGGATATCCTTGATGCGATTTCGAAAAACAGCGGCTTGGTATTTCGATACGTTCCACAGACTTCCGGTGTCAGGGTGACTGAGCTGCTCGCCAGTGGGGACTATGATATCATATGCGGCGTAGAACGGGATAATTTTATAACCAATGTTGACGTGGAATCCTCCGAAGCTTTTTTGGAAAGTGGCGTTGTTCCGGTTGGCAAGCCTGGAACCGCTTTGAATTTCTCAAGCAATTTGACCGTGGCGATTCCTTTGTCGTTCCAGGCTTTGCAGAAGAATCTTGAGACGCATTATCCGAATTTGACGGTTGTCGGTTATGGGTCCAATCGGGAGTGTCTGGATGCTGTAGTATCGGGCGAGGTGGATGTATTTATTCAGAACACACATATTTTGAGCCTGTTGCTGCAAGAGCCAAAATACGAAGGCTTGGATATTCTGCCTGTTGAAGTCATGGTGGAACATACGGCAATGGCGGTTCCCCGTTCTACAGAATCTCTTTTCATGTCCATCCTGAACAAAGCCATTGAGAATCTTGATGACGCGACCATTAGCAGCAGTCTCATAGAACACACATTTGCGACTCCCTATGTATATACTCTTGGGGATATTGTATATCGCTTCCGTATACAGTTCGCTGTAATTGTCGCCTTGATTTTACTTTGCTTTATTCTTTTGGGCGTTGTCATGGCCATGAAGCAACGCAATGCGAGGAAACTGGAGAGCATAAATGCCAGCCTGGAAAAGGCAGTTGCAAAAGCGGACGGCGCCAATGTGGCGAAATCGCAATTCCTGGCGCAGATGAGTCATGAAATCAGAACCCCGATGAATGCCATTATAGGACTTACGGGAATTGCAAGAACCGAAGTCAGAGATACTGAAAAAATGAACGACTACCTGACAAAAATCGATAGCAGTTCTCGACTTCTGCTAGGCATTATCAACGATGTTCTGGACATGTCCGCGATTGAGGGAGGAAAACTCAAAATTGATAGCGCGAGCTTCAACTTCAAGCAAATGCTGACAAATATTACGACAATGTTTTACCAGCAGGCAAAAATGAAGGGAATCGATTTCCAGATTAGGCTGAATGGAGTTACCGAAGAAACAATCATTGGAGATGAACTCCGTACCAATCAGGTATTGATGAATCTCCTGTCAAATGCGGTAAAGTTTACTCCTGCTGGCGGTGAGATCGTCCTGATGGTGTTGCAGGCCGGCCGTTCTCATGACAAGGTGCAATTCCGCTTCTCAGTATCTGACACAGGGTGCGGCATGAGCGAGGATATGTTGCTCCGATTATTCAGACCCTTTGAGCAGGAGTCCTCTTCTACCGCACGCAAACATGGCGGCAGCGGGCTAGGGCTTTCCATTACCAAGCGACTGGTGGAAATGATGGGGGGGACAATCGGTGTGGAAAGCGTAGTCGGCAAAGGTAGCGTCTTTGTCGTGGATATTCCCTTTGGAATCGATGATGCGTCGCATCTGGCAGCCGCTCCGGAATTTTCTCATATTCGTACTCTTGTAGTGGATGATGATACGGAATCCTGCGAATATAGTGGAATTCTGCTGAATCGTCTGGGCGTAAGGTACGAGTATGTCACTACAGGGGAATCTGCTCTGGAAAAGCTTGGCGAAGCTGAGAACGACGGTGATCCGTTCCAGCTATGTCTGGTGGACTGGAAGATGCCGGATATGGATGGCATCGAGTGTACGCAAAGAATCAGGGATATTTTTGGCGACGATACCATCGTCATCATTGTGTCCGCATATGACTTGAACGAAGTGGAATCAATAGGGATAGCCGCTGGTGCCGATTATTTCATTCCCAAGCCGTTATTCCAGTCCACTTTGTTCACTGCGCTGATGCGTATCTCATGCGGAGACCATGCAAAACCCTTGGCGGAGCCGGAAAAGGAGGAATTTGACTTTACCGGCAAACATGTATTGGTGGCGGAGGATGTCGCGCTGAATATGGAAGTCGCGGTTTCTTTGCTCAACATGGTCCATATGGAAGTGACCTGCGTCGAGGATGGAAGGCAGGCTGTGGATATCTTTGAGAAATCGGCTCCCGGCGGTTTCGACTGTATTTTGATGGATATCAATATGCCGGTGATGGATGGTTATGAAGCAACCCGCGCTATCCGTCAGTCGCGAAAATCCGATGCCAGTACCGTTCCGATTTATGCGATGACCGCCAATGCATTTTCTGAAGATGTGACCGCGGCTCTGAATGCCGGCATGAATGGGCATCTCTCAAAGCCTATAGAAGCCAAACTGCTGTATCAGACATTACAGGCCATATTTGATCATCAGGACAATCCCAATGAACAAGCCGACATGCTCCCGCAATAGCATAGGGCGGTATCAGGGAGGGAAAAACGCATGAACTTGCTGTCGCTGTTCTCCGCCATGCTGGCCACGGCCTTCCTGATCGGCGGTGTTTATTGCCTGACGCGAAACCGAAAATCCATATTGAATGTGTTTTCATTCTTAGTACTGCTTTCATTAGGATGGTGGAACTTCTGCAATGCGTTTTTCTTTTCCTCCGTTCTGGAAAGTGACGCATGGCGTTGGCATCATCTCGCGGCTTTGGGCTGGACGGGGTTCATTGCGGAAACCACCTATTATTTTATTGTATTGACGGGCGTCCATGAAAAGATGCGGAAGTTCTGGATGCAGCTTGCATTCTATGCGTTTCCCGCGGTGTTGCTGATTCACAATCTGTTCGGGGAGACTACCAGTCTCGCCGAAGGATTTGTTAAAAGCGCGTTAGGCAATCAGTGGACTTATGTGAATTCACCAAGAAACATGTGGCTCTGGTTATACCTCGTATGTCTCGTATGGTATTTTGGATTTTCATTTTACCTGTTGCTTCGTTGGTCATCCTCTGTGAAACATCGCTTAAAGAAACGGCTGGCGGTAGGTTTTGTTGTTTTGGATGCATTGACAATCCTTTTGGGGTTCATTACGGATGTGCTTCTGCCTCTTTTCGGCCGATCAGTCCCTGCGATAGCCAATCTTTGTACGGCCCTGTTTGGCGCGGGGTATTTTTTTATCATTATCCGTTACGATCTATTTAATCTGCATCTTGTCGTTCCTGACCGTGATATTATTGAGCATGGCATGGGGGCGGTCCTGGTCACGGATGAAGAAGGGGAGGTCCTCTATTGCAATCCAGCTGGCGTAGAGCTTTTGGAAACAGAGAAGTCAAGGTTGGTAGGCGGCATGCTGTCGGAGTATTTTAGCCTCGGGCAATATAAAACGAGGATTCAGAAACCGCTCAAGACCGCCGACATGCTCAATGATACGGAGCTCGTACTGAAAGCGCAGTCCAAAAAACAAAAACGGCTTTTGGTCTCCGCCGCGGTGATTCGGGATAGGACGCGGGAATATCTTGGAACCGTGGTCTCCATGAGTGATATTACACAATTGAGTCAATTGAAAGAACAATACAAAATTCAAAGCGACCGGTATGAAGCGCTTGCCTTCGTCGATACGCTGACGGGGCTTCCCAACCGTCGGAAAACCTTTGAGGTCTTGAGCGAACATGCGGCTGCATATGCTGTGAACCAGACGGATTATTTTCTGTTATATATGGACATGGATCATTTCAAGTCTATAAATGACCTGTACGGGCATCATGTCGGCGATCAGTTCCTCATTGAAACTGCGAACAGATTGAACAAATGTGTGTTTGGAGACATTTATTTTCTCGGAAGGCTGAGCGGCGATGAACTGTTGATGATTGGAGGCCCTGATACTTCCCTGAAAGTGATATCCACCTGTGTGCAAAGGATTCAGAAGATATTTGAAACAGGTTTCATGATTGATAAGTACCATATCCAGAATAGTATTTCGATTGGATATGCGAGATATTCGGATTTCAAGGATGTCGATGCCATGGTGCATCAGGCGGATGCGCAGATGTACATGGTGAAGCAAGCCCGTCGTTCTACAGCGAGACAAAGTGCGGAAAAAAGATGAAGGGGAATTGAATGGACAGGTATAAACTATCAAAGGCTGGGGTTAATGCGTCGGAAGGAATCAAGCGGTTCAATGGTAATGCCGAGATGTACGGCAGATTCTTGAAGCATTTTTTGGACGATGTGAATTACCAGGCCATGTGCGAATCAATAAAGGTAAAAGATGTAGGATCCGCATTCTCCGCTGCGCACGCATTGAAAGGTATCGCGGGAAATCTGAGCATGAACCGTTTGTATAAGGATCTGTGCCCGTTGGTGGAGCAATTGCGAAGCGGTAGCCTGGAGAATGTAGATATATTGCTATTGCCAGTGATGCAGGATTATAGTGAAGTCGCATCCTTATTGAAAACAACGGCATGCGTGTGAACATGCCAATAGATACCTTGTCTTGGCTCTTCTTATAGACCTGCCGACATCTGGCGCATGGTTTGGCAGGTTGTGGGCGGTAAAACCAGTAAAGTGGTGATTCGGCATTTGCGAATTGTTGGTTGAGCGCCTCCTGATGTGGCGTCGACCGGGGAGCGGGGGATTTTTCCCTTATGATAGGGTGGGTTTCACAATATTCATATGGACAAAAAAAGTTTTTTCTCTTACTATAGCAGAGCGTTTATAGTTTTGGCCGCGTAGCTCAGCGGGAGAGCATTACCTTCACACGGTAGGGGTCACTGGTTCAATCCCAGTCGCGGTCATCAAGGCAATCGGTTCCAGGATTAAGGAGCCGATTGCCTTTTGTTTATCTGGTGAACTAGCCGCATATGAGGTTTCCGCATACTATGCGAACAGCAGAACTACTCCTGCGATTGAGATGATGGTTCCTGTGACCGATGCGGCGGAAAGCGTTCGATGGAACACGAACTTGTCCACGGGGAGCAGCAATATCGGGCTGATCTGGCTGATCGCCGTTACGATACCGACCGGCGCCAGGGTAAGGGCGAACATCTGGCTGCTCATTCCCAATACGGGACCTGAAATTGCGGCAAGCGCAAGCAAACCGAACAGTTTGCCGTTCTTGAGTACCTTGATATCAGTGAAAAAATGTCTGGAGAAGAATGCGGAATAGACGATGAATGCGATTAATCCGCCGAAATTCCTGATTAAGTTGGATGATACCGCCGGTACATCGTCCAAGGCATATTTCGCCAAGATGTAGGAAACTGATTGCAGTATCGCTCCGAGAAAGGCGCAGGCAAGACCGATTTTGATATTCTGTCCGTTTTCCTCGGAGCTTGCGGAGGGTGCTTTCCGATGTATCGCCATCTCTCCCAGAACCATGCAGATGATTCCTCCGATAGTCAAAGTGATGCCGGACATCTCCGTCACTGACAAAGCTTGGGAGAAGCAGAAATAGGAAAGAACCGCGGAGACTACTGGCGAAAGCGTCATAATGACAAGGGATTCCCTCGCTCCCAGAAAAATGTATGCTTTGAACATCAGCAGGTCCGTAATGAAATAGCCGATTACTCCCGAGGACAGTAGCGCTGCATATGTCCGCGCACTGGCGTGTAGCGGAAGCGATCCGTCGGTGAAAATCGTCAACAGCAGAATCGCTGGGAATGCAATCCACATTCTGGCGTGGGCGAGGCTATCGCTTCTGATAAAAGAACCGAGATACCTGTACGTGACGGAATTTCCCGCCCAGCACGTGGCGGTGAACAATGCGAGCAATTGCCCGAGGAGCTGTTGCGAATTCATGATGGTACGAACGTATCAGAAAGTGGCGGAAAGTAAAAGCCGCCGAGGTCTTTTTTTGTAGCGTCCGTTATGGATGTGCAATGTATCAACCAGTACGATGCGCCCTCATTGTGCCTTGAGGCATAAACAGCCCCTCCAAATCACTTCTTTGTGAGACTTGGAGGGTGGGGGTCCCAGTCCCTCTTGACCGGTTCCTTGAATACAGGAGGTAGCCCGTCCTATTCGGCTTTCTTTGCAATCGGCACCCAGACCTCGAACGCCGTGTCGGCTGGATTCGGTTCCAAATACAATTCAATATCGGGGCCGTTCGCATACTCATATCCGGAAGTCGGAAGCCATTCTGTAATGGCTCGTCGTTCGATTTCCTGTATTGACTGGGGCATGGGGCCTTTGCCGGGGAAGATCGCCCATGTGTTCGCTGGTACGGTATATTCCACCATATCGTCTGAAAGCGGCAGGTCTGAAGCTACTGCGATATAATAATCCCAGCTAGTGCCTTCCTGTTCTGTTCCGCAGACGCCGAGCATCCCCTTGGGCTCTCCGTTCATCAACATGCAAATCTGTCCCAGAAGAGGGCTTGCGGACACACGTCCCCAGAACATCGGTACCTGCTGAAAACTTTTTTCAATGTCTTGGTCGATGCTGGCCTTGACGCCTACGATTCTGAACGCTTCTTTCTTTTCGATCCGATACTCCATTTCGCTATCTCCCTTGATGGAAATCTTGAAGCTGATGCGAGGATAGGCTTTCAGGGCCATTCCTTCCTTGCGCGCCAACGACGGGGCCATTCCATGCATGCTTTGGAACGCCCTGTTGAAGGCGGTGGGGGAGTCATAGCCATATTTGAGTGCGACGTCGATTACCTTCGCTCCGCTCTGTAAGTCCAGCGCCGCCAGAGTCAATCTCCTGCGTCTGATGTACTCGCCTAGCGGCACGCCGACGATACAGGTAAACATCCTCTGAAAGTGATAACTCGAACAACAGGCGATATCTGCCGCCTTCTTATACGATATCTCATCATGAAGATGCTCTTCTATATAGCCGAGAGCCTGGTTCATCTTCATCAACCATTCCATGCCGGTCCTCCTCGATCCTCCGGCCGCACAAGATTTTCTGCGCTGACCGGACATCCGCTCCATGTCCATACCATACTGGATATAGGGACGGAAAACCTCTCCGTCCGTGCCGGGTTGTGCGAGATTCCAATGTCAGGTTGTACAATGGCGTGACAATCCAGCATATCATACGTTTTCTGGTGCAGCCAGTGAAAAATCGCCTATGGGCAATTGGCGGTAGGGGAAAGGACGCATCATTCGTTGCCAGGGCGGTTGGAATAGTTTACGATAGGACTGGAACGCAGATGAAGGTCATCGGCAAGAAACGCCAGCAAGAAACGCCAGGGATGGAAGAATTATTCAAGCTCAAACCATAACAATACCGGCTGGTGGTCGCTGTAGGCGAAATCGGTATCAATATTCCTGGCTTTGGCTTTCACGTTATCCGATACAATGAACCCGTCGACGACAGTCGTGAAGTTCACTCCCTTTTCATAGGGCAGCTCCGCCGCACGGCAGGTCGGCACTGTCGTCTCGTTTTCAGCCTTCACGATTCGCAGCCCCGGGGCAAGATCCTCGTCGGTAAGGATGAACACCCACCCGGGGAATTCCTGTTGGCTGGGGAAAGCCTGTGCGGCCACTTCTCCCAGCGCATGGTTGAAATCTCCGCCGATAATGACATAGTTGCCTTTTTCGTATTCTTCGGAAGCTATTTGGTTAAGCATCGCCAACTGCTGGGTACGGATTAACCCGCCCTTGTCATAGGCCGACATATGGCTGTTGACCAGGACAAGTTCCTTGCCGTTTTCAACAGGGACTCTATGGACTGCAAAACACCTGTCCAGATCAAAGAACCTGGTGGGGAATCCCTCATCGACGGGATAGCTACGGCGGATATTGTCCTCCAGGCTGTATTTGCTCAACGTAAGCAAACTTGAATTGGTCTTGCCGTGCGGGTCGTTCAGCGGGTAGTGCAACCAAGCCGAATGAAAATTCACGGCGACGGTATATCCGTACTCCGGCATCGCCTTGGTAATCTCACCCACCTGGTTGATGTGGTAGCTCCTCGTCGAATCGATATCGACCTCCTGGAGCATCACGAAATCGGAATCAAGCTCCTGCAATATATCTATGGCGCCATTGGTGTCGTGCTGTACGGACTCCTTGCTTTCCGCCTTGCCATGTATGCCGGTCACTTTCGTACCGTCGAGCATCACACCCTCATCCATGAAGAAACTATATGCAGGCCCGTATGCGCCGAAACCGATGTTATAGGTCGCGATTGTGTATTCGTCGTTGAGGTTCAGCATGCCCGTCCGCGGGTTTTCATAAGCAAGTTCGATTCCATCGGGAATTCTATCGTATTGGATGACTACATAGGCGACATAGCCACCGGCAATCAACAAAAGAACAGCTGCGGCGATTCCCGAACCAATCAATAGCCACCGAAGCGAGCGCAACACAGTTTTCATATATATTATCTCTACACCATCTTTTGGAAAAAAGCAAAGAAATATTGGTTTCTCATCATCTTTCTCATTATCCGACGGAAAGAATGCGGTGTTTCAATGAAACTCAATCCTTGAAACAGAACTCCAGCGACTTTTTCAATGCTTCGTTGAAAAAGTACCAATCATGACGGCCTTTCCATTCCTCGTAGGTGAAATCCAGTTCCAGCTTTTCCATTTCAGCGGCGAAGCGGAGGTTGTCGGCGCGAAGATAGTCCTCCGTGCCACAGGCGCAGTAGATTCTTGGTTTGCCTCGTTCCTGTTGGGTTTGTTTCGCAAGCTCCAGAAGTTCACAGTCTGGACGCCATGCAAGATCGTCGCCAAAGATGGAATGCATGTCGTCAACCATCTGCTTCCCATACCGCGCCAACGCGACCTTTCTTCCCCGTTCCGTACGCAAATCCTCCAGCGATTCCTTCAGAAACAGCCATACGCTTGACATCGCACAGCAGCAACCATATCGGGAAGGTACCGTCAAAGCCGCTTTCAAGGCTCCGTAGCCGCCCATCGACACCCCGATTACCGCCGTATCCTCACGCTTTGAGGATATGTTGAATGTTCCCTCGCACAGTCGCGGTAATTCTTCCGTAATGTAGGTAAAGAACCTTTGTCCATGTTCCATGTCGGTATAGAAGCTTCTCGCCACTTCCGGCATGATGAACGTTGCCCGGTAGTCCCATGCGAAATAGGGGAGCATCGTGTAGTTCACCCAGTCGCCGTTGCCGCCATAGAGTCCGTGGAGCAGATACACGACCTTGCGCGATTGCTCCGGCACGATGTCGGCCGGGGTGATGACGGTAATGCCCGTTTCCATTTCCAGTATGTGCGATGAAACGCTGCCTTTGAGAATCATGATGTTCCTTCTTTCCTGTGGACAAGGCTTCCCGTATCCGCATTCTGTCAGCCATCATACCATGTTATGGTCTTGAAAAGCATCTGCAAAAGAATTGCGGCTGATCCAATACGGAAAACGTGCGTTTTCAATAGGAGTCCGGCGCGATTACTTCTACTTGTATCCAGGTGACGTATGTACCACCGATGAACGAACCGTTGAGCGCGGCCAGCGTCGATTTTGTATCAGCGTCAGGTGTCAGGGAAATGGTCTGGTCCGCCTGAAGGTTCCCGCTTGTATCCGCCCACGTGATCCACTGTTCCTTATCCCATTCTGAAGTGCCGGTATAAATCCTTCTGTTGCTGTTGTCCTTGTTGTTCTTCGCCAATGTGTAGGGAATTTTGATTCTGTCGTCCTGAAGGCAATAGAAATAATACCTGTCCGTCTTTACTCCGCGATCATCCAGAGGAGAATATACGATTGATGGATATTTGTTGCCTTTTTGGGCGACTGACTGCGGAATATTACTTGTAACGGTCAAGCTTGCGACCTGGACATCATTATCCCGTTTATTGTTTCCTCCAGTAGTCGTATTGATCACCGTTGAAGATGTACAGAACTCCGCAAGGTTAATATAGGAAACGCTCTGCTCCAGCACGCAGGTCAGGTAGTAGTTGTCTATGGGAACTTCCCCGTTTTTGTTGTTGAGGATGAAGTCAGACGTTTTCTCGCTCACAACACTGCTGCCATTTGTTTTCGTGCCCGTTCCTAGGACCGTCAGTCTGAGCGTATAGTTCCCTATAGCCAACTGATCTGGATCGACCATCATTCCTGCTGTCGTGGGGAACGCATAGATATGGAAGTGTGATATGTAGCCGAAATCCGAGTATGTCAATGGAACGCCAGGGATAATTTTCTTGCAGACAGTCACCTCGTTGCTGGCTTCCTGGTTCCAGGCAAAGAAATAGAGGTCGACGGGAATTCTCATGTCTGGGTCTTTGTTGCACACGAACGCCGCGTCTCCTGTCACCGTGATCTGGACATCGGCGGCCTCCGTCCTCCAATGTCGGTTCGCCGCCGAATCGCCTACCCGGGAGAAAAATAGGTCGTAACCCCCTTTCCCCGCCAGGTTGCACTTGTCAAAGCCTGATGCGCAGGTTGTAACGTCGCCGGTCAGGTCGACATTGGATATGAGCAATTCCTTGTTTTTCAGGTTCGAGCTATAGGCCGCGAGGGCCTGCATGGGAAAATTATCTCCGTCAGCAGCTCCTGATATGGAGGAGAAGGCAAAGCAGATGATGAATAAAGCTGATATAATTTTTTTCATATCCGCATCCTATGCTGTTGTGACCGTAATGACGAAATCTGTAGTGTAGTTGACTTCCAACGCTTGGAAATCTTTCCCCCACTGTTCGATGTCAAATCCGATATAGAACGTATCGGTAATGAATGTCGCGGCGCCTTCCGTTTCGATGTTGACACTGTAGCTTCCGGTTGGGAATGATGTTTTCGTACCCCCCTCAGCTTTGATGTAGGGCGTATATGTGATATCCTGGACGCTTTCCGCAGGATATTTCGCAATATCTTTCGGCGTAAACGCAGGATGGGGCGAGACACCATAGGAATCCTGGCAGGTAATTGAAACCGTCCACGTGTGGGCGTTCGCGGATAACGTGACGCAAGTAAGCTTGCAGATGTCGTAGTTGGACATTCCCGTTCGGGTCAACGTCAGGCTTTCTCCACTTTCCGCCGCATTCAGCGGAATTATATCCACGGCGAACATATCTGGGACAAAACCATATACCGTCAATGCGTCCGTCCCGCCGGTCACTGTAACGGGAGCCGCATAGAGTCCGTTTGCCATGAAAATCACGATGCACCAAGACAACATGAACGACGTGTAAAGTTTTTTCATGTCTTTATACCTTCGTGAGCATTACTTGCAACGACGTATGATAATCGTTCGCGGCCACTGTATCGACCTTTTCCGGCAGTTTGATGTCAAGCCAGTAGCTTGCGTTGATAGGAGAGGGAATGTTGATATTTTGTGGTACATTCACTGTCAACGAACTTCCTATAGGCGTTCCGTCGCCCAAGCTGGCCGAAGCATCCCGTAGATATGCGTCATAGGAGAACGACTGCCGCGTTGTCTTCGAATAAAACCGGGCGCCTGTCTTGTCCGTATCATAGATACAGGTGATGGTGAGTGTCAGTTGATCCGGGCTGTTCGAGGCCATGAGTACTTTGCCGACTGGCAGGGTGTCCCCCAGATATGCATTCAAGTTGAATGATTCCCCCGACTCCGCGACTCCAAATGGAATGATGGCGAGCGTTTCCTCTTGCTCGGGGCGGGCAAGGACCGATAGCGTATGACTTTGCGATATACTCTCATCGCTAGTGATTAGTAGCGAGAAAGCAGGCATAGCCGTCGCCATGCACAGCAGGAGGATTGCAAGAAATCTTTTCGTCCCGCTTGCATGAATATAGCTTATTTTCATAAAATTGTTTCCCTTGGTACAAACGATACTTATCAGTTTGTTTCCTGTCAAGGGTTTCCATGGATAAAATATGGCGATGTCCGTTCTGGAAGTACGCGTGAAGTATTCTCTCCGAGATAGGTATGCCTGTCTTCTTATAAAGCCAACTGGTGTCGGTTTCCCATTGTCAATTGTTCTTTGATAACCGTCTTCTTCACCATTTTGTCCATATGCTCAAAGCGTATGCGTCCGACGTTTTTTCCGATACATGCGGGCTGTATGGCAGGTTGTCATACTGTGGTTCACCTCTTCTCGAACCGCTTCCAGACCGCTTCCAAACCGCTTCCAAACCGCTTCCAAACCGCTTCCAAACCGCTTCCAAACC
>JAXEWB010000036.1:0-7806 GCA_034114085.1 Sphaerochaetaceae bacterium | reverse complement strand
CAGCAAGCAGTCAGCAAGCAGTCACCAAGCAGTCACCAAGCAGTCACCAAGCAGTCACCAAGCAGTCACCAAGCAGTCACCAAGCAGTCACCAAGCAGTCACCAAGCAGTCACCGCTTGACGATTGTCTCGAATTGTATATACCTTGGAATAGGTCGGTTCTGAGGATTGTCACGGTAAAAAATGAGAAGGGGAGTCTTGAAAAAGGCGAACAGGTTGATATGATGATCCTTGACGGGATTCGATGATTGGTTATGCCGATGGAAAGAAGAATATCAGGACTTTCGGAAGCGGGGAGGTCGTGTATGTCGCGAACAACTGACATGGAGTATAGGGTACAGGAATTCCCCCTGTGTGTGAGTGGATCGGAAGTCTTGACGGATACGGGCTGGGTGTCCGTTGAAAAAAGTTCTGTTCCGCTGGATGATTTCGGGGAACTGAAATCGGCTGAAAATGAAGCTCTGGATTTGAAGCCGATTGTAAAGACTGATGCAAAGGTTCCTCGGCGGCGGTACCGACGAAATGGGGAGACTGGTCGTGTCCGAATAGCTTTTTCTCGTGAGGGACAGTCAAGGGCTCTCCTCCGCTCCTTCTTCTGGTAGACGTTTGATAAAATGCCTGTTCTTTGACGCTCCTGTTCCTTTTCCTTCCTTGGCCTTGTGAGTTGAGAAAAAAACGGTTACTATGTCAATATCCGCATGGCGGACGATATTGTCGTCTGGCGGTGGATGAAAACGTCCTGTGTCCAAGCCAGGGCTGGAGGGAAAATGGTCAGTGGAATTCTGTTCGACATGGATGGTGTCCTTATCGATTCTGAGGCGTATATCGCCCAGGCCGCTATTCTTTTTTTCGCCGGTTACGGTATCAAGGCTAAACCGGAGGATTTCCAGCCGTTTGTCGGAGCGGGGGAAAACCGGTATATCGGCGGTGTCGCGGAAAAATATGGACTGGCTCTTGATATCGAGGACGCCAAGGACAAGGTCTATCAAAAATATGCGCAGCTCGTACTCGGCCACGTTGGAGCCATGCCCGGTGTGGTTCGCTTTCTGTCCAACGCCCGCAAGGCGGGCCTGAAGATGGCCGTCGCCTCCAGCGCCGACCGGACGAAAGTCGAAATCAATCTCCGGGCTATCGGCGCCGAGGCCGGTTGGTTCGATGTGATACTGTCCGGTAGCCAGGTCAAACGCAAGAAACCATTCCCTGACATCTATCAGTTCGCGGCCCTGTCCCTTGGATTGGCCTGCGAAGACTGTCTCGTTGTAGAAGACGCTGTTAACGGCGTTCAGGCGGCCACGGCCGCCGGATGCCTGTGCTGCGGCGTGACCGGTACGTTCGATGCCGAGACGCTGGCCCGGACGGGAGCTGATATGGTAGTCTCAAGCCTCGACTCATTCACGGATTTCTCCACTATCGGGAAATTGAATGAACAGTTGTCCATCATGATGAAGCAGGAGGACACCCGGACCATCTACGGTGCGGGGAAAATTCAGGCGAATCCCAATAGATTCCCGCATGAAGTTGTGCTGGCTCAGGCGAAGGATGCCGCTGCGAAAGCGCGTTTGAACGCCTATGCCCCCTATTCAACGTTCAAAGTCGGAGCCGCCGTAGTCAGTGCCGCGACCGGTCGTATCTACAGTGGCTGTAACGTTGAAAATTCAAGTTACGGCGCGACGATCTGCGCTGAGCGCAACGCGATACTAAACGCCATCGCCAACGAAGGGCGGATTGGAATAGATATGCTGGTGGTTGTTTCGGACGATGCGCCCCCTGCTCCGCCTTGCGCACAATGCCTGCAAGTGCTGGCGGAGTTCTCACGGCCGGAAACCGAGGTCCATCTGGTGGATCTTGCGGGCAATGACAGCCGATACCGGTTCGACCAGTTGCTTCCGTTTCCGTTCATCTTTCCGTCGATGCGTTGAGGTCGTATATGCCGATACCTTCACGAGATGGACAAGACGGACGGCGATCCCGTTCGCTCCCCGGCATATTGATGTTCCTCTGCGTCCTCTCCTTTCTACTGATGACCGGGTGTACGACGACCAAAAACATGGTTTCGGGCGTCGCCGCTGATACCGCGCTCGGCGTGGAGGACAAGTTTGAAGCGCTGGGGTTTCCAAAAGTGCCCGTCAGCTATCCAACCGTCTATTACGATGGCCCTGAATGGAGGAACCGTCTGACGGAACTGGTGGAGGGCGCCGAGGACTATGTTATCCTTGTGGCGTTTCTCGCCTCCGAGTGCGATGAAAACCAAGCCGTATACGACACAATCTGCCGCAAAGCCGACGAAGGCGTTGACGTATGGTTGCTGATAGACGGGACTTCCTCCTTCGATATGACCGAATCCCGATACCATATGCGGACTTTGGGGCGGTTGCGTGAGCATGGAGTACACTTGTTTGAATACAATCCCATCTCCATCAACCGACTGGTCGGCGCGACCAATCTGCTGTACCGGGAACACAGGAAGATCGTCGTGGTCGATGGCGAAACGGCGGTTCTCGGCGGAATGAACATCAACTACATCTCCATGGGTGACTCGACTTCCGCGGCGAAAGGACAGCGGGACATGATGTTTGAGGTTCTTTCACCGGAACTCTGCTCCTATCTGGCCGATGATTTCATCACCGTATGGAACACATTGAGCTGGGAGGAAATCCCTGAAGGACGGTTCGCCAAATCCAACCACTTGGCCATGCCGATTGAGAACTCCCTCACCGCATGGTATGCGGATCAATCCGGACACAATTATACAATGTCCTCATTGTATGGCGCATTGATTAATTCCGCAGAAAAGTCGATTTCCATGCTACCGTTCCTGCCGTATTGTGATAAGTTCATGTTGCAGGCCCTGCGGGATGCTGTGGATCGCGGAGTTGTCGTCACCATGATCATGCCGTTCGATTCCCGTCCCGGCAACCGCAAGGCGAGCCAGTACATGGTGAAGGATATCCTTGAAACCGGGGTGGATGTTCGCCGGGAGAAAGAAGCTGACGAATTTCTTCCGTTGCTCCATGAGAAGCTGATGATAGTGGACGGCCTGTATACCGTTGTCGGGTCTTCCAATTTCAACTACCGTTCCATGAACCTGTCGTCCGAAGTGGTCATGGTGGTGAAGGATGCGTCGTTTGCGACTCAGATGACCAGTCATTTTGACGAACTCAAGGACGGTACTAGGTCTATCTTAGAGGATGAGGCTGATTCCTGGCGGACCGTCGGGGCGTTCATCTCTTTCCTCGGTGGATTTTTCGGGGGATGACATGATGAATGAACGTATCGCATGCGGATCGGTGAGGCGATACCTCGCCATGGGCTTTCTCTTGTTGACTCTGGTTGTGACGATTCCCTCCCTTTCCGCCGCTGTTTCGACCCGTTCCCTCGGATTCGGGCTGTCTGCCGTAGGGCAGTCCGGGATAGCCCGTCCGCAGGAGACTATGGGTGGCTTGGGAGCCTCCCTGTCCTATGCGCCGTTTAGCCTGACGTGGTTCGAGCCTTCCTTGCGGGCCGAGGTGACTGCGGGAGTGACGGAAACTGGTTTCTCCTTTCGGTCCGTCAGGGCCGGCTTCGGTCTTGATATCTTCCGGACCCTTCATCACCCGTTCCAGATCATGACGAACAATCCCAGCATGTGGTCGGTCGCCCTCTGCGTGGGGGTGCAGTTCGAGTTCGACAGGATGAGTGAATATCCGAAACTCTATCTTTCCTGTACGCCGATCAAGCTGAAGGACAAGGATTTCTGGTATGAATGGTGTGCGCCGTACATGACGCTTGATTTTTCCAATGGCGGGGCGGTCATCGATAGCTGGGGGCTGGTGCTGTTCCGGTTCACGTTCCTGTTCGTATGATGGAGGATGGGATGATGCGCAAGTGTATGTCGTTCATGGGTATCGTGCTGTTCCTCTGTCTGGTTGCATCGCCGTTGTTCGCCGTTGGCTCCGAGGCTTCTCCGTCTGCGGTCGGTGGTGTCGTTCTTTCCTTGGCGTCCGATTCTGCCTCACTGGCTGTTTCCCTTCCTGCGTCCGGCGATGCCGTGTCTGGCGATGCCGTGTCCGGCGATGCCGCATCCTCCAGTGCCGCAACCCTCGATAGTAAGACCTCCGGTGGCGCGGACTCCGGCGATGGATCTTCCAGCGATGTGGCGAAGTCGGCGTTTGATCTCGGTATTACATTTGGCCATGGTGCATTGTCGTTCAACAGGTTCACCGGCCCGGGGCTGTCAATGACACTTGGTCTGACCTTGGGGCTTTCCCAACGGATGGAGCTTGACCTTGTGTCCTTGATAGAGCTGGTCCCCCATCCGTTCGGCGATGTCGTAGCGGGAGCGGAGTTTACCTTCGCTTTGCTCGGCGAGCGGTCGTTCGGTGATAATCGGGCGGGAATCGGCATCAATACCTACTTGTCCGCGGGGCTGTTGTTTTCCAACCATACCCCGGATCGCCGTTATGCGCCGACCTACCTGACTTTTTCCGTTACCCCGATTGTCGTCGGTTCGCCGTACAGCGGCAGACGTGAACGGTTCGCCAAAATGGGCGTAGCCTGGAACTTCCAGGACAATTCCGTCAGCATGTACTGGAGCATCGCCCTGTACGACTATTATCTGGTCGGGACGTGGAAGGATTATCGGTAGAAGAACCTTACTGATGTTTTGTGTAAAAATGAGACTCCTGTACCATCTGGTATGAATATCGCAGGAGTCCCCCCCAGTGCTTGTGTATTCCTTCTAGCACTCCAACGCCATGATCTTGTCCACCCTGCGCTGATGCCTGCCACCGGCGAACTCTGTATCGATGAAGGCGTCAATCATCTCCAATACCGGCTCCGGGTAGTCGATGCGCCCACCGAAGGCGATGAAGTTGGCGTTGTTGTGCTCCTTCGCCATAGTGGCGGCGAAGATGTTCTGGGGAAGGGCGCACCGTATGCCATGAATTTTGTTCGCACTGATGGATATGCCGATGCCTGTCCCGCAGCAGAGGATGCCGAAGTCGTATCCTCCCGCAAGGTACCTGTCGCAGGCGAGCTTCGCCATGTCAGGATAGTCGACGGAATCCTCTGTGGCGACTCCGAGATAATCCACCTCGATATTCCTCTGCTTGAGATGGTCTACGATTCGTTTTGTCAGGGCTACCGCCCCATGGTCGTTGGCTATTACTACTTTCATGTATCACCCGCCTTCGGGGCTTGTCAAAACCCCAATGTTCCTTTCGAACGGAATCTCGGACGACGACGTGCGTCATTCACCCTTGATTTCTGATGGTCTCACTAGCTTTATTCCCATAAACAGTATTAAATATATCACTAGGTAACCACCGTCGGCTATGATATCATATATCCGCCTTGTTTTGTAGGGAAAAGAGGAGTTGTGCATCAATGGGAGAAGTTTATATCACAGGGCACCGCAATCCTGACATGGATTCGGTTTGCTCCGCATGGTGTTATGCGCGTCTGAAAAATGCCATCGATCCGGCCAATACCTACCTGCCGGTGCGGTGCGGCCATATGAACGAGAATACGAAGGCGCAGTTCGCTCAGCTGGGAATCATGCCGCCGCCTTTCATGAAGGATGTGCGCCCGCGGGTTTCCTCCGTAGTGAGCCATGCCACTTGGGAGATGGCTCCCGACGATCCCGTCTATGAGCTAGTCACGCTGTATAGCCAGCACCGCCCCTCAGTCGTACCTATCGTGGAGCATGGCGTTTATCAGGGATTGTTGTCCGTAGATGATATCAACGGTTATTTTCTGAAAGAGAATGCGGAAAATCGCCCAGTGTATCATTTCCTCGTGGAGAATTTTCCCAAGGTCCTTCGGGGGCGTTTTTTGAAACGCGGGCTCTCCGATGATTTTACCGCCGCGTTGATGGTCGGGGCCATGCCGTTTCCCGTATTCAAGGAACATATCGAGGGGCTGGGTGCGAACAAGCCGTTATTGGTAGTCGGCAATCGTAAGGATCATATCAAATTCGCCGTTGAGAATCAGTTTCCTGCCATTATTCTTACCGGATTGAAGCCCGGAGCCATGCCGGAGGTAGACTTCTCTCAGTTCCGGGGCACCGTGTTCATGAGCGAGGAAGACACCGCCGAGACGTTGCGCCTGCTTCGTATGACGTTGCCGCTTCGCCACCTGCTTGGTGCTGCGCCGCCACAAGTTCAGTTGGAAATGCTATTCGACGATGCGAAGCGGTTGCTGGCCGACTCTGAATTCCGCGGGCTGCCTGTATACGACGGTGAGAAATGGGTTGGATTCGTTACCAGGCGTTGCTTTCTCGAACGTCCAAGGACAAAAGTGATCATGGTCGACCACAACGAGCTTGCGCAGAGCATTCCCGGCCTTGAGGACGCCGATATCGTGGAGATCATCGACCATCACAGGTTGGGGACCGTGAAGACCCGCGATCCGATATTCATCGCCAGCGAGCCGTTGGGTTCGACTTGTACAATCGTCTATCATCTCTACCAGCGGTGGCAAGTACCGGTAGATGAGCGGACCGCGCGCTTGTTGTTGTCCGGAATCCTCAGCGACACGGTTATCCTCAAAAGTCCGACGACGACATTCGACGACTGTACTGTGGCTCAGGAGTTGTGCGAACTGGCCGGCATTCCTGATTTACAGACTTTTGGAGAGGAACTGTTCCGGGCCGGAGCGTCGTTGTGCGATCAGGACCCCCGTAAGCTGATTGAATGCGACTTCAAACAGTACAAGGAATCCGGGGTGAAGTTCGGTATCGGGCAGTGCGAGGTCACCACGCTCGCCGATGTCGATGAGGTAAAAGAGGTGTTTATCAAGACCCTGGAGGAAATTAGCGTCGCATATGCGCTGGATTGGGCGTTGTTCCTGATCACCGACGTGGTAAAGGAGGGGAGCGTCCTGCTGTGTACGCCGTATCCTCGTAGCGAAGGCAAACTCGCCTACACCTGTGAATCCGATGGCAAGTACCTGTTGCCCGGGGTGCTGTCGCGGAAGAAGCAATTGCTGCCGGAAATCCTGCGGGTGCTGGAGGAATGATCCCCCGTGGTCTGGAAGGTGATGCGGACTCGTCCCCGTTTCCTGTGTTCCACGGTTAAATTCTACCTTTAAGGTACATGGTTTCCTAGCGCGTTCCACTTTTACAATGGGACATATATGTCCCCTCCCTGGGGACGGGATGAGGAGGAAGCCCATGAACATTCGGAAAACGTATCTCGTCATTGTGTCGATTCTTGTCGTCGCATTCACCTGCGTATCCTGCGCTTCGGTATTCGACCGGGTCGTCGACAATCAGGCCGCGAAGCTGGAGAACCGTCTGTACAATACGGTTGACAAATCGATCGACGGCGCATTGGACTCCGCTGAACAGCGCATGTTGAATTCACTGATGCCGAAGGTCGAGGAGAAGGCGAACGCCGCCGCCGGCTGGCTGGAATCCAACGTCAAGGTCTATGAAAACGAAATCGTCATTCCCGCTTGGCTCAAAGACGTACCCAAACCTACGATGGGCAATCCCGTCGGGACGATCGAGATGCCCTATTTCGTGACTTTCGCGATTGACGGGGCGCAGAAGGGTGATGCGTCATCATATGCCAAGAAACTGCAATCAGCGGGTTTCGTCGATATGGACTATGACATGCTCGCCAAGGAATCAGGGGGTTCGGAACTGGAATATGGATTCTACGGCGTCCGTGAGGACGGGGCCGTGGTGGTTGGGTATGAAGACGGGGAAATAGCGATCGTGTTTTATCAGGACGCCGAGATGGTGACGGTGCCTCAGCTGTAGGTTTCCCCATCCGCGTCGCTTGTACATGGAGAATATGCCGGGGGCCCGCAGACAGCCCCCCCC
>JAXEWB010000035.1:0-5887 GCA_034114085.1 Sphaerochaetaceae bacterium | reverse complement strand
TCCAGACCAAAACGGCTCGCCGTACAGCAATTCGCCATGCTCGCCGCCGCGCTTGAAGCGGTGAAGATCGGAGGAACGATCCTGTACAGCACCTGCGCAATCGCCCCGATAGAAGATGAGCAAGTCATCGCCAGGCTCTTCGACAAACGAAAGGGGCGCTTTGAATTGCTGGAGATGGACGTACCGTTCGCAGAAAAACGTGCATACGGCTCGATTATCCTGCCGGATACCGCCGAAGGCCGGGGGCCTCTCTACTTTTGTCACCTCAGGAGGCTAGCCTGATGACGGCACGGCGGAATGAACAGAAAAACCGTCGGGCGTGGGTAGCGGCCAACGCGCCCGTAGCCATCGCCCGATGCGAGAATTACGAACTCGGACAGGTGGAAAAGGCGATGGAAAAGGTCTGCGAGGCGGCACAGATGCCGCCAGTGGAGGGCCTTACCGTCCTCATCAAGCCAAACGTGCTTTCCGACGCCAAGGTGGAAGCGGCCATTACGACCAACCCCATGGTGGTGCAGGCGTTGATACGCATGCTCAAGACGAAGGGAGCCTCAAAAATACTCGTCGGAGATTCCCCTGGCCTGCAAGGTCCTGCGTTCACACCACGGGCCTGCGGGATACAGCAAATCTGTGAGGAAGAACAGGTCCAATGGTGCGACTTTACAAAAGATCCCGTCACACAGGTCATTCCGGGGACCGTCCGCAAGAAGCTTCCGCTGGCGAAGGCGCTGTATGAGGCCGACATGCTCATATCCGTTGCAAAGTTCAAGACGCACCAGCTCATGTACGCCACCGGAACGGTAAAGAACCTGTTCGGATTGGTACCCGGACTACACAAAAGTCCCTGCCACTTGTCATATCCATCGCGAGAATCCTTTGCGAAACTGATATCCGGCATCTATGAAACGGCCAAGCCGGCCTTCTGCATCATGGACGGAATCATCGGGATGGAAGGCGCGGGGCCGGCCAACGGAATCCCCCGTCACATCGGGCTGTTGCTCGCCAGCAGGGACGGGAGTGCCGTAGATGTGGCGCAAAGCACCATCATGGGGTATGACCCGCTGTCAATCCCGTTGACAAAGGAGCTACGAGAGCGGAAGCTTACGGGCTGGAACATCCCCCAGGATATCAGCTATCCGCTGCTTGACGCAAAAGAACTTGTGATCAGCGGATACCAGACGATAGAACAGCAGCCCAAAAGCAATCTGTTCACATCGCTGATACTCCCCTTTTTCACACGTTTCCTAAAAAAGAGACATCAGCGGAAACAACCGAAACCGCTGTTCGACATGTCGGTCTGCGTCAGGTGCGGCCGATGCATCAGCATCTGTCCCGGCAAGGCGCTCGGCTTTGAAGCTGACAATGAGGCGAAATCAAAGAAACGCGTCGTGGCGGACTACAGGCATTGCATCCGCTGCTACTGCTGCCACGAGGTGTGCCCGGCTGACGCAATAGAAATCGACACCGGCGAAAGGAAATAGGAATATGGATCCGACTACCATCATTACGACCATTGTGCTTGCGATGCTTCCGATATCGGAATTACGAGGCGCCATACCATTCGCCTATCTGCGCGGGATGGACATCTGGCTTGCCGCCTCGCTTTCCATCGTGTTCAACGCACTGGTTGCGCCAGTCGTTTATATTTTTCTATCCTCACTACATAAAGTCTTTTATAAACGCTGGAACCTCTACCAAAAGATATTTGACAAGACCGTGGTCCGGGCGCGGGCGAAACTTCAGGAAAAAGTGAACCGGTATGGGTACTGGGGCATCATGCTCTTCGTAGCCGTTCCACTCCCCGTCACCGGAGCATGGACTGGAACGCTTGGAGCCTGGGTACTCGGACTTGACAAAAAGAAGACAATGCTGGCAGTATGCGGCGGTGTCCTGATAGCGGGAATCATCGTCACGACCATCGTCATGCTGGGTGCCGGCATGAACTCGTTGTTCGTGAAAATCATCTGACGGCGGGAAAGACTGGAACGACAGACTATACAACGCCGCTTCGACCATCGACTACAACCAGAGGATCATCATGCGTTTTGACCTGCATCGAGAATTGAACCCAGAACAATGCCTCGCCGCGTCCACGGTAGACGGACCGGTCCTGATCATAGCGGGAGCGGGGAGCGGCAAGACCCGGATGCTCACCTTCCGCATCGCGCATATGTTGGAATGCGGCATTGAGCCGTCAAAAATCCTTGCGCTGACGTTCACAAACAAGGCTGCGAAAGAAATGGCGGAACGCATCAGATCCCTGACGGGAATGCCGCTGAAGGATCTGCTGGCGACTACGTTCCATTCGTTCGGCATGAGGGTGCTCAAGCAATATATCCACTACCTCGGCTACAAGAACAACTTCACCATCTACGACGGCGCGGACAGGCAGGACCTGCTCAAGCAGGTAATCCTCAGCCTTGATCTCGACGTCCAGGACTACGATCTTTTCGAACTCGGCAACCTGATCAGCGATATCAAGACGAAACGTTCAGTCTGGAACAGCGGCGCTTCGGACAGGCTCAAGAACATCTACGCCGAATACCTCAAGCACATGAAAGCCTACAACGCCGTCGATTTCGATGATCTGATCATGATGCCGCTCCAGCTTTTCGAGGAAAAACCGGAGGTATTGGAAAAGCTCCGCAAACAGTACACCTATGTCATGGTGGATGAATTCCAGGACACTTCCCTCGCCCAGTACCGCATGGTGCATTTCCTCGCCGAAGAAAGCCGCAACCTCTGCGTCGTGGGCGACGACGACCAGTCGATCTATTCCTGGCGCGGCGCGAACTACCAGAACATCGTCATGTTCGAGCAGGACTTCCCCGAACGCAAGGAGATCAAGCTGGAACGGAACTACCGTTCGACGGGGAACATTCTGGAAGCGGCGAACAAGCTGATCGTCCACAACGCCCAGCGCAAGGAAAAAAGCCTATGGACCGACAGCGGCAAGGGGAGTTTCATCTTCACGATGCATCCACGCGACGAGGAGAACGAGGCGGTGGAAATCGCACGGAAAATCCGGGACATACACATCCACAAGGACCGCAAGTTCGGTGATTTCGGCGTATTGGTCAGAACGAATCACTTGATTCCTACGCTTGAAAACCAGTTCATGGTCGAGAACATCCCTTGCCAGATCTCCGGCGGCCAGAGTTTTTTCGAACGCAAAGAGGTCAAGGACATGGTATGCTACCTCAAGGTGCTGGCCAATCCCGACGATGACATTAGCTTTCTCCGAATCGTGAACACCCCGCGGCGCGGCATCGGCAGGATGACGCTGGAGAAGATGCGGCAGGTGGCCGACGCCCAGCGATGTTCCCTTTTCTCCGCGATGAGCCTGCTCTCAGTGGCTACGGACAGCAATCTCAGGGACGCGCAGGCCAAGACATTGCAGAACCTCGTTGAACTGGTCAACCGCTACAGGGACAGAATCTTTCATGCGGGGACCCGCAAGCACCAGGTGCTGAAGACCCTCGCCGGGGAAATTGACTACAAGGGGCATCTGATCGACCAGCACCCCGACAACGAAAAGGCCGTGCAGTGGAAGATGAAGAGCATCGAGATGCTCTGCGACATGTTCGGCCGTTGGGAGAACGATCCTGACAACTACGGACTTTCCCTATATGACTACCTGAACAGGATCACCATCGCCGGGCGTGAAACCGAGGACTCCGCCGATGACAAGGTGCATCTGATGACGATGCACGCCTCCAAAGGACTGGAGTTTCCATTTGTATTCCTGGCGGGTATCGAGGACCATATCATCCCCCACGCCCGTACCATCGAGGAGAATCCCGACGCACTGGACGAAGAACGGAGGCTATTCTATGTGGCCATTACACGAGCACGCGAAGAGCTGTATATCTCCAGTTGTGAAAATCGCAAGCGAGGCAGGGAGGTCGGCCCATCAGTTCCGTCCCGGTTCCTTCAGGAGATTCCGTCGGAATTGTTCGCGGAAGAAGAGCCTGATACCGAAGTCACCAAGGATGAGATGGCGGACATGCTCAAGATGATGAAGGCCCGTTTCGCGAAAATGGATACAACGCAGACCACGTAGAGATTCCCGTCGCAAGATGCAAAAAGGGGACCGCGAACCCTTTCTTTGTGCAACAACTTGTTGCACAACAGGGCGTCAACCGTGTATTGTCTACATATCCAGGAATCCACCGCAGGAGGTATCGTACCTATGTCTGCCGACATTGACTTCTCCGTACATCCCGTAACAGAGTTCTACGGGTGTAATTGTTTTAGTGAAAGCGAAATGAAAACCTATCTGCCAGAGAGCGCCATGGAGGAACTCAGGCAGGTCCAATGCGGAGGATGTGAGCTTACCCCGGCTTTGGCGGAACTCGTCGCCGGAGCGATGAAGGAATGGGCGCTTTCCAAAGGCGCCACTCATTTCACCCATTGGTTCCAGCCGCTGACTGGTCTTACCGCCGAAAAACACGATTCATTTATTCATCCGACCTCCAATGGAAAGGTAATGATGGAATTCTCCGGCACGGAGCTGGTGCAGGGCGAATCCGACGCATCATCTTTTCCCAACGGCGGTCTGCGGGCCACGTTCGAAGCCCGTGGATATACGGCGTGGGACACCACCTCCCCTGCGTTCATCAAGGATATCAACGGAGTGAGAATCCTGTATATACCGACGGCGTTCTTCTCCTTTACCGGAGCGGCGCTGGACAAGAAAGTCCCGTTGCTCCGTTCGACACAGGCCGTCGAGCGCCAGACGCTCAGAGTGCTGCGGGCTTTGGGAAACACGAAAGTCAGCCATGTCACCGTCAATATCGGACCGGAACAGGAATATTTTCTCGTAGACCGGAAATACTACGACCAGAGGCCGGATCTCCGGCTGACGGGACGCTCCGTCCTAGGCAATCTCGCCGCGAAAGGCCAGGAACTTGACGACCACTACTACGGAACAATCAACGACCGGGTATCAGTATTCATGAAGGAGCTGAACTATGAGCTCTGGAAACTTGGAATCAGCAGCAAGACCCAGCACAAGGAGGCCGCGCCGAACCAGTTTGAAGTCGCGGTCGTATACGACGCCGCCAATATCTCCACCGACCACAACCAGCTTTTGATGGATGTCCTGCAGTCCGTTGCGCAACGGCACGGCATGGTGGCATTGCTACATGAAAAGCCATTCTCAGGGGTGAATGGTTCCGGCAAGCACGACAACTGGTCTCTTTCCACGGACGACGGGCAGAATCTGCTCTCCCCCGGCGCGAGTCCAGAGGACAACGTCCAATTTCTGCTGTTCCTCACCACATTGATCAAAGCGGTGGATATCTACGCCCCGTTACTTCGCGCAGGAGCCGCGACAGCAGGCAACGACCACCGTCTGGGAGCGGCAGAAGCTCCGCCGGCCATTATCTCCATCTACCTGGGGGAACAACTCACCAGTCTGCTCGACGCTATCGTTGACGATGCGGCATGGCGCAAACGTGATGGTGAATACATGAAACTGGGCGTCACCTGCCTGCCAAAGCTTCCAAAGGACATGACGGATCGCAACCGCACCAGTCCGTTCGCCTTTACCGGCAACAAGTTTGAATTCCGCATGGTCGGTTCGTCACAATCGATGGCGGGACCGAACATCTACCTCAACGCGGCGGTCGCGGACATTCTGTCAGAAGTCGCGGATCGTCTGGAACGGGCCGGTGACAAGGATTCGGAATGTCACGAAATCATCAAGGAATTCTATCGTGAACACAGGCGGGTGATCTTCAACGGCAACGGCTATTCGGTCGATTGGATCAATGAGGCCGCAAAAAGGGGGTTGCCAAACTTCACTGATACGGTATCCGCCCTACCCCAGGTCCTCCAGCCCCAGTTTATCAAGATGTTCGAGCGCCAGCATGTGTTCTCCAAG
>JAXEWB010000034.1:0-10628 GCA_034114085.1 Sphaerochaetaceae bacterium | reverse complement strand
ATCGTCGATACAAAGGGCAACCATGCCGATCTGACGCCGGACTACGCCGCGGCGCCTATGGAAATGAAAATGGTCGCCAATTTCTTCGGCAAGCCGGTACTCAGAGAAATCAGCTTTGATGAGTTTGAAGCGGCCCTGCCGGAGTTGAGGGAGAAGCTACGAAATGATCGGGCGCTTTTGAGAGCCTATCACTTCCTGACGGAAAACGAACGGGTGACACAAATGCTTGAAGCCCTCCAGAAAAAAGATATCGATGGATACCTGCGGCTAGTACGGGAATCAGGGGATTCTTCATATAAATTCCTTCAGAATCTGTATTCCAGCAAGCACCCCGCCGAACAGGGGCTGCCTTTGGCCATAGCCATGACGGAACGTTTTCTTGCGGGCGCGGGCGCATGCAGAGTACACGGAGGTGGTTTCGCAGGTACGATACAAGCGTATATCCCGCTCACCAGACTTGACGACTACCGCATGAAGATGGATCGCATATTCGGCGTCGGCTCAGCCACCACTATCTCCGTAAGAAGTCGCAGGACTTCCTGCATTCTATAATGTCATCAATCTCACGAAGCTTGCCCGCACTTCAAGTAGATGGCATCTACAGGTCGTGGTAGAAAACAGCTGGCACCATCAATCGATGGTGCCAGCTATTTTTCCTAACAATGGAAGTCCTCACGGAGCAAACTACTCACGAAGGTGGAGAACCGCCGACCCGTGAGTTCATTCGCCATGTCTTCGTACTGTCTGAAAAATATTAATATAATAATCCTAATTAGGAATAATATAAATAATATAACAATTCGTCACTATCAAAATTCCCACCGCTTATATAAGACGGCACCCCAGCAGAAACAAGGGGTGCCTCCATACAGCGAGAAACCAGTTGACGGTAGCGACTAACAATCTGCCTAGAAAATTGAACGATAGTCGGTCCCGACACTTGTGAAGACGCTGGGCTTGCCCATAAGCGCGGCTAGATTCGCTGGAATTGCGACGGCCTCACCGATGATCGGCTCTACCACCGACTCAAACTTCGCGGGATGGGCGGTGGAAACGACCAGTGTATGCTCATCGGCGAAATGGTCGCGGCGAACCCGCTCTCCGGTGGCTGTATGGGGACAGACGGCATAATGGCTGTCGTCCCAGACCTCCCTGATCGTTCTGCGGATAGTTTCGTCATCGATGCTCCAGGCACTTACCTCCTGGCGGAACGTGTCAATCGACGGGAACAGGTGGAACAGGCGCTCCATGTTGGAGGGAGCGCCGACATCCATCGCGTTCGCCAGCGTGGCGACGCTCTGCCGGGGCCGGTATACCCCTTCCAACAGATAGTCAGGAATCGTAGCATTGGCGTTGACCGCGAGAACGATACGTTCTATGGGAGCGCCCATCAGCTTCGCCCAGTATGCCCCGCAACAATTGCCGACATTGCCACTGGGAATGATGATGGTCGGCTTCCGCCCCTCATGGGTGGCACGATAGACAAGAGACGCATACACGTAATATACGGACTGAGGGAGCAGCCTGCCAAGGTTGATGCTGTTTGCGCTCGAAAGCCCCCACGCTTCAGCGAGTCCCTTGTCCATGAACGCATCCTTGACCATCTTCTGACAGTCGTCGAACGTACCGTCCACTTCATAGGCGCTTACGTTCCCCCCCCAGCAGGTAAGCTGTTTCTTCTGCCGGTCCGACACGCGCCCCTTGGGGAACAGCACCTTCACTTCAATGTTTCCGCGGCCAAAGAACGCCGCCGCGACGGCGCCGCCGGTATCACCGCTGGTCGCCACCAGAATCGTCAACTTGCGGTTCCGCCCGGCAAGCAGCTTCTCCATGGAACAGGCGAGAAAACGGGCGCCGAAATCCTTGAATGCGGCGGTAGGTCCATGGAACAATTCCAATGTAGACCGCTTGGAATCAAAGTCATGGAGCAAGATGGGGAAATTAAAGGCGTCCATACAAATCTCGGGCAGGGCGCAAAGCAGCTCATCGCCCTCAAAGAATGGAGCGAGCACCTCATAGGCAAGCTCAGGGTACGACGAAACCGTATCGTAGGGGATGTCCCTGAGATACGGCAGCTGCTCCGGCACGTACAGCCCCCCATCGGGAGCCAAGCCTTGAAGGATCGCTTCGGAAGCACTACAGACCGGAGCCTCGCCCCGTGTTGAAATATAGTTCATTATTTTCTCCTCATCATGCCTATTCTCATAAAAGAAAAACGCGCGGACAGGCTCCTCGGCCAACCCAGCGCCGCTTAGAGGCGGGCGCCAAGATAGGCGCTCAGGCGCAAAACATCCGCGAACACTCCGCCAGCGGTGACCTCCGGACCAGCCCCCGGACCTTTGATCACCAACGGCTGGGTCAGATACCGGTCGGTCGTAAAGGCGATCACATTGTCCGTGCCTTGCGCCTGTGCAAACGGATGGTCTCCAGGATACCCCTTCAAACTGACACGACAGCTTCCGTCGGTATCGACCATGCCGACATACCGCAGCTTTTCACCTTTGGCTTCAGCGTCACGATACAGCTGGAGCATCGCATCGTCAAGCTCATCCAACCGCCCCATGAATTCAGCGATGGGCAGATCCACAAGCTCCTTTGGAACGAGCGACGCGACTTCCAGCTGGGAAACTTCCACCTCATAGCCAAGTTCCCTCGCCAGAATCACCGTCTTGCGGGCGACGTCCATACCCGAAAGGTCGTCGCGAGGGTCAGGTTCGGTATAGCCCATCTCCTTCGCCTTGCGAACCATCGCGCTGAACGGGACGGTACCGTCATAACTGGAAAAAAGCCAAGCGAGCGTACCACTTACGATGCCTTCTATCCTATGGATACGGTCGCCGGTCTGAATCAAGTCCTTGAGAGTACAGATGACGGGCAGTCCCGCGCCCACAGTAGTCTCATACAAGAACCTGCGACCGGTTCGACGGCAGGTATCCATCATCTTGCGATAATATGGATATGGAGACGTACCGGCTTTCTTGTTCGGCGTAACGATATGGATGCCACGTTCCAACCAAGATACATAATGCTCAGGCAACTGGGAGCTGGTCGTACAGTCTATCAATACTGAATGAGGATAATAGGTGGCTCCCACGTGGCTGACCAGAGCGTCAAGATCAAGCTCCACCGCCTTTCGGGCAAAAGAAGCCCTCCAATCCGCCAGATCGATTCCGTCCTCATCCAACAGCATCTTCCGGCTATTGGCGATGGCCCTGATGCGGATATCGACGTCGAACTGTTCGTTCAGGCGCTCCGTCTCCCGCGCGATTTGATCCAACAGAGTGCCGCCGATGTTGCCCGGACCGAACAGACCGACGGAAAGCGCCTGGCGGGACAGGAAGAAACCGGCGTGCAACGCCCGCAAGGCCCGCTTGCCGTCCACGTCCTTGATCACCGCGCTGATATTGCGTTCGGAAGACCCCTGTGCGATGGCCCGGACATTCACCCCCGCCTTGCCCAATGACCGGAAGAATTTGCCCGCAACGCCCGGCGTCCCCGGCATCATCTCACCCACGGCGGCGAGAATGGCGCAATCATGCTCGCTGTCGATGCTGTGGATCAGCTGTTCGTCAAGCTCCCGGCTAAATTCATTCCGCGCAGTCCTGCATGCCAGCGCAGCCTGGCTATCTGGCACTGCGAAGCAGATGGAATACTCGCTGGACGCCTGGCTGATCAGGATTACTGAAATATCGGCCTCGCGCATGGAGGTGAACAACCGGCTGGAGATGCCAGGAACTCCGCTCATACCCGCGCCCTCGACGTTGATCAGGGCCACATCATGGATGATGGAAAATCCCTTCACTTTGTATTGTGCGTCTTTCGCAGGTTTCGCTACAACCAACGTCCCCGGCTCCTGGGTATCCCCCCACCAGCGCAGCTTGATCGGAATCGAGGCGGATACGGCGGGAAGCATCGATTGCGGATGGATGACCGGCGCGCCGAAGAATGAAAGTTCAGTCGCTTCGGCATATGTCAGCGTTTCAATGACCTTTGCGCCAGGCACCATCCTAATATCGGCGGTCCTGAGCAAAGAACGATCGTTCCAAAGCGTCAGCGCCTTCGCCTGAAGCTTCACTGCGAGCAACGCGGCGGCGTATTCGCTATGGCCGTGACCGGGGGCATCAACAGCAGAGGAACCATCCGGCTGAGGGAGCGTCCCCGTCACCAATACGGTATCGGTAACGAACGCCGAAGCGTCCTGCGCCGACAATGCGCGCGAGAAGTCCACGACAGAAGCCGAAACACCAGCGTCCTCGAGGAAATGTCCGAGCATCAACGCGACCCAGGAGACGACCACGCCGTCTATGAAGCGGCGAGACCCGGCGGAAATGTCGCCGACCAGCCAGATGGTGCGCAAGACGTCCTCGATATCGGAAAACCCTTGCTTGATGGCCTCATGGACGATCTCGCTACGCTTGCGTGGCAGCAGGTCGTCAACGAACGACGTCCAGACAGAAGCGCTCTTTTCCATGGCGCTCCACATTCGTTCATCATGGTTCAACGCCGCCTGCAACAGAGAATCCAGCTCCAAGGCCGCATCATGTTGCACAGGGGCGATGACAAACACCTGCGTAGCCTCCTTGCAGGATGCGCGAAGATCCAGCATCTTCTTGCAATCCGATACGGAAACGAGCATGGAGCCTTCTACGGCATGAATTCTGATATCGTTCACAGGGACCTCCTCAAGTTTGACATACTGAACTTTTCAATGAACAAACCCAGTCTTTGGGTGCAAAAAAAGAGCCCGGTTGGGGGCTCTTCTCTGATCGCGTCTCACTCTGTCAAAACAGAGCCTGGATGTTATACCAGTTTCTCGACCCGACCACTTCTCAAGCAACGTGTGCAAACCTTGATAGTACGAGGAGTACCGTTGATGAGGGTCTTGACGGACACGAGATTGGGACGGAACACACGCTTGGTAGTGACACCAATGTGCTGACCGACACCACCTTTCTTCTTCGCCTGACCTTTTCTCGGAACGCTGTTGCCAGCAACCGTGCCCTTACCGCAAATTTCACATCTACGAGCCATAGCTATATCCACCTTGTCCTTGACGTTCTGTATATGTATTCGCAAAAGCGCGCTGGAATCTTCTGGAAAGCCTTGCCCGGGATATTCTGGACACCCGTGAGCAGCTATGCAAGGTTCTTTGCGGACGAAGACCCACAACTCAAAGAAAAATATCAGATATTCTAGTTTGTGTAAATACCTATGAGGCTTGTACCTCTCCTTTTTTTACAGGACGCTCGCACAGAACCGATTGCAAACACAAACGTTATGCGGAAGTCTTTTTTTCAAGCATGACCAGGGCGGCGACTCCAGTGCGATACCTGCTGGAACAAACGGCTCCACACCGCGCCGCCCTCTTTATCGAAGGAGGAAAAAATTATATGCTACTGCCATGGAACGACGCGCGACCTGTTATCTGCTGACATTATTGCTTCCCCACAAGCTTACGTTGGAGACGTACCGTCTTCGGGATTCCTTGTGGAAGGCCAGCGGAAACATTTCGACGAAGGTTCTCCCCCCTTGTGTTCCCTTGCTGCCGATGAGACAGGGAGAACCAATACCGGGGAACGTCAGTTGGCAGGCGATGGCGCTGACAGTATCGACCGCCGCAAAGATCAGTGGGCGGGCGACCATCCTGCCGCTATTTCCTGAAGAGCCGCTCCAAGACATGAGGTCCGCTCTCCAGAAAACTCTTGGCCGTCCCTATGACGATGACATCGGAGAACTTTTCGGGATACCCACCCTTGACGCGGGTACAGGCATTTTCCTCAGCGCCGCTGACACAAACATCCTCCAGTGGCCGTTGGCGGACACAAGCGCCATGTCGCCGTTGAATGACGCAAGACTTGCGTTGCTACGGTGCATTCCAACGCGGGAAGGGACGCTGGAACAGGGTGTGCGGTGGAATGTATTGGAGCAGAAGCATTTGGCGGACAGGTTCAGCGGAAGCTGAACTCCGAAAGCGTTAAGCCTTCGATGCCTTGCCCGTCCATGGGCACAAACTCCAAAGGATGCAAAGGGCGCATTCGGGGGTCTTCGCATGGCAGCAGGTTCTGCCGAACCAGTTTACCGTCATGGAAAAACGGTATTGTCGGTCTTCGGGCAGAAGCGCGGCGATTTGTTTCTCGATTTTGGCAGGATTGTCATCCGATACAAGTCCAAGACGCTGCACGATCCTGCCGAAATGGGTATCCACGATAATTGCGGGTCGTCCATACACGCCCCCCAGTATGCAGTTCGCGGTTTTGCGCCCGACACCAGGCAGGGACGTCAGCTCCTCCATCGTATCAGGCACCGCCCCGCCATAGCGTTCCACCAACGCCTGGGAACAGGCGATGATGTTCTTTGCCTTCGCATTGAAGTATCCGGTGCTCCTGATGATTGATTTCACGCTCTCCTGCGGGGCGGCCGCCAGCGCATGCGCGTCAGGATATCTGGTGAACAATTCCTTCGCCACGATATTTACCTGCCTGTCGGTAGTCTGGGCGGAAAGGATCACGGAAATCAGGTGTCTGAACGGTTCCCTGGCATCAAGAAAAGATATCTGGTCCGGGGCGGCATCGTCCAATATGCCGGAAACCTCAAGGATTCGTCTTTGCTTGTCTGTCATGTCCGCCCCCTTACATATGATATAATACGTTGCAGTGTGATACCGATGGCAGGACAAGGCGACATCCCATCAAAAAAGCTATGTGAATAGCCGTATGCATCTATCATGCAACAACAAGACTTGTTCATCATACATAAAAAAGCACTTGGCGTCATATACCAAGTGCGATAAGGCGGACAAGCCTGTTTTACGCCCAATGCGGCTCGAACGCATGACCTACTGCTTAGAAGGCAGTTGCTCTATCCAGCTGAGCTATGGGCGCGAGAACCTTAACGACAGACTCCGACAGCATCCTAGCAAATAACGGCAAATTGCACAAGATTGCACGACAGGAAAAGCGAAAATCACTTCATCAACGGATACGTCCTAGTTGCAATACCACGACGTTCATACGCTCATGTTTCATCCTGTTCATCACGAAGCGCAGACAGGTATCCCGCTGTGATGATACCTGCCGGCAACGCGACAAAAGCCACGCCAAGGACAGAAGAAACCATGCTTACTATCTTACCAGATATCGTCACAGGATAGATATCGCCATACCCCACCGTCGTCAGCGCGGTGGTCGCCCAATAAAGCGAGTCGAAAAAGGTGGAAAACGTATCAGGCTCTGTAGAAAACATAATCAGCCCAGAAACGAATATATATCCGACAGCCATGCAGTAAACGGAAATCAACGCCTGCCGCTCTTTTTTCAGTACATTGGTGATTATTTCAAAACTCTTTGAGTACCGCAGCAACCTGAACACTTTAGTGGTACGCAACAAACGTAAAATCTTCAAGAGTTTGAAACCTCGGTTGATAACGCCCAAAGACGGCAATATCGAAAGCAAGTCAACCAACGCAAAAAAAGAAAAGGGATACAGGAGAGCCGATTTCCATCTACTCCAGGACGGATGCAAAAAATCACAGGTACTCCATCGTATCACATAATCAATGATAAATATGCCAACGGTTATATTGTCCATCATCACCAACAAATGGTTTTGACGCTTGAAGCACAGGGGAAGAATGCTAAAACAGATTACAATGACCATTGCGACACCATACAAAGAAGATGCCCAGTCCTTCCCAGAGGACACGTCAACAATTGTGAAAATCCGAGCCCTTTTCACTTATCTTCTCCCCTATCCCCGCATGTATTTCCATTGCCCCGGCGAATGTCGGCAAAGCAGTCTTCTCAATCGCCGCGGTGGGGGAAGTGTAGACCTACGCAGATAGTTTTTGCAACATCTTGCCGGTATAAAAATTACAAAATGCGTTCTCCCGAGCGTTGTTTCTGTACATGCCCGCAAGAAGAAACGGAATCGGACGACTTGCCGAAACAGCATTCTTGGTCGTTTGTCCTGTGGAAAGAAACCTTCTCTTGTTCCCTTCATGGGTTCCGCAATACCAATACTTGTTCCGCTTGAAAAGGGCAAAAGGCTCTCTGTACCGCATTTTTCCGTTATTTTCCTATTTTCATCCTGTGTACAACCGCCAAATTGTGACCAGTAAGCGGTGAATAGCGAGTACAAAAAAAGAAGGTACTCGCTCGTAACTGTACATAAACAATACAATTACCAGCCAGTACCTTGCTTTACCAAACAAGTCGGGGCGACAGGACTCGAACCTGCGATATCCTGCTCCCAAAGCAGGCGCCATAGCCACTAGGCAACGCCCCGATGCATGACCGTCTGATATCAAGCAGACACCAGACGCCAACTTTTGCGAGTATATTGGCTAAGCGATATCACGTCAAGAGGAAACCAAAGCTAGGACTTGCTTTTCGCGATTTCCAAACGAAGGTCGCGCCCATTCCAACGAATCAATTTCTCCCTGATCTCCAACGTCATGCCGAAACGCTGGGAGTAGTATTCGCGTGACGTGAATTCATCATATCGCAACTCCCGCGAGGCACATTCTGGGCAGGGTTGCGAACGATAGTGGAACAAATCGTAACATGTCATGCCGTGCCAGGAAATTCCAGACAGACCGTACAGCTTGCGTAACGCAAGGTTACAGTACAGGACATTGTGGGTCTCCTCGTCTATGACATAGATCATGTCCTCCAATTCATCCAATATGGAAGTATCCATGTTGAAATACAACGAAGGAACAGCGCATTCATCCGGGACATAAACGGAATACAAATTTTTTCCGAGGCTTTTCGCATGGTACAAAGCGATGTCGGCTTTCTTGTACAAGTCATTGAAGTCCCACTGGGAATCCTTCAGGAACACGATGCCGATTGAAGTGGTCAACACGATACTCCTGGAGCCATGTTCCAATTTGATAGTATTCAGATGGTCGCAGAATTGTTGCGCCAAGGCATAGACATCGCTCTCATACACGACATTTTCCAGCAAAACGGAGAATTCATCACCTCCCAGCCTACCAGACAATACGTTCGGCCCGAAGACACTGGAAATGGAACTACCTACCAGACGAAGTATTTCATCTCCCTTCATATGTCCGAACCGATCGTTGATATTCTTGAAATTGTCGATGTCCATCATCAGGAGAGCCGGATTCTTTCCGTCATAGGCAAAATGGTTCTCCATGACCGCCGACACCTTTTTCTGGAACGTCTCGCGGTTGAACAGTCCTGTCAAGCTGTCAAAGCGGGAACTTTTCAACAATTCATCATAATGAAGCATCTGTCGTTTCTGCGCATCAATGCCTTCGGACACGCCCACGGCCCGCAGAGGACGTCCGTCATCCCGCCACTGGACTACCGTGCAGGTAACCAAAAACCAGTGATATTGGCCGTCCTCACAGAGTATCTTGACTTCGCTACTATACTGTGGACGCCCATTTTCCAACGCAATAAACAACATCTTGTAGTTCACCGCGGAATCTTGATGAACCACTTTATCCCGTATCAGAGATTCAGGGACATCATGAAGGTCGCAGGAACCTGCGACCCAGTTGCCGTTTTGGTGGAACCGGACGATCGTCCTGGTATCGAAATGATACTCCCACAGATCGGCCTGCACGAGCTTCAATGCGACTTGAAACCTCCGTTCGGACAGGAGCAGGCTTTCCTCCTTTTCCTTCAAGGCTGTAATGTCCGTATAGATGCCATGGTAGATATTGAGATCTCCTTCCGAAACGCAACACCTCGC
Organism: Sphaerochaetaceae bacterium; assembly: GCA_034114085.1. Taxonomy (GTDB): domain Bacteria; phylum Spirochaetota; class Spirochaetia; order Sphaerochaetales; family Sphaerochaetaceae; genus Spiro-02. The sequence goes on along the minus strand of JAXEWB010000034.1, from coordinate 902 downwards.
AGAAAGACTTGACCAAGCGATACTGCCATCCTTGCGCAAAGAACGAAAATTAATCTTCATCGGCGACTTGCGTTCCATCGCATGAAAGAATTGCTCCCTAAACGCATCTCCGTCCGGAGGGTACATCAGTTCCTTTCCGTTATTGCGGTCAAGAACCTCCAGATATTCCTCTCTGGTGTAACCAAGGGATTCCGCCAATCCAAAGCTGATATGCCTAGAATTGATTGGAGCGTCTTTTCCCTCGACGGTAAACGTGACGATATCCCCCGGCGTATTGTTGATGATGGTATCCAGTTCAGCCCGGAGCGATTCCTGTTCAGAAATGTCCTGGCAGACGCTGATAATCGCAAGCCTCCCGTCTTCCGCCCGGACGACACGCCCTTTGTCGAGCGTCCAGAAACAACTTCCGTCCTTCCGCAACGTCCGGTATTTCAATACATAGTTCTGCCCCTCGGTGAATCCCGTCTCAAAAAAACGGGAGACCATGACATGATCATCGGGATGAATCGTATTGGAGACCAACGCACCGGTATGGGTCGCGAAATCATCGTAGGAGTCATAGCCCAGCAAACGGAGCATTTCCCCGTTGATGAAATAGAGCGGAAAGCCGTCTTCGCAATAGCCGCCGACCATACCGCAAGGAACGGCCTCATGAAGGAGGCTGATACCCACCCGCAGGTTTTTCTCATGAAGGTCTTCCAGCAGTCTTCCTCCTTTTTCAAGACGTTCCTCCATGGCTTTTTGATGAGAAATGTCTTCCAGAAGGCCAAAGGCTTTTCCCGCCACCCCCGGCATATCGAAACGTTGGATAAGAATCCGCTTCCAGCGATAGTCGCCCTGCAAGGTCAGGAAACGGGTTTCGCAGGAAGCCTCTTTCGCTCCGGCCTCGATCGCTTGGAACA
>JAXEWB010000033.1:0-32668 GCA_034114085.1 Sphaerochaetaceae bacterium | reverse complement strand
TGAGTTCCGCCTGAGCCACCGCATGGTCGTTTGCGACGAGGTTCCAGTATGCGCTGACAATGTTGTCCTCCAAGGTGTTGGACGTTTGCTGGTAAGAAAGATTCGCCCCTTCCTTCGCCAGGGACCTGGTTGTGGAATCGGTGATCATGGCGCCGTTGAAGGACATGCTGACTCCAGCGGTCGCGGAGGCGGACAATCCTGAGAAGGTGCCTCCGATAAGGCTGCCTCCTGTTGTGAGTCCTCCCGTCAGGGAAAAGGTCGGCATATAGGTACTGGCTGTCGCATTCTGTGTGCGCAATGTCTGCTGTAGCTTGACTTTCGCTATGGACAGGTCGATATTGTTCGCCGAGGCAGCGTCGAGTGCTTGCTGGAGCGTGATTGTCGGCTTGTCTGTGGCCGCCAGTGACGTCAGCGCCAGTAACAGCAACATGAATAGAACCGGGATGGCCTTTGCTTGTTTAGTCCACTTCATCGTGTTTTTCCTTGTAATGGGTACGTCGGAGGGTCCTGTTCTGATTGGCTGGGACGAAGCATCATGGCAATCTAGCCCCGAATGCCCCTGTATCCGTTAGTTGCTCGGAACGTGTTCCCTTCCGTAAATCTTGGCAAGGTTGCAGTCCTTGCTTTGTTGTTCGTTAACAATGAACAAAGATTCGTTGTAGCTGATGAGTGAGGTCTGTTATAGTTTTGGTGAAGTTATTTGAAGATTGTGTCAAGAGCGTTGATATGTGTCTTGTGGAGCGATTCCTCGCCCGATGGTGAAGTAGTGGTAAGAAGCAACGGAGGGTTCGTCGAGGATTCTGAACGGCAAATTGGATACGATGGCGATTCTCTTGGATTGACTCGCCATGCAGGACGCAATCCCGACATAAAGGACGCAATCCCGACATACAGGACGTAATCCCAACATACAGGACGTAATCCCGACATACAGGACGTAATCCCGACATACAGGACGTAATCCCGACATACAGGACGTAATCCCGACATACAGGACGTAATCCCGACATACAGGACGTAATCCCGACATACAGGACGTAATCGATAGATAAAGGACGTAATCCCGACATAAAGGACGTAATCGATAGATAAAGGACGTAGACGATAGATAAAGGACGTAATCGATAGATACAGGACGTAGACGACAGGTAGCTCCGACATAAAGGACGTAATCCCATCATAAAGGACGTAATCCCAACATAAAGGACGTAATCCCGACATAAAGGACGTAATCCCATCATAAAGGACGTAGGTGACAGATAGCTCCGGCATACAAGGCGTAGACGGCATATCTCGGCGATTGTTCTATGGAAGAGGTGATAGATATTCTAACGAAGCGATATGGTTGTCCTGATTTTGACGGATCTGGGCAGAAAATTATTGATACCGGCAGATAAAACTCTGACGGCATCGGTTTTCTTCTCCCTGGGCGCCGACTTTGCCAATAAGTTCGCTGGTTTCTCGATCAATTCCTTTCCTGTGGTACATCGGATGCTTGTCGGCGAGGTGCGGAACGTAGCGTTATTTCTCGTCAGTCTCCTGTACGAGGGACGTGGTTCCTTGTTCCGGCTTGAAGCGGTTGAGCCGCAATGCGTTGAGTACGACCGAGACGGAGGAAAGCGACATCGCCAGAGCCGCCAGCATTGGGTTGAGCAACGGCCCGCCGAACAACGTCAGAACTCCTGCCGCGACGGGAATACCCAATGTGTTGTAGAAGAACGCCCAGAACAGGTTTTCCTTGATGTTGCGCATTGTGGCCTTGCTTAGATGTACCGCTGTGGCGAGATCGGACAAACTGCTCCGTACCAGAACTACATCGGCCGATTCTATGGCCACATCCGTCCCGCTTCCGATAGCGATTCCGATATCCGCCTTCGCCAGCGCCGGGGCGTCGTTGATGCCATCCCCGACCATCGCAACGACCTGCTGTTTCGTTGGTTCAAACTTTTTTCCACCCCTGGCGACGGGACATCCCTGTGCTTGCAGGCTCGCGACAGTCTCCGCCTTCTGTCCAGGCAACACTCCGGCGATCACCTGATCGACTCCGACCTTTGCGCCAATCGCTTTCGCCGTCGTTTCATTGTCGCCGGTCAGCATGACGGTTAGGATTCCCTCCCGTTTGAAATCATCAACGATTTTCCGGCTTTCGTCCTTGAGCGTGTCAGCGACCGCGATGATTCCGAGCATATGCCCATCGTCCGCGACCAGTAGCGGGGTTTTGCCGTCAGAAGCAAAACGTCTCGTCAAGTCCGCGAGCCTGCTTGATACCATGGTGTCCCTGTCCATGCCGATGTGTTCCAGCAACGCCTGATTGCCCAGATAGAGTGTTCGATTTTGAACCTCTGCCTTGATTCCCTTGCCGGGAATGGCTTCAAAACCGGTGACGGGGGACAACTCCAGGCCGCGCTCTTTCGCGCAGCCTACGATGGCGGACGCCAACGGATGCTCGCTGCCCGCTTCAGCCGACGCGGCGATGGCGAGGAGGGCGGTATCATCAACCGTATCGGAAAGAGTGACGATATCCGTGACGCATGGTTTTCCGGTGGTCAGCGTGCCGGTCTTGTCGAACACGATCGTATTGACTTTCCGTAACTGTTCCAGCGCGGCCGCCTGTCTGAACAGAATCCCGTAACCGGCGCCCTTGCCGGTCCCGACCATGATGGCGATCGGTGTTGCCAGTCCCAATGCGCAGGGGCAGGCGATGACCAATACCGACACCGCTGCGGTAATGGCGAAATTGAACGTACGGCCCGCAAGCATCCAGACGATGAATGTGACCAATGCGATTCCCATCACCACCGGGACGAAGTATCCCGACACCGTATCCGCGGTACGGGCTATGGGAGCTTTCGACCCCTGCGCTTCCTGTACCATGCGGATGATCTGGGACAGCGCGGTGTCCTTGCCGACCTTGCTGGCTTTGTATCTGATCGCACCATTCCCGTTGATGGTGGCTCCGAATACTTCATCGCCCGCTATTTTCTCTACTGGGATGCTTTCACCGGTGAGCATGCTTTCGTCTATGGAGGTCAAACCGTCCGTAACGACTCCATCGACGGGAAGCCGTTCCCCCGGACGGACGACTATGATGTCTCCTACGACTACTTGGTCTGCTGGAATGACGCTCTCCACGCCGTTTCGGACTACTGTCGCAGTTGCGGGAGCTAATGCCATAAGCTTGCGTATCGCCTCGCCGGTTCGTCCCTTTGAGCGGGTTTCAAGGTATTTTCCGACCATCACCAGCGTGATAATCGTGGCGGTACCTTCGAAATACAGGCTCTGGTGAACCGCCATGTGATTGCCGCCGGCAATCTGAACGACACCCCAAAGACTATAGAGAAAACTGGCGGTGGTACCTACCGCCACCAGCGAATCCATGTTCGGTTTCAGCCGGAACAGGTTTGGATAGCCCTTCGTGTAGAAGGTATATCCACAGAACATGACGGGAATGCATAAAATCAGTTGGATGATGGCGAAGGCCAGGGGGTGTACATGGGGCGAAATGGAGGAGGGAAGGGGCAGGCCACCCTTTGACATGAAGATCATCGGCCCCATCGCGATATACAGCAACGGGACAGTCAGGCAGATCGCGGTGATCAACCGAACCTTCTGGCTTTTTTCTCTCCGTTCCTTGCGTGCCCGTTCGGCGTCCTCATTGGCCGTAGTCTGTTCGATCAGCGTAAATCCGGCGCGCTCGACGGCATGCCTGATCTTTTCGATATCCAGCTGTTTCTCATCATAGGTCATTACGGCCTGTTCCGTGGCGATATTTACTTCGGCGGACTCCATGCCGGGGAGCTTTTTCAGCGAACGTTCGACCGCCGCGCTACAGGCGGCGCAGCTCATGCCGCCGATTCCTACGACGAGTTTCTTCATTTACTTCACCACTTCGTAGCCGATGTCATCGATCAGCGTCTCGATTTCAAAAATGTCGAGGCCGTCGTCGTGAGTGACTACGACATCGCCGGTTTTCGCGTCGGCGGTACAGTCCTGTACGCCCTTCTGGTTCTTGACGGCCTTGCAGACGCGCTCTTCACAGTGATGGCAGCTCATCCCTTTCGTATGGATGGTTGTTTTCATGATATCGTTCTCCTTTGCATGGATACAGGTTCTTCGATTCCGTACGGAGCGCCATGCCATGCATGCGAATACATTTTCTTGTGGACGGCATCCCTGGTTTCCCGTTGGCGGACGACCGGACGGGATTTTTCCCGACCACCATGCATACTATACAAAGAAAACATCTTAGTGGGTAGTGTTAGATATGGGAAACTTTTAAGGGGCTGCAAAAAGAAAAGGGAGCTGGGGCGTTGTAGACTGTTTCATCAGTCCAAGTCGGATGATGATTGTTTTCTCGTTTACGTCTCTCATGCATATAGCTCCCGCTCCGTACCACCCATTGTCTGAATGGTACAGCCATGAAGGGGATGTATCCCATAGCTGTATCGCGGGTAGGGCCGTCGCACGATCACGGTCGCCATGCTTGTTGCCGATTGTGAACGCCGATGGACACAGAACGTCGGGAACTTCCGTGAGGACTGAGCCGTTGCAGAACCAGTACAACTACCTGACGGTGAAAAAACAGTCGGCGAAAAGCCGGCTTGATCTCTTGCGCAACCGGATGGAAGTCGGCGCGACCTCCAATGCGGAGGTTCTGAAACAACGGATCGAGGTTCAGAAAAGCCAGTTCAATGTTCAGCGCCAGACGGCAAAGATTGCATGAGGGCGAAGAAATGCCTGGGTTCACCGGTACTGAAGTATTCGTACCAGGATTCTAGAGTATCCGCTTGAAAAACATCGAGACGCTCAATAATTTGTTTTGCCCACAACAAAGCGCCGGTACAACTTGCGGTAATGAGGTTGTTATCCGCCACGGAGGGCTTGTCCATATAAAAACTTTGTCCTTTATAGCCAGGGGAAACCATTTCGAGGAATCCCGCTCCATTGCTGGTATGCGGCCGCTTGTCCAATAGCCCGAAGTTGGCGAGCGCGGCGGTAGCCCCGCAGATTGCACAGACAGTAGCGCCCAGAGAGAGCAGTTTGCCTGCTTTTTCAATGATGGAGAAATGCTTTGGGTCGTTCCACGTATTTGCGCCAGGTAATAGCAATACGCTTGTTTCACCCATGACGATATCATCAATCAAGATATCGGGCATTATCGTCAGCCCTCCCATTGTGTTGATCGGTTCTTTGGAATAGCTCACCTTTTTTAGGCTTACTCGTTGCGCGCCCTTTTTGAAAAAACGGCCGGAATTCAATTCCGAAACAACATGGCCCAGTTCCCAATCGGCTAACGTATCAAGGACATACACATAGACTGTAGGCATACATTTCCTCCATTTTTATTGCTTCGCTGTTTTGTTTTTCCACTATACGCTGTAATTGTTGACAACAGTATGGCCATAATTCATGATAATAGAAAAGAATTTTGCCAGGTGGTTGTCAGATGAAAGTGGACAGGCTTGTCAGCATGATTATGATACTCCTCGATAAAAAGCGTATAGGCGCACAGGAGTTGGCGAATCTGTTTGAAGTTTCACCCCGCACGATCTACCGTGATATCGACGCGATCAACATGGCGGGTATTCCTGTTCGCTCCATATCGGGAGTGGGCGGCGGCTTTGAAATCATGCAGGAATACAAGGTTGATAAAAAGTTTTTTTCGACCGCCGACCTTTCCGTTCTCTTGATGGGGCTTTCCAGTCTTTCCAACATGATGCGGGGCGATGAATTGGTACATGCCCTTGCGAAGGTCAAGAGTTTTATTCCCGCCGACAGAGCGAAGGACATTGAACTGAAAGCAAATCAAATATATGTAGATTTGAGTCCGTGGATGGGTAACGGGAACATACAGGCATATGCAGGAATGATCAAAGCGGCTTTGCAGGAAAGCAAGCTGCTTTCGTTTGAATATGTAGCCCACCATGGAAATAGAACCGCACGAACAGTCGAGCCGTATCAGCTTGTATTGAAAAGCAGTCATTGGTATGTGCAAGGGTATTGCCGCACTAGAAATGATTTTCGCTTATTCAGACTCTCCCGCATGTCAAATCTGCACATGCAGGAGGAAACTTTTACACCACGGGATTATCAAAAGCCGACTTTAGACTTCGCAGGTATTTTGGAAACCATGCAAACGAGAATCAAAATCCGTATCCATAAATCTGTGATGGACATGGTGCTTGATTTTTGCGCTTATGAAGACTTTTCACCAGACGGCGATGAGCATTACATTGTGAGTTTTCCTTTTATCGAGAACGATTACTACTATAATATCCTTTTCAGTTTCGGGGATAAGTGCGAGTGTTTGGAGCCGTTGCATATCCGTGCGGAAATGAAACGCAGGATACATGATATAGCTGCCATCTACGAAAGCTAGCGCATGGCGTAGGATGAAAAAATCAAACGAATTCATCATTGCCCTTTTCCTTCCGTTCCATCAAGTCCTAGGGATGAAGATCATCTCCACGATGGAATGGCGGAAAAAAGGGCTATGTAAAAATTTTGGTTGAAAATGCAGGGCTTCCTCCGGGTTCCTTGCCAGAACTTCTTTATCGCACACTCTTGGAAGAGCTTGATTAACATCAAGACAGATTTGGTTCTTACCGCCTTCTTTGGCTTTGTAGAGGGCTGTGTCCGCTTTCATGTAGAGGTCGTTAAACACACTCTCTTTATGAGAAACCATGGCTACTCCTATAGAGGTTGCGATCCCTTTCATGTCTTCTGTAATGGTGCTGTCTAGTTTTGTGTGGATCGCTTCAAGCCGCGCTTTTGTCTCTTCCGCGCTTTTAAACTAAGTATCAAGAGAGTCGGAAATGTAGCTCTATTGATGTCCAATTTCTATTTGAGGTTTGATGCTTCCGCGATTGTAATGTTGCCCGATAGAAAATACCAGTATAAGCTAAGCAAAGAAAACATTCAGAACGCATGGCCGGGGGCAGGCGGAAGTGGGCAACCTTCTCAGGTCCGCCGTTTCCACGGGGCGACTCTAGACAAAGAGACAAAAAAAGCAACTCACTGCTTACATAGCAATCAGTTGCTTTTGGGCTCGATTGGATTTGAACCAACGACTCCCACCATGTCAAGGTGATACTCTCCCACTGAGTTACGAGCCCGTCATCTGCTAGTCCTGCTAGCGAATAGCACCTTACCATAACATCCGTTTTCTGTCTAGGGGGTTGTAGGAAAAAACTCTTCCTCCCCATATCGGAAGGGGCTCGTACCCCCATTCCAGTACATATCTTTGCCGTGCGGGAATATGTCCATCTTGTCTGTTTTGACTAGTGCTTCTATTGCTCATGCAGATGCGTATATGCTCATAGTGTAAATAATACTGTCCGATCTGTTTGCAGTTAATGTGAGTTCCGCATTGTCTCCTTCCATGGGCGGAAGGGTCGGGGCGCGATGCCGTACAGTATCGGGGTTCTCCACTGACCAAGCAAATCGAAGCGACATAGACATGACCGTAGCTCATGCGCGATGCCGTACAGTATCGGGGTTCTCCACTGACAGGGCAATGGATGAAAGATACAGCGCTGACCACCCAGGAAAAGTGGGAAGGTGGGAACTGGCGTCGGGATTCTTCGCTAGCAGGTAGGACAGTATGTGGAAGCCGACATTGATATCATCCCCCGAAAAAGAAAAGGACAGGCCCAATCAACGAAAGGGCCTGCCCCACGCAAATATGGAGAAGAAAGTCTGACGTCTTGTCGCGACCATCAGATTTCCTTCAGACTGTGTTAGAACCCTAGGCTCATCTGTAGCTTCATACCCGGCTTGCTGTTGATGTCACAGAACTTCGCGGTATAAGTGACGTTTCCGAGCGTATAGGCGGCCTTGACATAGTAGCCGAGGGTACTGGTCTGTACGGCGGTCAGGTCCTTGAGCGTAAGCCCGGCGCTCAATCCTAGATTTTTGACACCCTTGTAGGAAGCGCCGAAACTCAGTCCGTGCTTGTTCGCGATGCCGTTCTCGTAGTCGTTGTACGTATATTCGACATACGCGCCGATGTCTTGGTAACCGCCTGTAACCGCGGCGAGGTAAATGTTGTTCGCGCCGTCAAAGCCGTCTCCGAATCCGAAGAAGCCCATCGCGGAGGCGTCGAGTTTGAAATCAAGCTTCGCCAGTGTCGCGATGTCAACCAAGGCGCTCGCATTGACACCGTAGCCAGCGGCAATCGTGCCATGCTTCAATTCAGTGGGATTGTTCGCGAAGGACAGCGCGACGTTGACCCCTGTAATAGGAGTCGATTTGGCGCTGGCCATGTAGCCCTTCGCCCCATTGAAGAAATCGTACTGTCCCCGGACGGTGACCAGGTTCTTGTAGCCGATGTCCAAGGCGACGGGATAGTCGTTTCTATTGTTGTTGGCGGAACGGAAGCCATCGTAGTTGTCATCGACCGTACTTGTAGGGTCGGAATATGCATAGAATCCTGACACCTGGTCGTTACCGACATAGGCGGTCAGGGAAACGGGAAGTTCAAGGCCCGCATCGGCCAGCGCCTTGCTCAGATACAGGGTGATCTGCGCTTGAAGGTTCAGGCTGTTCAGGCTCATGCTTTCCGCGGTTCGGAAGGAGATTTTCGCATAATCAGTCGTAGCGGCGATAGACGCATTGACAGGAAAATACCCTGCCGACGTACCGTCTTCGTCATAGATTCCCTTTTCCGTACCATCGAACGTGAATTTGTAGCCGACTGTAGCGGTGCCGCTGAAATTGATGGCGGCGAACAACGACGCAGTTACAAGACCCAGCGCAAGAAGCGCAACAAATCTCTTTTTCATGTTTTTTCTCCATTTTTGTGAGATTGAATTTGTATCTTCACTATGGAGAGCCGACATGGAAGTATGATGATTTCAAATTATCAGGAATGCGAATTAATATAGAGGAAAACGGATTTGTTTGATGATTTCTTATATATCTTCACCCAATACTCTGATTGACGGGATACGTTGCTCCGTAGCTTCACAATAATTCCGAATATGTGAAGGCTACACTTTTTTCTTTGAAAGTTTATTTTGGGTTGTTTGCTTTCTTCCTCATTTGGACGAACTTGCGGGATTGGTTTGTCATCCGTAGGTATGGGCGCCATAAAAGAAAAATACTATATGAAAGGCAACGGCAAACGATGTGACAAATAGCGTTTTCACATCTTTTCCTTGCAATTCCGCTCCAACTGCTACAGTATTGCGATACTACATGCTGAAAATGAGGGGCTGCCATGGCGTTCGTCAAATTGCGTGAGCTGGATAGGAACCGGATCTTGGAATACATTTCCAAGGAACCAGAGTATAATCTGTTCATATACGGCGATATCGAGAGTTTTGGAATCGACCACGATCCAGTGGAGGTTTTCGCGGACGAGCGTATGGTTTCCTACGACACCGGCGAAACCCGATGGGAAAGCCTTGTCCTGCGCTACAGGAACTACTATATCGTCTATAGTCAGAAGGAGTTGTACGATGTCGCGGCGCTGGCGGAATTCCTGTTGCAACGGTCCGAGGTCGAAGGGGTGAGCGGCAAGGGCTCATTGGTGGAGCCTCTTGTTCCGTATTTTCCTGACAGCCGGTACCAGCCGACCTATCTCAGCCGGTGCAATGAACTGACATACGAAATCCCCGTTGCTCGGTTGACCGCCGACGGCTATGTCCTTCGGCGTCTGGAAGCTTCCGACGCACAGGCTGTACTGGACGTCCTAATGCGAATCGATGAGTTCTCGTCCATCTATCGGGGCAAGAATCTGGATGATGAGCGCGATGCAATCGCCCGTGACCTGACGCTGACCGGCATGGGGTATGGCGTTTTCCATAATGGGGAACTTGTCGCCTGTGCGAAAACAAGCGGTCAAAATGGGTTGGGCGCGGTAATCGTGGGAGTGGCGACGTTGCCCGCCTATCGCCGACGCGGCCTGGCAAGTGCCTGCGTCGCTGAAATCTGCCGGGCCAATTTTGAAGCGGGAAGGCAATTCCTCAGTCTGTTCTATGACAACCCCGAAGCCGGCAAGGTCTATCGCAGGCTCGGTTTCGTTGAGATGGGCGTCTGGGGGATGCTTAGGTTTCCGAGCAACGGGGCGGTAAGCTGAAACTTTCCGCCTCTGCTTGGCTGGATCCACCCGTCCTACCTCGCGGAACACGAGGTGGTCAATAGATTTCCTTGTGTTCCCGTGCGTATTCTTCAAATAGTCCGATGCAGACATCGTGTCCCGTTTGGGTGAGCCGAACGAGATCTGATTGCTTGCCGCGCTCCTGTTCCAGATACCGGTAGATGAAATCGTCACGGAAGCCAATCTTGTCGGCCTCCTCAGGAGTACAGGCGTAATATACCGTCCTGATATTCGCCCAGATGATGGCGGCGAGGCACATCGGACAAGGATAGCCCGTCGCGTATAGTTCACAACCTGACAAATCATGGGTTCCCAGTAACTTGCCCGCTTTCCTGATTGCGTTGATTTCCGCATGGGCCGTCGGGTCGTCGTCCTTCAATACGCTGTTGCTCGCTACTGCGATGACCTTCCCGTCTTTGACGATCGCGGCGCCAAAAGGACCGCCGAACCCCTTTCCCATGGTGGCTCTCGCCATTTCCGCGGCCTGCCGCATGATTTCCTCATGTCCTTCTTCCTGCATGGCATCACCTCCATCAAACCAAGATACCACGCATGGATAGGTCTGGCAACCTTGCGGCAACGCCGTTCCGCCATGACATTTCCGGCAAATTTTCCGTCCTTGTCTTGTTTCGGAGTGCGATGGCGTAGTATGTTCAATATGGTAGAGGAATTCGTGCGAATGAAAAAGACTTTTGTCGGTCTGTGCGTAGTTGCGGCGTTGTTCATCGGCTTCGGAATCGGATGTGCGACAACGGCGCCTGTGCGGGGGATTCCCGATGGTGTCGTCAAGGTCGCCTGCATCGGCGACAGCATTACATATGGAACGCTCGTTTCTGCGAGAAAGAAAAACTGTTATCCGGCCAAATTGCAGCAACTCCTTGGAGATAGGTATATGGTTATGAACTATGGAGTGAGCGCCCATGCCATGCTCAAGACCTCGGACAAGCCGTATTGGGAGCATCGGTATTTTCAGGAAAGTCAGGAATTTGCTCCCGACATCGTACTGATTTTGCTGGGTACGAACGATTCCAAGCGAAGGAACTGGACCGACATGGAGAGCTTTGTCAGGGACTATCGCGACATGGTCGCCCAGTATCAGGCGCTGCCTTCCCACCCCGAAATCTATCTGCTGACACCTCCCGCCGCCTTTGGCGACGACGGTCCGTATCGGCTTCATTACAGCATGGACCAATCTATCATCGTCGAAATGGGCGAAGCCATCAAGCTACTGGGAGAGACGCTGGGTCTGAAGGTCGTCGATACCTACGCAGTGACTGACGGACATCCCGAATACTACGCCTGGGATGGAATCCATCCGAATGCGGACGGGGCCGATGCGATTGCCAACGCAGTCTACGATGTGTTGTCCGAGATGTTTGTGAGCCGTAGCGCCTAGAACACCATCAGATTTTTGCATATACTGCCGATGCTTGGATGCATACGTTCAGGTCGGAAGCCGACCTGAACGGCGGATTCGTTCGATGGGATAGGTGTCCGGTGTGCTGTCGGGGACGACCGTCGCGTTCATCATCACAATCAAGCTACAAAGAGAAAATGGAAATGGATGTCTGTTTTGCCAGCGACCTTGACTACACACTCATGCATTCCTTCCGCTATTACAAAGAGGGCGACAGGTGCGTGGAAATGGAAGGCTCCTTTCCCCGCGGGTTCATGTCCGGGACTTCCGCGTCGATGTTGCGGGATATCGTCCGCCTGGTCAGGTTCGTGCCGATAACGACCCGCGCCATCGGGGAATACAACCGTATCCGGCTTCTTGAGGTTCCCCCTCGCCATGCGTTGGTTTCAAACGGCGGCAATCTGTGGGTGGACGGCAAGTACGCCGACCCTGATTGGTTCTCCCGTTCCGTCCAGCTCAGTTCCGTTGCGGCGGATGACTTCGTCACCCTGAAAAACGCCGTGGCCGCGTATCGGCCGGATGGGTCTTTGCGTCATGGAATGCTTGACGGGCTCTATTATTGCATTGAATGTGATGAAGCGGAGCCGTTGTTCCGCTTTATACAAGCTCATTGCGTATTCTCATGCTCCAGTCTCCACATGACGCGCAACAAGGTGTATCTGTTTCCCGATGGGCTTTCAAAAGGTCATGCGCTGAACCGGCTGCGGGACTATTTCAAACCGGAACTGGTCATCTGCGCCGGGGACAGCGACATCGATATCGGAATGCTGAACGCCGCCGATATCGCGATTGTGCCGCCGAAACTCGCTCCGTTCGTACAGGCGCGGAAACGGACGATTTCCTTCAACGGGGAGGGCAATTTTGAAGAGTTCGTACTCTCTACGGTACGGTCTCTCGTCATGGCTTGCTGAACGTTCATCCGTTTTTTGCATTCGTCCCTATGTTATCGTTCCTGTTGAGCTTCCTGACTACGCTGACCGCTACGATTACCGCCAATATTCCGACCAGCACGTTGCTCACTCCCATGACGATTCCGGCACTTTCACTTCCGTAATCGGTATAGTTCTGCAGCCACCACAGCACAGGGATCCTGAAGACGAACACCCTGCAAAAATTGATGAAGAGGGTGAGCTTCGTATAACCCAGTCCGAACAGCAACGCCATTGTGGAGGTGCTCAGCGCCAAGGTGACGCAACTGATAGAGTCGTAGCGGAAAATACTGACGATCATGGCCTGGAACTCGTGGTCGAACCCCGCGACGCTGTTGGCGAACAGGCGGCTGAACGGCCATGCGAACATATTGAGCAGCAAGAATCCTACGCTTCCGATGCAGAGGTTGATGACCAGTATCTTCTTGAACGCCGAAAGTATCCGTTCCTTTTTTCCGCCGCCCCGGTTCTGGCTGATGATCGCTGAGCCGCCGTCCTGGAAGCCATTCTGGACGCCGGTCACCATGCCGTTCATGTTGTTCGAGACGCCGAGCGCTCCGACGGTAAGCATCCCGTATTGACCGACCATTGAATTGATGACGGTCTTTCCCATCGCGAACGCCGATTTTTCGACGATGACGGGAAAGGAAATTTTCAATATTGGACCTACTATGTCTTTCTTGAAGCTGACATATTCCTTTGAGAAGCTGAATACGTCGTCCTTTTTCGTCATGTTTCTGAAAGCGATGATGAACAGCGTCCCTTGCGCCATGACCGTAGCCACGGCAATCATGACGATGTCGGCGTTCATCATGTAGACGAACATCGCGGTCAGGGCCAGTTTCAGGACGATAGTCATGGTGTTGAGGAGGAGAATACGGTTCGAGTTGCCCCGCGCACGTTCAATGGCGATGTATACGGCGTTGAAAAAGCTGAAGATCGTGGCGACCAGCGTCACGATGAAATACCTGGCTCCGATTTCTATAAACCGTTCCGGTGTGGCCGTCAGCCTGAGCAGAGCCGGGGTGAAGGGGAGCGCGCACGCTACGGCAAGGCCGATGACGCCGCACATCGCTACCAGCGTACTCAGCCGTTTCTTGACAAGTTCATAGTCTCCGGCTCCATATGCTTCGCTGATCTTGATGCTGCCCCCCATCGCCAGTCCCTGGCCTATGGCGCTGACGATGATCTGAAGCTGGGACAGGTATGCTACGGTGGAGACTGATTCCGCGCTGACGTGCGACGCCATCAGGGTGTCGAGGATCGTAAAGAGATGGTTGATTCCCTGGAACACCGCCAACGGGAAACAGACGGACAGGACTACCCGCCACATGTTGCCGGAGAGGGCGAATGCCCTGAACCGTTCATCCTTCTGTGAAAGTACTGCGTGAGCCATATCCAAGCAATAGCATAAAAAACTTGTATTTTTCCTCCAATTTGTTATGATTCTTGATATAAGTACTGAAAATTTATCTATTGAAGGACAGATATGAAGGAAACGTTGATCATCAACCGAAGAAGGCGCGGCCCGTACTACAGGATGGACGAGGCCCATAGCCACGATGCCTACGAAATTTACTATTTGGTATTTGGCAACCGTCGGTTTTTTATCAACGACACCATCTACTACATCAAGCCGGGGGATCTGGTCGTCATTCCGAAAGGTGAAATCCATAGGACGTCCTTTGATTCGGATTCCACCCATGAACGGCTGTATGTCTATTTTCCCGAAGATTACCTTGCTGATTTGTTCGAGCGCTATGGACGGCGGACGATTCTCGAATGCTTTTCCTCCCCACAGGTTCCCGTTCCCGCGAATCGCAGGGGGTATCTGGAGGACCTGTTTCTTAGGATGGAGGCCGAATATGAGCATGGCGACAAGTTTTCCGACCAGCTCCTGCGAAGCTATCTGGCGGAGTTGTTGTTTTTCATCCTTCGTTGCCGCGACTATCACAGTCAGACGGGCGGGCGGGAGATTACCGGCGGCGACGCCAGGATGCAGGAGGCCGCCAGGTATGTGGCGCGGGAGTTTCGCCAGGAGTTGACTTTGGAATCCGTCGCGGCCTTCATGGGACTGAGCGCTCCGTATTTTTCCAGGAAATTCAAGGAGGCGACCGGTTTCGGCTTCCGTGAATACCTTGTCCATGTCAGGATTCGCAATGCTACGGCCCTGCTGTTGGAGACGCAGAAGTCCGTGACACAGATTGCCTATGAATGCGGGTTCAACGATAGCAACTATTTTGGCGATGTGTTCAAGAAGGTGAAAGGTCTTTCCCCCTTGCGATACCGGAAGGGAAAAGGAAATTTCGCTTGATTTTTTTTGCTTTTTTATTTGGCGTTTCGACCAGCTTCCAGTCACTTGTGTCATACATTACGCATAGGGATTTTTATTGCCTTTTGGTAATGTTTTTGACGATCTGCTTGGTATGGTTCAGGATGTTTTGTCTTGATCGCCATGAATAGATATCCACTCCCGTCTCCGAATAAATACGTCCGACGGCATAAGTATCGTCGAACCGTTTCTTACAATTCCGCATCATTGTCGAAAAGCCTGTAAATACTAGTCATACACTTCCTGAAATGCGTCTGGAAACATGACACACCTGACGTTGTGTATGGCATGATAGCGTGGGATAATTTGTTGTTATGACAAGAGTTGTATCGATATATGATGCATGTTTTTCCTTGCCGAACGATATTTGCGTGGTTACTTTTGGTGGCGGAGAGAGAACGGATGAGAAACGACTTTGGTTATGGGGGTAACTTATGTCTATCAAAGAAAGGGGCGATGGCAAGTATGTGTCCGTTACGACGCTTTGCTTGATGACCGTCGCCGCAGTCGTGAGTCTGAGAGGACTTCCGATGATGGCCGCGGAAGGTCTGTCCATGATCTTCTACATTCTATTCGCGACCGTGATTTTCCTGTTGCCGGCGGCTCTCGTTTCTGCCGAACTTGGAAGCGCGTTCGGGCAGAAGAAGGGAGGGGTCTACAATTGGGTGTCCGCGGCGTTCGGTTCCCGATGGGGCTTTGTCGCCGTCTGGTTGCAGTGGATACAGAATGTCGTCTGGTATCCTACCGTCCTGGGATTCGCGGCCGCCTGTTTGGCGTACCTGTTCGGTGATCCTGAACTGGCGAGCAACGGTATGTTTACCGGTATCGTCATTTTGGTCGTTTACTGGCTGGCCACGTTCATTGCATTCCGCGGTTCAAAGGCGGTAAATTCAGTTACAAAATATGGTGTCGTATTCGGAACGTTACTTCCTGGTATATTAGTGATTGTCCTTGGTATTGTCTGGGCAGCCACCGGTAACGGCATTGCGTTCCTCGATGGTTCCGCCATTGCAGGCTCCGCTACTACGGTCGCCAATACCGCTAGTTCCGCGACTGCCACCGCAACCGCGGTCGCGGACACCGCCGCGAAGGTAGTCGCCCACGCGCATCCCCGGTTCTTCCCGCATGTTACGGGGTTGGGGAGCATCGCGTTCCTCGCTGGTATCGTCCTGTTGTTCGCCGGCGTCGAGGTGCAGGCTGTACAGGTGAACGAGATGAAGAAGCCTTCCACGCAGTTCCCCAGCGCCATGTTCCTTGCGTCCACGATTATTTTTGTGCTGTTTCTGTTGGGTTCTCTGGCGGTGGCTGTCGTTGTCCCCGCGAAGGACATCAGCCTGACGGCGGGCCTGATGCAGGCGTTCCAGTTGTTGTTGGACAAGTTCCACCTCAAGTTTCTGATTCCCGTAATGGGGTTGCTCATGGCTTTCGGCGCCATTGGCGGCGTCATGTCCTGGGTCACCGGGCCGAGCCGTAGTCTGTTGCTGACCGCCCAGGAGGGCAACATGCCTCCGTTCATGGCGAAGACCAACAAGTATGGTTCTCCGACCAGCTTGTTGCTGATTCAGGCTGTCATCGTATCCCTGCTGGCGTGCCTGTATTTTATCATGAAGGATGTCAGCGTGGCGTTCTTCGTCTTGTCGGCCATGACCGCCACGTTGTATCTGGTCATGTATATGTTGATGTTCGCGGCGGCTATCAAGTTGAGGTATTCCCAGCCCGACCTTGCCCGTCCGTTCAGGATTCCTGGTAAAAACGCCGGGATGTGGATTATCGCCGGCGTCGGGTTCCTCGGCGTGGCCTTCGCATTCATCGTCGGGTTCTTTCCGCCGACGAACCTGCCGGTCGGAAACCCCGCCCTGTATGTTTCCTTGGTGGCGGCGGGGCTGGTTGTCTTTACCGGCATGCCGTTGTTGATACAGGCGATCAAGAAGCCTTCCTGGATGCCCAAGGCGGCCCCGGCGCCCGTGTCCGGTACTACGGCAAAAAATGCGGATGTGTCCGCCTCGAAAACCACGACTACTAGTACTAGTAAAAAATAATGACTTGCACATCTACTGGAGGTACAGAATGAGTGTAACGAAGAAAGAGACTGTGAATGCAGTGAGACAAAGTTTTGATGATGACCGTTTTGCGGCCGACGATGTGGCCCGTGTTCTTCCAAAGTACCGGATACCCTTGAACGAGAGCAATCCCCGCGATATCTACCAAGCCGTCCATGACGACTTGATGTTCGACGGCAACTCGCGCCAGAACCTTGCGACGTTCTGTCAGACTTGGTCTGAGCCGGAGGTCCACGCGCTGATGGACGAGAGCCTCGACAAGAACATGATCGACAAGGACGAATATCCTGAGACGGCGGAGATGGAGATGCGTTGCGTCCATATGCTCGCCGACCTCTGGCATTCCCCGGAAGCGCGGACTACCATGGGATGTTCCGCGATCGGCTCCAGCGAGGCCGCCATGCTCGGGGGGCTCGCCATGAAATGGCGTTGGCGGGAAAAGAGGCAGGCCCAGGGTAAAGACACCAGCAAGCCGAATCTCGTCACCGGGCCCGTCCAGATTTGCTGGCATAAGTTCGCCAAGTACTGGGATGTCGAGCTTCGTGAGATTCCCATGGATGGTGACCGTCTGATAATGGATCCGCAAGAGGTAATCAGGCGGTGCGATGGGAATACCATCGGCGTCGTACCGACGCTCGGCGTCACCTTTACAGGCCAGTACGAACCTGTCAAGGAGGTCAGCGACGCCCTTGATCAGTTGCAGAAGGAGAAGGGGTGGGACATTCCCATCCATGTGGATGGCGCTAGTGGCGGATTCCTCGCTCCGTTCGTGGCTCCCGACCTCGTATGGGATTTCCGCTTGCCGCGCGTCAAGTCGATCAACGCCTCCGGCCATAAGTTCGGCCTCGCGCCGCTTGGCATGGGATGGGTTGTATGGCGTGAGACCGCCGACCTTCCAAAGGACCTGATCTTCTGGGTGAACTATCTCGGCAGCAATATCCCGACTTTCGCGATCAACTTCTCCCGTCCCGGCGGACAGATCATCGCCCAGTACTATCTACTGCTCCGGCTCGGCCGTGAGGGCTATGCCAGGGTTCAGCAGGCCAGCTACAGCACCGTCAAATATCTTGTCGATGAGCTGAAAAAGATTGGTTTGTTCAAAATCCTATACGATGGAGATCCCAACAAGGGGATTCCCGCCGTTACCTGGACGTTGAAGGACGGTCTAGACCCTGGTTTTACCTTGTATGACCTTTCCGACCGCCTGCGCATCCGCGGCTGGCAGGTACCGGCCTATTCCATGCCCGCCCACCGTGAGGATCTGGTGGTCATGCGGATTCTGTCCCGTCACGGACTAAGCATTGAGATGGCCGATGAGTTCATCGCCGACCTGAAAAGGTCCATCGCCCATTACGATTCACATCCTGTCGTCAAGCCGATGACCGAAAAAGAGGCCGGCGGCTACAACCACTCCGGCAGATAGCGGCTGTTTCGTAGTCTACCAACGCCGGGAGGCGTATACCTCCCGGCGATATGTTTCTTGCTTCTCTCCCAATTTAGCCTTGGGCCGCCCCCTATCTCGTGGGGGCGGCCCTTTTCTCATATGAAAACGTCTGATGCATCGGTGTACGGGAAAAGACGACATTGGACAGACTCCGGCGACAGGTAGCTCAACATGCAGGACGTAATCCCGACATAAAGGACGTAATCGATAGATAAAGGACGTAGACGATAGGTAGCTCCGACATGCAGGACGCAATCCCCATTATATAGAATGACTCCCGCGCAAGGAGTCCGGCCACCCGCTGTTTTTACAAGAGTTTGCACTTCTATGCATAACTTGCGAATAAACATACAAAAGCACGTATGTAGGGTTGACAAACATGGCCTACATGAGTAAAAAGTAGAGTAACCGTCACTCTCCGAGTGGCTTGAGGAGTTAGTCGTGAAAGCTTCAGCAAAGCCGGTCAGTATGTACTGTCCGCAACCAATGATGAACTGGAAACAAATGACACAGCGATATTCATCCTGTGCCAGCAAAGCTTCTGCATGCGGTTCCGCCGCCAATCTGTTCGATACCCTCCTCATTTCCCTTCTTGTATCCTCCATTATTCTCGTACTCTCTGTAGTACTCCTTATTAGCCTTATTATTCTATAAATTCCGCGGCAGGTGCCATTTCTACCCCGTGGAGAAGCCCTTCACGGGAGATTCGGCGTACCTGTCCTATATCATCATATCTGTCGGCGGACATGAACATCCGTCGGGACGGAAAAAATTCGGAGGTGCCATATGGCAGAAAAACAATACACCTTGGCGATACTGGTCAGCAACCATTCCGGCGTCTTGATGCGGGTCGTCGGCCTGTTCAGCCGTAGGGGCTACAACATCGACAGCCTCTCCGTCGGCGTTACCGAAAATCCTGCCATCAGCCGAATCACCATTGTCGTGACCGGGGACAGGGCTGTCGTTGAGCAGATAAAGAAACAGGTGGAGAAACTGGTCGATGTAATCAAGGTATATGAAATGACCCGCCATGGTTCGCTTCAACGGGAACTTGTGCTGGTGAAAGTCAGAACCACGGAAAACACGCGCACCTCGGTCGTCGAGCTTGCGGAGATATTCAAGGCGAAGGTTCTGGACGTCACGCCCTCTACCGTTTCCTTACAGTTGACCGGGGGGTTGGACAAGATCAGTTCGTTCCTTGAGCTGATGAACCCGTATGGAATCGCCGAGATGGTCAGGACCGGCATCACCGCCTTGGAACGGGGCAGCCGTTCGTTGAACGACATCGGCTATGAGGACGACAACGTTCCTGATTTCCAGACCGAGGCTTGAACCACGTCGGGAAAATGTCAAGGACAAGGCCGGGGGACCCCGGCTGGAAGCAAAGTATGAAAGGCGCCTTGAGACGCCTCCAAATAGATGATCGAAACTAGGCCTGCGGGCTGGAGGTAACAAATGAGTAAGATGTTTTATGATCAGGATGCGGACCTTTCCAAACTGGAAGGTAAAAAAGTAGCTATCATCGGGTATGGTAGCCAGGGACATGCCCATGCGTTGAACCTGCATGAGAGCGGCGTCGACGTGATCGTCGGCCTGTACAAGGGGAGCAAAAGCTGGGCGAAGGCCGAGGAAGCCGGCCTGCGTGTCATGACCGCTGCCGAGGCAGCCAAAGCCGCCGACATCATTATGATCCTCGTCAACGATGAGAAGCAGGCGAAACTCTATTCGGAGAGCATTGAAGCGGGATTGACCCCTGGAAAATACCTTGCGTTCGCCCATGGCTTCAACATCCATTTTGGCCAGATCGCGCCTCCCGCCGGTGTGAATGTCATCATGATCGCCCCGAAAGGCCCTGGTCACACGGTCCGCAGCCAGTTCCAGGAAGGCAAAGGCGTTCCTTGTCTGATCGCCGTGCATCAGGACCCCTCCGGTGACAGCCAGCAGATTGCGCTGGCCTATGCAAAGGGCATCGGCGGCGGACGCGCCGGAATCTTCGAGACATCCTTCAAGGAAGAGACGGAGACTGACCTTTTCGGTGAACAGGCCGTGCTCTGCGGCGGTGTCACCGCATTGATCAAGGCGGGCTTCGACACTCTCGTGGAGGCTGGTTATCAGCCTGAGATGGCCTATTTCGAATGCTGCCACGAAATGAAGCTGATCGTTGACATGATCAACCAGGGCGGGCTTTCCTATATGAGGTACTCCATCAGCGACACCGCCGAATATGGTGACTACATCACCGGTGGAAAAATCATCACCGACGACACCAAGAAGGCGATGAAGGGTGTTCTGAGCGATATTCAGGATGGAACCTTCGCACGCAACTGGTTGCTGGAGAACCAAGTCAAGCGCCCGTATTTCAACGCCCGCAAGCGGATGGAGGCCGAGAGCCTGCTGGAGACCACCGGCAAGCGCCTGCGCTCCCTGATGAGCTGGCTGAAGAAGGACGCCGACAAATAGGGCCGCCGGTCAGAACGCCGGCTGACCAAAATACTGGTCGGCGCACTGACCGGAATACTGGCAAGGATCGGAGGGGGTGGTTCCATGGCGAGCATGAATATCTCTATGGAACACGCCCCGTATCCGATTGACAAAAGGGACGCCGGCGTGTGAGGCCGGACGAAATATCATCCAAAATCTCCTTCTCCATGGCCTGAAAACAGGTTTCGGAATGGAATCCGGGACGGCGAGGGTCGGGAGGAAAGGGGGCGGGGGAACAAATATGGCGGACATACAGGATATCTATTTCTTTGACACGACGTTGCGCGATGGTGAGCAGGCTCCGGGCTACAGCATGAACCTTGAAGAGAAGGTCCGTATGGCCAAGCAGCTAGAATCGCTAGGCGTGGATGTCATGGAGGCGGGTTTCGCCATAGCGTCCCCTGGGGATTTTGAATCGGTCCAGGCGATTTCCCGCGCCGTGGAGAACGTTACCGTAGCTAGTCTGGCGCGTGCGTTGCAGAAAGATATCGACGCTGCGTGGAACGCGGTCAAGGACGCCCGACGACCGCGTATCCATACATTCCTCGCCACCAGCGACCTTCACTTGGAGTACAAACTCAAGATTACCCGTGAACAGGCGTTGGAAAAGGCAAGGGGCATGGTCGCTTACGCCCGGAATCTCTGCCCTGAAGTTGAGTTCAGCGCCGAGGACGCGTTCCGTTCCGACATCGACTATCTGTGCAAGGTGGTCGAGACGGCGATTGATGCCGGCGCGACCATCATCAACCTGCCGGATACCGTTGGCTACGCCACTCCGCTGGAGTTCGGACAGATGATTTCCTCGGTCATGAACCGCGTGCCGAACATCGACAAGGCGACCATTTCCGTACATTGTCACAACGATCTTGGTCTTGCGGTGGCCAACAGCCTCGCAGGGGTGGCCGCAGGGGCTCGACAAGTCGAGGGGACGATCTGCGGCATCGGTGAACGTGCCGGAAACGCTTCGTTGGAGGAGCTGGCTATGACCATCAGGACCAGGCCGGACATCTATCCCTACCATTACAACCTCAAGACCGAAGAGATATACCGGACCGCCCGTCTGCTCTCTTCGATCACCGGCGTCAAGATTGCGCCGAACAAGGCGATCGTCGGTGCGAATGCTTTCGCTCATGAATCAGGAATCCATCAGCATGGAATGATGGCGAACGCCAGAACTTATGAAATCATGACCCCCGAATCGGTGGGGCTGAAAAAAACCTCCTTGGTGCTGGGCAAGCACTCTGGACAGCATGCGTTTGAAAAACGGATGGAGGAGCTAGGGTATGTGTTTGACGCGGAGCAGGCTGCCAAGCTGTTCGCCGACTTCAAGAATGTCGCTGACCGCAAGAAGACCGTAACCGACCGCGATCTGGTCGCGCTGGTGGAAAGCGGCTCCATCAGCAGCACCTCCGAGGAAACCTGGACGCTGGACAACTTCGTCGTTAACAGCGGCAATACAATGACCTCCACCGCGTGTGTGACGCTTCGCAAGGGGGACAAGAAATACCAGGAAGTCGCGGCGGGGACCGGCCCCGTCTATTCCGCGCTACGTGCCGTGGAGAAAATCATCAAGCATCCGTTCAGCCTTGAAGACTACCAGTTGCAGGCCGTCACCGAGCATCGGGACGCTCTTGGCGAAGTGCTGGTGAAGATTTCCGACGGCAACGGTTTCTACCGCGGCAGGGGTGTCAGTACCGACGTCATCGAGGCGAGCATCCTCAGCTGTCTCGCCGCAGTGAACCGTATGCTCGATTCCAAGACCTCCGCCGCGGGGCAGGGGACGAGGGCTAGCGCCATGAGCTTTGAAAACGACATGCTTGTCGGCCATAGCGACAAGAAACAGGATGAGGGGGAGGCAAATGCGTAAGGTCGAGCTGTTCGACTCTACCTTGCGAGACGGTTCGCAGGCTGAGGGAATCAGCTTCTCCGTACAGGACAAGCTGAAAATCGTCTCTTTGCTTGATGAACTGGGCCTTGCGTACATAGAGGCGGGCAACCCGGGGTCGAATCCCAAGGATCTGGAGTTTTTCCAGTTTGCTTCCCGGTTGGAGCTGCGCCATGCTAGACTGGTGGCTTTCGGCGCTACTCGCCGTCGGGGCATCTCTTGTGTGGAGGATGTCAATCTGACGAGTCTGCTTGGGGCGAACACGCCCGTTGTGGCGGTATTCGGCAAAAGCTGGGACTTTCAGGTTACGGAGATCATCCGTACCACATTGGAGGAAAATCTCGCTATGATAGGGGATACGGTTTCGTATCTCAAGACCGCCGGTAGGGAAGTGATCTTCGACGCGGAGCATTTTTTCGATGGATACAAGAGCGATCCTACCTATGCGATGCGCTGTTTGCGCGCAGCCGTCGATTCCGGAGCCTCGACCATCGTTTTGTGCGAGACAAGAGGCGGCGCCCTCCCGTTCGAGGTCTATGAAGCGACGAATGCGGTGGTCAAGGAGTTCGGCGGGAATGTCAGGATCGGGATCCACACTCATGATGACAGCGGCTGCGCAGTCGCTTCTTCCTTGGAGGCGGTCAGGGCCGGCGCCGTTCATGTCCAGGGGACGCTGGTCGGGTTCGGGGAGCGTTGCGGCAACGCTTGTCTGGCGACGGTCGCGGCGGATTTGGAATTGAAGCTTGGCATCGAAGCGTTGCCCGCGGGTTCTCTGGAACAGTTGACGAGGATTTGCAGGGCTGTGGCGGAAATATCCAATGTGAGGATTCCCCTCAGCGCGCCGTACATCGGCCGCAGCGCCTTCAGCCACAAGGGCGGCATGCATATCGACGGGGTGTCGAAAAACCCCGCCAGCTTTGAGCATGTCGAGCCTTCAGTAGTGGGGAACGAGCGGCGAATGCTGATGAGCGAGGTCGCCGGACGTGCGTTGCTGTTGCAGCGGATTCATCGTGTCGCTCCCTATCTGGACAAGGACGATCCCCGGACGAAGGAGCTGATGGATACGCTCAAACGGCTTGAAGCGCAGGGCTACCAGTTTGAAGGCGCGGAAAGTTCGTTTGAACTGGTCATCCGCAAGCACCTCGGGCATTGGCGGCCGTATTTTGAATTGGTACATTATCAGACGACCGGGGTGCATCCCCTGGCCGATGAATCGGATGAAACGCATACGGCGGCGGTCAAGGTTCGTGTCGATGGCCAGAGCGCCATTACCGCGGCCGAAGGCGCAGGACCGGTCAATGCGTTGGACAAGGCGCTGAGAAAAGTGCTGGAGCAGTTCTATCCTGCGCTCAAGTCGGTGCATCTGACCGATTTCAAGGTACGGGTGCTTGATTCCAAGAGCGCCACTGCGTCGAAAGTCCGAGTATTGATTGAATCTACCGATGGCGTCCGTTCCTGGTCCACCGTCGGCGTGAGCAGGGACATCATCGAGGCGAGCTGGCTGGCTTTGAGCGACAGCATCGAGTACAAGCTGATAGCCGATGGGACGATTCCGCCGGAGTCCTGCGAAAGACGCGAGGAACCGGTGGAAACGATACAGGCGATATAATTGTTCGTAAGGGTTTTTGGGAAATGGCTTTGAGATTATTGTTAGGGAGGATATGACGTATATGGGTATGACAATGACACAGAAGATTCTCGCTGCGCATGCGAATCTTCCATCGGTACGGGCGGGGCAGTTGATCATGGCCGACCTTGACCTGGTGCTGGGAAATGACATCACGGCTCCTGTCGCCATCGGGGAGTTCGGTAAGTTCGGTTGTGAGAAGGTATTCGACAAAGACAAGGTCGCCCTTGTCCCCGACCATTTTGCGCCGAACAAGGACATCAAGGCCGCCGAACAGTGCAAGTGTCTCCGTTCCTTCGCGCACAGCCAGGAGATCACCAACTACTTTGAGATTGGTCAGATGGGCGTCGAGCACGCACTGTTGCCCGAAAAGGGGCTTGTCTGCGCCGGAGACCTGGTGATCGGGGCGGACAGCCATACTTGTACCTATGGTGCGCTCGGCGCTTTCTCCACCGGTGTCGGCAGTACCGACATGGCGTGCGGCATGGCGATCGGCAAGGCTTGGTTCAAGGTTCCCTCGGCCATCCGCTTCCATCTGACCGGCAAACCGGGCAAGCATGTCGGCGGCAAGGATGTCATCCTCCATATCATCGGTATGATCGGTGTCGATGGCGCGCTCTATCAATCGATGGAGTTCGATGGCCCCGGCGTAGCGGCCCTGACGATGGACGACCGGTTCACAATCGCCAACATGGCGATTGAGGCGGGCGCCAAGAACGGTATCTTCCCGGTGGACGATCAGACGATCGCATATCTGGACGAGCATTGCCAACGGAAGCCGAAACTCTATGCAGCCGATCCTGACGCTGAGTATACGCGGACGATTGAGATTGACCTGGGTTCGATCAGGCCCACCGTAGCGTTTCCCCATCTGCCTGAAAACACCAGGACGATAGATGAGGTCGGTGAAATCAAGATCGACCAGGTGGTGATTGGTTCCTGTACCAACGGACGGATCAGCGACCTCCGTATCGCCGCGAATATCCTCGCCGGTCACAAGGTGGCTCCCTGGGTGCGTTGCATCGTCATTCCCGCCACGCAGAAAATATGGAAACAGGCGATGGACGAAGGATTGTTCAGTACTTTCATCGATGCCGGCGCGGTAGTGAGTACGCCGACCTGCGGCCCTTGCCTTGGCGGGCACATGGGCATTCTCGCCGCCGGTGAACGGGCTGTTTCCACGACCAACCGCAACTTCGTGGGACGGATGGGACATGTCGAGAGCGAAGTATATCTGGCGAGCCCCGCGGTAGCTGCGGCGAGCGCCATCACCGGATATATCACGGATCCTGAGAGCATCGGGACGCAGAGCCGCTGAATTCTGGATGGGCGTCCTTCGCGGCATATGCCAAAGGAACGTCCGTCGTAGGATGTCAGAGGCGCTAGACTAGCGAATGATGAGGAGAATATAGATATGCAGGCAAAAGGAAAGGTATTCAAGTATGGTGACAATGTCGATACCGATGTCATCATCCCGGCCCGTTACCTCAATACATCGGTCCATGCGGAGCTTGCCAAGCATTGCATGGAGGATATCGACGCCACGTTCATCCAGCAAGTGCAGCCGGGGGATATCATCGTGGCCCAGAAGAATTTCGGTTGTGGTTCCAGTCGTGAACACGCTCCCATCGCCATCAAGGCCAGCGGGGTCAGTTGCGTAATCGCCCGGACGTTCGCCAGGATTTTCTATCGCAACGCCATCAACATCGGTCTTCCCATTCTGGAATGTCCCGAAGCGTGCGACGCGATAGAGAAAGGCGATGTCGTCAGCGTCGATTTTTCCACTGGCACCATCGTGGACGAAACGACCGGCGCCAATTTCCAGGCCGAGCCGTTCCCGCCGTTCATGCAGGAGTTGATCGCGGCGGGTGGCCTGGCAGGTTATATTGCAAAGCGGGGCAAGAAGGCTTGAGCCTTGCGTTGGCTTGTGGGGATTACGTTGCCCCCACAGGGCTTGTGGGGTTCTCATGGGGCTTTCGTTGGCTCACAGGGTTTGTGAGGTTCTTGCGCGGCTTGTAAGCGCGGGACGTTCGCAGGCGTAGAATCTGAGGAGCGGACAGCCCCATCAGACGTATGGAGGAATACATTATGAACATGAAGATAGCATTGATCCCCGGTGATGGGATCGGACCTGATATCGTAGCCGAGGCCGTAAAGGTCCTAAATGCCGTAGCTGCCGCCTACGGGCATAAGTTTGAATTTACCACCTGTCTTGCCGGCGGTTGCGCCATCGACGCCACGGGCGAGCCCCTTCCCGCCAAGACCCTTGATACCTGCAAGGCGAGCGACGCCGTACTCCTTGGTGCTGTGGGCGGTCCGAAATGGGATCATCTGGCTGGTTCAATGCGCCCTGAGAAGGCGTTGCTCGGACTCCGCGGCGGTCTTGGACTGTTCTGCAACCTGCGTCCCGCCATGCTGTACAAGCAGCTTGCCGCGGCTTGTACGCTCCGTGAGGACATCATTGGCGACGGTTTGGACATCATGGTCGTCCGTGAACTGACCGGCGGCATCTATTTTGGTGAACGTGGCCGCAACGAAGCTGGCGACGCGGCCTACGACACCATGGCCTATAGCGTCGCTGAAATCGAGCGTATCGTCCGCATGGGGTTCGAGATCGCCCAGAAACGCAACAAAGTCCTGACCAGCGTTGACAAAGCGAATATCCTGGAAACCAGCCGCTTGTGGCGGGAGACGGCCAACCGTCTGGCGCCGGAATATCCCGATGTGACGCTGAACCATCTGTATGTTGACAATGCGGCGATGCAGCTGGTCCGTAACCCGCGTCAGTTTGATGTCATTGTAACTGAGAACATGTTCGGCGACATTCTTAGCGACGAGGCGAGCATGATCACCGGTTCCATCGGCATGCTGCCGTCGGCCAGCCTCCGCTCAGACAATTTCGGCATGTATGAGCCGATTCATGGTTCAGCCCCCGATATCGCCGGCAAGGATCTGGCGAACCCGATCGCCACGATCCTCTCCGTAGCAATGATGCTCCGCTACACCTTCTCCCTTGCGAAGGAGGCAGACGCGGTGGAGTCCGCCGTCAGCGCGGTTCTGGACGCGGGGTGGCGTACTGGTGATATTATGAGCGAAGGCATGAAGCGGGTCGGTACCAGACGGATGGGGGACTTGATTGCCGCGCAGGTCAGGTAGCTGGAGGAAACGGTCGCGCGGCGCGGCCGCCGGAAGTCTCGTGTGCCGCCCTGTCGAAGGGGATGGACGTATGGACGGAAGGATACAACCACATGGAGCATAGAGCAAGCGAAGCTTGCGAGGAAGGATAGGAAATGAACAAACCATTGCGTAGTGAACAAGCGACGAAAGGCGCGGGCAGGGCTCCGCACCGGTCGCTGATGAAGGCCCTCGGCTGGACCGATCGTGAAATCGCTTCCCCGATGATCGGCGTAGTCAGCGCCGCCAATGAGATCATTCCCGGACATGTGCATCTGAACCGTGTCGTCGAGGCCGTAAAGGCCGGCGTCCGTGAAGCGGGCGGCAATCCCGTCGTATTCCCCGTAATCGGAGTATGCGACGGCATCGCCATGGGGCATACGGGGATGAAATATTCTCTCGCCAGCCGCGAGCTGATCGCCGACTCCATCGAGATCATGGCTACGGCGCACCCGTTCGACGCCCTGGTGTTCGTTCCGAACTGCGACAAGATCGTCCCCGGCATGCTGATGGCGGCTTGTCGGCTCGACCTGCCCTGCATTTTTGTTTCCGGCGGTCCCATGCTGGCCGGACATGTCCCCGGAGGAGACAAGCGCGGCATGAGCCTTTCCTCGATGTTCGAGGCCGTTGGCCGTCATGCCGCGGGCAAGATGGACGACAAGGAGTTGCTGGTCTGGGAGGACAACGCCTGTCCGACCTGTGGATCCTGTAGCGGCATGTATACCGCCAACAGCATGAATTGCCTGACTGAGGCAATCGGCATGGCCCTGCCCGGAAACGGTACGATTCCCGCCGTCTATGCGGCCAGAGACCGTCTTGCCAAGGAATCTGGCTATCGTGTCATGGAGTTGCTCAAGGAAGACCTCCGTCCCCATGACATCATGACCAGGCAGGCGTTCGTCAATGCGCTGACGGTTGACATGGCCCTTGGTTGCAGCACAAACACCATGCTCCATCTGCCCGCCATCGCCCATGAGGCCGGCATTGACATCGATATTTTCATGGCGAACGACATCAGCGCCAGGACGCCGAACCTCTGCCATCTGGCTCCGGCGGGTCCCGACCATGTTGAGGACCTCAATGCCGCCGGCGGCGTCATGGCCATCATGGGCGAACTGGGAAAGGCCGGCCTGCTCGATGGTTCGTTGCCGACGGTCGGTGGCCGGACTATCGGCGAGCAATATGCCGCCGCCGTCAACTATAACTCTGAAGTGATTCGCCCGATCGACGCCCCGTACAGCGCTACCGGCGGTATCGCCGTTTTGCGCGGGAACTTGGCGGAAGACGGCGCGGTCGTCAAGCGTTCCGCCGTTGATCCGTCGATGTTCGTCCACACCGGACCAGCCCGCGTGTTTGAAAGCGAGGAGACGGTCATTGAAGCTATTCTCGGTGGCAAAATCAAGTCCGGCGACGTCGTGGTCATCCGGTACGAAGGGCCGAAGGGCGGTCCTGGCATGAGGGAAATGCTCTCTCCGACCTCCGCCATAGCGGGAATGGGGCTGGACAAGGAAGTCGCGTTGATTACCGATGGGCGTTTCAGCGGAGCTACCCGCGGAGCGTCGATCGGCCATGTTTCGCCTGAGGCCGCTGTAGGAGGCGCTATCGCGTTGGTGGAGGAGGGTGACCTGATTTCCATCGACATACCGGCTGGAAAGCTGGAGTTGTTGGTCGATGCCGCGGAGCTGGCCCGCCGCGGTGCGGCGTGGAAGCCCCGCAAGGCTCCCATAACGACCGGTTATCTGGGCCGTTACGCCAAACAAGTCACCAGCGCTTCGGCGGGGGCTGTATTCAAGGACTGATTCGCGATTGTCCGCGGAAAGGTTGTCGCGGTCGCCGTGTCCGCCTTGACAGTGGCGTCCGCAGCTTCCCGTTGCTGGAGCTGAAAGCGACCCCGGCGCGGATGCGCGGGCGGAAGAGGAAGATGAGAAAGAGTAGGAGTACATGCATATGGAACTGACAGGAGCCCAGATCATCATAGAATGTCTGAAAGAGCAGGGCGTGACCACGGTGTTCGGATACCCCGGCGGACAGGTGCTGCCGTTGTACGATGCGCTATACGCCAACAGGGACAGTGTCCGTCACATCCTTACCGCCCATGAACAGGGCGCCGCCCATGCCGCAGATGGATACGCACGTTCGACAGGTTCCGTCGGCGTTTGCATCGCCACCAGCGGACCTGGCGCGACGAATCTGGTCACAGGGCTGGCGACCGCCTATATGGATTCGGTTCCTGTCGTGGCGTTGACTGGAAACGTTCCGCTTCCTCTGCTTGGGCGCGACAGTTTTCAGGAAGTCGATATCACCGGCATCACCATGCCGATTACCAAGCACAACTATATCGTCAAGGACATCGCGGACCTGGCCAAGACGATTCGCGAGGCCTTCTATATCGCGAAGGAGGGGCGTCCTGGACCTGTGCTGATTGATATCCCCAAGGATATCCAAGTCGGTACTTGCGAGTATATGCCTGAAAAGCCATGGCCCATCGAGCCGAAGGTCGCCCGTCTTCGTGAATCATCGCTCAGGCAGGCGGTCGAATTGCTCCGCAACGCCAGCAGGCCGATGTTCTATGTCGGCGGCGGTGTGATTCGCTCCCAAGCTTCACAGGAGCTTCGCGATTTCCTGGAGCTGGTGGACGCTCCCGTCACCGTTTCGCTGATGGGGATTGGCGCGGTGTCGTCTTCCAGTGAACGTTTCACCGGCATGGTCGGCATGCACGGGACGAAAGTCTCGAACATGAGCATTTCGGCCTGCGATCTGCTGGTCGTCGTCGGCGCGCGTTTCAGCGATAGGGTCATCAGCAAGTCGAGCGCGTTCGCCCGGAACGCGAAGATACTCCATATCGACGTGGATCCCGCAGAGATCGACAAGAACATTACGACCTATTGCCATGTGATAGGCGACGTAAAGATCGTTCTCCAGCATATGTCCAAGATGATTGGCGAACCGATGGGGCATCCTGCGTGGATGGACCAGATCAAGCAATGGAAGCTCCGTTACCCGATACGTGTCACCGAGGAAAGCCGTCGTCCCCGCGAAATCATCCGGGCGTTACGGAAGGTGCTTCCCGCGGGCAGCTTCGTCACTACTGAAGTCGGGCAACATCAGATGTGGGCGGCGCAGTACTACAAGCATGAAGTTCCCGGCCATTTCCTGACCAGCGGAGGTTTGGGTACGATGGGCTACGGTACGGGGGCTTCCATCGGGACGCAATGCGGCAATCCGACAGCCCGCGTCGTGAATATCGCGGGGGACGGTTCGTTCCGCATGAACTGCAACGAGCTGGCGACGCTCGCCCGGTATCGGCTGCCCGTCGTCATCGTCCTGATGAACAACCACTGTCTGGGCATGGTCCGTCAGTGGCAGACGTTGTTCTTCGACAAGCACTATTCCGAGACGACCCTCGATACGCCCCTCGACTGGATCAAGCTGGCGGATGCGTATGGAGTCCGTGGCATGCGGCTGTCCGCCGAAGATGATCCTGAAGCGGTGCTCAAAGCCGCTTTGGACCTCCACGCCCCCGTCGTGGTCGAGTGTGAGATTCCGATTGACGACAAGGTCTATCCGATGGTGGCTCCCGGCGCTTCGATCGAGGACATGCTGGGTGTCGTCGAAGCGGATGTCTGATTGTTCCTCGCTGGTTCTGACGACCGGCCCTTTTGCGGTTCGGTCGTCCTGTCACTGAAGTAACCTTCCCGCGACTTTGCGGTATCGTTTCCTATTTTGGACGATGATATCGCCTTTGGAGACAACGGAATGCGAATACATGAACTTGCATGGCTTTCTGGCCATCGTTTTGAGAGAAGAAGGTAAATATGAACAAGAAAAACATTGATTGGGGCAGCTTGGGATTCTCGTATATGAAGACCGACGGCCGGTATGTCGCGACCTGGCGCGACGGACAGTGGGATGGCGGAGGCATGACCTCCGACGACCAGGTATGTATCAGTGAGTCCGCCGGAGTGCTCCAGTATGCCCAGACGTGTTTCGAAGGGCTCAAGGCATATACTACGGAAGATGGCCATATCGTGGCGTTCCGCCCTGACTTGAATGCCCAGCGCATGGAGGATACCTGCGCCCGTCTGATGATGCCGGTGTTTCCCAAAGAGCGTTTCCTTGAGGCCTTGGACATGGTTGTGAAGGCCAATGCCGCCTATGTCCCCCCGTTCGGCTCCGGCGCGACGCTCTATATCCGCCCGTTCCTGTTCGGCTCTGGCCCCGTCATCGGCGTCGCGCCCTCCCCTGAGTATCAGTTCCGTATGTTCTGTACTCCCGTCGGCCCTTATTTCAAGGGCGGGGTCAAACCGTTGAAACTGATGCTCAGTGAATACGACCGCGCCGCTCCGCATGGAACCGGCCATATCAAGGCTGGCTTGAACTATGCCATGAGCCTATACGCCGGTTATACCGCCAAGCATGCCGGTTACGCTGAGAACATGTATCTTGACGCGGCGACCCGCACGTATGTTGAGGAGACCGGCGGCGCCAACTTCCTGTTCGTGACGAAGGACGGCAAGGTCGTAACCCCGAAGTCCCCCTCGATCCTGCCTTCCATCACCCGGCGTTCGCTGATGCATGTCGCCAAGGAATATCTGGGACTGGAGGTCGAGGAACGCCCGATCGCCTTCTCCGAGGTCGCTGATTTCGCCGAATGCGGTCTTTGTGGTACTGCGGCGGTGATTTCTCCCGTCGGCATGGTCCACACCTCTGAGAAAGACATCTACTTCCCCAGCGGCATGGATGAAATGGGGCCGGTCACCAAGAAGCTCTATGATACCCTCACCGGTATCCAGATGGGCAAGCTGTCCGCTCCGGAAGGCTGGATTCGCCAGATCCTGTAGTCCCTTCTCCTGACAGTTCCCTAAGAATCTGTGGAAAGGCATGCGAGAGCCGTCGAAGAAACGACGACTCTCGCTTTTTTTGCATCCACCCCTGATTGGATGCGGTATTGATGTCATATGTTCATGGTTTTCCGGTGAGGTTCGGGCGGAGTGTTCCGCGCTTGCCGCGCCGGTTGTCCTGCGGGTATGGGCAGCTTGTCAGGAGTTCGGAAACTTGTGGCTCAAGTTATTTGTTGGTATGATAGTTAATTATGCTGGTTTTATGAAAAACGCCGCAAAAAAATGAAAAATATTTTGCGAAGTATTGACATAAGTCCGCCATGGAGGTATATTACGGATGTGCTTGGGAAAAAGCACAAAGCTTGCACGAACCAAA
>JAXEWB010000032.1:0-4358 GCA_034114085.1 Sphaerochaetaceae bacterium | reverse complement strand
CTTGAGCTCGCGGAAAACGGATATGCGAATATCGTCTGTACACAGCCCTTCGGTTGCCTTCCCAATCACATTTGCGGCAAAGGCATGATCCGCAAGGTCAAGGAATTGGTGCCGCAGGCGAACATCGTGCCGATCGACTACGATCCTTCCGCGACCCATGTGAACCAGGAAAACAGAATCAAGCTGATGCTTGCCGTCGCGCGGGAAGAACTTGAGAAACAGATGGACGTGCCTGCGCCGGGCATCGAACGAGACGTCCCGGCGGATGCGCCGCTTGCCGTCGATACGGACCGACAGCAAGCTGTAAAGTCCGTTATCGGCATGTAGCGTGCGACCCACGAACCGATTTACCCGGCCATCGACAATTCAAACAGCTGCCGCTTTGTATTGATTCCAAGCTTCTGATAGATGTTGTTCTTGTGCGTTTTCGCCGTCCCTGTCGAGATGTAGAGGTACTCACCGATATCGGCCACTGTATAGCCCTTGAGAATCAGATGCACCACTTCTCTTTCCCGTGGAGAAAGGCTCTCGATAGGACTGTATTTGCTTTGGACTTCCCGTTCCAATGACGCTGCTGCGCCGGGTTGAATTTGCGCGATGACAGGAGGAACTGGTTTCCAGTTCATGCTGAGAAAAGGTTCATAGTAGAGTCTCCATACTTGCTGATGTTGCATTGCCCCCCCCCTCTTGTCTGTGTCGTTGGACCTAGTGTCCGATTTGCGTTCCCGAGTCCGCTGATACTTCATCCTATGCCTGGATAGGAACGTTGTAATCACCCCAAGGATGATTGAAAGGGTGATTATTGGGGTGATTTTTTACTTTTAACTGTACATTGCGGTGAAGATGATGGAGAATGACATATCATGCTTGCGGGAGAGGTTGGTATGATGCGAAAAATCATGGGGTCCGTCTGTCTACTGAGCTTGACGCTTTGCATTCTGTCGTTCACCGGTTGTTCCAAGGACAAGGTTCTTGACCCGTCACATCCAGTGACTATTACTATGTGGCATAACTTCGGCGGTCAGATGCAAACTACCATGGATAGTCTTGTCGGTGAGTTCAATGCAACAATAGGCAAATCAAATGGCGTTATCCTCAGCGTGACATCCATTTCCAGTTCGGTCTCTTTGCAGGAAAAACTGCTGGCGGCCGCGAATGGAGATCCAGGCTCTCCCGCCCTACCGAACATCGCCACTTGTTATCCTAAAATCGCTTTGCAGTTGATGCGCAAGGGGTTGATTGTCGATCTTGACACCCAGTTCTCCGATGCGGAGCTAGACGGGTATCTTCCCAGATTCCTTGAGGAAGGCCGGCTTGAAGACAACGGCTTGTATGTTTTTCCCATTGCAAAATCAACGGAAGTACTGTTTGTGGACAAGACGCTTTTTGACCGTTTCGCATCGGCAACAGGAGTTGATTTCGAAGCTTTCAGAAATTTTGAACAACTTTCTCTGATGTCCCTCAAATACTATGAATGGACAGATTCCCTTACTCCCGATATCCCCGACGATGGGAAATCCTTTTTTACTACCGATTCCATATTCAACTATTTCCAAGTCGGGTTGATGCAGCTTGGTATCGACCCGATTGACAATGAGCGTTTTACCTGCGACGTTCCAGAATTCCGTAGAATCTGGGACAGCGTATACGAGCCTGCGGTACGTGGTGGATATGCCGTATTCGATGGTTATTCCAGCGATCTTTCAAAACTTGGCGAGATTGTCTGTTCCACTGGTTCGACTGCGGGAATCCTATTCTACGGGTCACAAATCATTTATCCGGATAATACCGCAGAGGATGTTACCTATACGATTCTCCCCTATCCAAAATTTGACGGTGGGAAAAACATTTCAATCCAACGTGGCAGTGGCATGTGTGTGATGAAAGCGACGCCTGCACAGGAATATGCTTCCGCATTGTTCCTCAAATGGTTTACAGCTCCAGAACAGAACATAAGGTTCGTTTCTTCGACCGGATATCTGCCTGTCACGAATAAAGCGTTTACGAATAGCATGGAACAGGAAATCCAGCAGGTGACGAATGAGAATATCAAAAAACTCCTGCAAGCCGCCGTTACTATGCATTCGGAATATGATTTCTATATTCCACCGACGTTTGAGAGTTTTGACGCGCTAGGCAAGAACATAGAGAAAAGCTTCAAAGCTTTTGCAAGGGCCGCCAGGGAGAAATACCTGTCGCTTGTCGGCGAAATGTCTCCGGACAATGCTTATGCGATTGCTACTCAGGGTGATTTTGAGTCATTCGTAACACAATACCGCTAGATTTTGGGGTCGTGATGAAAAAACTCTTCAGCACGCTGCGTCGGAATTGGTCATTCTTCAAAAAAACGGAGAAGCATAGCCGTTCCATGCAGTTTCGCCTGATACTCTATTTTGTCCTTTATCTGATATTGATCATGCTTGGTATTGTAATCATTCTGCTGGCTACCGGTGTCTTTGGTTTTAGTCGGGAAGAGAATTCCTTGCTTTTCCAACGGGAGCTTTCCTATGTTTCATCTAACCTCTACAATGATTTCGGAGATATTTCCGTTCGGACGGTAGAAATGGCAAAAGGACTTGCCGATACTATCGAGGCAGAGCTTCATGCTCGCGGGTTTCGGCCCAAAGACATGGAAGATCACCCCCAGTTGCTGGAGTCATTGCTCCAGGATTCGTTCTACACCATGATATTTGCACTGGAGAAAACGAAAAGTAGTGGTGTGCTGTTGGTTCTGGACGCTACGGTCAATCCATTGTTACCGAATGCCGGTACTTCCAGAGCGGGACTCTTAGTCAAGAACATGGAGCCAAACGCAGTAAACGCTTCTTTTCCGAATTTCCGGTATTATCGAGGGCCGTATTCCATCGCTCGAAACGCCGGTATGAATATGCTTCCCCAATGGAATCTTGAATTTGACATCAGTTCTTCAAGTTATTTTAATGAAACCATCGCGAACACGAAGAATCGAACGGTTCCTCTTTCTCGAAAATACAAGTGGGTCGTGGACGACTCTCTTTCCGCGGGTGGAGAAAACCTTCTGCTTTGTCTCGCCCCCCTGATTGCATCGGATGGAACCGTCCTCGGTGTATGTGGTTTTGAAGTGAGCGCGATGCTGTTCAAATTGGCCTATTCCCCGGACAGTACGACTTATGTGCGCATGTACGGTATGTTCGCCCCGGTTCTGGCGAATGGAGATCTTGATGTTTCAAAAGCGTTGTTCTCAGGAAACTATCCAGCCTATCCATTGAATCTTGCCGAAGAGCCACTGGCAAGCTCTCCTGACAATGCCTTGAACCTCTATCAACAAGCGGAAAGCATTTCAACATATATGGGCGTTGATATGCGGCTTGCGCTCTATCCTTCCGATTCCATCCATGTGAATGACCAGTGGGCGCTAGCCCTATTGGTTCCATCACAGGATGTCACGAAAAATATTTTTTCTAGAAATCTCAGGACATTGGTTCCATTGGGGATATTCATGGTATTAAGCATATTGGGTACCGCCTTCGTCAGCAGGAGGTATATTAGGCCCGTCGTCGGCATCATTGACCAAATCAAAACGAATGGAGTGACACCGGATTCAAAGACTCGGATTCTGGAAATAGATGATTTGATTGAGTTCTTGTCAAAACGGGACGATACTGTTGACGGCGAAGATCGTTCGATGGAAAGGCCGCCGGCTCCCAACGTACCGAGCAACGTCACCTTGTATCAGAGTTTCCTACGAAACATCAAGACGCTGTCCGCGGCTGAAAGATCTGTGTTCAATCTGTATATGAAAGGATATACGGCAAGAGAGATTGCCGATATCCTCTGCCTGAGCATCAACACGATCAAAACTCATAATAAACGTATATATATGAAGCTCAATGTATCATCTCGAAAGGAGCTGATGGTATTTGTAACAATGATGGATGAGGACGAATCCCTCCGCAAAATGTAATATACACCTCTGTGGTAGATAGTACTACGTTTCATATGATGGTATGAACATATATGGGACGCAACGATGGATGATTGGTTGATGGGCTTCTGGTCGCCAACGTGCGGACGCAACGGGACCCCCAGTTATCAAGACTGACAACTCCCTGGGGGTCCTTCTTGTTTTATTGTCGCCAGCGATGTTTTTTTATCAGCTTGCGTATTTACGATGTATTATGAACCGTTTCAGTTTTCTCGTGCTTGTTTCTTCCAGACGCTCATCCACGACATCGACTTTGGTGATTTTCTTATAGCTTTGCAGAGACTTGTTCACTTCGGCTACCAAGGTCTCCATCCGCTGTTGCATGGATGCCTCGTCGGTATACTTCTTTCGAGCCGCATCAGAGGGATATACCAGAGCCCTGATGCCCTCAGAT
>JAXEWB010000031.1:0-13001 GCA_034114085.1 Sphaerochaetaceae bacterium | reverse complement strand
CCGCCACCCTGGCGAACTACACGGATCTTTTTTAATCGACCCCCCGTCGGGTCGGGGGTGGCCTGGCCCCCGCCGACCGGTTCTTTTAACCTGTGACCGGCTTGCCTGTTGCCATACAGAACAGGCCGGTTTTTTCATCACCCGTATACGAAGTGAAAAATGAATCTGATGGGCGGAAGGAATCGTACTCCTGCCGGTCTTGCAGACGTAAGGAAAAAGTATGGACAGCTATGCCCTCGAAATGCTGGATATCACCAAGAAGTTTCCCGGAGTCCTTGCCTTGGACAATGTCACGTTCCGTGTAAAGCCGGGAACCGTGCATGCGCTGATGGGTGAGAACGGCGCCGGGAAATCCACGCTGATGAAATGTTTGTTCGGCATCTATAAAGAGGATGCCGGGACAATCCTGTTGCAAGGTAGAGAGACTCATTTCCATGGTTCCAAGGATGCTTTGGAAGCTGGCGTCTCCATGATCCATCAGGAGCTCTCCAACGTTCCTGAACGGTCGGTGGCGGACAATATCTGGCTGGGACGTGAACCGAAGAACAAGTTCGGTCTGCTCGACCATAAGAAAATGATAACGGATACGACGGATTTGCTGAAACGAGTCGAGATGGATATCGACCCGCGTCAAAGAATGGGTAGTCTGTCCATCTCAAAGCAGCAGGCATGCGAGATTGCCAAGGCGGTCAGTTACGATGCCAAGGTGGTCGTCATGGATGAACCCACCAGCTCCCTGACCGAGAATGAGGTGGAACACCTGTTCAAGATTATCCGGAACCTCCGTTCCCAGAACGTGGCTGTAGTCTATATCAGCCACAAGATGGAGGAGATTTTCCAGATAGCCGACGAAGTGTCCGTCATGCGCGACGGGCAGATGATTGGTACGTACGATGCAAAGGATCTGAACAACGACAAGTTGATATCACTGATGGTCGGAAGGGACAGTACCCAACGTTTTCCCGAAGTGGAGAGTGTGATTGGTGATGTCTGCCTGCGGGTCGAGCATCTGTCCGCCATCAACCCACGTTCCTTCAAGGATGTCAGTCTGGAGTTGCACAAGGGCGAGATTCTTGGTATCGGTGGCCTAGTCGGCGCGCAGCGGACGGAACTGGTGGAAGCGATTTTCGGAATCCGTGGCGTCGCGGTCGGCAAGATTACGGTCAATGGGAAGGAGTTCAGCAAGCTTACGCCGAAAATTGCCATTGACAACGGTCTGGGCATGATTACCGAAGACCGCCGGGGCAGCGGTATCTTCCCGTTGCTCAGCATTACGACCAATACCTCGATGGCCTCGCTATCTGAATACCGGACCAAGCTGAAGATGCTCAAGCATAAGGAGATCGAGGCGGAATGCCGTAGGTACAATGACGCGCTTCGGACGAAGACTCCCACGATGGAGACGCTGATTCAGAACCTGTCCGGCGGCAATCAGCAGAAGGTCATTATCAGCCGTTGGCTCATGACGGTCCCCGATATCCTGATCATGGACGAACCGACCAGGGGTATCGACGTTGGCGCCAAGTTCGAGATCTATACAATCATGGCCAACCTCGTCAAGGAAGGGAAATCAATCATCATGGTTAGCAGCGAAATGCCTGAACTGATAGGCATG
This sequence comes from Sphaerochaetaceae bacterium, assembly GCA_034114085.1. Taxonomy (GTDB): domain Bacteria; phylum Spirochaetota; class Spirochaetia; order Sphaerochaetales; family Sphaerochaetaceae; genus Spiro-02. The sequence continues at coordinate 11,386 of JAXEWB010000031.1, read as the reverse complement.
AGCCACCGAGTCATGGTGCTGTGCGAAGGTAATGTGACCGGTACATTGGAAAAAGGCGATATCACGCAGGAGAACATCATGCGGCTCGCCACGCAATTCTCGTAGGCCAAAAGGAGAGATAGTGATATGGCTCGAAAAGATACCGAAAAGAATGAGTTGCAGTCCGCATGGGCGACTACAAGGAAATTCGCCTCGAAATATACCACATGGGTCACGTTCGTCGCGTTGGTCCTGCTGCTGTCGATCCTGACCAAGGGCGCGGCGCTCCGTTGGCAATCGATCAGAAACCTGCTGATACAGGAATCGGTTCGTGCGTTTGCCGCGCTGGGGGTAGGCATGATCATCATTACCAGGGGCATCGATCTGTCCATCGGCTATGTGGTCTGCCTTTGCTCGTCGATTGCCGCGTCGTTCGCCCAGAACCCCAACTATTCTTCAGCGATCTACTCCGGCCATAGCTTCCCGTTGATCGTACCTGTTCTCGCCGGCATCGTCGCCGGCGGTCTGTTCGGGCTGTTCAACGGCTGGCTGGTCGCCTATGGCAAGTTGCCTCCGTTCATTGCGACCCTCGGTTCCATGTCGATCGCCAAGGGCTTGCAACTGATATACACGAAGGCCGCCGTAGTGGGTTCCCTGAACCAGAACTACAAGAATATTTCACAGGGTAGCTTCGGCCCGTTGCCGAATCTGATCGTCTATGTGATTATTGCAGCCCTGATTGTCTGGGTGTTGCTCAACCACACCCGCCAGGGGACGAGCTTCTATGCCATTGGAGGAAACGCCCAGGCAGCCCGGGTTTCAGGTATCAATGTCGAACGCGAGCTGATGATGGTCTACACCTACGCCGGTCTGCTGTACGGTGTGGCGGGGGTGCTGCTTTCCAGTCGTCTTGGTCTTGCGAACGCGCTGACCGCTAACGGCATGGAGCTGGATGCGATTGCTGCGGTGACGGTCGGCGGCGTATCCCAGACCGGTGGCGTCGGTTCGGTCGGCGGCATGATAATCGGTGTGTTTACCATGGGGCTGATCAACTATGGTATGACGTTCCTGGCGATTGATAGCTACTATCAGCAGTTGGTGAAGGGCTTTATCATCATTATCGCCGTATTCTTCGACATGAAGAAATATGCCCGGCGCGCATAGTGAATTTCGGATTGGGGGGCGACGGAGGATTCCGCCGCCCTTTCTGCAAGGCATCTAGCGCTGTTTTATGAAATCGCCGCAGTATTTCTTGTTGCCACCTGCATGCAAGTAGGTGTAAGGTTGGTGTACAGATTTGTGTAGCATCAGGATGTAAATGAGATGGGTAGAAACAGTCGGAGGGGAGAAATCGTGATGGAGGGCGGCACGCAGGCACGTGCCGAGCATGGCGCTGTCACGATCAAGGATGTCGCTGAACTGGCTGGCGTTTCTATAGCTACCGTCAGTCGCGTCCTGAACCATCTCGGAGTGGTCAATCCCGATACGGAGCGCCGGGTGCTTTCCGCCGTAGCGATGCTGAACTACCAGCGTAACGAGATAGCCCGGTCGTTGAAGACCCGTACGACGAAGCTCATCGGGATTATCGCCCCTGAACTGTCCAATACCTTCTTTTCGGAAATCGTAGAACAGCTTGAAAGGCAGCTCGGCCCTCTTGGGTATGCGATGCTTTTTTGTTCTTCACAGAACTCCGTTGAGGAGGAAAAACGCAGGCTCCGTCTCCTACTGGAACGGAACGTGGATGCGCTAGTTGTCATTCCCACCAGCGACACCGGCGAGCACTTCATCGGCAAGATCTTCGAGACTACCCCTCTGGTGATGATTGACCGGCAGATCCCCGGCCTGGATGTCGATTTGGTGCTTACCGACAACAAGAAGGGTGCATATGAGGTCACTTCATCGTTGATCCGGGAGGGTCACACCCGGATTGGGTTCCTCGGCGGCGATCTGCACGTCCATACCGCTACGGAGCGTTTGCATGGATACCTCAGTGCCATGCACGCTCATGGTTTGGCGGTCGAGAAGAAGTTTGTGCTGATGGACGGCATGTCCCAGCAGTCAGGGCATGTGGTCATGCAGAAGGTCCTGGCGCAAGATGATCGGCCCGATACTTTCTTTATCGTCAACGACATGGTGCATGTGGGGGCGAGCAGCTATCTCTACGAACATGGCGACCGCGCCGCGCAGGAAAAGATTGTGTTCGGCGCTTTCGACTATCTCCACTACGCCCCGTTGCTCCGGTTTTGCCATTATGCGGTCGCCCAGCCCCTTGAGCAGATGGGCGAGGCCGCGGCGAAGCTTCTGATCAAGCGTCTGAACGGGGACAGATCTGACTTTCCTCAGAAAATCGTCATTCCGCCGACGATCAAGGTGATGACTGCGAACGGCGGGATCTTGACCGACGACCGCGAGCAGGCCGCTGTCGCCGCCATGGAGGACATCCCCCGCCTTGATTGCGTGTTCAGTTGAATGGGGTCTCGGCTTTGGAACCGGCTTGGGGAGACTGCCCCTAAAGCCGACTTAACAATCGAAAAACTGTATTTTCAGCCTGCCGGAAAAGGACTATCTTTCAAAAAGATACTTTTGGAACAGTTCGGGTGGGCTGTTTCAATCAGGATGGTGCTTTAGCCTCTGTGTCTGCCGATGTGTGCGCCAAACAAGAAATCATATGATAACAAAATAAATGAGCCGGTACGATGATTTTTTTGGTGGAGTGATAGCATTCTCTATCGGAAACAAACGCTAGAAGATAATGACCTCCCGCCCAACCTGAGCCGCTTCATAGGCGACGGCGTTTCCGATAATCGATTTGATTTCCTAGCTTTGTTTCATGATGACTGGCTGCGTCCTTTGTCAAATCGTCCAGCAGGCGTCTGTTTTAAACGCAGTAAAGGGAAGGTCGCTATTGAAATTCTACAAAATCACTTTTTGGATAAGCTTCGTCATGTTCAGGACGACAGACTCTTTATCCATGCCCAGTGGATTGCATCGGTGAAGCAAGAAGTCAAAACCTAAAGGTAAAATGACGCACACCTGCGCGCTGTGCTGGTTTTCATCATCCGGGACTATCAAAGAAAGGCGCCGCACATTCCGCGCGACGCCCTCCCGTCCGTTTATTTCAGCTCTTCATCGAAGCAGACGGCGACCTTTCCGCACGCCCCGCTTGCCATGAGTGCGTAGGCTTCATCAGCCTTGTCCAACGGGAAGCGGTGTGTGACCAGATCTTCTGGGTGGATGCTCCACCGTACCAGCCGTTCAACCAGGTCCTCCATCTTCCAGATGCTAGTCACCCAACTGCCGTAGATGGTCTTCTGGTCATGGAGCATGTCGGGACTGGGATTGAAGTGTACCGTGCCGCCTTCTCCGACAAAGGCGATTTTGCCCCATTGCCGGGTGGCCCTGACCGCCGTCGCGCGTCCTGGGTCGCTGGCCGAGCAGTCGATGGCTTTCTCTACGCCGAAACCGCCGGTCACTTCCTTCACCTGTCGGACGTTCTCCTCGGACGGGGTGAACACGTGATCCGCCAGACCGAGCTTTTTGGCAAGTTCAATACGCGAGGGCTGCATCTCGATTCCGATGAGTTTGTTCGCTCCCATCGCCTTGCAGAGCATGAGCGCCGCCAGGCCCACCGGGCCGAGCCCGACTACCAATACAGCGTCGTTGCCGCTGACGCCGATTTTTTCAATCGCTTCGTACACCGTACCGAATCCGCAGGCCACTTGGGCGCCGTCCGCGTAGGTAAGCTGGTCGGGGAGCGCGACGAGGTCCTTTTCATCGCACAGAATGTATTCTGCCATTCCTCCGTCCCGTTGCCATCCATAGGCGGCCCGCAACGGGCTGGAACAGGAGATCATGAACCCCTGCCTGCAATCGTGACAGACTCCGCAGCCGCTGATGTGGTAGATGATTACCCGGTCGCCTTTCTTGAATCGTCTGAGTCCCGGTCCTTCTTCCGCGATGATGCCGCACGGTTCATGTCCTGCGATAACGCCTTGGTAACCTTCCGGCCCTTTTCCGACATGTTCCCGGTAGATGCACCGGATGTCGCTTCCGCAAATCGTCGTGCATTTCGTCTTGACCAGCACCTGCCCGTGTCCCGGTGTGGGAATGTCATATTCTTTGAACGCTACCGTACTGTTTCCGGGGAGGGTGGCTCCTAACATTTTGCCTTGCATATGCTTTGTCTCCTTTTTATTTGCTCGTATCTTGTCGCTGTACTTCGCAAAGGTTGCGGATGGACTGCCCGTTTCCTGCATCGCGATCATATTTGGATTACGAGATGCTATTTTGCCCATATCGTGGTGGACACGGAATCTTTCCGTCCAAATCCCATAGGTCTTCCCAGCCGTCCGCTTCTTCCCAAAGAAAGACCTGCCCCTTGATGAGTCGGCAATTCTTGTCTATCAGACGGAGCTGGCGATATTCATCATCTGACAAAGGATCTTCGCAGACTGCTTGGAGGTTCGAAACGATATTCCGCTCCTTCGTCGAAAGGGGGATGGGGATGTGCCCGTTCGCCGCCGCCCATTTCAGGCAGACTGCCGCAGGATGACAGCCGTGCGCCTGCGCGATACGGAGTAGTACGGGATCTTCCATGTCCACGGTGTCGGCAGGCACCCTGTCCCGCTCGGGACGGTTTGGAGAACCCAACGGGCAGTAGCCGACGACTACGATGCCCTGTTCCTGCACGTATTGCACAAATTCCTGCTGCTGGAAGTGAGGGTGAAGCTCCATTTCCTGCACACTTGGCCGAATCCTGCAATCGCGGAGCAACAGTTCCAGCTTGGGCTTCGTCATATTGCTCGTTCCGATGTGCCGGACCAGACCTGCGTCGACGAGACTTTCCAGCTGTCGCCAGGTGTCCATGAACTCTTCGTGGATATAGGGGCGTGCGTTCGGGCTACGGGTATCGACGTCGCACTTGGGGGGATGATAGTTGGGGAACGGCCAGTGTACGAGGTACAGGTCGAGGTATTCGAGCCCCAGGTCATTCAACGACTTCTTGAAAGCCGGTACGACGTCGGCCTTGGCGTGCTTGTCGTTCCAGAGCTTGCTGGTGATCCAAAGTTCGTCGCGGGCGATCTTTGGCCCTCCCTCGATACGTCCCGCCATGGCGTCCGCGAGAACTTCTCCGATTTCTTTTTCGTTTCCATATACTCCCGCACAATCGATATGCCGATAACCCGCCTGCAACGCCATTCGTACCGACTGCGCCATTTGCGCATTGCTGATATGGTCGCTTCCGAACGTACCGAAGCCTATCGCCGGTATCTTCGCCCCGGTAGCCGCTATGGTTTTGTAGGGTACTGTCGTCATGTCACGCTCCCGCAATGATTCGTCTATCCATACGATATCCTTGCAGGTGTATACCGCAATGCTTAAAATGCGTATATCTACTGTTGTTTTGCGCAAAAAATGGTATTATGAAACCATGGCGGGAAATAAACAAGTCAGGGATGGCCTGCGGTATATCGGGTTGCGACTTCGCTTTCGGGACAGCTATGATATGGCCGTAGCCCGTGGTGTAATCCGGTACACACGTTCAAAGCCGGATTGGGAGCTGCGGGGGACCGGCCCGTGGTTCCTGCCGTTGCAGGTTGAAGGATTGGAACGATGCGAAGCGTTGATTGCTCGAATTGAAGGCGATGACGATGCTCATGAACTGGCGACGCTGGAAATTCCAGTCGTGGACATCGCCGGGGCTTGTACCCGGCATTTCTTTAATACTGTTCGAAATGACGACTATGCGACCGGAGCTTGCGCCGGAGCATATCTCAGGCGGCTGGGATGCGCCTCCTATGCCTGGTGCGGCGTCGAGCAGGTGCATTGGGCGAGGGAGCGCCTGATTGGATTCTGTGGCGCGGTGGGGGTGTCCCCCGCGGGGATGCCGCGGTTTGAACGTTCCCTGAAATGGTGGGAGCAGCTATATGATGCTTCTTTAGAGCTTCAGGCATGGCTGGACCGGATTTCCCGTCCCACGGTGCTGTTCTGTAGCAACGATATGGTCGCCATGAAAGTGGACGTGGAGGCCCGCCGTCTAGGACTTGATATACCTGCCGATCTTTCCATCCTTGGGGTTGATGATGAGGAACTCCTCTGTGAGCTTGCCACGCCGTCCTTGTCCAGTGTTCGGCTCAACTGTGAGCAGATAGGATACGAAGCCGCCGCTTTGTTGGATCGCCTGTTGGAGACTCCCGGATATGGTGACGGGACGATCAGCGTCCGCCGGATCGCCCCCGGTGATGTCGTTGAGCGGGAGAGTACTACGCTGGTTCTTGAACAGGATCCGATGGTAGCGCAGGCCGTCCAGATGATTCGCCGCGATGTCCACAAAGGAATCAACGTGACTGATATCGTGGATGCGCTGCCGGTGTCCCGTCGCTGTCTCGAACAACGTTTCAAACGGGCGCGGGGGCGAACCCTGTTGGACGAATTGCAACAGGAGCGTCTGCGGCAGGCTTGCGGCCTGCTTCGGTCCACAGATCTGACGATGGAGCGGATTTGCCAGGAATGCGGTTTCTATTCCGTGCAGAGGTTCTTCATTCAGTTTCGCCGCCATTATGGGACGACCCCCGGTCTTTGGCGTAAGGCGCAAAAAGAATTCTCAAGTGTAAATGGCCCGTATGCTTGAGGAAACCCATCGACTGTGGCAGAATGGGAATGGCTGATTCATCATCAAATAAAAGAAGTGGGGGTGCGTTATGGAACTTATGCTTGATACCGCCAATATAAAGGACATTCAGAAATGTCTCGAAATCTATCCAGTCAGCGGTATTACGACTAATCCGTCGATTCTCAAGGCGGAGGGGAACGTTGATTTCTTTCAGCAGCTCAAGAAGATCCGGGCGTTGATCGGAGAGGAGCGAAGTCTGCATGTCCAGGTTATCAGCGAGAGTTGGAAAGATATTATCAAGGAGGCGGAACGAATCCGTTCAGTGGTCGGAGAGTCTACCTTTATCAAGGTTCCCGTTACCGAAGATGGTTTGCGGGCTATCAAATACTTGGTCAACGAGGGGGTCAACATTACTGCGACAGCGATCTATACCTCCCTTCAAGGAATTCTCGCAATGCTTTCCGGCGCAAGATATATCGCGGTCTATTATAACCGGATGCTGAACATCGACATTGATGCAGCCAAGGTCATCAAAGAGCTATCCGGTTTGCTTTGGGCGAATCCTGGCAACTGCCAGGTGCTGGCGGCGAGCTTCAAGAATATTTCCGAGATTACCACCGCCTATGCCAACGGCGCCAGTTGTTGTACCGTCCCTTGCGATTTGCTGACTACGGGGCTGCGGATGCCTTCCATTACGAAGGCCGTTGCGGATTTTAGGGTGAACTGGTCGGCTATTCATGGGGACAAGACGATTCTCGACGTATAGGGCGAGATCGCTGGCATGGCGCAATATTGCTTGACGTACAGGCGGAAGTTGATATGTTGCAGTCAGCAAGCAGTCAGCAAGCAGTCAGCAAGCAGTCAGCGCAGACGCGCCTGCGAAAGTTGATGCGAACGTTTGTATTGACGGCCTGGCTTGTCAGCATGCTATGAGCGGAAAGAGCTTCTTTTCGACCGTTCTTCATAGACCGCCAACGAGGGTTGGGCGACTGGTTTTCGCAAGCTCCGTGCGGTGTCTTTGTTCCGATTCTTCAGAATGCGCTCGAACCGCGGCCTGTTGTATCGCTGGATAATCGTGCAGGGGATATTCATCAGCACCGTGTAGGCGGCGAGCCATCTGGCGAACTGCCAAGGACAGACGGTGAGCAACGGTATCGCGAACAATATTGTCAGTTCGTGGGTAAGCTCCGCCCTGACCGATTCCAGTATGAACTGATGGATATAGTCAAGCCCGAGACTCCTGAGATGTTTCTTTCGGAATTTGTAGGGGGAAGTAACGCCTGCGTCTGGAATCAATGGCTTCCAGGTCTTGACTTTGCACCATTTTTGATAGACTGCGCCATCCTGCTCCCAGTTTCGGGGCCGGAGTCGTCGCCGCCAGGTTTCAAGCTGACCGTATGAAAGATGGTCCGCGATCCATGCGGCCAGGATTTGGCTCGCTATGGTGATCGCCACCACTGAGGAAAGCGACAATGGAAACATACTCCACCTGTTCATATTCATCATCACCAATTACAAATTATGTAATCTTGTCAGTAAAGTGAAGAGCGCGGAGACGGTTTTTATACAAAAAGAGTTTTTTTGTATAAGATTTCCCCGTATAATATGGCCATGAGTCAGACAGAACGTATTTTTTTTATCGACAGGCAGATTCGGCGTCAGGGATTCGTCCGTACTGCGGATGTGGTGGACGCCTTTGAAGTCTGTGACCGCCAGGTGAAACGGGATATTGAATATCTCCGCGACCGCCTTTTCGCCCCGATTGAATATGACCGGCTGCGGCGTGGTTATGTCTATACAAAAACGTTCGATGAATTTCAGAACGCTGACGAACGGATGCTGGTGTTTAACGCCATTTTTCGGGGACTTGCCCGTTCCCAAGGTCTGATGCCGCTGATGAGCGACGTGGTCCAGCAACATATCGACCTGAGTCTTTCCCGTGAATATCGTTCCTTGCTGGACAAGATCATCTTTTCAACCCCTGTCGTGGATTTGCCCGACTATGAAGTTTTCGGTGCTTTCTGCTCGGCCATGGAGAAGCGGCTTCGTCTGCTGATCGAGTATCGGAACGCCAAAGGGGAGGTGTCTGACCGGGAGATCGAACCGCTGCGGCTCGTCAGCTATTCCGGTCGCTGGTACGTAGTCGCCTGGGATTTGCTGCGTACCGGCCTGCGCACGTTCCACCTGTCGCGCATACTATCCATCCATATGACGGATATCCATATCGGGAATCATTATTCGGATGATGAGTTGGAACAATACCTCACCCGCGGGTTCGGAATCTTCATGGGCGGCGACAAGACCGTCGAAGTCACCATCCGGATTTTGGGAGACGCGGTCTATACCATCCAGACTCAGGTGTGGCACAAGGACCAGAAGATTTCCCCCGTGGCCACCGGCCCGGACGGACGTCCTGAAATGACCATTGCCATCCCCGTTGTAAACATGGCCGAAATCCTCAGCAAAGTGCTTTCCTTCGGTTCTTCCGCGATTCCCGTTTCCCCTCCTGAGTTCGTCGAGCGGTGGAGGGCACAGGTCAAGGGCATGGCGGATATGGTGTGCCTTGTAGATGCTCAGGTGTAAAATGGCGCTACGTGAGCCGCAGGTTAGGGGTCGCGGAGGTCTTGATATGTGGAACCGCTGATTCGGTCGGATTTAAACAAACTTGCTCCTTCTTTTGTCAGTAAAATTATCTCACAATGGTTTTGCTATGACATCATGTGTCATAGCAGGTGCCGTATGCTGTCCAAACAAACGGAAAAGGATGGTATGCGATGAGACTATTGCGATTTTCGTTCAATGGGCGTGTCGATATGTTCAGTATCAGCAAGACCGGTACATTGGATTATGTGGCTACAGCCGCCAAAGCCGATAGTTCGCCGTTGCGACGGCTTGTCAGCGAAACCTGTGGACAGTCTCCCTTGGAATGGAAAATACCGATTATCAGACAGGACTGGGACGGACATGCTTTTGAAGCATACGACAAGACTTGTACGATTACGTTGTTCTGTCCCTTGGATGATTCCGTGCCCCTGGATGCTGCACTTCATGGTTTCTGCCAACGCTATCCGGATTTTTCCTTGGCGATGGGACGTGGGGATTTCCTCTGCGCGGCGCGGATTCTTCTCCGTTCCTCAAAGCTTCGCATGTTCCATAACCTGCTGGGATATGTCTACCAGGACACGGCACTCTGGCCGCTGATTCTATATCATCTGTATGATTTCTCGCAGGATGCCGGCAAGAACCTGCGTTATGCCGTTAAACATGCGGGGGATACGACGGATGAATACATGGTGTTGACAAGTTTCGCAGGAAACAGTGGGACGCTTCCTTTTTCCGACAGTGATGGGCTCCTGTCGTATTTCAAGGACAACCATCCCCATCGACTTCAACTCCCCGTAGTCGGCGGTCATTTTCATCAGGGGGCGACGGACATCCTAGTGGAGCACATGCGGATGATTCATGATTTCTTGCTGGAAGAACGATTGCGAGGCAATATCTCCGTCGATGGATTCCAATCTGCATTCCTCCGGAAAGTCGAATCAATGCTTGATGTCAGCTTGGTTCATGAGATGAGTAACGCCTACGATCCTCATGCTGTCGCAGTGATTTTCAAGGGGATCGATGGAGTTGAACGCCATGTAGGATATTTGCGGCGGACCATAGCCGGTACAATGGACGATTTGACGGGATACAAGATCTCAATCGCCGCAGTCGGGCCGAGGACGATTGAACTTGCTTTGACTCCCCAGTCACGATGAAAACTAGTTCCTGCTAAAAATCTTCTACTATGACATTCTGTATCATGGTAGATACGACATACTGTCGGTATAAACGATACATTGCATTTCGTATGGGGGTGACTATGGCGATGACTATGGCAATAGAACAACAAGAGGTTCTCGAATCTTGGAAACAATATAATAAACCAAATTATAATTCCTATATCGGAATGGATTTGGTGAATACGTCAATAGACGAGGCGTTGGCAGAAAGTAATCCGTCCTGGCTTCAGAAGCTTACTTGTACTCCTGCGGGAGTTGCGGTTCTGGTTCTGTTGACCATAGTCCTGTCGCCAATACTTGTCGTATTCGGTGCATTCTACGGCTCGTTCAAACCGTTCGGACGGTAATCCGGGGTGTGTTCCCAAATGTATGTCCCGCAATGGACTGGACACCCTGAGCGATACAGTTTTCTATATGGAGTGTCCATGGTACGAGACTGCGGGCAATGATACTGACGGCTCTCAAGTATGAAAAATCATTTGTCAGTGAATGGGACAGGATACGATGTTTGGAAAAAGAGTCGTCTTCATGTGATTTACAGGCGAAAGCGCAACATCCTGCCCTGTGACTGAATACAAAAGGAGGCACTTATGGAAGAACGGAAAATCGTAAAACGTCCCGGCAGAAAGCTGGGCGCGGAGCGCAGGCGCATCGCCCGGGAAATTTTGCGGCGGTTCTATGCTACCGATGAGTTCGCCTATCTCCCCTCCGAGGTCCGGTTGGCGATGCTGGAACTGTGTCCTGAACAAGAATTGGATGCTCGTTCTGTGGTAAAGGCCGCACAGTCCGAACCAGCATGCAAAAATCGGGACATCTCGCTGTGGCTTGTGTCGTCGTGGGGGTAGGGAGAAGGTTGGGGAGGTTGTAATTGCACTAGTCAACATATTTTGGACAACGATTTCAAAATTTTAGTCATTCTTCAGGAGAATCCCGGACACTTAACGCTGATGTTTTGAACAAACGGCATGTCAAGCTTGGACGGAGCAAGAAAACGGCGATGTGAAAGTCT
>JAXEWB010000030.1:0-52423 GCA_034114085.1 Sphaerochaetaceae bacterium | reverse complement strand
GGGGTGAACTGAGGATATCGTCGTACCGCGTCAATGGTCATCGTCTCTATCTTGGTCAATAGCCGCATGACAAAGCGTGTCCCCAGCGTTATCCAGAAACGACCGCCGTATAGTTTTCGGTCAGTCGCCGAATTATCACAGCCATACATGACGAACCCGATGATGCCGGGCAGCATCACCTCGCACCCTTCATCGTAGAGCAGCTGTTCCAGGTTATTGTTGCCGAGACTTGCGTATTTCATATATATCTCGCCAACGATGCCAACCTTTATTTTCGGAACATATTCAACTTTGACGGCAGCGAAAGAATCAACGATATCATTAAGATTCCTGCGCATGGCGGACATAGTCCATCCACGGCCACGCTTGAACTGGGCGGACAACCTCTCGTTCCAAGCGGATACCAAGGTATCGGCGTCGCCGGCATGAAGCTCATAGGGACGCACCTGATTCTTGAGCAGCATCAGCATGTCTCCATAAATCAGCGCGGCGAACGCCTGTAACAGCATCGGTGCCGTAAGTTTGAATCCTGAATTGCGTTCCAGACCTTTGAGATTCAGGGAAATGACGGGAATCTGTCCAAATCCGGCCCGTTTCAGGGCCTTTCTCAACAGGAAGATATAGTTGGAGGCCCGGCATCCGCCTCCAGTCTGACTAATGACCAAGGCCGTCTTGTCCGGATCATACTGTCCACTGTGCAATGCGTCGATCATCTGTCCGATAACAAGCAAAGCGGGATAACACATGTCGTTATGGACATATTTCAAACCTTCCTGCACGACATTCGGGCCATTGTTTTCAAGCAACACGACATGATAGCCATGGTTGGTGAACACGTTTTTGATCAAGTTGAAATGGATGGACGCCATATTCGGTATCAGGATGGTATAATCCTTCTTCATCGTTTTTGTGAATTCGACCCTATTCCGCTCGTTGCCCATGACCAACCTCCGTACCTATCTATAGCCCCACCGCGGCGAACAAACTGCGCAACCGAATCTTGACGGCGCCAAGATTCGTAATCTCATCAATCTTGATCTGGGTATATATCTTGCCGGCGTTTTCGAGAATCTCCCTGACTTCGTCGGTAGTGACGGCGTCAAGCCCGCACCCGAAAGAAACCAGCTGCACGAGCTGCATGTCATCTTCCATGCGAATCTGTTTCGCGGCATCGTATAGTCTCGCATGGTATGTCCATTGATTCAGTACAGTGCGGTTGTCCTTTATCGCTTGAACGCTGACGACATCCTCGCTGACAATCGACGCGCCAAAGGAAAGAATCAGTTGGTCTATCCCGTGGTTTACCTCTGGATCGACATGATATGGGCGTCCGCTCAGCACGATTATCGGACGATTCTCTTCCCTGGCCCTTGTGATGATCCCGTCACCGAAATGCCGAAGGTCATCCATATAGCGTTGAAGTTCCTCGTACGCCCTGTTCGCGGCATGATGAATCTCCGCTTTCGAGATGTCTGAAAAACGGGGATTCAAAATTTCAAACATGCGCTTCGCGAACGTTCCCTTGCGGTTCAATCCCACATAGTCGCAGATAAAGTCTATGCCGCGTTCCTTGAGGTCTCCCATGTTTGCGCTGATTACCTCGGGATAATAGGCTACGACCGGACAGTTGAAATGATTGTCTCCCTTTCGTTCATCGACATTGTAGCTCATGCAAGGATAGAAAATGCGCTTGACGCCCTGATCCGCCAGGTATTGCACGTGCCCATGGGCGAGCTTCGCCGGAAAACAAACTGTATCGGAAGGAATCGTCGCTTGACCGTCAAGGTACAATGTTCTGTTTGAAAATGGTGAAAGTCGAACGGAAAAGCCGAGCGCCGTAAAGAACGTGTGCCAGAAGGGGAGCAGTTCAAACATGTTCAGGCAGAGAGGAATCCCGATGTCTCCACGAACGGCGTTTTGCGTTGGTACATAGGAACAGAGCCTGCGCTGCTTCCATGCATAGATATTCCGTAAGGTCACATCCTCCACGGTGGCGGATTTCGTCACAGGTCGCTCACATCTGTTGCCGCTGATAAACCGACGTCCTTCATCGAAGATGTTGATGGTCAGTTGACAATGGTTGCTGCATCCATTGCAACGAACAGAACGGACGTCATGCCTCAAGGAAGAAATCCGTTCCAAAGAGAGCAGGGTACTCGTTTTTCCATCCTGTCTCTTGAGATACTGCTCTTTGGCGTACAATGCGGCTCCATAAGCCCCCATCAGTCCTGCGACGGTGGGACGTACGACTTCCGCGTCGAGTTCTTTTTCAAACGCCCTGAGAACGGCGTCGTTAAGGAATGTCCCCCCCTGAACCACTACATGCCGTCCAAGTTCCTCGGCGCTTGTCGCACGAATCACTTTGTAGAGGGCGTTCTTGACAACGCTGATGGACAGTCCCGCCGAAATATCCTCTATGGTCGCGCCATCCTTCTGCGCCTGCTTGACCGAACTGTTCATGAAGACCGTACAGCGGCTTCCAAGGTCTACGGGATGTTTGCCTTTCAGACCGAGCTTGGCGAAATCCTCTATGGAATATCCCAAAGTATTCGCAAAGGTCTGCAAAAAGGATCCGCAACCGGAGGAACAGGCTTCGTTCAGGAAAATATTGTCTATCGTACCATTGTGTATCTTGAAGCACTTGATGTCCTGTCCACCGATATCGATAATGAAATCCACTTCAGGCATGAAACGTTTCGCAGCCGTAAAATGAGCTACAGTCTCAACAACGCCATAATCAATGCAAAATGCGTTTTTGACGATGTCTTCACCATATCCTGTAACAGCCGCCGCAGAAACGGCAAGTCGGGGATTCTCCGCCATGAAAGTCTGGAGATATTCCCTGACAATCGGTACTGGGTTCCCCGTGTTGCTTTGATATCGCTGATATAGGATTTCCCCATCGAAAGAAATGCAGATAGCCTTGACTGTAGTGGAACCGGCGTCTATACCGAGAAAAACCGGACCTGAATACTCTTTGGCCGATTTCATGGGAACGGTCGCCTGCTCATGGCGATGGACGAATTTCATATATTCAGTCTCACCGGAGAACAAGGGGTCGATCGAGAGGAAAGAGGCCTGCTTATGATAGTTTTCCAAGCGTGCAATCAGTTGGGAAAGCTCCACACCTTCACCATGGGCATAGTTCGCTGCACCGAGCGCAACATAATATAGTGAATTTTCAGGGCAGAGTCCCGTGACATGGAGCGTTTCATCGAATTGCCTGCGAAGCTGGGCCATGAAAGTCAACGGACCGCCAAGATAGGCGACGGAGCCTTTGATCGGTCGTCCTTGAGCCAGACCTGCTATCGTCTGGTTCACCACCGCGGAAAAAATACTTGCGGCGATATCCTCCCGCTTCGCGCCCTGGTTGATTAAAGGCTGTATGTCGCTTTTGGCGAACACGCCGCAACGCGACGCTATAGTGTATATCTGATGGGACTGGGCGGCCAACCGATCCATGTCGTCCTGCGTCACGCCAAGCAAAGTCGCCATCTGGTCGATGAATGCGCCTGTACCGCCGGCACAAGAACCATTCATGCGAACTTCCAGACCACCGTCGAGGAACAGAATCTTGGCGTCTTCACCGCCCAACTCGATAATTACATCAGTACCCGGTATATAAGCGTTTGCCGCAAGTCTGGTCGCATAAACCTCTTGGACAAACGGAATATTGCATGACTGCGCCATCCCCATGCCGGCGGAACCAGAAATCGCAAGCTGTGGAACTTCCGTTCCCACTAGGGGAAGTATCACGCGCAGGACCTCCGCGGTTTTCGAAGGAATCTGTGAATAATGCCGTTCATATGAAGAATGCAATATTTCTCCTGAATCGGACAGAACCACACATTTCAAAGTAGTTGAACCGACATCCAGCCCGATCTTCACCGAAATACTCTCCCTTGAATACCTGATAACCAGCGCTTGATTGAATAATATGCGAAGTTATTACAGAACATAGTGGTTTATTTGAAAATGGTCAAACACGTTGCATGTTTTTTTAGACACTTGCGGCAAAATGTGTTATTTTATAGCAAAATCTTAACAACGAACGTTATTCTATACACACTAGGTTTTTAACGATATCTCAACACAGACAAGCCGTCATGTCATCCACCGGAATACGCAATGCAAGCAGACATTATCCGGCAATGGGAGAACAGGGGGGCTTCGTCAGGCTGTAATGCTACCTATAGAAAAGGTTTCAGTTTTGAAATTTGTATAATATCGACCTTCTTTCGCGGTAAAACGCAGTACGCAATAATCAGGGTCGGCAACTCCACCTGGATAATACATGGTGTCGCTGTTTTGCCAGATCATTCGCTTTGTTTCATCGTCGTCAAGTACTTCCATTGCACCTTTAAGCATAACGCCCTGGTACCTGAACCGCTTGCTATAAAAATAAATCGCCGCCTTGGAATTCTCCCGGTATTGAGAAACTCTCATGGACGAAACATTGGTAGTGAAATAGAATACTTTGACGCCCTCCCGACGACGGGGGGCCAGCATCGCTTTGAGATTTGGATAGCCATCACCATCAACGGAAGCGACAAATGCGACGGATTGTTTGTCAATCATGTCGCCAATGGTCTGTTCAGGATTCCTCATGCTGGTCGCTCCTTGTTCTGGTCATGGGAAAAACACAAAGTCCGGTCAGTCCGCGTTGAGATGTTCTGCCGAACGCAATATTTTGCCATCAACGCCAAAGTCATACGTTACAGTATCCGCAACAGCCTTCTCCAGCAAGTCGTCAATCCCCATTGCGAGGAAATGCTCCGTCTCCACAGTTTTGTCAGGTCGAACCAGCGGATGCTTCGGACTGAAAATAACACAGCAGTCTTCATAGGGCAGAATGCTCGTCTCATACGAACCAATAGCTTTCGCAGTGGCGATGATTTCCTCTTTGTCCATACCGACGAGCGGCCGAAGCACGACCCTGTCAGACATGCTGTCAGTGAACGACATGCTTTCCAGAGTCTGGCTCGCAACTTGTCCGAGGGCCTCTCCTGTAACAAGGCACATGGCTTCCGCTTTCGCCGCAATAGCGTTGGACACCTTCATCATGCAGGCGCGCATCATGAGAGTGTGTTCTTCTTCATTGCTATGATCGCGAATCCAGAGCTGTGAGTCAGTAAATGGAACCACGTGCAATCGGGTTCCCTGGACATATGGCGACAGGATCGCGGCAAGGGATTTGACTTTCTCCAACGCCATTTCAGAAGTATACGGATAGGCATGGAAGTAGATACATTCCTGCTTGAGCCCCCTTCGCGCCATTCTCCAGCCAGCGACAGGACTGTCGATGCCTCCACTAAGCAGCAACACGCCTTTTCCCGCGCAGGTTACAGGCAGTCCGCCAAGTCCTTTTTGCGGAGAAGCATAGAGGTATGCTTCGTTGCGTATTTCACAGAACAAGGTTTTCTCAGGACGCTTGACGTCGACATGCATATCAGGGTAACGATCCAGAACGACCCCTCCAAGTTCACAGGCGATTTGATAACTGGTCAGGGGAAAACTTTTGTCGCTACGGGATGCCTCAACCTTGAAACTACCTGTACCGGCACAAAATGGTTCTTCCGAGATCAGGCGTTCAGCAGCGGCGGCAATTGCGTCAAAGGTCTTTTCACATCGTACCGCCCGTGAGAAACCAACCACGCCAAACGTGGTCGAGAACGCCTTGTCTGCGATATCATCGGGACAGTCCGAGTCAATTTCAAAATACAACCGCCCTTTTTGACGAGTACACATGCTCTTCCATGGTCGGATCTTGTCTTTGATATTGTGTCTGAGGCGTTTTTCAAAAAAATCCCTGTTGAGTCCTTTCAATGAAATCTCCCCAAGGCGTACCAAATATAATTTTGTTTCCATAATTACTCCATAACGATTATTTCAATGCCGTGAATCGAGACGGCGCGTGTCGTAGGTAAGTGCTGATAATTGCGTCCGCCAGACGTTCGGCACTTTCCAAAGTCGTTCCATATCCATAGGAGAGCCGAACGGCGGAGCTGGCCAGTTTCGCGTCGAAACCCATCGCCTGAAGGATTCCATCGCCTTTCTGTTTTGCATTGTTTGAACAAGCCGAACCAGATGAAACGCAAAAGCCTTGGTCGAACAGCATGCGTGTAAACACCTCGGAAGGAAGCCCTTGGGCTGAAAAAGAGAGGATATATGGACTTGCGGAATACTCAGAATCAACGGAAGGGGAGATTTGGACGATACCGGGAGCTTCTGCTGCGAACCGTTGCTCAAAATACCGCTTGATGGCGACTGCGTTCGCAAAATGCTCATCCAACTTCATCGTGGCGTCATTTAGGGCCGCGGTCATCGAAGCGATACCTGCAAGGTTCTCAGTTCCCGGACGCAGGCCATTTTCTTGTCCACCACCACGACTGAGCGATACAACCGCAGAATTCGTATTGTATAAAAAGCCTACGCCTCGAGGACCGCAGAATTTGTGTGCGCTGAACGCTGCGGAGTCAACGCCAAGTTTCTTCAGATCTATGGGAATCTTGCCCAACGCCTGCACCGCGTCGCAGTGGAAATGTATATTTCGACCGGTCTTTCGGGAATATTCGCGTAATACCCCTGCTATTGAAGCGACATCTTGTCTCGTTCCCGTTACATTGTTGACCAGCATACAGCAGACAAGCCGCGTTTTTTCCGTAAGCGCCTGGGCTATCTGCTGCGGCGTGACATATCCGCCAGGGGTCTGGAGTTGCCGTACTTCCCAGCCAAAATCGGTGAGTAGTTTGGCATATTGCGTTACCGCCGCATGTTCAAACCGGGGGATGATGACCTGTCCGGGAGCTTTGTTCCTCAACAATGAATTGAGGATAATCGCGTCGCTTTCCGTTCCTCCGCTGGTGAACGTAATCGATTTTGCATCAGCGCCCACCAGCCGCGCAATGTCCTGACGCAACTCCAACAGGTACCGGGAAGCCCGTTGTCCTTCTCTGTGGATTGAGGATGGGTTTCCAATATACTCGCGTGCTGTACCTATATATACAGAAGCGGCAAGTTCAGATATCGGCGTCGTCGCCGCCCAATCAAAATATCCCTGATAGTCCATAACACGTTCTATCATGGTCTAAATCGATATGATTTGCAAGCGGAGACAGTATTGAAGATGTGGCATACCGGGCGTTATCCACTACTTTCAATGGAATCGGCGCTCTATTATCAAAGGCTGTCCAGCCATCGGAAGGGAAACGTGTCCAAAACGCATTTGAATCGACACAATACATGTAACAGCATCGAAAACCAAGCTGGAATCGTTGTTTCAGACGATCTCCGCAAAATGCTGAAGCGATATTTGGAAATATGAGGCATACATTGATATGTTTCATCCATCATCTTGCTCCAGACAAGCACTTTGCTGTATAAAAAACCTATGAAAACCTGTTGTAGCGCTACATTGGCCGGAGGCCAGAAAACCACAGTCCTTCTTGCGGATGACTTTATGGATTTGTCGTCGCATCTCAGTGGTTACGGAAACAATGTACTTTGGGTTCTGGACGAGAATACATCCCGGTTGATACGGCCGCTTCCACCTTGTCGAATTATCCTGGAAGCCGGTGAAACGGCCAAGAATTGGCAGAGCGTAGAGCGTATCCTACGTACGGCCGTTGAAGAGGGATTGGCGCGAGACGGACGGTTCATTGGGTTCGGCGGTGGAGTAGTCTGCGACATGACGGCCTTCGCGGCATCGCTCTATATGCGTGGATGCAGGGTTTCGCTCGTCCCCACGAGCTTGCTCGCAATGGTCGACGCATCTCTTGGTGGAAAGACCGCCATCGATTTTATGGGTGGAAAAAATCTCGTGGGAACGTTCTATCCTGCCGACGAGGTGCTGGTCTGCTGTGATACATTGAAAACCCTCTCAGACAAAGAATACTTGAACGGGCTTGCGGAGGTAATCAAACATGCGTTGCTGTCACAGGATGAAAACCTGTACAAGCTGCTGTTGCTCAAAAAAAACCAGATTGTCAACCGAGACCCCTCTGTATTGAAAAACCTCGTAGCGCTTTCGTTGGCTGTCAAATGCTCCTACATCGAACGGGATCCTTGTGAAAAGCTGGGCATCAGGCAGGCACTGAATCTAGGGCATACTTTCGGCCATGCGTTGGAGTCCTGCGGCCAGTTCTCTCGTTGGAGCCATGGAGCCGCAGTGGCATGGGGAACTTGCCGGGCGCTTGAAGCGGGAGTGCGGCTTGGTGTCACCGACGAGCATTATGCGTCCGGCGCGACCAAGTTGTTCGCGATGTATGGTTATGACATCGACTACCGTATCGGTCGGGGAGATTGGCAGATATTCAGACAAAATTTGTTGAAAGATAAAAAAAAGCTGGATGGCAAGGTTCAGTTCGTTCTGTTGGAAAGACAGGGAACTCCAGTGCTGAAACCGCTTGATTCCTCTTTAGTCCAGAATCTTGTCATTAGCAAACCAATCTGAAGCAATATATCCTTAACTCTGTTTTAATGCGTGAATACTGTCCGAAACAGTCCATTTCCAGTAGCATTATATGTGCAAGTGGTTATGGAAGAAGGACGGACATATGCGGAAAACGAAAACTATTTGTACGATGGGACCTGCCGTTGACGATGATGAAACGTTGAAGAAAATCATTCTCAACGGGATGGATTGCGCAAGATTCAATTTTTCCCATGGTACTCATGAAGAACATGCGAACCGGATATCCCGTGTCAAACGTCTCAGCGCTGAACTGGGACAGCCCGTGGCGTTGATGCTAGATACGAAAGGTCCTGAAATTCGTATAAAGAATTTCGGCGAGGGCTTCGTCGTCCTGGAACCAGGAGCCGAATTCGTCTTGTATTCCAATCCTGACGAAATTGGGGATATCCATGGTGTCGCCGTAACATATCCGTACCTCGCAGAGGAAATCTGTATCGGAACCACCATACTGATCGATGACGGGCTGATCGCGCTCGATGTCGCCGCGCTCGATGGAAACGATGTCGTCTGCGTGGTCAGGAACGGCGGCAAAATCAGCAATCACAAGAGCATCAATATTCCAGGTGTGTTTATCGACATGCCTTATATCAGCGCGACAGACCGGAGCGACATCCTTTTTGGCATTGAACAAGGGGTTGATTTTGTCGCTGCTTCATTCGTCAGAACGCCCGACGACGTCAGAAAACTGCGCAAGCTGCTTGATGTGAACTGCGGCAAGCGGATTCAGATCATCTCCAAAATTGAAAACGCCTGCGGGGTCGACCATCTGGACGAGATCATTGAATGCAGCGATGGAATCATGGTGGCCAGGGGGGACATGGGCGTGGAGATACCATTCAAGGAACTGCCGCCGATCCAAAAGGAAATCATCGCGAAATGCTACAAAGCCGGCAAACATGTCGTCACTGCGACGCAGATGCTGGATTCAATGACATACCATCCAAGGCCTACCCGCGCCGAGGTCTCCGACGTGGCGAACGCGATCTATGACGGCTCAACGGTGATCATGCTTTCAGGAGAGACCGCCGCGGGGCGGTATCCCGTGGAAGCGGTACGCGCCATGGCGGAAATCGCCGAATACACGGAGTCGAAAATCGACTATGAAAAGCGTTTCGTGAAGAACAGGCTGAACCTTGGCCGCGACATCATCAACGCTATCGGGAGTTCCGCCTGCGACGCATCATATTTCCTGGACGCGAAGGCGATTGTCTGCGTAAGCATGACAGGACGGACGGCGAGGGTCGTGTCCCATTATCGACCGGCATGTCCAGTAATCGCCGCAGTCACCGATGAAATGGCCTGTCGTCAACTCAAACTGTCCTATGGTATCCTGCCGATCCTCGCTACGGTTCAGCCTACGGTGGACGATACGGTCCTCCACGCTTGCGAGCTTGCCATGCAAACCAAGCTTGTCAAAGAAGGAGACCTTGTAATCGTCACCTGCGGTTCCGCGATTGGAATTGAGACATCCACCGACACAATGTTCATCAAGATACTGTAACTGAATCATCAGTCGTTGAACAATTTCATCAGCCGCTCATAGATTTTTTTCGTCACGCGAAGCTCGTTCGGATGTCTGGTTTTATCCAGTTCCTCAAGCAGCTGCCCCAAGGCATAGATGGAAGTGTCCAATGCCTCAAAACAGTTCTTGTTGACTCTGAACGTATAGACACCGTTGCCGTTCGTGTCCAATTCAACGAAACCAAGCTGACCTCGCTCCTTCTTCAACCGGGCGAGGGCGAGTATCCACATGAGGTTGTCGATAAGCAGCGAAGGGTCTTCGGGGGTGAACAGGCCATCGGGAGCCGATTCCAGAATTCCCTTATCAGTATCGACCTTGCCGTTCAACTCAAGCAATGTAAAGAACTTGTCGCCATAATGTATATATGCGCCATGGTAGGCAAGGGCGGCGTGAAAGTTCTTGGGCCGTCGGCCCGCGCTCATGTTCTGCGTATACAGCCAGGACAAGTCGGTAAGCGGAATGATCACCACCGGGAGCCTCTTCTTACCGGAAATCTCAATCGGATAGGTCCTGCGGAATATGGTCGCGGATGGAACCTGCGCATCGGAGGAAAACTCACGACCCAAATCACCCGGCCCGCGCTTTTCATCCTTGCGCCGCTCGTCGCGACGGGATTCACGTTCCTTGCGTTGGGATTCCGCGTCATTTTGGCGGATGTCCATCAACCGTTTGCGCAACGTGGGGTCGATGTGGTCAATCCATTCCTTTTTCAACGGACTGACAGACCGGGCGTACATCCGGCTCGTCTGGACTATTTCTCCAGCAAGGATGAACTGAGGGGGTTCTCTGAACCAAGCGGAACCCGGATGGATATATATCTGGTTCGCCGTCAGGCTTTTGTACATATTTCCCCGAGAACGGCAGCAGACGTACTGGAGCAATCCCGCGGCGAGACAGCACAGATAGTCATGAACAGTGCCTCCGTGACTGAGGGGGAACCCCAGTTCACCGACAATTTCGGAAAGCTGCTCATCGACATGCTGGATTTCGGACATGCTCTGCATATCCAGATAGTTTCTACGGCAGAATTTCTCTTTGGCCTCGTTTGAACCCAGCTCTGTGAATTGCTTGAAAATGGCCAAGTAGGTGAGGAAATCCCCATATTCCGTCTTGTTGAACGCCTTGTGGGCAACTCTTGCGGCGTCTTCTTCTCCAGGAGGAAGGACGAACGGAGTCTTGGTCGAGAGAAACGAAACCGCGACCAGTACTTCATCGATGACGTCAGGATAGTTCAGCATCCCCTCGACGATGACCCGTGAATGCCTGGGAAGCAACGGAAAGCGCACCATGAGTTCCCCGATTCCGGTAAGATGCCGATCGTCGCCGATCGCCTTGATAAACTTCAAGGTTTCCTCGGCACTGGCGATAGCTCCCGACTTCGGCCTGGTGATAAAGGGAAATTTCTCAAAATCATAGATGCCGAGATCGCTCATGCGCAGGACGACTTCAGACAAGTCCGTCCTGAGAATTTCCTCCGTCGTATAGGTAAATCGAGTTTCGAAATCATGCTTCTCATACAAACGGTAGCAGACTCCCGGAGCTGTACGGCCAGCACGTCCTTTTCTCTGCTCGCAAGAGGATTTGCTGACGGGGAGCGGCACCAGGGAAGAGGTGAAATCCTTCTGATTGTAGAAATTCATCTTGGCCATGCCGCTATCGATGACCGTCGTAATCCCGTCGATGGTGACGCTTGTTTCAGCGATGTTCGTGGCAACCACGATTTTGGTCTTGTCCTTCGGCGTAGGAATGAACACACGTTCCTGCTCTTCCTTGGAAAGCCGTCCGTACAACGGATAGATGACAAGCTGTCGCTTGACTTCACTGTCATAGAGCTGCTGCATGCAGGTCTTGATATCGAATTCCCCGGGAAGGAAAATCAAGATATCACCCGCCTTGTCCCTGACACGTTTCGTCACAATCTGAACGATCTGGTCCATCATCTCGTCCACATTGCCGGGATGGACCTGGGGCATGTAGAACACCTCGACGGGATGGACGCGTGAATCGATGCTAATGACCGGCGCATTGTTGAAATACTGTGAGAAAACCTTGGTATTGATCGTGGCCGAACTGATGATGACTTTGAAATCGGGCCGTTCAGACAAAACTCGTTTAAGAAGACCAAGGATGAAATCAATGTTGAGGCTTCTTTCATGGGCCTCGTCAACCAACATGACGCCGTAGTTGCGAAGCAGGGGGTCCGCCTTCAATTCCTGAAGCAGTATCCCGTCCGTCATGACCTTGATCCGGGTATTGCGATCCGTAGTATCGGCGAATCTCATCTTGTAGCCGACAAAAGAACCGTCCGTATCGTTGAGCTGACGCTTGATATAGTCGCAGACCGACAATGTGGCGATTCGCCTTGGCTGCGTGATGCCGACGTTGAGATCTGACGTATATCCGGCCTCATGGAGGATAATCGGCAACTGCGTGGTTTTTCCGCTGCCGGTCGGACTTTCTACAACGATCACCTGGTTCTTTTCCAGTGCGTCCAATATCTGCCGGCGATGTTGATATACCGGCAAGCTCTTCATATTCTGCAAATTCAATCCTTTGTTATAAGTTCCGCAACCTGATCCAATGAAAGCTCTTTGTAAGTCTCTCGCGTCAAGAGGTTCTTCAACGCATAGGTTCTGGAAAGTCTCTCATCCTCGCCACAAGTCAAGGCAAACGGGATATGGTTCATTTCCGCATACTTGAACTGTTGCGCCATTTTTCTATCCGCGAGATAGACATCGCACCGAACGCCTCGCTTTCTTAATTCAATTCCGATGGAATTATACCAGGGGCGCAGAGCTTCATCCATGACGATAACCAGCACATCTGCGGAAGCTCCGTTCTTCAATACCGGGCTATGCAACTCTTCCAACGCGGAAAGCAACCTGTCGAGACCTATCGATGAGCCGACCCCCGGAATGCGGTCTTTTGTATAGAGCGAAGCCAGGTCGTTGTACCGTCCTCCGCTACAGACCGACCCGATGGTCGGCAGATCGTCGAGGAAGGTTTCATAGACGATACCCGTATAGTAGTCCAGGCCACGGGTGATGGACGGATCGAGGATGAATTGCGCTGCGATCCCCGCATCAGAAAGCAATGCGTGTATTTCCCTCATCCTTGCGGTATGCACAGTCTCACCGCCAGCCAGCTCGCTGAGCTTTTCCAGCCGTTCGAGAAAACCGGTTCCCTCCTCCGGCGCGATATAGGCGAGAATCGCATCGGCCTTGCCGTCACTGTCGGTCAGCTCAGTCAGAATCGTTCGCACGGCTTCCGCGCCTATCTTGCGAAGCTTGTCAACGGTTCTCAGAACCTCCACTGACTGTTCCGCCACTCCAAGATGTTCGAGGAACGCATTGAAAAGCCCTCTGTGGGCGACATGGAAGGTCACTTTGTCCAGGCCAAGCATTGAAAAAGAATTCTGCATCATGGAAAGAATTTCAAAATCAGCGGCGGCGTTATCGACCCCGACGATATCAAAATCGCATTGGAAAAATTCCCTGAAACGACCTTTCTGAGGATTCTCGCCACGCCACACCTTGTTGATATGGAATCTCTTGAAGGGAAGGGCGAGTTCATTCTGATGCGCGGCGAGGAACCTTGCGAACGGGACGGTCAAATCGAACCTCATGGCGACTTCTCGTCCGCCGTTGTCATGGAAATGGAATATCTGCTTGTCAGTCTCCCCGCCGCCTTTGCCGAGCAGTACTTCCGTATATTCCAGAACGGGGGTGTCGATGGGGACGAAACCGTAGGAGGAAAAATTTTTTTCAAGCTTGGAGATGATCTCTTTCTTCTGAATCTCCTGGGCGGGCAGGGAATCCCTGAAGCCCTTGAGTACTTTGGGTTCGATGATCGTTTTCTTCACGCTAATGTTCCCTCCCGCGGGAGTCTGTACGACCGGCTGGGATTCCTTGGGGCAATTATTGTTCATGGCAAGGGAGCTCCTGTTGCATTTTCACTCTATTTGATGTACACCATATCATAGTAAACAAATCCTGTAGAAACTGCAATAAGGCTGCATGCGCTCCTGTTGCATTACGTTGAGTGATACATGCTAATACGATACAAACAAGATGACCAGGGACGCAGCGTCCCCATCGCAAAGATCTATACGCCGGATGAACATGGCATAGATCCCGCTCTGATTGACAATGACGCGTTCTGGGCCGTGAAGAAACTTCAGCAGTCCGGTGCGGAAACATATATCGTCGGAGGTGCCGTCCGCGACCTGATGCTCGGACGCAAGCCGAAGGACTTCGATATCGCAACCAGCGCCAGTCCGCGTCAGATACAAAGAATGTTCTGGAACGCAAGAATCATCGGCAAGAGGTTCAAACTCGTTCACCTGGTGTTCCGCGACAAGATTCTGGAAGTCTCCACATTCCGAAGCGGGGAAGAAGCCGATGAAGGAAACAACAATATCTTCGGAACGATAGAACAGGATGCGAAACGCCGAGATTTTTCGATCAATTCATTCTATTACGACCCCATTTCCGGACAGTTGCTCGATTTCAACGATGCGCTGGAGGATTTTAGGAAAAAACGCATCCGATCGCTGATTCCGTTGAACACAACCTTTAAAGAAGATCCAGTGCGGATGATTCGCGCCGTCAAATATTCCGTGACGACCGGCTTCAAACTGAAATTGGATGTTCGGATGTCCATTCGGAAATATGCGAACGAGCTTTCCAGAACTTCTACGAGCCGCCTGACGGAAGAGGTGAACAAGATTCTCGCTTCCGGTTGTTCCGCGGAGATTTTCAGTGAATTGCAGAAATACAAGTTGCTTGTATTCATGTTGCCCTGTTTCTCCGTGTATTCCAACTTTCCTCAGGTTAGAAAATCCCTGCGCCAGCTTGATGAGCAGGTAATGGCAAGCAAGTCCGGTGAGCATGGGGAAATGGCAAGGGGGGACATGATCAAGGCCTTGGTCGCCCCGTTGATTGTTTTTGATGATTCCATCACGTCTTCCGATGACCGATTCAAAGATACCTTTCGGCAGGTCAAGGTGCTGATCAGCCCAATGACCCCGAGCAATTATGAGATTGAAGTGGCCTGTGAGCATTTATTGTCGGAGAAGGGGTACAAGACACCGCGCAACTGCGTCCGACAGCCACGGCCTTCTACTGGCAAACCTGCGACGGTCAAACGGCGGACTCCGCGCGTTGACGGCGCCCCCGCCCGCCAACGCAATAAGAAGACCAACAAGCCGGGAGTCTCCGCCGGGGGAGAGCAACAGGCTAATGCGGAGGGGCTCGCTGAACTGAAACAGGCAATTTCCAATGTGAATGAACATGACTCCGCTACGTTGCCGGTTTCAACGCCGAAACGTAGGCGACGAACGCGAAGCCGCCGGGGAAAAAGCGGGGGCGTGGCCGTCGGACAGCACAATGCGCAGATTGAAAAGCCACAAGAAGATACGGTCAGGAAGGAGAAGATCAAGACTCCTAATACACCGATGACCAGTGCGGAAGCTCACGACCTCTAGCCCCATCCAAAATCCAGAATTATCAAGCCCTCCCGTCGGAACTATCCAGCCGGAGGGCTTGAGTGCATTGCGGCAAAGCTATGCGGATGAAATTTGAATAAACCTCATAAACCACAACATGGCGTTGACAATGCGGTTGACATGACAGGTGGTCGTCGGAGAGTGAGGAAGAAGATTCAAGCCCATTCTTCAACTTCGATATTTACAGAAGTAACAAAAATTCCACCATACTTTTCAAGTGAATCCGCAATATATTCCTGTAACTCCGCCAAGGTGGAGGAAATCTGGTGTTTGAACGGGACGCGGAGCTTGACTGTCAGCGCATACCCTTCGGGATTTACCTTTACCTGAACCTTTTTGACCTTGATCATGTTGTCGAATTCATCAAGACAATGCACTACCATCTGCGTCAGCGCCGCATCGCTGACCGTTATCTTGCCATGCTTGCTAAACTCAGGCCTGACGATGGTCTTTTCAAACACCTTGTTCTTCTGCCATGGAAAACGAGCCTTGTTCTTGAAGAACACTCGCATTGAGTCATAGACGATCTGGGGATAGTTCCTGGTGATTTCTATCGTCGGTACGGGAATGACATGCTTCCCCTCGGTATATCGGATCCGCATCGCAGTCTCAATCTCTTCCTTAGTGGCGATATCCTCTATATGGTAGATTTTATCCGGCTCAGGGAGATTCAACCGCATGGCAATTTTGTGCACCATCTTCTCACTGGTTCCGATAATCAGGATCTTGTGATACTTTTCCCGCTGCAACGCATCCATCACCTGACGTTGATGCTCATCGTCATCGAACAGCGCGGTCTTCACTGCGGTCAGGAAATTGGCTTCCCGTTTCGCAGAACGTCCGGCCAGTATCCTGTCGCCTCTGATCAACAGTCCATCGTCGATGATGAGTTCTATATTGTGTTTTTCCGCGACAAGCTTGGAACGGAAGCTCTTGCCTGTGCCGCTTCGACCAACGAGGGCATAGACCTTGACCCCTTTTATTTTCCAGAACGCATAGCGGAAGATTCGATTCATACATCATATGATATACTGATTTAGGCGTTTTGGGTACTAGTCGGATGCCGATAGCGATCAATTGCGCCCATTTTTACAAAAGGATTCCGGCGAATGCCGACAAAAACGCTGATGTCCGGCCACACAACGACTGGCAAAACAGTTGCTTTGCCGCTAAAAAACGAAAAAAAAAGATAACGCAAAGCATCAATGAAAAAGTCCCGGAAGGTATTTCCTGGAGGATAACACCCGATTTCGCTCTTAAACTCATCGCACAATATCAATAAATGAACAAAGAATCACATCAATGATTTATTTCAGTACAACAACAATCCGGCTCCGCCATTTAATCGTCCGGTGAAAGTGCAAAAGTCATCATGGTTTTTTCTCTTTACTTGATAGGAACTTTTCAGCTAGAATTACCGGAGTTCATTTCGTAACCGCCTCCGTCCGTCCCTTGGAGCGACCAAGGGGGTGTGGTTGTGGTTTGCGTTACAATAAAGGAGTCTTCGATGCAGAGGATACCCACGTTCAGAAAGGGTGGCGTCCACCCTGATGATAAGAAGGTATTGAGCTGTGGACAGGCAATTGAAAAGCTCCCTATCCCTGGTGAGCTGATAGTATCCTTGTCACAGCATCTTGGCGCGCCCGCCGCCCCCACGAAACAGAAGGGCGATACGGTAGTCCGTGGTGAAAAAATCGGAACCGCCGCCGGATTCATCAGTGCGGATGTGCATAGTCCGGTTTCAGGGATGATCAAGGAAATCAGACGTGTCACGCTCGCCAATAGCGTCAGCTGCGATGCCTACGTCATAGTACCGGACGCCCAACAGCCGGAGGATGACTATCAGCGGATAGACTGGCAGTCGCAAAGTCCGGAAGAATTGCTTGCCGTTGTCAAGGACATGGGTATCGTCGGCATGGGAGGCGCGACTTTCCCCGCGCATGTCAAGCTCTCCGTTCCAAAAGGAAAAAGCGTTGATGCGCTGGTGATCAACGGAGTCGAATGCGAACCGTATCTGACCGCCGATCACAGGGTGATGCTGGAACGGACGGACGGCGCTCTGGCCGGAATCATGATCGCCGCCAGAATTACCGATCCAAAACGTATCATCATCGGTGTTGAAATGAACAAGCCGGACGCGATTGCGAAGCTGAAGGAACGTGTCGCGGCCCTCGGCTATCCCATTGAAGTAACTGCATTGAAGATGAAATATCCCCAGGGGGATGAAAAACAACTGCTGAAAGCGACGATCGGCAAGGAGATTCCTTCGGGGGAACTTCCACTGGATATCGGAGCCGTCGTCTGCAACATCGGTACTTGTTATGCAATCCATGAAGCCTGCGCCTACCACAAACCGTTGATCGAACGTGTCATGAGCGTTACTGGAGAATGCATCGCCCAGCCAAAGAACATCCTCGCTCCGATTGGAACCAAGGTGGCGGATCTCATCGCATTCTGTGGCGGCTTCTCCAGCGAACCGGACAAACTCATCTCCGGCGGCCCCATGATGGGCTTCGCGTTCTATGACGACCAGACGCCGGTAGCCAAGGGAACCAGCGGAATTCTTGCCCTGCCCGGTTCCCGACCTGCCGTTACAACGCCCTGCATCTCCTGCGGACGATGTGTCGCCGCATGTCCCATGGGGCTTGTTCCGAACAGGATGTACCGCAACATCGTCCATGAGAACTATGATGCCGCAATGAAGCTTGGCTTGATGGACTGCAAGGAATGCGGTTGCTGCGCCTATGTATGTCCCGCGCATCTGCCTCTCGTGCATGGCATGAAGACTGGAAAGAAAATGGGGAGGAAGAAAAAATGAATCAACCGATTAGGACAGTATCGACGTCTCCCCATATCCATGCGAAAGCAAGTACAGCTCCTATCATGTGGGCGGTCAGCGCCGCGTTGGCTCCCGCTGCGATCTGGGGGGTCCATGCATTTGGTTTTCGGGCGTTGCTCGTCCTGCTGGTCTCCGTCGCAAGCGCCGTACTTGTGGAATTCCTGTTGGGCAGGATTGACAAAGTCAATACGCTGTCCGATGGCTCCGCATTCCTCACCGGGCTATTGGTCGGCATGAACATGCCTCCAGCCATACCGGTCTTCATTCCAATCCTGGCCTCGGCGTTCGCGATCTTCGTCGTGAAGTGGTCGTTCGGCGGACTAGGCGCGAATTGGATGAACCCAGCCTTAGGTGGACGTGTATTTGTGTTCTTCTCCTTTACCAGCGCGATGAGCGCCTTCACGATGCCGAGGACTCTCGCATCATCCGTACCCGACGCAATAGCCAGTGCGACACCGCTCAGCTTGGTCAAAACGACTATCGGGGCGGGGGCTGCGAACGGACTGGATGCCATGCAGGTGCTCGCAAGCCAAGGCTATCCCGCTACGGGGTTCGCCCAGAAGGTTTCGGAACTGTTGGGCGGTCATGTCTCGGCTTATACGGTTGATGCGTTCATCGGGAATATACCCGGATGCATTGGCGAGGTTTCCGCCTTGTTGCTGTTGGTTGGCGCGGTGTTCCTGCTGTGCGTCAAAATCATCACGTGGCATATCCCCGTTTCCTACATCGGTTCCTTCGCTGCGTTCGTATGGATTTTTGGCGGCTTGCGGACAGGGCTGGGTTTTTTCCAAGGAGATTTCGGCAATGCGATCTTCTCCGGCGGACTGATTCTCGGCGCCTGCTTTATGGCGACCGACATGGTTACGTCTCCAACGACTCACAAGGGACAGATCATCTTCGGTGCGGGCTGTGGATTCTTTACGTTCCTATTCAGGTATTTTGGCTCCCTTCCTGAAGCCGTCTCATTGGCTATCCTGCTCATGAATATCATCAATCCAACGATTGAGAGATACGTACTGCCCAAGAGATTCGGGGCGGTCAAGCCTCAGAAGGAGGCCAAGGCATGAAGAACTACTTGAAGGTTGCGGCGATTCTCGGCATCATCTGCGCGGTCGCCGCGGTAATCCTAGCCTTTGTGAACGCAGTGACTGCGCCACGTATCGCAGACTACGAAGCAAAACAGACTCTCGTCGCCCTGAAAGCCGTTGCGTCGGGCTATGATATTGGGGAGAGAAGGTACGATGACGCAGATTCAAGCGTCAATTATTTGATTCCCCTGACGCAGAACGGAAGCATCTCCGGGTACATCCTGGAACTGAATGCGAATGGTTATGGCGGCGCCATGACTTTCGTTGCCAGTTTCAATACGGAAGGCGAAATTCTCGCGGTAAAGATGCTCACCAATTCAGAAACCCCTGGATTGGGAAAGAAAAGCGAAGCGGCGGGCTACATGGACAAATTCCTTGGGACCGGTGGGCGGATTTCCATTCCCACTAGCAAATCGGAACTTTCCGCGGCGGACGCTCAAGCGGTCAGTGGTGCGTCAGTGACATTCACCGGTATCGCAAAGGCGCTTGCTTACGGTTCTGATTATGTGAAACGGCTAGGAGGTCGATGATGTCAAAAAATCATATGAAGGAACTGACCAAGGGAATTTTCAAGGAAAATCCCACGTTCATCATTATGCTGGGCATGTGTCCTACGCTTGGCGTCACCACGCAGGTCGTCAACGCGCTGGGTATGAGCGCCGGCGTCCTGTTCGTATTGTTGTGCAGTAATATATTCATCTCATTGCTAAAGAATATCATCCCGGACAGCGTCCGTATTCCCGCTTATGTCGTCGTAATCGCCAGCTTCGTCACAATTGTCGAGATGGTCATGCATGCGTTCGTACCGGCGGTCTACAGCGCGCTAGGCGTATATCTGCCATTGATCGTCGTCAACTGTATCATCCTCGGCAGGGCGGAAGCTTTCGCAAACAAGAACACCGTGCTGGATTCTGCGTTGGATGCGATTGGCATGGGCATCGGCTTTACCTTGGCGCTGACACTGATTTCTCTGATCAGGGAAGTTTTTGGCGCGGGGACCATTACGTTGTTTCCTGTCGGCGACTGGAACGGCGTCATCTCCGTTCCAGTGCTGAGCAAGTGGCCGGTACGTGTCATGACCCTTGCCGCCGGAGCCTTGTTGCTGATGGGCTATCTCAAGGCGTTCTTCGGGTGGTTCTCGGAACGAAAACAAAAGAGGGGATAGGGCAATGACATATATCGCTATACTAATTACATATATCTTTATCAGTAACTTCATCCTTGTACAGTTCCTCGGCCTCTGCCCGTTCATCGGTGTATCAAAAAGCAGTGAAAGCGCGTTGGGCATGGGGATGGCGGTCACATTTGTGACATCTATAGCCAGCGTAGTTTGCTGGTGCGTCTACCAGTTCATCTTGGTTCCGCTCTCTCTGACATATCTGCAGACCATTTCCTTCATACTCGTCATTGCGGCATTGGTTCAGCTGGTTGAAATGATTATCAGGAAAATCAGTCCGCCCCTGTATAACGCACTTGGCATCTTCCTTCCGTTGATCACAACGAACTGCGCAGTCCTCGGAATCGCCCTGATCAATATCACAGAAGGATATAATTTGCTGGAAAGCTTTTTCGCGGGCCTCGCTGCGGGTCTGGGCTTTACCCTCGCCATCGTGTTGATGAGCAATATCAGGGAACGGCTGGATTTGTATCCCGTAAGAAAAGCGTTCAGGGGCGTTCCCATCGCCTTTATTTCAGCGGGACTCATGGCGCTGGCGTTCATGGCGTTTGACAAGTCCCTGTTGACGAATCTGCATTTGGTGTGATGGAGGAGCCGGAACATGATCAACATTTTATTTGCGTTTCTGGTAGTGACGGGGCTTGGCCTATTGCTTGGTTTCGGACTGGCGTTCGCCGCAAAGAAACTGGAAGTGCCCAAGGATTCCCGTTTGGTCTCCATGGAAGCCGTAATGCCGAACGCCAACTGCGGCGGATGCGGTTATCCCGGTTGCGCGGGATATGCGGCTGCCGTTGTCGCGGGAGAAGCCAAGATTGGACTTTGCTCGCCCGGCGGTGCCGCGCTCAATCAGAAAATGGCGGAAATCATGGGTGTGGTCGCTGATGTTTCCGCGGAAAAAATGGTCGCGTTCGTTCATTGCCAAGGTACGTCCCGGACGACCGGCAAGGATTATAATTACACAGGCATGGGGGATTGCAACGCGGCGTCCATCCTGTTCGCCGGCGACAACAGTTGCAAGAGTGGCTGTCTGCATCTCGGCTCCTGCATCAAAGTCTGTCCGGCTGGCGCAATCAGCAAGAAGGACGATGGAAGAATCGTTGTCGATCCAATGCTCTGCATTGGCTGCAAGAAATGCACGGCGGTTTGTCCGAATGGCGTCATCAAGATGATTCCCGCCTCCGCTACCTATGTAGTGGCCTGCAACAACCACGAAAGCGGTGCAAAGGTCAGAAAGGCTTGTTCTGTCGGGTGCATCGGGTGTAAGATATGCGAAAACAAATTCCCAGAATCTGGGTGCAAGGTCGTCAATTTCCTTTCTGGAATTGAATATTCCTTGCCGCAGACTCAAATTGTTGAAGCCGCCGCTGCTTGTCCGCAGAAGTGTATCATCCCCGCGAAAGGAGAAAAAGCTTCCAGCGAACAGTGATTGGCTGTTGGAAAGGAACTGAATGAAGGTACTGGCCGGATTTTACAGTCAGCTTCCCTCGGGAACAGGAGCACTCGTTTTGGAACGAGTGCTTTCCTGCGTACTCAAACCGATGCTTACGTTTCTCTACAATCATCCAGCAGCGAAGATTCACCTGCACCTGACGACGGCGGAGATGGAATGGTTGGAATGCAACCATCCCGAAGTGAATATGCTGATTACCGATCTCGTCAAGAAAAACCAACTGGAATTGCTGACCGGCGGATATTACCAACCGATCCTGCAACTGCTCCAGATGAAAGATCGTTCAGCGCAGATTGAAAAGACCACGACCTATATCCGCCGGAGATACGGTACGCGGGGCCAAACGCTTTGGTGCTATGACCAGATTTGGAATCCCTCATATATCAGCGCCATGTATCTGTGTTCGACGAACAGGCTGATGATCAGTACATATGATCGACTACATGACAGGCAGCTTCGGACGGAACCGTTCATCATGCAGGAAACCGGTAGAACAATCGAAGTGTATCCTACTGACGATTTTTGTTCTCAGCTAGTATCAGACTACGCCGCGGGGTTGCTGAGTTTCAATGATATCCGGGGCAAATTTGACGAGCGGCTCTCTCAGCTTGGTGAAACTCATTATTTTGCAATGATGCTCAACGCCGATCAGCTATGCCAAGGCAGTTCCTTGTGCGGGCACGAAGCGGAACAGGTCGGAGTCTGGAAACTGCTGTCCGATTTGTACGACAAGTGCATCCGCCAGGAATGGCGGATGCTGTTGCTGAACGAGTACGACGAAGAGGCCGCGCCCGTCGGCTATGACTACCTTCCCGCGGGCTGGTATGGCAGGGATAGCAGGCAGACGAAACGTATGGCTTCGTTCAACGACATCCTTGTGCATAGCGAAGAACTGAATCAACTGTACGGTCGGTTGCTTTTTATCCAGGACGCGGTACGGAACTACAAGAAAAACAAGGATATACGCAAACGTGCGGAATCGTTGCTGGAAAAGGCGTCTTGCGGCGTCGCGTTCATTAGGGATTCTTGCGGGGGTTCCGTCCAGCCCATGTACCGGAAGCTGGTCTACAAGTATCTCAACGAAGTGGAGCAGTTGCTTGTATCACAACCGGATTTCTCATATCCGATAGAGTTCGACGTCGATTTCGACCAACATGAGGAATATCTGTCCCTTGGAAAGAACATCAGTGCGATGATTGATGAAAAGGGGGGGGCTCTCATTGAGCTCAATTACCTTCCCGCCGGGTGGAACTATGCCGACACTTTCAGCGGAAGACCTGTTGATGATGCGACGCAATGCCATGGAGTCATGTTTGGGAAAAAACAGAAAGTCTTTGAAGATCTGCTGTTTCCTGTAGCGGACGATTTTTCAGAATATAGGAAATACGATTCATCCTCCTGCGTCAATCTCGGAGCGGAACGATACAATTTGGATCGCCTGGACAGGAAAGGCACGGAATACCGAGCCTCCTACCTGTATGAAAGTTTAATCCCAGTGCCTTTTACGCTCATGATTGAAAAGCGGTACAAGTTCAGACAGAATACGATTATCCTGGACATGAGACTTACAAACCTAGCGGAAGAACCGGTGGATTTCATCTATGGTTCGGAGCTGAATCTTTCAGTCGGAACGAGAACTGGTGCCATACCGCTCTACGCCTTTGAATCAAAACATACGGAATTGCTTTCCGAACATGATGCGAATATCAAGAACCTTCGCAACATCAGGTTGTTCGACGAGGTGAATAAAACAATCATTTCACTGACCTCGGATACCCGCTTTTCCCTGATTAAGGAAGATTATTATACGGATGCCCCCACGGTTCTTGGAAAAGAACTGCTCTATCATCACACGATTCTGCTACCGCACCTGCCAATCCACCTGAATTCCCAGGAGTCAGCCACCCTTAAGCTTGCGCTAAGAATTGAACGGCGTTGACAACGTTATAAGTTGCTATACAATATGTAAAGATATTTCCAAGGAGTAATTATGTTTATCCAGAACAAAGCCCGGTTTGAGACCATCAAGGAAGAAGCCTACAACGTATGGAGGCGTCTTTGACCCCGTTACAATGAAAAATAGAATTTCGGAACTGGAACAAGAAACGCTTGCTCCAGATTTCTGGAATGACAAAGCCAACGCGGAACGGATTTTCGGAGAGATATCCAACTTGAAAGATGCGTTGCTGCCTTGGCAGGATATCATTAGTCAGATAGACGAGACTCAGGAACTTATCGACCTGTACGCGGATGAAACCGATGAATCCTATGCAACCGAACTTGACCAGCAGATCACTGCGATTGAAGAGATGTATCGGCCTCTGAAATTGAAGACCCTACTCAACGGAAAATTCGACAAGAACGACTGCTTTCTCTCGATTCATGCTGGAGCGGGAGGTACGGAAGCTTGCGACTGGGCGCAGATGCTCATGCGGCTCTATCTCCGCTGGGTGGAACGTCATTCCTTCAAGAGTGAGATTCTGGACCTCCAGGAAGATGAAGGTGGAATCAAAAGCGTTACGATTCGAGTAAGCGGCTTGTATGCTTTCGGGTATCTGAAAGGTGAAGCGGGAGTCCATAGGCTGGTCCGCATCAGTCCTTTCGACGCCCAGAAACGGCGACATACTTCGTTTACCAGCGTCTATGCATCCCCTGTCATCGACGATGACATTGAGATTGAACTCAAACCGGAAGATTACCGTCTCGATACCTATCGTGCGGGCGGTGCGGGTGGTCAGCACGTCAACAAGACCGATTCCGCAGTCAGAATTACACACTTCGCATCTGGCATTGTGGTTCAGTGCCAGAATGAACGCAGCCAGTACATGAACAAGGACGTCGCCTTCAAGATGCTCAAAAGCCGTCTGTACGAATACTATCAGCGGGAACGGGAAAAAGAACATCAGGCCAATGCGATAGCGAAAAAGGAAATCGCCTGGGGCAGCCAGATTCGCTCATATGTATTCCAACCATACACCATGGTCAAGGACCACCGGACGAATATTCAGGCAGGTAATATCCAGGCCGTCATGGATGGAGACATCGACCAGTTCATAGAAGCGTATCTGCATTGGGCGCAGGAGGCTTAGGATGCCTACGGGAAAATGGACGGGCATGTGCGGCTGCTTGCTGATCGTGGCTTCGCTTTGCCTGTCCAGCCCGCTGTACGCCGTGGAGACGACGCCGAACTGGAGAATCGGCATATATCAGGTTTCTACTTCGACTATTCCGTCTGAAAGTTTTGATTGGATATTGAGTATGGTTACTGAACGCCTTACATTCAAAACCAATCTCACGACGCTTGAGGCGGAATATGTCAATGGCCTTGACACATTTTCCACCATCGAGACAATTCAAACGGAGAACCATGCGGTATGGACTGGAGAGGACAAGGCAAAAGTCGCGGGACTTTCCCAGCTCATGGAACCTC
This sequence comes from Sphaerochaetaceae bacterium, assembly GCA_034114085.1. Classification (GTDB taxonomy): domain Bacteria; phylum Spirochaetota; class Spirochaetia; order Sphaerochaetales; family Sphaerochaetaceae; genus Spiro-02. The sequence goes on along the minus strand of JAXEWB010000030.1, from coordinate 26,938 downwards.
CGTCAACCAGTGAGCGCTTTTCTGCCGGACTGCCAATGGAATATGTGCATTTTGATACGACCCCCGTCTGGGACGCATTGTTTCTGCGGGGCGACCAGAAATTCATATCGACGCTGGGCAAACGAGAACGACTTTCGGGAGTGCTGGTCATCTGGCCTTCAATGATGGAAAATCTCCTTCGGCTGAGAGTCGTCTACCATGATCTTGTGACGGGTGGGCACGAGACTCTGTTTGACCGGCTTGTAGCGTTACAGGATGCGCAGGAACTGCAGGAAGAACTGCTTTTGTCCCTTTTGCCATTGAGTTTCGGTACGGACGTCTCCCTCTTGAATTTCGAACATGCGGCGCCAGGCTTGACGGTGAAGATCGCAGACAAAGACTATCCGATCATTGAAAATGAAATCATAGTTCCCGCAGGAGAAAATGTATTGGAACTTGCCGCGTTTGGCTATGAACCGAAGCAGGTTTCCATTGTTTCGGAAGCCGGTGAAAACATAACTGTGGACGGTAGCCTGAAGCTGGCCGCATTCGGGCCGCTGTCCATTTGCTCATCGACCGGAAAGGTGGATTGGTTTGTCAACGGTATCCGTCAGAACGGTCTTCCAATCCTGTTTCAGAATCAGATGCTGCCGCTCAATATCGTCGCTTCTCGCCAAGGTTTCATATCCAGTGCCATTCAAAGTACGACTCCGATGAAAACTATTGTCTTTGACCTGAAGCCTGAATGGATGTCGGATGAGAACCTAATCGCCAGGAACAGGGATTCTTTCTATTATGCGATGGGACGAGCTCTCGGAGCATTCGGCATGTGGATTGGGTTGCAATCGATGGCGACGACGTTCAGCGACTCAGGAACGAGTGATCCGCTCTGGCAGCCATGGATATTCCTTTCTGCCGGCGTCGCGGTCGTCTCGGTGGTTGACCTGGTAGGCGGTTTATTAGCATATTACACCGGAACACGGTATAGTACTCCCTGATGGGACAATGAGGTGAAATACATGAAAAAAAGCTTTGGCGCCAGATTGAAGGCGCTGTTTGGAATCCAGACGTTCAATGAAGAGTTCTATGAAGAGCTTGAGGATATGCTGATTGAAGGGGACTTGGGCGCACATTTGGCAATGGAAGTTTCAGAGGAAGTCCGCAAACTCGCAAAAAGCGAAAAGCCGAAGACGCAGGAGGATCTGCAACGTTTGGTCAAACGGCTGTTGTCCACAAGGATACAAGCATATGTACCGGAAATTCAGCCGAATGCGGTCAATATTTTCCTGATTCTCGGAGTCAACGGCGTTGGCAAGACGACGAGTATCGCAAAACTTGCTACCTATTACTCAAAGAGAGGCCATCATGTACTGCTCGCCGCGGCGGACACATTCAGAGCCGCCGCGATCGACCAACTGGACCTGCATGCGCAGCGTACTGGTTGCAGGATTGTAAAACAGGACAACGGCAGTGATCCCGGCGCAGTGATATATGATGCCATCAGCAGCGCCGCCGCAAAAGGGGAGGATCTGATCCTCGCAGATACCGCGGGACGCATGCATAACAAGGAAAATCTTCTCCGGGAACTTCAGAAAATCGACAAAGTGATTAGGGCGAAGGGGATATCTGAATGTTGCTATAAAAAATTCCTCGTAATCGATTCCACCACTGGTCAGAATGGGATTAGCCAAGCAGAGCTGTTCAATCAGGCGGTTGGACTCGACGCCTTGATATTGACAAAATACGATAGCGCGGCGAAAGGAGGCGCATTGATCCAGATCGGTGAAAAGCTAGGGCTTCCCGTCGCGTTCGTCGGAACGGGAGAAGGCTACGGAGATATCGAGGCGTTTGACAAAGATGAATTCCTCGATACATTGGTGGGGCTTGCATAATGCGCCCCAGGGAATGTGTCACATTCCTGTTGGCATTGGTATCAGCGCTCTTGATACCGGCTTTCGCGGGAGAAATGTACCGTTCCAACAGTATCGGGCAATTGCTTGATCCAGTCCAAGCTCTCCAGCCGGAGGGATGGTTTGTCATGGTCGAGGAGGCCGACAGACTGTTATATCACGACGGCGAACTCGTCAGTACGACCAGTGTCGGCGACGGGCAGGTACAGACGGTGGACAATGAGGGAAATACCATTGTCAGACGTTATGAAAATTCCCGGATCGTGTCGGAAAACACCGTTTTGCCTGGTATCTCCCGAAATATACTCTATACATATGATGACGATGGAAAACTTTGCGGCTATACCGTTTCTGAAAACGGCGTTGTCGTCCTGATTGTCGGCTACTTCCGTGCGACGGACGGTTCAATCGCGGCGATACGGTCGATTGACCTGACCGGAGATTCGCTCTGGGAGTATCTTGAGCAAAACAAATATGTCCGGAGTGATGGGAATATGTCCGTCAAAATGACACGTCTTTCAGGAAATGTCATTGTCAAGGATAGTTATATCGGTGAACAACCGTTGCTGAACAACGTGGAGATTGGCCATGACGCCGATACCAACGACCTCACCGTCACCATCAGCGAGGAGAATGGCACAAAGCGTGAAACGACATATTCAGCAAACGGTAATATTCTCCGTGAGATTCTGTATCATCAGGACTCGCCCATTCGTACAATGGACTACACGTATGACGCGGCCGGTGGAATCTCTACCATAATATGTTCTGACGCGATTCTGGGAAAGACGATTTACCAGACATTCTCGGACGGAGTTCTGGAAAGCGAACGGGTGGAAGAAGGAAACGCCATAGTGAAGCTGACTACATATCATCACGACGGGACAAGAACCGAAACGTTATATGACGCTGATATCCCGTATGCGGACGTCAGATACGCTCAAGATGGAAAACGGGTTCTGACGGTTTCCTATCGTTAGGAGTCAATGGTGCGTAACAAAAATGACATATTGTTCAGAATAGCCGCAAGATACGCATTCTCCCGCCAGAACAGGCATAGGTCCTCCAGCATTCTCATCATGCTCGGCATCTGCTTCAGCATGCTCGCATTGTTGATGGTCATCTCCTTTATGGAAGCTTCCCAGGACAAAAGGCTGGGAGAGATCAAGGATATCGAATCCTTCCATCTGCAGGTTTCCGCCATGGACCTTTCATATGAAGACTTGCTGGCGTATACAACGCGAATCGCCGGTGTCGCAGGAGTTGAACAAGTATTCCTGTTCGCGGACATCCCGGCGATACTCAAAGATATTTCCAGTGGGAAAAGCGCCGCTGTCAGACTTCGCGGATGTTCAAATGATGTTTATCGGCAAGGACCATTCTCCAGTCGGCTGTCCATCGTCCTGGGTTCCATTCCTCTGGACGACGGCGGAGAAGTCGCCCCATCCTATTCGCTGATGCGTGCCCTTTCGCTGTCCATGGCTGATTCCTTGGAACTGACAGTTCTGCGGCCAGGCAAGACGGTTCGCATGATACCGTATCTGTTCGATGGCGTCGTCGCGGGAATCTACCAGACAGGACTACCTGAATATGATCAGCGGACCGTTCTGATGTCCCTGGAGGAAATACGTAGACTAGTACCTGACAATGATATCAAGATAGGGATATTTCTGTCGGGCCAATATACAGACAACCAGCATGCCATCATCCGGGAAATCGAGGCCATCGGCATTCCAAGCCGGATTGTGACTTGGCAGGATGCAAACAGTTCATTGTATGCGGCGATGATGCTGGAAAAATACATGATGTATCTGGTGATGGGAATCATGATTCTGGTTATTATCACGAATCTCAAAAACTCCACGGAACGATTGCTCCGTGTCAAGCAACGTGAGCTGGCCGTCCTCAGGACCATGGGATACCGTCGAAAGGAACTTGGTGAAGTATTCGTGCTACAGGCTTTGTTCATCGCAGGGCTGGGTATATCGCTGGGGATCGGCTTGGCTCTGCTGTTGGTCTACCAGTCCCCGACCATAGCGAGGCTAATCGATGCCGTCATGTCCTACGTCGGAGGCAGACACGGGCAATTGTCGCAAAATCTGCTGACATTGACGCTTGATCCAGCTGAAATCATAATCGTAGCCATGGTTATTCTTGTTTTGTCGGGAATCCTCGCTTGGGCTGGAAGTAGGAAACTACTGTCAAACGATATTATGGAGATATTGCTGCATGACAACTGATACCACAATCCTTAATCTTTCCGGAATTGCAAAAAGCTTCGACGCACCGATGAAAGACGCTCCCGCTTTGCTGATTCTTGACGATATATGCTTCACGCTGAACAGCGGCAGATCGCTAGCCGTTACAGGCAAAAGTGGTTGTGGAAAAAGTACGTTGCTTCACATTGCCGCAGCGTTGGAAAGGCCGTCGTCCGGTACAGTCTGTTTTCAAGGCGAGGACATGTTCCTGATGGACGATGCGCAACGAAGTTCGGTATGGAACCAGAAGATGGGCTTTATCTTTCAGTCGAACCTATTGCTTGAAGATTTTACCGCGGTGGAAAACGTCATGATGCCAGCCATGATCGCGGGTGAACATGGCGCAGGCATCCGCAACCGCGCCATGGAGCTCCTGGACAAGGTAGGCGTGGCGGACAGAGCCGGCCATAGACCGGACAGCATGTCGGGCGGCGAACGTCAGAGAGTCGCTATCGCCCGGGCCATGATGAATTCCCCTGAATTGATTTTCGCAGATGAACCGACAGGTTCCCTTGACGAAGAAAATGCCGCCAAAGTTGAAGAGCTTTTGTTGGGCCTTGTCAGGGAAGAAGGCTGCGCCTTGCTATTGGTCACGCACAACAGTGGTTTTGCAAAAAGTTGCGATGGAGTCCTATTGTTGCAGCACAGGAAAGTCGAGGTGTTGCGGTGAACCGTAAACTGACTTCCCTGTGGGTGTTGCGTCGCCTTGGAATAGACCGGGCGTCGCGTCTTCGTCGAAGAATCTTGGGAAAAGGCATGTTGCTGACCTTGGTGATGATTCTTCTCGTCGTCGCCCAACTGTTCGTATCCTCGATGATCAAAGGAATTATAGACAAGTATGCGTTGCTTTCAAATGGGCATGTCCAGCTTTTCACGTCGTCATTGCCGGGCGACGATTTACTTGAGGCGTTGGAGGAAGATGACGGCGTGGCGGAAATCCACAGGGTCGTCCAAGGCAATGCGCTGGCTTATTCCACCACGGGAACCCAGATGATCAGGCTCAAAGGGGTTTCTTCCGATTATTTCACTTCCGGAAGGTTGTCGCAGCTCCATGTCCGATCCGATGGCATTCAGAAGGGGAGCAGGCAAGGTATGTTGGTAAGCTCGGCGACGGCGGAGGCGTTGCAGGTATCTTCGGGCGATACCCTCGCCTTGATGGTCGTGCCTGATACCGCCGCGACTGTAGTGCGCCCGATTCTCGTGACGGTAGCGGGCATATTTGATTCCGGTTATCGGGAGCTTGATCAACAGCTATGCTTTATCGACCGTGAATATGCGCTGAACCTGTTTGGCACGGCGTCAAGCCAATATGTGGAGATTCTGGTTGACCAACTGCATGCCGATGATTTGGCGGAAGTGAAAGGCAGGCTGGGCAAGCTGGTTGCACAGCCGCACATCTTCCGTACATGGTATGAAGCGCAACCCACACTGTATGCGAACCTTCAAGTCAGTCAGCAAATGATTCTCGGCGTATTCATCGTCGTGGCGATGCTGGCAGGATTCTTCGTAGCAAGCATCGCGCAGGAATTTATGCAGGACGACAAGCCATCCATCGTAACCATGAAGCTCTTGGGCGCTACGGACGGAATCATCCGAAAAATCTACTTCGCAGTCGTCCTGTCCCTGACTGGCGCATCCTTATGCATCGGACTTTCCCTTGGCCTGTTGCTTGGCGTCAACATGGGACCGTTGCTTTCGTTGCTGGCCGCCAGAAGGCTGCCTGTTTTGTCCTGGTATCTGCTCGATTTCACCGTAATCATCCCTTGGAAGGAACTGTTGATCATTGTCGCGGCCCTGATACTGGTATCGATGTGTTCCGTACAATTTTCCCTGCGCCGGATCAAAAAGATATCCCCGATGGAATTGTTGCGGTAGAGGTGGTATTTCATACCCGAAACAGGCTATAGTAATGGCATGAATTTCGAAGTCTTTGTTCTTGGTACCAGCGGGATGATGCCCCTTCCCGGTCGTTTTCTCACCAGCGCCATGGTCAGAAGAGAAGGTGAGTTGTTTCTGTTCGACTGCGGGGAGGGAACCCAGGTCTCGCTGAAAATGCTTAATATCAGGTGGAAGAAAATTTCCGCCATCTTTATCAGTCACATGCATGCTGATCATGTGACCGGTCTTCCCGGCATACTGATGCTTTCCAGCCAGGTCGACAGGGACGAACCGCTATACCTCTATGGGCCTCCACGGCTCAAGGAGTACGTCGATGCGAACAGGCGGATTCTCGACATGTACATCAACTATGAAATCATCGTCAGGACCGTTGAACCGGGGATCGTCATGGAGACCGATGAGTTCATTGTTGAAGCGTTCCAGCTCGACCATACGAAACCCTGTGTCGGCTATACGATGCGGGAGAAAGAACGGCCGGGGCTGTTCCATCCGGAGAACGCGCTTGCGCTCGGTGTTCCGAAAGGCCCAATGTGGGGACGCTTGCAAAGCGGCTCCACGGTAACGCTGCCCGACGGCCGAGTCATCGTTCCGGAACAGGTTATGGGCGGCGGTCGACAGGGACGTAAGTTTTCATATGTCACCGATACCTTGTACCTTGATTCAATCGCACAGCATGTCAGCAATGCCGACCTACTGCTGTGCGAAGGGATGTTCGGCGGAGACCTGATTGACAGCGCGATTGAAAAGAAGCATATGACCGCGACCCAGGCCGCGATGATTGCGAAAGATGCGCAGGTCGCGAAAATGGGACTGATTCATTATAGTCCCCGGTATACTGACCGTGACCTTAAGGACCTGGTTACGGAAGCGAGAAAGATTTTCCCTGGAACGATTCTTACACGCGACCGCATGTCGTTTGACATACCGCTGAAAGATTGAAGCATGCAACGGGACATATTGTTGTTAGGTGAACCTGCATTATATGAATCTTCCAGTGAAGTAACTCTTGAACAGGTTCCCATGATTGACGACTGGGTTGAAGATTTACGCGACACCTTGCTGGCGTTCAGGAAACGGTATCATGCGGGACGTGCTATCGCCGCACCGCAAATTGGTATTAAAAAACGAGTTGTCTATCGTAATCTCAATGGTATCGAGACGATTTTCATCAATCCGAGGCTCCTGTTCGGGGATGACGATATGTTTGAGCTTTGGGACGACTGCATGTCCTTTCCGAATTTGTTGGTCAGGGTCATGCGACATGCGAGGTGCACCGCAATCTATAGGGACAGGGACTGGACGGAACATACGGTAAGGCTCGAAGGTGACATGTCTGAACTATTACAACATGAATGCGACCACCTCGATGGTATTCTCGCCACTATGAGGGCCATCGATGACAAGTCATTCAAGTCATCGTTCCGCTCATGACTCTTCGATAATTTTGTCAAGAAAAACAAATCCCGGCGGTTCATTATGTCAGATGCAAATGCATCAGGCTTCTTTTTCGATGTTCTCTGCAAAGCCAATGACTTCGTCGTCCTGCGCCGCGAGGGAACAGGCGACTTCCGCTTCATGGTACAGCTGATCGACATCCACGACCCTGCCGTTACGGCTGGCAAAACCCATCTGCAAGCCAGTCCCTTCAAGTTGCTTCTTGCAGGAATCCAACAGTTCCAGCAGATACCTCCTCGCCTCCTCATACTGATAGAAGGGGAGGATGATCGCTATTTTGCCGTTGTCCAACAGGAAACTATAGGAATTTTCCTGAGTGGAATCCAAAAGCAAGGAGGAGACGGCTGCCCTATCTCCCGCAGTGATTTCCACTAGCGTCAGCGAAATGTCATAGCCAATATCAATGGAACTCTGTAATTCTTGGTCCATAATGACATTGAAGGAATTTTCGAACTCTTCCGGCTTGTATTCTCCAGCGACTGGAACCTCGATAGGAACTTGAACCTCAACGGGGACTTCCTTGATGACTTCCTTGATAATGACCTTCGGTTCGACTGGCGCGACGACCGGAGCCGACGGAGCCATGACAATATGGCCGGCTTCGGAGGGTTCAACGGGCAGCTCCCGTTCAACCGCCTCCTGCGACGCCTGTTGCGCAATTTCAGGCCCGGCGGCAAGCACCGCATGGTCAGGATCGTCCCCAGGAAGCCGATGCAACGGCTTGTCGTATGCGTTGGGAGGAAGCAAATCGACCTGGTCAGCATAATCCTCGTCACGTCTTTTCGCAATCAGTACGCCGCATTCTATGAGAACCAGACCGATCAGCAATGGGAACAGTTTAATGAGAACTGAATATACCTGATCCTGATGGACATTGAACAACGGTACTAGAAATCTAGCGAAAACAAATGAGAGTCCAAGTAAAATAATGATGGTAACCAACAAGGTAACCAGTATCTGCCGTCCGTAATGATGCTTCTTTCCAGCCATGCGCATCCTCCATCCCTGACGCGTGCACAATATGTATTAGGGTTTACACAAATCCTTGCGCACACTATCATCATTCTAACGACATTATATCTGTTGTGTTCATCTATGACAAGAAAATATACGTTATTGTTTGTATTTACTAGTGTTTTTCTCTTTACAATCTCATCGGGTATCTTTGGCGAACAAGGATATCTACGGAATTTGGGATTGAAGAAACAGCTTGAACAACAGTTGCACGAAGAAGAATTACTCCGTCTCCAAGTGCTTTCCTTGGAACGCCGAAAGGAATCGGTCAACAGTGTCGATGAGCTGAGGGATGTCGCATTGCGTCTTGGCTACAACCAGGACGGCAACCAAGTGTTCTATTTTTCGGAAGGTCAGACTACCGGACCAACGATGAACGAACCATCTCGGAGCGATAGTGACGGCATACAGGTGTATCAGGGAATTCCGACGTTGATTCTGGCTGGTATTTCCCTCATCGGAGCGGTGTTCGTCGTTTTGCTCGCCATGCTGACGCATCATCTGCGTATCAGGAAATTCCGCAAGGACGGGGATGAAAGGGGAGGGTATTATGAGTTTTAGGACGTTGGTGATTAACCGTACCGATCCGGCCGCGGTCGATGCGTCCGTGCGGGTACTGAAACAGGGAGAGCTGGCCGTATTGCCCTGCGATACAATCTACGGCCTGAGCGGTATTGTCGATGTTTCGGAAGCACGCCTGCGTATGGTAAAGCGGCGCCCTGAAACAAAGCCGTTCATACTGCTCGCGACATTCTCCATGGCGCAACAAATCTGTCAGGGTGAACTTCCAGCGGGTCTGGCGGAAACCTGGCCTGCGCCGCTGACTGCAATCATACGTGACAAGCGGGGAGGGACGACCGCGGTACGAGTGCCGGAAGATCCATTTCTTCAAGCCGTACTGGAGGGGTGTGGAGCGCCTATATACTCCACCAGCGTCAATACTTCCGGGGAACCCGCGCTCCTGAGTTTTGAGGAAATCGTTGGAGAATTCGACGGGAAGGTTGAACTCATGGTCAGGGGAGCGGCGAACCAGGGTACCGTAGCGTCCACGTTGGTCGATTGTACAAAAAGCCCCTATGTCGTTCTCCGGCAAGGGGCTTTCGATGCATCGAGTCTAGTCGGTCGTTCTCAGACTGACTGGCGGCGAAGCTGAATCCCTACCGGATTTTCCTAGCTTCCATATAGTACCTTTTCTCATGGGCTTCCCCCATGGAGAAGGTCTTCCTCGGCAAGGCGTTGTCGGCTATGATGGTGTCGAAGAACGTATCCTTGGATACGTCTGGCAACAACAGGCCGATATTGCCTGGCTGCCCGCCGAGAGAGCAAGTAACGTCGATGCCATGGATATAGTCCACATTCGTCTTGCCCGCGGCAAGCAGATTGTCGATGACGACCTGCAACGTACCGGCCGCGATCGACGCACAAGGAGAAGTCAGGACGAACAGCTTCAACCCCGATTCATCGCAGTAGCCGAAACGTTGCCCGTCACCCTCGTTGACTTGTTTCAAAAGCTCCTCGACGTTTTCCACAGGGTAGGTCCTGAATGATGCGCAGCAATGCGAGACTTCATTCAGGAAATCCTCCGCCCTGGTCTTGAACAAAACCCGGTGGATCGGCTCAAATTCAAGTCCGGGGTCGAAGATGTTTTCAAGTTCGACCAACGCATAGCGGGCGGGATGTTTTTCCCGTTCATCCACGCTCAAAGTTTTTTTGATATCCTCCCAACAGCTTTTCGCCGTCGCAAAACTGTGGTTTCCGTCGCCCATGGCGAACAGCAAAGGATTCTTGGGATCCAAGTTGCCGTACATCGTCTCCAGCGCATTCACTACCAAATCGAGTTCAGGTTTCCCGTCCACTACCCATGCGGTGAGATGTCCGCCGTTTTTCATCAACGGTGTGTCGTAGGCGACTCGCAGGGAGTTTTTGCGCTCCGCAAGCGACTCAATCAAGGAACGTTTCTCATCGCTGACCAAAACCATGATGTGCGGAAGCTCCAGCGGCGCATTCTTCCTAATCTCCTTTCTTGGCGGAATACGGCTCAGGATCGTCCCTTCAGTCGCACGAATCAAACTTCTGGAATCTTTTGCATAGTCGTATCTGTCAAGATCGAGGGCGACGATCAATCCCCATCTTCCAGGTCCCTTGCCGGTAGTCCTGTGGATGAGGAAAAACGAATCCTTATAGGTTGTGAATATATCCCTGTCGATATACTCCTGCATGGTTTTATTGATGGCGACAATGCGTTTTTGAGGTTCAGGATCTTCAAGGTAGCATTCAGGGAAAATCAGCCGCAAAGTACTCGGCGCATCCCCCACTTGTTCGGAGGCACTTTCCCAATAGTCCTTTTCCGATGTATACTGATCGCAGGCGACGACGGCCCATTTCTCCAGGTCGATCCCCTCTGCGGGAATCAGTATGTCAGGCAGGCCAACGCCGACCCGACGTAGACGTTCTTTAATTTCTTGCATATTGTTACGACCTCATTTTTGAAGGATGTAGTAATACTGTATGATGATATTGCAAATTTCGCAAGATAAAGTGTAGAAAAATGAGCAAAGCAATGATTTTTGCCGGTTCCAGCGCCCCGATTGGCCTGCCATCGAACCTGCGTATGGAAGAATTTTTCACCTGTGCGGCCGACAGCGGTTTCGATACCGCCAAACGTCTTGGGGTAAATGTGGACTTGATCATAGGCGATCTTGACTCCTCGCAGTGTGTCGATGCAATCTTGAGACTTCCGCATCTGAAGCTTGAGCGAGACAAGGCGGACAGTGATACGGAAGTCGCATTGCGGCATGCGTTCGACAGAGGATGTTCCGACTGGATTCTCGTGGGCGGCGGGGAAGGGCGGTACGATCATCTGCTTTCCATCCAGTCCCTCTTTCTGAAATACAGGCCGCCGGTCGCATGGTACACCCGTTGTGAAACGCTCTACCGCGTAGACAGTGTGAGGACATTCACAGGACTTGTTCCAGGCACTACGGTCAGCGTCGTTCCCGCGTTTGCGACAGGCCGTTCCAGAATCACGACGGAAGGATTGCATTGGGATGTTTCGGACTATCTGATCGATGCGACTCAAATCAGCCTTTCCAATCGCTGCGACCGCTGTACCGTTACCATCAGGGCTAACGGTGATCCTGTCTTTTTTTCCGTTGTGGCCGTATAGACCTAGACGGGCTTGCATGATACCATACGGGTATGTTGAGGACACGTCGGGTACTGGCATTCTCGGGAAGAATACAGAACTATCTCCTGTTGCTGTATATATTTTTTCTCTTTGCTTTCTTCGCCTGTGGGTATTTTCCAATACAGGAAGGGTTTGTCAATGCGTTGCTTTCCATATGCACGTTCATAGCCTGGATTGTCGTCGCATTCGGACTCGCCATCATCGTCTGTAGTCTTTTTACGTGGCTCAAGGACAAGGTGCTTCCCGTAAGCGCCATACTCCTGTCATTGATACGTATAGCGTTGGTCTTTTTCTGCTCGATCGTAGTGCAGCTGGTCAATCAGCTCGTCACCGGCGGCATAGTAATTTCCTAATGGAGAAATGACAATGGAACAACAGGTTGATTCATCGCCACTTTTTGTGGCATTGCGGGGCGCTGTTCAAGTTGCCGAGGACAAGCCGGAACTGATTGACTGCGCTGTAAACAGACTATATGAAGCCTTGCTGCAGGCAAATGAACTGACTGAAGCACAATTAGCCATGATTTTAATCACCCAGACGGGAGATTTATCAAGCAGGAATCCAGCTACGGGGTTGCGCCATGGGGGACATGCCATCACGACACCTCTGTTCTGCATGCAGGAACTGGAGATCGCGGGAATGCTGGAACGAGTAGTCAGAATCATGCTCGTCACCAACTCGCCGCTGGACCGTCCCGCCGTCCCGGTCTATATGGACGGCGCGGAGAAGCTCCGGCCGGATTTCGCGCCCCAAAAGGCGTAGCAGCTCGCCCACCGGACGGCGGAAACCCCTCACCAGATGACAGCACAGGGTCTCATGGCGATTCGCAGGATGTCCATTAGCCGTTAGGAGAGAATGGCAAATGGTACTGTGACATTATCACTGAATTCCTCGCCGGTACCGTGGTACGGTATACGTGACAAAGGAGCAAGGAATGTGCAAGAACCTAGGCAAGTTATGGTTGGCGTTGACGGGGATTTCCCTGATATGTTTCACTGGCATCGCATGTTCGACGAAAACAGCGGAGAACGGCGCGTCAGACATATCGCGGACGGAAAAAGCCGTCTATCATACGTTGGCTTCCGATGAAGCGAAGGCTTTGCTGGATTCTTCATCGCCGCCGACGCTCGTGGACGTCCGTACTTCCGCCGAATACACCGAGCGGCATATTCCAAACGCGATACTGATTCCCAATGAAACAATCAAGGACGTTCCTCCAAAGGAGCTTCCCGACCCCGACGCGCAAATCCTGATATACTGTAGAACCGGAGTGAGAAGCAGGCAGGCCGCGAATAAACTTGTGGCGATGGGGTATACCAGGGTCTATGATATCGGGGGCATAACCTCATGGCCCTATGAAACGGTCGCCGGAAACTGACACGCCGCGTGCCTTCTGGGCCGTCAGATGGGACATGCATGAGAGTTTTGGCCTCCGTTTCCTGGACGGAAAACCACGTTCATTCAGGAACGGTATCTTGACATTCGTCGCCAGTACCCTCTATAGTGCGCTTTGTACGCCACCTTAGCTCAGTTGGCCAGAGCACGTGACTTGTAATCTCGGGGTCGTCAGTTCGAATCTGACAGGTGGCTGGAAGGAACTACCGCAACTCATCATGGGGCTGCGGTAGTTTTTTTTATGCCGAGTTCATGAAGCCCTCCTGCATGGAATCGCCTGCAAAACCGTAAGTCCCCGTCAACGCCTCGTTTGTTCCCTTGCCGTAGTCACGCTCTCCCCTGAAGCGCATGTACCATCGATTCCATCACACACCTGAAACAGTCCGAAACGGGGGTAGCCATGCAATTTTTACAGGGTATGAATGTAAATCCCATTAATACCGCAGTCCCATAGTTGACAAAGAATGGGGATTGGACTACTTTAGCTAACGCAAATTAGCCAAAAGGGCATTCGCGTTAGAGACGTCAACATGAAGAAGAATGAAACGAAAAAAAGAATACTGGAAATTGCGTTGACGCTGTTCGCTGAGAAGGGATACGGAGCGGTCACCATGTCGGATATCGCCAATGAACTCGGCATCAAGGCTCCATCGTTGTACAAGCACTATGCGGGAAAACGTGATATCTTCGAGTCGTTGCTCAGGGAAATGGCCGTTCGCTATCGGGATTTCGCCGACAGGAACAGCCTGGAAGGCGTTGATCCAGCCATTTCCGCTTCCGAATATGCCACTATGGACATTGAAGTACTTGTAGCCGCAGCCTACAGCCTGTTCCAGTATTTCCTCCATGACCCATATGCTTCACGATTTCGGCGTCTGCTGGCGATGGAAAGTTTCAGGAATCCAGAAATCGCCCGGTTGTTCGTCGAGCAATACATCGACGCGCCGATACAGTTCCAAGGCTCGGTGTTTGGAATATTCATGCGGCAAGGTTTTTTCAAAACCATGAACCCGCAAATCGCAGCCTTTCATTTCTACAGTCCGGTGTTCCTCCTGCTTGCGTTATGCGACAACCGCCCTGAACGGGAACCCGAAGCGCTTGAAATCATCAGCCGGCATATCACACAGTTCAGCGAATTATATGGCAAGGATGCAGAGGGGTGTCATCAACATGGAAACGGGGGACAAAATGAATAGAAGATATGTTATTTCTAGACGGCTGTTGATTTTCTGGACTTTGTTCATCGGAATAGGAGCGGTCGCGGGTGCGACAGGAATGTTCGTGGCGCCAGATGGTAGCGCGATGGGGATGCAGGATATGCTGCCGTATTTTCAAGTGCTGCCGTTGTCAAAATACCTGTACAAGGACTATGTATTTCCGGGTATCGCGCTGCTCTGCGTCAACGGCATTACAAATCTGGTCGCAGCAGCCCTGTTATTGAGGAAGAAGACGTCAGGCATCATTCTTGGTACGATTTTCGGAGTTACGCTTATGGCGTGGATTTGCATCCAATTTGTAATTTTCCCATTGAACTTCATGTCGACCACCTTTTTTTTCTTTGGCATGGCACAGGCCGTCACCGGGTATGTCTGCTGGGTTTCCTTCAAGCAGGACCGTTTTTTGGAGGAGTCCCGGTCAAAAATCTATCGGAACATAGGCAAGAACCCGAAGGAACTTGTCGTGTATTTCTCACGACGCGGCTATGTCCGGGCAATCGCCCGCCAAGTCGCGGATGCTTGCGGCGGCGAGCTATTGGAGCTGACTACTGAGGAACTTACGGAAGGAACCGCGGGATTCTGGTGGTGCGGCCGGTTCGGAATGCACAAATGGCCCATGCCGATCAACCAGAACGACATCCCCGTTGAACGATATGATTGTGTGACGATCTGTACGCCGATCTGGGTATTCTCCATAGCGGCGCCCATCAGGGAATTCTGCAAAATGTATCATGAGAGGATTTGCAAAGCCCGATATGTGACGGTACATTTTCAGCCGGCTGTTTACCGCAAAGCGAAAAGGGAACTGGATGAATTGCTTGGGATATGCGGCGAAAACTATACAAGCGTCTGCTGCGAGTTGGGACGGTTCAAACGGATGCTTCTCCAAGACCATTGATAAGATTTTCCCAGAGGGTTGACATAAAAAGCAAAAACAGCTAAATTCACGCTTGTCTTTGACAACTGGAGAGGTTCCCGAGTGGCCAAAGGGGGCAGACTGTAAATCTGTTGGCTCAGCCTTCGAAGGTTCGAATCCTTCTCTCTCCATCCGAAAGGCCTTCTTCGTATGAGGAAGGCCTTTTTTATCGGTTCATGGACAAGTATGATTCTTGTCCGTTTCGTTTTTTTGATTGAGAGGACTGGCATGGGATGCTTCTACGAAAAAGGACTTCGGTTCGAATGTACGGGTTGTCGCTATTGTTGCAGCTGTGAGCCTGGTTATGTATTTCTTTCAAAAAAAGACGCCATCCGGATGGCAGAGACGACAGGCCTCGCACTTGAAGCTTTCATTGAGGTCTATTGCAGGAAGGTCGACATGGGAGCCTTCAAGCTCATCAGTCTCAAGGAAAAGGAAAATTTCGATTGCATATTTCTCACCGAAGAAGGGTGTTCCGTATACGATGCAAGGCCTGAGCAATGCCGGACATATCCATTTTGGGCCTCCGTCATGGAAGATCGGGCTAGCTGGGACGAAGAGGCGAGGTCCTGTCCCGGTATTGGCAAAGGCAGGCTCCATACAAAACGGGAGATTGAGCGCCTGTTGTCCATGCGCCGGGGCGAAGAGCCCCTAATGGTAGACTAAAACCCTACCACGATGTAAAATGCAATAGGGTATACATGGCGAAATATTCTGAATCGGTCATAGAAGAAATAAAAAGCCGTCTCTCCATCGTCGATATTATTTCCCAATACATGACCCTCACGAACAAAGGGGATCGGTTCTGGGGGAGATGTCCGTTTCACGAAGACAAGACTCCGTCGTTCAGTGTTCTGCCGGAAAAAGGTTTCTATCACTGCTTCAGTTGTAAGAAAAGCGGTTCTATCTTTGACTTCGTCATGGAGATGGAACATCTGACGTTCCCGGAGGCGGTTCAGGCGCTGGCGAAAAGAGCGGGCGTGGCATTGCAGGAGGAAACGGAAGAGGACAAGAAGCATCGAAACCAAGCTGACGCACTCTATGAACTTTATGAACGGCTCGCCGGGTCGTTCCATTATATCCTGCTCAACAGCCCTCAAGCCGCTCATGCGCGCGAGTATCTCAAACGCAGAAAGGTCAACGGTGAGATGATTGAGAAATTCCAGTTGGGCTATGCGCCCGCGGATTCCGTCTGGCTGTATGATTTTCTCACTAAGAAGAAATACAGCGATGAACTGTTGGCGGTCAGCGGCCTGTTCAGCAAGAGGAACACACAGTTCCCCATGTTCCGCGACAGGATTATGTTCCCCATCAGGACCTGGCAGGCAAAAACGGTCGCGTTCGGCGGCAGGGATTTATCAGGATCGGAACGTGCACCCAAATACATCAATACCCCTGACACGCCGATCTATAGCAAAAAACATGTGCTGTTCGGCATGTATGAGGCGTTGCCGGCACTCAAAGCAAAAAAACAAATCACGTTGTGCGAAGGCAATTTCGATGTCATCGCCATGCATCAGAGTGGCATAGATACAGCGGCGGCCCCGTTAGGCACGGCTTTTACGAACGAACAGGCGAAGCTGGTACGGCGGTATTGCGACAGGGCCAACCTTGTTTTTGACAGTGATAGCGCAGGTCAGGCCTCTACGGGGAAAGCGTTGGTCATCTGCCAGTCCTTTGGTCTCGAGAACTACGTCCTGCACATCGACGGGGGAAAGGATGCTTCAGAGGTCGTGGAGAAGCAAGGCGAGAATGCGCTGAAACAGACGCTTTCCCGTTCCTTGCAAGGGTTTGACTATCTTGTGCAGAATGCGATAAATCAGTATGATATACAGAAGCCCAAGGGTAAATCGGCAGTGTTTTCCGCGGTAAAACCGTACTTAGATGCAACCGACTCTGAGATAGAGAGACAAAGCTACATCCGCCATCTCGCGGATATTCTGAAAGTTGACGAATCGACTATTATTGGCGATTATCAGCAGAAGGGGGATGTGAGTTCGTCGGTTAGTGTCATCATGAAGGACGCACCGCAAGAAATGCCGCTGAACCCCGCCAAGGCCACGCTCGATTTGTATGCCATGCTGGCGTTAGTCAACAACAGGCAGCTGTTCGAGAGTTTCCGCAGGCTCCTGAAGATTGAGGATCTTGAAGACGGGGCCGCGGTAGAGTTGTACAGCGTACTGGAGGATGCTACAAGGGAAGGAGTCGGCAAAACGGACGAAGTTGTACTTCAAATGATTCAGAACGATCAATTACGGCAATTGGTGGCCGCCAGTTTCCAAACAGAGGAATTCAAGGCGAACCCGCAAGGGGTACTCACCGAATCGATCGATAGGATTCATTTGAGGAAATTGCTCAAGAGGCAGCGCAACAACGTCAATTTACTGACAATGGCAGAGAGTGAAGGCGGTGAATCTTCTGAAATCATCGATTTGCTGCTTGAAAAGCAGGAAATCGACCGAGATATCGCGGAAACCAGAAGACGTCTCGCTTCCACAGCGGAAACGACAACCCCCCAAGGGTAAGGATGCATAACGGATGCTAGATATCGAATCTCAACCTTTTTTCACTGAAATTATCGCTGAAGCAGCGAGGGTAGGTCATGTCACAAAGGATTTTGTCAAGAAGACTATTCCGGCCGACCAGTTTTCAGAAGAAACTCTTGACGAAGTTATCCAGACCCTCGCCGATCAAGATATCCTGGTAGTAACCGATCCTGACGAGGCGGTCGCGGAAACCGCCTTCAATCTCGACGAAGAACCATCTCCGGAAGATTTGGATGAAGGTGAACTTGACGTAGACGCCGACGAGCCGGACGATGAAATCTCTGCGGTCCCGGAGGACGAGGCTGATGATTTGTTCGGCCTTGCAGACATCCCCGGACCCGATGATGAATCGAAAATGCTCGAACCCCATGACGAAGAAGAGCCTGAAGATGATGATGAAATCGAAGACGAGGATGAGCAGGAACTAGACGACGGCGCCTCTTTGGGCAAGGAGGCATTGGCTTTCGATGACCAAGGTGGCGATTTTGACAACGGCCGTGACGGCTTCATGGATCTTGACGCACTTGACCGGGACGCCGATGTCGAGCATGTCCGTCATGGTGCGATTCTCGGTACTGACAAGGGTGATACGGCGATTGACGATCCTATCCGGCTCTATCTTAGAGAAATCGGCCGCGAGAACCTGTTGACCGCGGAACAGGAGGTGGAGCTTTCCAAGAAAATGGAGGAAGGCTCCCGGATTATCAAGGATGTGATTCAGCAGAGCGGGATCATGGTTACCTGTTTCAATGAGATTCTCCAGAAACTCAATATCAAGGTAGACGAAACCGAGATGGAGTTTTCCGCGAAGGACCTCAAGGACCTGATCAATGAACAGAAACGTTATTCCCAGTACTATAAAGAACAATTGAAGGACGTACAGACTCCCCTGAGGAATTATATCGCTCAGAAACAGTCGATGATCAGTAGCGGCGAGGATGTCCTGCATGACGAAAACCTCACGAAAAGGCGGGCGACATTGCTGAAGAAGCTTTCCAAAGTTGAGTTGCAACCGGAAGAAATCACAAGCTTCACCGACAAGTTCGTCAACGCGGAGGAGAAGATCATCGCCCTGAAAGAGAAGAAGACCGCGATTGAAAGCCGTCTTGGCGTTTCCTGTTCCAAGGAGCTGCGCCAGATGGGACGTGATCTTGTGACTCCCTCGAAGCGAGATGTCCTTGAAGACCGGCTGAAGCTTTCCGCCGATGAAATCAAGGACCAGATACGGGATATCCAGCTCACTGAAAAAGAACTGAAGAACATCGAGTACGAATTCGAGGAATCCTGCGATGTCATCCTGGAACATGCGAAGGAAATCAAACGTGGCAGAGTGATGATGAAGAGCGCGAAGGACCGCTTGATACAGGCCAACCTCCGTCTCGTCGTTTCCATAGCGAAAAAATACACCAACCGTGGTTTGCATTTCTTCGACTTGGTTCAGGAAGGCAATATCGGCTTAATCAAGGCCGTTGAAAAATTTGAATACCGCAAAGGATACAAGTTCTCAACTTATGCGACTTGGTGGATCAGGCAGGCCATTACGCGTTCCATCAGCGACCAGGCCCGGACAATCCGCGTTCCTGTCCACATGATTGAACAAATCAATAAAGTCGTCAGGGAAAGCCGAATGCTGATGCAAAGCCTGGGTCGTGAGCCGACTGATGAGGAAGTCGCTGAAAAGCTCGGATGGACCGCGCAGAAGGTCAAGGCCGTGAAGAACGTGGCGAGAGAGCCGATTTCCTTGGAGACACCGGTAGGCGAGGAAGAGGATTCGTTGCTTTCCGATTTTATCGAGGACAAGGATGTTGAGAATCCGGCGACACAGACCGCCTTCACCTTGTTGCAGGAACAGCTTCGTGAAGTTCTGGCTACATTGCCGGCGCGTGAACAGGAAGTTCTGAAGATGAGATTCGGTCTTGACGACGGTTACTCATTGACATTGGAAGAAGTAGGGTTGTATTTTGAAGTAACGCGGGAACGTATCAGACAGATCGAGGCGAAGGCCTTGCGGCGGCTGAGGCATCCTAAACGTAGTAGAAGACTTAAGGATTTCATTTAAATAATCACCAGGAGAATATGATGCAGGAAGTATTTGAAAAACTTCGTGACCTTCAGGAGGTCCTTGCCAAGATGTTCGAGGTCGAAGCGGAAATCGCGGAGATTCCCCAGGCATTGGAGACCAAGCAGGAGCTGCTTACTCGAACCAACAAGGCGTACCTTGAACTGCATGAGAAGAGCGAAAAGGCAAAGGATGACTTGAAGAGCCTGCGCATCCAGCTTGATGATGCGGAACATTCAAGGGAAAATTCCGAGAAACAGATGGAGCTGATTACGACTCAGCGGGAATTTGAATCGCTAGAGAAAGAGATAAAGGATGCGGCGGCCAAAGAGCAGCAGCTTCGCAAGAGCCTTCTGGCAAAGGAAAAATACTGCGGAGAACTGGATGAGAAGCTTGAAGAGCAGGAAGCCCTGATGGCGTATCAGCAGGAAGAGGTCAAGGCTGAGACTGAAAAGAAGGACGCCCGTATCGCAGAAAAGGAACAGGAACTTACGTCATTGCAGGGACAGCGCGATGCATTGACTCCAGGCTTAAGTGATGAATTGATTTTCAAGTTCGAGAGGATCATCAAGAACAAGGCCGGCAAGGGTATCGTTCCCATCCATGGACTTGTGTGTCAAGGATGCCACATGACGTTGCCTATTCAGTTCGTCAACGACGTCAGAAAGGCTGAAGATATTGAGTTCTGCCCGTATTGTAGCAGAATTTTGTATTTCGATGAAACATTTGAAGGTGCGGAGGCGCAGTTCATCAAGCATGACGATGTTGAAATCGAGGAAGGCGGTCTTGCCGATTTCGTCGACAAGGATGAATTCGACGATTTTATCTAGGTGCATTTGAGGCACGCCTGGTGATCGCATGCGGCATAATGCCGCATGAGGAAAGTCCGGGCTCCATAGGACATGACGCCGGGTAACACCCGGGAGCGGCAACGCTATAGAAAGCGCCACAGAAAACATACCGCCGGCTTCGGCAGGCAAGGGTGAAAAGGTGAGGTAAGAGCTCACCGCGTCGCTGGTGACAGGGACGGCAGGGCAAGCCTCGTCAGGAGCAAAGTCAAGCAGCAGGTCGGGTGGTCCGCTCAAGCCTGCGGGTAGACTGCTGGAGGATTCTGGAGACAGGATCAGTGGATAGATGATCGCCCACGACAGAACCCGGCTTATGGCGAGCCTCTTTTTTGATGTATATGAGGAGAACGACATGACGATGCATCTTCGACAGAGGGCGGTACTCATGTTGTTCTCCTTTTTTTGTTTCTTCAGCCTTATCGTCTGCCTCTCCTCTTGTTCGCATACTGCGTCAAACCTGAAAAAACTCGATGAAGTATTCTCGGCCGGAGATTACGCCGGGACGATGGAGATGGCTTCGCAATACTTGCACCAGGACCTGCAATGTGGATACCTGCTCTACAAGGGTGTCTCAGCGTCTTTCCTAGGACTTCCTGATGAGTCGTCCCGTTGTCTTGAGCTGTATCTCGCCATGGCGGCGGAAAACGACGAGGGGCGGCCACTCGCCCTGCGCACCCTATTGGATGTCGCTACGCAAACACAGAAGTACCAGCAGGTAGTTTCCGTCGCCTACGAGCTTGAGGATATTGGACAGGGGACGCAAAAAAGCAGGATGGAACTGTATAAAGCGTTGATTGCTACGAATGAACAGGAACAGGCGGACAAAGTTTTGAATGACTTGCTGGCGACAACGCTCACACCGAAGCCGCTCAGCCTTTTGGCGGTAGATGCCAAGGCCGCCACTTCTCTTCTTGCCGCGAGTCTTGAAATGTGGTTCGATGGACTTGCGCAAGAGGATGCGGCGCTCTTCCTATCGACCTATGCACAAGCGGTCGAACTCGTCCGTTTCCGTAGCGACGGCGGCATATTGCTCGCTGTCGGGGAGCTGGTCCATGACAGTGGTCTGTACCAGGACGTCCGGGACGCTTCACTTGTAGCGCTCTGCCTTGGAGACTTGTACGCTGCAAGTGGACAGAAGGTGCTTGCCAGACGTTTCTGGAACGAAGCCGTCAAACTGAATGGCAACATTACAGCGCAAGGACGGCTTGCCGCATTATGATTTGAAATCATTTGGAGTGATACTGATGAACGGACTTGCCGAACATACAACCTTGGACATTGCGCATAGGCTGGAAGACGCCTTGCTACAGATACAGAACCCGGCTCGATACATTGGTGGAGAATACCACTATGGACGGAAGGAGCTTTCCAATGTGGACTTTCTGACCGCGATATGCTTTCCGGATCTCTATGAGATAGGCATGTCGAACAATGCCGTCAGAATTCTATATGATATCTTGAATAGGGACGAACATGTATTTTGCGACCGGGTATTTTCTGTGGCGGATGATTTCGAGCGGTTGCTTCGAGAACGGGATATTCCGTTGTATACGCTTGACCGCCATATTCCGTTGAAAAACCTAGATCTCCTATGCATTTCCATAGGCTATGAGCTTGCCGCCACCAACATCCTGCAAGTCATCGATCTGGGCGGAATTCCCCTGCATGCGGAGAATCGCAATGATGACGCGCCGATTATCATTTGTGGGGGGCCTGCGGCAACAAATCCGCTTCCGTTTTCCCGCTTTGTTGATTTCGTATATATCGGAGAGGCTGAAAATGGGTTGACTGAGGTGGCAAAAACGCTGAGGGCCTGCAAACTGAGAAATGCTTCACGGCAAGAGCGGATAGACGCTTTGAAACAGTTCGATTTTCTCTGGTACCCTGGCAGGAATCTAGCTCTGCGCGCAGTTGATGCACATTTCGCTG
Organism: Sphaerochaetaceae bacterium; assembly: GCA_034114085.1. Lineage (GTDB taxonomy): Bacteria > Spirochaetota > Spirochaetia > Sphaerochaetales > Sphaerochaetaceae > Spiro-02. Next base: position 4,326 of record JAXEWB010000030.1, on the reverse strand, counting down.
ACGAAGCTGAGGACAACCACCTCTATCAGCATTATGTCGTACCGAACTTCAAGGTGGCTCAGGATAATGGCGTCGTAGAAATCATGCGAGGTTGTCCGAACAGCTGCCGGTTCTGCCATGCGGGACAATACTACAAACCCTATCGGCAGAAATCATACAAAACGATTTCCGCTCAGGTTGAACAGAACGTCCATGGGTTCGGCTATCGAGAGGTGACGCTCTCATCGCTATCTTCCGGCGACCATCCATATATCAAGGAGCTGATCGAACAGCTGAACGCCAGTTACGCACAACGGCACATTTCGTTTTCCTTGCCAAGCCTCAAGGTGAGTTCCTTTTCCCTTGGTATTCTGGAGCAGTTGTCGGAAGTGCGGAAAAGCGGACTGACGTTTGCGATTGAGACCCCATTGCTCCAATGGCAGCATGCCATCAACAAGGAAGTACCGGTGGAACAAGTCATCGATATCATCAGGGAAGCGAAACGACGGGGCTGGAAGCTTGCGAAATTCTACTTCATGGTCGGACTTCCGTTCGTTGACAAGGAATGTGAACAGCAGGCGATGGTCGATTTCCTTGGCAAGATATACGACTCGACGCGCATCCAGATGAACATCAACATCGGTACGTTCATCCCCAAGGCCCACACGCCGTTCCAGTGGAACGCCCAATTGCGTCCAGAAGCCGCTGGAGAACATCTGCGCGCAATCAAGCGTGCAATCTGCGACAGGGTCCGCGGCTGCAAAGTGTCGTACCATGAACCTGATATCAGCTATATCGAAGGACTGATCAGCCGCGGCGATGAACGGACTTGCGAGCTGATTGAACGAGCCTATCAAAAAGGATGCAGGCTTGACGCTTGGGACGAGCATCTCAAAAAGGAGCTTTGGCGCGAAGCGATAGCAGAGATGGATTATGATCCAGAGCAGTTCATCTTCACGGAACATTCCATAGATGAACCATTACCTTGGGACAATGTTTCCATGCGTGTCGGAAAGGATTTTCTCAAACAAGAACACCTCCGGGCGAAGGATGCGTTGCTGACCACGCGATGTACAGCCGATTGCGATCACAAATGCGGCGTATGCGGCAAATACGCCCAGATTCAAGATATCGACGGGAGGGATCCTGTTCTTCAAAGCCTACGGGAGTCCCATGAATCAGACGAACAGATACAGCATAACCAGCATGTGGTACCGGAAGGCGTGGAACGCCAAGTTCTCTTTACTTACAGAAAGAAGGGCAGGGCGCTGTACATCAGCCACATCTCGGCCATGAGAATCTTTGAGATGGCCTTTCAACGAAGCGGATTGAACGTACTGTTCACGCAAGGCTACAACCCGAAACCCCGCCTGGAATTCGTAAACCCATTGTCGGTGGGAATGTCGGGAGACCAAGAGGTTCTTCTGGCGGAACTGAACCTTCCTGACGAGGCTGACCCTCAGGATATTTGCGAGAGTTTGCAGAAAAGCCTGTCGGAAGGATTCATCATCAATGACATGATGATCCTCGACCTCGGCAAGAAGACTACGCTGGCGAAGCACCTTGCCGGCAGCGGCTTTACGATTGAACATATCACCGCCCCTGAAATAGAACAGACATTAGAGAGGCTTCTTGTTGTATGCCCCCGGACATCCGACTATGCGCTGACAAAGGACGGACGAACGGGAACATGGCACATAGAGATATTCGGTGAAAAGAACCTCGTCAAACTGCTGTTCGGAAATGAGGTGGACAAATTCAAACTCTGTTCACATTGCCACATCACGAGGACGCGACTGTACGCCGGTGACATGAATACAGGGTACAGAGAATATTTCCTCCGCAAAATGAGGGAGCGTCAATAGGGGGACGATAGCGCGACGCCGGGACCCGGTGTCAGCGGGAGGTCCGTTCTTCTTGCTTCACTTCGTCCCATATCTCATCCATCAATGAGAAATTTTCCTTGGTCAGCTCGATTCCCCGATCTCCGCACTTTTGTGCAAGCAAGTTGAACCTGGCGCGGAATTTTCTGTTTGAACGGTGCAATGCATTGCCGGGCGATACTTTGAGGAACCGAGCAAGATTTACTACGGCGAACAACAAATCTCCCACTTCCTCTTCAACCTGCTCCTGATCCGGCTCGACTGCGTTGAGAGCGTCAAGCACCTCGTCCAGTTCCTCGCACACCTTGTCGATAACGCCTTGCGTATCCGGCCAATCAAAGCCCACCTTCCTGACTTTCTTCTGAATCTCCCAAGCTTCTTCAACAGGGGGAAGGCTTTTCGGAACGCGGCTGAAGAAATCACCTTCAGATGCCTTCTTGCCTTCAACATCCTCCTTGATCTTGTTCCAGAGCGTCAGGACTTCAGAACTATCAGCGACGGTCTCCGTAGAAAAGACATGGGGATGACGCCGAATCAGCTTCCGGCAGATTTCATTGACTGCATCGACCGGCTTGAAATCCTCCTGCTCCTCATGGATGCGAAGCAAGAGGAACAGGTTCATCAATACGTCCCCAATCTCCTCCCGGCATTCCGCGGGTTCTTCATCCTGCAGGGCGTCAAGATATTCATAGCACTCATCCTGCAACGCACGCACGACATCCTTGCAATGTTGCTCACGATCCCAGGGACACCCACCAGGACTACGCAACAATGTGACGACCTCATATAGATTATGCAGCGCTCCATCGAAATCAGAAGCCTCGACATATGTGTAATCAACCATTTTTATACTCCTGCCAGACACTATACGCAAAAACGGGTTGAAAAAAAAGCGATAAAGAGGTATTTCTTAACTAGGTACCAACGATAGGTATACTTTCAATCTACCAGGAGGAATGAGTCGTGGACAAATGTGGCAACTGCGCAAGCGTTTCCGATGATCCTCTAAGTAGAAGGTCATCCTTTTCCGCCTGACGGCGGGTCTCGGCTTGCATTTTTGAATTCCACCGCATCTCTTCGTCTCAACTAAGAAGATGGCAACTAATTTCGGATTATTGCGTGACTATGTCACCTTACGCAACTGGCGCGCCCTCAAGCAGGAGCTTTCCCATATGCAGGAAGTCGATATCGCTTTCTTCATCGAAAGTCTCCCCGCCGACCAGGCGCTTACGGTTTTCAGGACGCTGGACAAGGACATCGCGGCAGAGGTATTCTCCAATCTCTCGACCGAGCAGATGCAACAGCTGATTACGAACATCTCCGATGATGAACTCCGTGCGATCATGTCCGACCTGATGGTCGATGATGCCGTAGATATGCTGGGGGAAATGCCGGCCAGTGTCGTTAAACGTGTATTAAAGCATACAAGCGTCCAGGACAGGCAACTGATCAACCAATTCCTCAGATATCCGGAAAATAGCGCGGGGTCCATCATGACCGCTGAATTCATCGAACTCAAACGTGAAATGACGGTAGGGCGGGCTATCAACCACATCAGGACGGTGGGCGAGGACAAGGAGACCGTCTACACCTGTTATGTGACCGGCGTGAACAGGGCGCTTGAGGGAGTGATTACCGTCAAAACGCTATTGCTCGCGACCGACGATCAACGAATCGAGACGTTGATGGAGACGGATGTTATTTCAGCCAGGACCAACGACGACCAGGAAAATGTCGCCGACACCATCAGTCGTTATGATTTGCTTGCGATTCCCGTTGTCGACCAAGAAAACAGGTTAGTCGGTATTATAACGGTCGACGATGTCCTTGATGTTATCGAGGAAGAAAATACAGAGGACTTCGAGAAAATGTCCGCCATGGCGCCCAGCGATAAGCCATACCTGAAAACAGGCGTATTTTCATTGGCGAAAAATCGCATAGTATGGCTTCTGGTGCTGATGGTCAGCGGTATGATCACTGGAAAAATCCTCGGCCACTACGAGGCGGCCTTCTCCGTCCTGCCGATATTGGTCACATTTATTCCAATGCTCACCGATACCGGCGGAAACGCCGGCAGTCAAAGCTCCACGCTGGTGATTCGAGGCATGGCGGTCAATGAAATTTCGACGAAAAACCTGCTGACCGTACTCTGGAAGGAGATACGAGTCGCCGTCATCGTGGGATTTTTATTGGCGGGCGTCAATTTCGTTCGGTTGATGATTACGGAGAACGGCGACTGGATGCTGTCCATGACGGTTTCGTTGGCGTTGTACGCTACGGTTCTCATGGCGAAAACAATCGGCGGGATACTGCCGATCATAGCGAAAAAATGCAAACTCGACCCGGCGATCATGGCGGCGCCGTTGATTACAACGATTGTCGACGCTTGCAGTCTGGTCATCTATTTCTCCATTGCCGAAGCATTGCTCAGGATCTAGGTCGGAGAAATAAAAATACCGGAGAC
>JAXEWB010000029.1:0-5835 GCA_034114085.1 Sphaerochaetaceae bacterium | reverse complement strand
CGCAATCCCGACATAAAGGACGTAATCCCGACATAAAGGACGTAATCCCGACATAAAGGACGTAATCCCGACATAAAGGACGTAATCCCGACATAAAGGACGCAATCCCGACATAAAGGACGCAATCCCGACATAAAGGACGCAATCCCATCATAAAGGACGTAGCAACAACATAAAGGACGTAGACGATAGGTAGCTCCGACATACAGGACGCAATCCCGACATACAGGACGTAGCAACAACATAAAGGACGTAATCCCATCATAAAGGACGTAGGCGAGAGGTAGCTCCCACACCTAAGACGAACGCTCTCCCATCCCTACCCAACATTCTGATTCATACCTACGGGCATATAGTGTGGTAAAGACCGATGGATTTCATAAAAAATTACTTGTGTTGTACAAGATGCTGTGTTAGTATGCCATTAAGATATTACTAATATATCAACAATATCCGTCGTATGGCGGAATACCTATGAGGAGAAATCATGAAAAAAATCATCAGCTTGATTTGCGTCCTACTCTGCATTGTCCCGATGTTGCTGATGGCCCAAGGCTCTGGCGAACAGGCGACTTCCGCTAAAGCGGAGGGGCCCGTCACCATTACCTTCTGGTACAACCCGGCTATCGTCGAAGCGGGATCTCCCCCAAAAGACTGGTTTGTCTATGACATCATCAGAAACGAACTGAACATCGACCTGCAACTTTCTCCACTGCCCTCCAGCGCGGAAGATCGTGATTCCAAGATGAATGTCGCTGGTGCGGCGAACAATCTACCCGACATGATGTCCATCAGCCGCCCGGTCATGGTCAACCTCGTCAAGCAGGGCCTGCTCGCCCCAGTCGATGATATGTTCGACATGATGCCAGGCAGAACGACAAAGATGTACAACCAAGACAGCAAAATCTATGCTACCATCGACAACCGCTGCTACGGTTTTACCGCTTCTTCCGGCGACATCACCAAGAACGAAGGTATTCTCATCCGCAAGGATTGGCTGGATAAGCTCGGTCTCGATATCCCCGTTACGTTGGACGACTACATGGAAGTCATGAAGGCGTTCACCTTCCAGGATCCTGACGGCAACGGCAAGAACGACACTTACGGATACGGCACGTTCATTGAAATCACAGCCCGTGAAGAAGGGCTGGGCCGTCGCCTAAATCCGTTCTTCGGTGCGTTTGGCGTAGCGGGAACCTGGAATCTCTCCAAGGAGAACCCTGGATTGAACCTGAGAAAGCCCGAATACTATCAGGCAATGAAGTATATCAAGCAGATGGTGGACGAAGGGGTCATGGACCCCAACTGGCTCACTTACAAGAAGGACGACTGGAAAGCCGCGTGGAAGCAAGGCAAGTTTGGCATCATGCGCGAGCAGCATGCCTCATATGCGGCAGAAAGCAACTACGCTCCATTCGACAAGAACTTTCCCAACGGAGAATGGATAGTCATCGACCCGCCGGTAGGGCCGGAAGGAAAGTCTTCTGTCGGCGTCTACACTACCGTCAACAGCGGCGTGATCGCAGTGTCGGCGAGAGCGGCCAAGGAAGGAAAGAAAGAGGCGATCGCCCGTTTGCTTGAATGGATGAGCGGCGATGGCTACTATGCGATCGGCTGGGGGCAGGAAGGCGTCAATTTCCTGCTTGACGAAGATGGCGTTCCGACCGTCAAAGGTCTGCCAGATCCTTCAAAAGGCTTCACCAAAGCTGAAATGCAGCCGTTGTTGCAGCTCAAGGGCCTGGCGTTCTATTGGGGCGACGCGGAACTCAAATCCCGCTATCCATCTTACGTGACGGCCATCTCCAAAAAGCCGATGAGTTCACTGGCGGTCCTGCGGGAAATGCAGTCAAAGCCCTGGGACAAACAGGACGGCGTAGACCTACTGCCGCTTCCGAATTCCGATATCAAGCGCTTCTACGAGCAGTCGCTGGTTGAGTTCATCCGCGGAAACAAGCCGCTCAACGAAGAAACTTGGGCGAAGTTCATAACGGACTTTGACGCCATGGGCGGCAAGGCCTGGGAAGAAGCCGGTATCAAAGCGGCAACGGAACTTGGTATTTTGCAGTAGAGTTCTTTCTACAAGCGTCCCCCTCCGCCGTTCCTTTCGGTAGAGGGGGATATTTTTAGATGAGGATGGAGATGGACAATGAACGACCAGAATATCGGCGGCAGGGTATCCGACAAAACCATTGACAGGTGGATGAACGAGCATTTCGATGAATATGTCGAGGTACTGACCAAGTTTGTCTCCTACCCCAGTGTCGCGGTTCCAGATGAGGATGGACTTCCTTTCGGAAAAGGATGCGCGGACATGCTCGCTTTCATGGAAGCCACGATGAAAACATACGGCTTGGATACTGACAACGTAGATAATCGAGCCGTCATCGGGACTTTGAAGGGGGCGGCAGGAAGTAAACGCATAGGAATCGCCTGCCATGGCGATGTCGTACCACCAGAAGGAAAATGGGAGCGAGACCCTTTCGCTCTCTGGCGAAATGGCGATGACTGGCTGACCGGTCGAGGAACCACTGACAACAAAGGCGCAACGATAGCAGTCCTGTTCGCGCTCCGATTCCTTCATGAACAAGATGTTCGACTGAAACACGATGTACAGCTGTACGTGGGCAGCGCGGAAGAAATCGGCATGCAGGATATGGACTATGTGCTGGAACGGCGTTCCACCCCCGATTTCACCCTGGTCCCGGATTCCGGCTTTCCAGTCGCGTATGGCGAAAAAGGGAGCTTGCGATTCGAGGCTGAAGCCGAAATCATCGATGGAAACCTGATCTCCTTTACCGCGGGAGAACGTGGCGCCAGCGTGGCCGATTACGCCGTAGCGGAAATCACCAGTGAAGATATGCCGAAAATCGCCATGTTGAACACGTATGACAACATCTCCGCGACGATGAAGGACGGAATAGTCACAGTAGTCTCATTTGGCAAGGCAAGGCATACCGCATATCCGCAGGAGGGAGTGGATGCGATAGGCCAGATGGCTCGTGCGCTGAATCGGTCGGGCATCGTTACAGGCAGGGCGGGACGACTTGTCGCCGACATCGGCAGGTTCACAGAAGATTTCTTCGGTACGGGACTTGGAATCGCCTGTGAAGATGAAATGTCAGGTAGGCTGACTTCAGTATTGACGGTCATTCGTGTGCGGAGAGGAAAACTCTGGGCTAAGTTCGGAATCTGCCATCCTGTAAGCGCCGACATCCCGCATATGCAGGAGACGGTTCAAACAACGTTGCGTAACGCAGGTTGGTCCTGTCTCTCCATGGCGGGACGCGCGCCGACCTATGTTCCTGTCTCTCCACTGCTTCGACAGCTCAATGACATCGCGAACGAAGTACACGGAACGGACGACCCGCCATACATCATGGCGGGGGGTACCTATGCGAGGAAACTTCCGAACGCCATCGCCTTCGGCATGGGAACACCGTCGAAGAATACTCCGCCGCCGTTTCCCGTCGGACAAGGCCGAGCTCACCAACCGAACGAATCAGTCTATGTCCCGCGCATGAAAAAGGGGATGAAAATCTACGTGAAAGCACTACTTGCGGTAGACGATGCCGTATAGACATCGGCAACGCCCTTCGGCGGAGGCTATTTCTTCGTCTTTCAGCCACTCGACACCATTTTCCGTACGACGGACAATGGGCCACAGGGTCGAGGCGGCATCTCTCATTTTTCATAAAACTTTATATTTTTGCCTTGTGTTCTTCAGAATACAATGTTAGTATTCTTATAAGATATTAATAAGATATTACAAAAACCATACATCACAGAGGTATTTCATATGAATAAACGGGATAGAGTCATGGCGGTCATAGCAGGAAAGGAGCCGGATGCAATTCCATCAAGCTTCTCCCTCCACTTCCCCGCCGAGGTCAAGAAAGGAGAAGCCGGAATCAAGGCGCACCTTGAATTCTTCACTGAAACCGACGTAGACATCATGAAGGTGATGAACGAGAACCTGACGCCGAGTGTCAGCGGTATCTCGCGACCCGACGACTGGAAAAAAATCCCGACCTATACCAGGCATGACACATTCATTACGGCCCAGGCCGATTTTGTCAAACGCATCCGGGATTCCTATCAGGAAGACGCGCTCTGTCTCTGCACCATCCATGGCATCTGCGCATCGATGGTACATCCCATGCGCCCGCAATACCAGGCCCTGTACGATATCAGGGCGATCCAGCTCGCCCACTACAGGGAGAACCCGCAGGTCTATCTCGACGCGACAAAACGGATCGCGGAATCACAGTGCTATATGGTCGAGGAGGTAATCAAGGCGGGAGCCGACGGTATCTACTACGCGGCGCTCGGAGGTGAAAAGGACATCTACACCGACGAAGAATTCGCTACGGTACTCAAACCATACGACCTACAGATCATGAACGCCTGCAAGGCGATGGGAAAACCTGTCGTCCTGCATATGTGTAAGAAACATCTCGCCATTGATCGTTTCAGGGACTACGCCGATTCTTGCGACATCGTGAACTGGGGCATCTACGAGAACGATATCAGCATGGAAGAGGGCATGAAGGTGTTCCCCGGCAAAACGGTCATGGGGGGGCTGGCCAACAGAAGCGGAGTCCTTGTCGATGGCACGGAACAACAGTTGGTAGACGAAGTGCATCGGCTCGTCGGCGAGATGAAGGGCAAAAAATTCATCCTTGGAGCCGACTGCACGTTGCCGACGGACATTCCCTACTCCCGTATCAGAACCGCTGTCAAGGCCGCAAGGGATTGCCGGTAAGAACTCGGAAAAGGAGTGCCGGCCAATACGGTCTATCAAAAAAAATCACCGGCGCCGCGGTGCAAGGACTAATGTCGTTCCCTTGCAAAAGGGCAAAAATATATATTTCACAGGAAAACATGAATCAGACAACCATCGCAAGGAGCAGGCCCATGAACGATATAAATACCATACAGGACACAATGGCTGAACGTTTGGCTGTCTCTATGATTCACTGTCACGAAACAAAGCCACTGGAATGGAACTATGTCGATGGGCTCGGTCTGGAATGTATTTACAGGGCAGGAAAAGTCACCGGACACCCGGAATGGCGAAATTGGGTCGCGGAACAATTCGACGGCCTGGTTCATCAGGACGGTACGGTCGATGCCTACAATCTCGAAGAATACAGCCTTGATATGATTGCTCCGGGCAAAGCCCTGTTCGATATATACAATGACACGCATCGCGAGAAATACAAGAAGGCGCTGGATATGTTTCAGCTTCAGTTGGAACAACAGCCACGAACCCCGTCAGGCGGCTATTGGCACAAGGGCCGGTATCCAAACCAGATGTGGCTCGACGGACTCTATATGCAGGGGGCGTTCAAAGCCCGGTATGCCTGCAAGTATCTCTCCAACGAAGACAAACTTGACGTCATCAACGATTTGGTGTCGCAGTTCACGCTTGTCTACAAACATACATATGACGAGCGGACGGGACTGCTATTTCATGCATGGGATGAATCCCGCCGGATGCCTTGGGCTGATAAAGCAACCGGACGGTCCCCCTCTATCTGGGGGCGTGCCCTTGGCTGGTACTGCATGGCGCTGGCCGACGTAATCGACTATCTGTCGCAGGAAGGAGAATTTCAAGCCCAATGCAAGACACTCGTCAACCTGGCCTCATCCCTCGCCCAAGCACTGGCGCGCTGGCAGGATATCTCAGGACTCTGGTGGCAGGTCATGGACCAAGGCGACGGAGAGTACAATTATTTGGAAAGTTCATGTTCCGCGATGTTCACCTACTTCCTGCTGAAATTCGCCAGGATCGCGACATTGCCCCCGGATGCCAGAATTCAATGCCGCAGGGCG
>JAXEWB010000028.1:0-30735 GCA_034114085.1 Sphaerochaetaceae bacterium | reverse complement strand
CTCTCCGGGGGACGCCCGGCCATACTACCAGACCGGCCCCGCGCTGTCAACCCCCTTCCGGTCGCCGACCCCGCTCCGCCGGCCCGGCCCCCGGGAACGCTCGCCGCGCCCCGGAACTGACCGAACAAGGTGGGATACTATTTCTTTAGGCAGAACTTGTCCAGTAGTTTTTCAAAAAAAGTCAAAAAAACGCAATCAGCGCATTCTAAAGCTGATCGCGACTCCATATATCCCTCACATCTTTCTATGCCTCCCCTGACTACGGCAGCCATAGTCGCACTCTGTTTCGGACGATTTCGACTACAACCACAGCGAAAGCATCTTGCATTGAATCGAACGGCTCTATACGATGCGGCTAGATGAACCTAGATGAGGAGCATCCGGAGAGCACGTTAGAATCTATGGAAAAAGACATGAGTACAGGCAGCCCGATCAGGCTGATCCTTTTCTTTACGCTGCCCCTTCTTGCGGGCAACATATTTCAGCAGTTCTACAGCATGGTCGATACCTTCGTAGTCGGACGGTTCGTCGGCGTGGACGCATTGGCCGCGCTGGGAACGACAAACGCCATGTCGTTCCTCGTTCTGGGATTCGTCGGCGGCTTGACCGCTGGGTTCTCCGTCATCATCAGCCAGAGATTCGGCGCGGGGGATCCCGACGGCATGCGCAGCGCCACCGCCATGTCGATCGTCACCGCATTCGGGCTGGTCGTCATACTGACGGCCATCAGCATGGCGTCGTCGATGCCGCTGCTCCGTCTGCTCAGGACTCCCGAGAATATCATCGACGACGCGAACGTCTACATCTCCATCATCTATGCCGGAATCATAGCCACAGTCTACTACAACCTGTTCGCCTCGGTACTCCGTGCGTTGGGGGACAGTCGTTCCCCTCTTTATTTTCTGTTAATCGCATCGGTGCTCAATATCATACTGGACTTGGTGTTCGTCATCAGCTTCGGGCTGGGATGCGCCGGAGTCGGATACGCCACCATCATCAGCCAAGGCATTTCCGCATTGTTCTGCCTGCTATATATCCATAAAAAATATCCGCAGCTCCATCTTTCCAGAAAGGACTGGAGAATCGACAAGGTGATGATCGCCCGCCTGCTGCGGATCGGCATCCCGTCGGCGTTGCAGTTCTCCGTATGCGCAATCGGCGTCATGATCGTCCAGGCATGCATCAACAACCTCGGCTCGGACGTAGTGGCGGCCTATAGCGTCGGCTGCAAAATCGAGAACCTTGTCGCCCAGCCCCTGGTCACGTTGGGCATGGCCATGGCGACCTACGCAGGACAGAATCTCGGAGCTGGACGGCTCGACAGGATCCGCAAGGGAGCCAGACAGGGAACACTGCTCTCCATTGTCTTCGCCATAATCGGATTGCTGATTATCCTATCGTGCGGAAAGTGGCTTGTCGGCTTGTTCGTCGAACAAGGGAAACCCCAAGTAGTCGCCGACGCAAAACTGTACCTCAGGATCGCGTCGATATTCTTCATCCCCCTTGGACTGATCTTCATCTTCCGCAATACCTGCCAGGGGGCGGGAAGCGGGCTGATCCCCCTGCTGTCGTCGCTCCAGGAACTCGTGTTCAGGGCGTTGGTCGCGGTCACCCTCGCAGGGCCGCTCGGCTATCTCGGCATCTGCCTGGCGAGCCCAATCGCATGGGTCGCGGCGGCGGCGCTCCTGCTTGTCGCATACGCACTACAGATGAAGCATCTGGAGAAACAAGGATTCCAACGAAAAATACAAGACGCCACGCTGTAAAACCCGTCCATTCCGACATACCCGGCACGTAGTCCCAACGGAGAGCTTCTAAAAAGCCGGCACGTTCATCATCCCCTTGAAGAACCTCAGTAGGCATTTGTCTTCAGTCGTTGAATCAAAAACACCTTTTTTTCCTCTGATATATATTGAAGCCGTTTCACACCTGAAAGAACTGCCATGGACGATGCTTCCAGACAACGGGAGACGAGCGTCTCCGCGCAGGTGCACAATGCGGCGAAGGAGAGGAAGGATGAGGATATACAGCCATATGAACAAAGGGTATGGAGGCCAACTGATAGGCATCGAGGCTGATCTTCGCAATGGGTTTCCAGGGTTCGACATCGTCGGGCTACCCGACGGAGCGATCAGAGAATCGCGACACAGGATCAGATCAGCGCTACGCAACAGCGGGTTCCGCTTCCCGAAGGAACGCGTCCTAGTGAACCTTGTACCGGCGGATATTCCGAAAGGAGGCGCACAGCTTGACTTGGCGATCGCCGTCGCACTGATCGTCGCCACGACAAAGGCGTATCCACGGATGGATATACCGGTAATGGTCGTCGGGGAACTCGGACTGGACGGGACGATTCATCCCACAAACGGCACTACGGCGGCGTTAGCTTCGGCGAAAGAAAACGGATGCACGGGCTTCATTCACCCCCACGCTTCAGAACTCCATATCCAGGCAACGGATATTCGTTGCCTCGCGGTGGATACATTGAGAACCGCGACGACGGCCATTTTACGGTACCTGAAGGAAGTTCCTCCCGGGGACCTGGCCGCGAGACCAAAACGCAAGCCTGAAAATGACAGTGGTTCGTGGCAGGATCCCTTCGACGGCGTCGTAGGTTTGCATCAAGTACGTCGGGCCATGGAGATAGCGGCGACGGGAAGGCACAACCTGCTGTTGTTCGGTCCCCCCGGCGCAGGCAAGACGATGATGGCGAATCGGATGAAATCGCTGGCGCCGATACTGGACGAGAAGGAACGGGATGAGCTCGCCGTCATCTATTCGGGCGTGGAGGAATTTCCGCCGCCGCGTTCGGCGCCCGAACGGTTACTGCCGCATGACGCCACAGTACGTTCACTGTTTGGAAATCCCCAGTCAGAAAAACCAGGAGAAGCCACGTTGTCCCACAACGGCATATTGTTGCTGGATGAACTTCCTTTATATTCGGCGAAAACTCTGGATGCAGTAAAACAGGTCTCCGATGGCTGTACCATAATATCAGGGCAGACAGGACGCCAGGCCAATCGCTATCCAGCGAAAATACAATTGGTAGGGACCATGAATCCCTGTCCTTGCGGGGGTCTTGGACAACAGGAGGCGACCTGCGTTTGTTCCCTCCCCGCGATTCGCAGATACTGGGCCAAGGTCGGGACCCCACTGCTGGATCGTTTCGACATCAGGATTCCTGTCATCCCCGAAGAATCACTGGAACTGAATTTTGCACTGAACACAGGGCTGCAATCGAGTCCCCGCGTGGAAGATACTGATTCGCAACGTCAAGAACGAATCAACGCCGCAGCCGAACGACAACGGTCTTTTTGGAAAAGCGTTCCGGACATCATTCGCAACGGCGAGGTGATGAAATTCGGCAACACGGGGATTCCCGCCCAAATTGAAGGCATCGTCCAGCAAGTATCCTCGATGGATGCCTGCCATGGCAGGAGCGTCCGAAGCATACTCGGCATCTGTACGGTCGCCCTGACGATTGCGAATCTTAATGGCAGGGACTATCCAAATACCGAAGAACTGGAAGAAGCCGTTTCATACCAACGGTTCGGCCTGCGAGATATCTACTGGAGGGATATATGATTGCATGCCATCGACTATCCATGCCATCACGCATATCCACTATGGGAGGCTTCGCTGGCAACCCATGAGACACGAATATCCATCCGGTTGATGAAAATCGCCGCAGACGGCATGTGGTCGCTGGCGTGACTTTTGGGCATTCGCTGTCGCATTCCCCATATGACGGAAGTGCGCCCTGCATGTCGGAGCTATCTGTCGTTTACGTCCTGTATGTCGGGATTACGTCCTTTATGATGGGATTACGTCCTTTATGTTGTTGCTACGTCCTGTATGTCGGAGCTATCTGTCGCCTACGTCCTGTATGATGGGATTACGTCCTTTATGATGGGATTACGTCCTTTATGTTGTTGCTACGTCCTGTATGTCGGAGCTATCTGTCGTCTACGTCCTGTATGTCGGGATTACGTCCTGTATGTCGGGATTACGTCCTGTATGTCGGAGCTACCTGTCGTCTACGTCCTTTATGTCGGGATTACGTCCTGCAAACAGGACGAATTCCATATGCCATACGGGGAAAACAATTATTCTACAGAGGATTTCAGCGTCGGAGAACAGGTGACGGACCGGAAAACGAGCGAACCAGCCGTATATAAAGAAAAAGAGCCACCGCTTCCGCAATAGCTCTTATCCATCTCCAAGGGGAGTCGAACCCCTGTTGACGGGATGAAAACCCGTTGTCCTAACCACTAGACGATGGAGACATTGTTTTGCTCCGTGGGAAAAGCCCCTGGACTTTCCGTTGGAAGCCATATGAGCCGCACAGGATTCGGACCTGTGACCCACGCCTTAAAAGGGCGTTGCTCTACCAGCTGAGCTAGCGGCCCCCTTGTCTCGCAACGTCATGGAATATAACAGGTTGGGGCTTGCTCTGTCAACTATCGTTTCAAAATCTTTGTAGAAAATCTCGCTTTCTTTTTCTCCTTTCCTTGTAATTAGTTTACAGTATTGAAATTCCTTCATCTGACACAAAAAATGCACAATAGAGAGTTTTCTTGGAATAACGTTTTTTCATGATGCCGAAAGGCCGCGAGAACCACTGAAAAATGAACCGCCCTTCCGCGCCTTCCCTATTTCGCGGATATATTGTTCAGATACCCCGCATGGACATAACAAATATGGCATTTGGGATGATGAACGACATCCATCATTTTTTTCTTGACAGAAACAAATGCCGGCCCTAGTATGTACACACCAGTGTATATAAACAGGAGTGTATATCAATGGACAAGAAACACCAAGTGGTGTTCATCATGACGGATACGACAAGATGGGACATGGTGGGATGCTATGGCAACCCAGACATGAAAACACCATGCATCGACGCATTGGCCGAGGTAGGCGTCCGTTATGACAGGGCCTACAGTTGCCAGCCTGTATGCGGTCCCGCCCGTTCAGCGATATTCACCGGACTGTTTCCCCATTCCAACGGCAGTTTCACGAACACACTCCCCTTGCTCTCAGGGGTGAAGACAGTCGGAGAATACCTCACGCCACAGAATATCCATTGCGCCTATATCGGAAAATGGCATCTGGACGGCGGAGATTATTTCGGCAACGGCGTTTGCCCTCCGGGGTACGATGAAGCCTATTGGTACGACATGAGACGATATCTGGATGAGCTGACTCCAGAGGAACGGATGCTCAGCAGAAAAGAAAACACCTCCCTGGAACATGGAGGTATTGACGAAAGCTTTACATTCGCCCATAGGGTCAGCGACCGGGCGAGGCATTTTCTTGAACAGTATCACACCGAGGATTTTTTCCTGTGCGTCAGTTATGACGAACCCCACCAGCCATATCTCTGTCCGGAACCCTACGCCTCCATGTACAAAGATTATGAAATGCCAAAGACGCCGAACTACTATGACACACTGGAGGGAAAGCCGTTCTACCAAAAACTTTGGGCTGGAGACAGTCTCCATGAGGATAAGGACGCCCTGACGGTCAAGCCGAGGCTATTCTTAGGATGCAACTCCTTCGTCGATTATGAAATCGGACGCGTACTTGAGATTGTGGGACGATTTGCGCCGGACGCTATGGTTATCTTCACGTCCGACCATGGAGAAGCCCTCGGCGCTCACTCCCTCTCCTTGAAAGGGCCTACCGTCTATGAAGAAGTCGCCCATATCCCGCTTATCATTAAGGGCGGAGCGTACTGCCAGTCTCCAAAAGGGGCGGCCTATCCTTCCGTAACGACGCATATCGACATGCTTCCGACCATACTGGATTATTTCGGGGTTCCCGCCCCACCGGTGATTCAGGGTACCAGTATGCGCCCCATCATTGAAAGTCCACAGGAAAACAAACTCCATGACGCGGTCTTTTGTGAATTCCATCGATATGAAATCGACCATGACGGATTCGGGGGCGTACAGTTCATGCGGGCCGTCATCACCGATACAAACAAGCTCGCAATCCATCTGCTTGACGACACCGATGAGCTGTATGATACGGCCAACGACCCTTTTGAAATGGAGAATCTTATCTGGAACCCCTCCTATAAGGAAATACGGGACGACCTGCATCAGAAAATCATTGATTTCATGAACGACACGAGGGATCCCTACAGGGGATATCAATGGGAAGCAAGACCTTGGAACAGTGGTTGCCGGAACCCCTCCTGGGAGGTTGACGGATATACCCGACAAAGACCGAACGGTCCGGGGGAACCCACGCAACGAGACTACGACACGGGCATGCCGATAACCGAAACCGTCAGATTCAAGAAAAAAGCGCATAAACCGGCAGGACAAGTATGAAATATTCAAACGCATTGAAACGAACGACCAGGGCGGATGTCGCGAAAGAGGCAGGAGTAAGTGAAACCATCGTTTCATATGTCATCAACGGCAACCGGTACGTCGATGAAAAGAAACGGCGGAAGGTTCAGAAAGCGGTGGAGAAGCTCAATTACCGTCCATCCCCCATGGCCAGAGCCCTCAAGGGCAAGAACAGCAATCACATCCTGTTCATCGCCGACGACCTCACGTCCGAACATTTTGGAAAAATCATCAGCGAAATGGAAAAGATCGCATATAAAGACGGTTGTTTCATTTCCCTGTGCAGCGACCGGGCCGACGATGATTTTTTGAATGTCGTCTACAACTGGTCGTTCGACGGCGTAATCATTGGCTCCGCAGCTATTCCCGACAGTTCAGTGCAGTTGCTTATTGACAGCGGCGTTCCCGTCGTATTGCTCGAAATCCGAAGCTATGAAGGTATTCATGGCACTTATGGCAAAATCAATACCGGTTTGTATGATGGCGCAAGACGTTGCGTAAAACTACTCCAGGAGAAAAACCGTAGGCGCATCCTCTATGTGGACAGCCTATCCCCTACCGGTCTGGGGGCGGGAGAATCCGATTTCCGGTACCGGGGATACAAGGACCAGATGGAAAGCGCGGGACTTCCCGTCGCAGTACTGGACGGTTGCAGAACCGAAGAGGAACTGACTGAGCGATTCCATGGATATTTCGCAGCACAGGAAGTTGATGGGCTGTTCTGCCGAACCGACGCCATCGCCTGCACGGTCATGAGGGCTCTACAGGACAGCGGGGTAAGCATACCACGCCAGGTATCCGTCGTCGGCTTCAACAATTCCAGAATGTGCAGGTATGTCTCACCAACCCTTACCACGATGGAGATCAGGAGGGATCTTATCGGACAAAACGCGATGCAGATACTCAAACGACTGATTGAGGAAAAGGACTCCGTAACGGAACCCATCTTCGTACAGCTTGAGACTGAACTGGTGGAACGGGAAAGCGTATAGGTGCGTTATGGTCGTTGCATATACGACCTTGAGCAAGCATATCCCGGACGTGAAGTCCGGAACAAAAGGAGAAAACCATGAAGAAGGCTACATGTGTATTGTTGGCGATCCTGCTGGTCTGCTCGCTGGCATTCGCCGGAGGCTCGAAGGAAGCGGCCATGTCCAATGGCCCGACTACAATCAAAGTCGCGAACTATGCGCTTTTGGAAAGCGGTTATGAAGCTTTTTGGAAAAACATCAAGACTGGCTTTGAAGCTCAGAACCCAGACATAACCATTGAGTGGGTGACAGCGCCGTATGGAGAGATCATGAATCAGGTGATCAACATGGCGGGTGGCGGAGACAAGGTTGATGTAATCTTCGGAGAAATCGGATGGGTACCGGGGCTGGAGGACGCCGGACTCGCAGCACCGATTACCGACATACTGCCACAGAGTTTCATCGACGACTTCTATCCCGATGTAATCAATTCCTTCAATATCAACGGCAAACCATACGGCGTTCCGCTTTATATCTCGCCGTACGTCCTGTACTACAACAAGAATCTGTTCACGCAGGCGGGACTTGATCCAAACACGCCGCCCACTACCTATGACGAAATGCTGTCGATGGCGGAAAAACTTGCCCAACTGAAGGATGCGAACGGCAACAAGATCTACGCATTCGGACAGACTACCGCCTCCGTCGCTGTTTCGGGTTCGTCATTGAACGCGATGGTGTTCAATTTCGGAGGAGAAGTCCTCGACGACGCAGGAAAGCTGTCTATTGACAATGAGGGATTCCGCCAAGCTTTCGCGATGGTGAAGCTACTCGATGAAAAGGGCTACAATCCGCAGAATGCGAAACTGAAGGATCTTCGCAACCTTTTCGCACTTGGACAGTTGGCAATGTACTACGACCAGAGCTGGGGCTTCAACGGCGTCAAGTCAATCAATCCCGACGCAGGGAATTTTACTGCGAGCGCCGCGCCCCTCAAAGGTGGCAATGGAACCGGACAGAGCCTGTTGCAGGCCCACTGCTTTGTTTTAGTAGACAACGGAAAAGCCCGCTCGGACGCGACCTCCAAGTTCGTACAGTACGTTATCAGCGAAAACCAGTTGAACGACTATCTGGAGAACCTGACACCGGCGTATCCTGCAAAGAAATCGATGGAGAACATGGCAGGCGTCGTCAACAACGGCGTCCTCAAGGGCGCGGCGGCCTCCGCCGGCAACGTCAAGCAGCAGACGTTCATACCTCAGTTGAATGACTTGAACCTGGAACTCTGTACCTTGGCCCAAGCCGTAACGGTCAGCAGGCAGAATTTGGATGATGCGATAGCGACCTTCCAAAAGAACACTCTCGCGAAACTCAACTAACATACCGTGCGTCGCCCGGAAGTTCGCTTCCGGGCGGTCTGTCATCGACAAGGAGGCATCCCATGCGCAAGCCATTGACGAAGGATACCAGGGACATGCTGTATTCGGTGGCGCTGACCGTACCGACGGTCGTACTGTCCATTGGCTTCATTTTGATTCCCATCATTGATTCCGTCATAAAAAGTTTCATGCAATACGGGGTGAAGAACATTATCAGCGGGAAACCCGGTGTCTGGAACCAGTTTGAGAACTATATCCGGCTCTTCCAGACAAATGCCATGACCAATGCGATCGCAAATACGTTCATCTTCGTCATTTTCGTCATCGTTAGCCAATTCGTACTCGGCATGGCACTTGCCCTGATACTGAATTCAAATATCAGGGGCGCAAGGTTCATCAGGAGCATCATGATGACTCCATGGGTGGTCCCCACCGTAATCTCCGCATTAATCTGGATGTGGTTGTTCCAACCTCAATATGGTCTGTTCAGGTATCTGGTATCGATATTCACAGGGGGACGGGTATCGGAATTCGCAATGCTCAACAATCCTTCTACGGCGTTGCTCGGTGTTGGGATGGCCGCGCTATGGAAACAGATACCGTTGATGACGCTCCTGCTTCTGGCAGGTCTACAGAATGTTCCCGATGATATCCTGGAGGCGGCGAAAATCGACGGCGCAGGTATCATTCGCCGTTTTTTCAGCATTGTGATGCCGTACATGGCCTCAGTAATCAAGGTCGCAGTCTCGATGTCGATCATAGAGAATTTCAAGCAGTTTCCGCTGTTCTGGACGATGACCGGCGGCGGTCCGAACGGGGCGACGACAAACTTGGCGATTCTCAGCTATCGCGAGGCCTTTGTCAGCATGAACCTCGGTTCAGGTGCCGCAGTCACGACAATCTGGATGCTTCTGATGATTGTAACCATAGCCCTGTACAACAAGGCGTTCAGAACGCACGACATGACGTAGGAGTGGAAACATGAAAACAAACAAGGCGTTCTCCATCTTCAAGTATGTCGTCATGGCGCTGATACTGCTGTTTCTGCTCTTTCCCATCTATTGGATGGTGATTACCGCCTTCAAAACCAACATGGAGGCGTACCGGTATCCGCCTTCGTTCTTTCCGAAACATCCGGTGACGGAGGGGTTTCGCAAGCTGTTCCTTGAAAACAACCAGTTCTTCGTCTATTACTGGAACAATGTGGTCGTTTCGGCATGGTCGGCGGCGTTGAGCTGTGTGGTAGCGATATTTACCGGTTATTCCCTTGCGAGATTCCATACGAAATGGAACAAGCTTATCTTCGCCTTGCTTCTTTCGACACAGATGTTCCCGATCATCAGCCGGATGATCTCCCTCTATTCCCTGATGGGCAAGATGGGAATCATCAATACCCGTTTCGGATTGATCCTTGCGATTGTCGCAGCCCAGATTCCATTTTGCAGTATTCTCATGTCAAGTTTTTTTGCGAACATCCCAAAGGAAATCGAGGAAGCGGCCTATGTTGACGGAGCGTCCCGCAACCATATTCTGTTCAGGATCATTACACCGCTGGTGACTCCTGGAATCCTTGCCGTCGGCATTTATGCGTTCCTCATGACTTGGGACGACTATCTCCATGCGGCTACGTTGATCCAAAGCGACTCACTGCGGACGCTCTCGGTGGGAATCGCGCTGAGGTATCTTGGCGAACTCTCCTATGATTGGTCGCTGATCAATTGCATTTCCGTCATCGGGACGATTCCCATGGTACTCCTTTTCTTTTTCTTTCAGAAATACATGGTGAAGGGTCTGGTCGCCGGCGCAGTCAAGGGATGATGGGGACGGGACGCCAACGTCCGTCCTCGTCCCGTTTCGTAGCGAGAACCGGCGTTAGCCGGTCTCGCCAAGCAGCTCCAGCTGGAGCTGCTTGATGCAGTGGTTCTCGACGGAACATACCGTAAACCTGCACCCATCGGCCTCGATGATACGGGTGGATTCGTCTTCCTTGCTGGGGATGTCCCCGATGGCATCCACGACAAACCCGCCAATCGTCGCTTGATCATCGCTCCGCAATGCAAGACCAAGCGCATCGTTCAGTTCGTCGATACGGTATTGTCCGTCAATCTTCCAGACACTTTCGGACACCTGCTCGATTCGTGGCACATTCGTTTCAGGCTCATCGCCGACATCGCCCATGACTTCCCTGATCAGGTCGGTCATGGTGATCAAACCGGAAAAACCGCCGTATTCATCCAGCACCACAGCCATGCGCTGCCGATCCCGCCGCATCTGCTTGAACAAGTCGTCTATCTTTTTGGTCTCCGGGACGAAATAAGGCTCATGAAGCAACGGCCTGATATCCAAGCTGTCGAACCCTACCCTTCGCGCCTCCTGGAACAGATCCTTCATCTTGAGGATGCCGACGATATGGTCGAGATCATGTTCATAGACGGGGATCGAGCTATAGCGGCTGTCCAACAGTTCATCCATATATTCCGAAGCGGGCCGTTCCAGATTGACGGTGTAGACGGACGTTCTCGGCGTCATGACCTGAAAGACGCCGGTATCGTCGAAATCAAAGACACTGGCGATCATGTCCCGGCCTGTTTCGTCGATCAAGCCGTTCTCATGTCCGACGGCGAGCAACGATTTGATCTCATCCTCCGAATACTCGTCCTCCATCTGGTCATCCTTCAAGCGGGCGAGTTTCAGCAGTAGGGAAACCGATGCCGACAGCAACCAGACGAACGGCGCGGACAGCTTGGACATGAACCAGATTGCCCGTACTGAAAACAGCGCATACCGTTCCGAATACTGTAAGGCGACACGTTTGGGAAAGAGCTCCCCGAATACGAGCGTGACATAGGACAGTGCCAAAGTCACCAACACCATGCCGACTTTCGTACCATAAGGGATACCCAGACCAGTAAGGAACACTCCTACATCATCGGACAGCGCAGTCGCGGCGGACGCGCTTGCGAGGAATCCCGCGAGGGTGATGGCTACTTGAATCGTCGAAAGGAATTTGTTGGGATGCTCGAACTGCCGCAACAGCAACAGGGCGCGACGGTCGCCGTTTTGGGCAAGCTGTTTGATCCTGCCCCGGTTTACGGATACTATCGCCATTTCGGCGGCCGCGAAAAATGCGTTGATCAGAATCAACACGCCAAGAAACACAAATTGCAACGTCAAAGACGTACTAGGGCCAGGGTCGTCCACAGGACAATAACCTCCAGAGAATAAATTGTTATTACATATAATACTAGAAAATCAACCGTCAAACAACAGTTTTCATCCGTAGAGCCTCTGAACTAATGAATTCTTAACATCCTGTTCATTTTGCAGGACGATATGAATCCTTGGCCCCCTATGGGTCGGGCGTCCGTCCGCCAAGCAGACGGTGTGCGCAATCAGAATCAATTCCAGATACTCAGGCTTTCGGCTGGCAAGCTGGCTAGAATATTCGCTCCCGATGATTTCCATAAGAAGGTTGAAATTTCGTTGGACTTCATCCATACTATGTTCCATGGAAAAAAAGCTGAAAGAACCCAGCCCATATTTTTCATTGCAGATGACTATCGGCCTCGTACTTATCGTCATGCAGCTGTTCACGTTCTCAACCTTCTACAACGAATTCCGTACTTCGGGATATCGCCCTGACTATACAAGATTCATCTGGTACCATGGGGTCTTCCTTTTCTTCAGCCTTTTCTTGTGCTACCCCGACAGTCCGATCATCAGATATTTACAGATCGTATATTGCCTCGCCTATTCAACCATAGGCATTGTCATCACCTATGCGGGCAATGGCGTCGATATCGCGGAGATCGGATTGCTGTTTCTTGTCGGAATACTGTACTGGCGTTATGAGATGCCTCATCGTTCCGTATTCTACTTACTATTGGCGATATTCTGTCTATTTCTAGTTCTATTCAGGAGTTATATTCTGGGACATGAGATGAATCTAGGATACTGCCTGATATACAGTCTTCTCGTTATCTCCATGGGTTTCGACAGGCATGAGATAGTCGGGCAAAGGCAGCGCTCGAAATCCATGATGGCTACTTCCTCGGACAAGAGAACACAACCGGCCGTTTCTGAACGACAGGAGACCGTCCATTGTCTTTCCTGCGTTCCCGAATGCAAGGTGTTCACTGAATTTGAACTCCAGCTCATGGTTGAATACTACTGCACAAACGGCAACGCAACGAATAAGGAACTGGCCTCGGCGCTGTCCGTTTCAGATAGCCTGATCAAAAATTCAATCTCCAGTATCTTCAAGAAGATTCCAGGGGTGCATTCCAGAGTAGGGATGCTGCAGTTCGTGCAACGCCAGATACATTCCCTGCCATTGCCGGAGCGACAGGCGAAGAGCCCCGACGGAAAAGACACCGACAGGACTCAGGCGACATACTGACTCCGTCCACCGCATTTTCCACACGTGCCTTTTCGTTCCCCTATCAGCGCCTCCCTATCATCTATCCCTCCGGCTATCCGATAGTCTAGAACAAATTCTTATGAATAGTAAAAAGTCTGTTTGTGTTACAAAGAACCACTCCCTACAATGGAACCGTGATATCCGCAATGGATGAACTATCTATCTTGCATTCCGGTTTTCGATTATCCGGCCTTGCAGGATATCCAGTCATTTACTCTATGGGGAATCAAATGCAAATGGATGACAATCATTTCATATTGAAACTACAGAATGTCAGCAAGACATATCACGTCGGGGACAATACCGTCCATGCGCTCGACCACGTGAACCTCGCCGTACCGGAAGGCAGCTACATGGCGATCTGTGGCCCTAGCGGAAGCGGCAAGACTACATTCCTCAATATCGTCGGAGGTCTCGATGTCCCGACCGAAGGAGCTGTCCTGCTCAACGGGACGGATTATTCACGCTATACGTCCAGGCAACGGGCCGATTTCCGTTTCACGGAGATCGGTTTCATCTTCCAGTCCTCCAACCTTGTGCCGACATTGAACGTTTTCGACAACATCTACCTAGGAGTCTCGATCGGAGCGAAGAAATTGAGACGCAATAACAAGGAAACGACCAAGGAGATTCATGAGATGCTCTACTACCTGGGGCTTTCCAGATGGATGGGGCATCGTCCCGGCCAGTTGTCCGGAGGACAGCGGCAACGGGTGGCAATCGCCCGCGCGCTGATCAAGCATCCGAGCCTTGTGCTGGCAGACGAACCGACGGCGAGCCTAGACTCCGAGAACAGTGACATCATACTCGGTTTTCTCAGGAAGCTCCATGACAGGTACGGAACGACCTGCATCATCTCCACCCATGACAAACAGGTGATGAACCATGTAGATGAAATCGTCCATATCGAAAACGGCATAATAAAAGGAGGCGACCCATCATGACCTTGCAGGAAAATGTCAGATATATTCTTTCACCGCTCATGCCATGAAAAGTCCTCTGCGCATCAATCTTGTCATCTGCCTTCTCTTCTTCACGCTGTTCCTGCTCTTCGGATGGCAGCTCGCCCCGATATTCTATTTCCAGGATAGCAAGCTGATGAACTACGCGGCGGATTTCTTCGGAGACCTCGCGCTTACGTCGGTCGATCCGGCGACCGACAAGATGCTCGACACGGACTGGATCAATACCGACACGAATCCGCTGGCATTCTCGCTCGACGGCCTGGACGTGCTGATCTCAGAGATCGAGGGGGTAGACGGAGTCAGACACGTGATGCCCCTGAGTAGGCTCTACAGGGCATGGGGGGGGAATCGTGTCCAGGTGAACAACGGATACCGGGACAAGTCCGGAATCCGGTACGTCTCTTCTTTCAGAGCATACGACTTCCAACGGCTCGCGTCGTTCTTTGCGGACCAAGGAGAGGTCCTCATACCTCAACCTGCCCAGGTCCATGGGGTGTTCCTCACGAAGCGGCTCGCGGAGTATCTCAGATTGCTATATTATCGTCCTCTGAGGATCGGGGACACCATCGAAATAACCGAGACATATTCCCAGCTCTCGGTACGGCTGCCATATCTGGGCATGATCGAGAACCGGGATCCCGTCCCCGACATGCCATGGACCGCGGAGAACGAGAACGCATTGGGGGTCATCATGGACACCGACAGCTTCGAGAGCCTGACGCGGGTGTTCTCCCCTACCTACAGGTCATATCTCCGGCCTCCACAAAGCCTGCAAGAGGTCAGGTACAAGGGTGTCGAACTGCCCTCCGAGGAGCCGTACGACCCCGATTCCCTGACAAGGCTCTACCAAGGGCAAAGGCCTTCCCTGCTGAGCGTCAGGGTGGCAAAGGAGGCCGACATCGCGACGGTTCAAGGCAGGATACAGGAGATCGTGGACCGCAGGTATGGCAACAAGGCCGGCGCGATCCAGCGCATCGTAGCGAGAGCCAGGGACTACGCCATGGGGGAGCAGGAACGCATCATACAGGAGGAGACGGCCTGGACGCGCCTTGTACTGTGCGTCGCCGCCTACTGCGTATGCATCGGCGTCTCGATGCTCGCCCTGAACATGCGCTTCACCTCACAATACCCCGTATTCGCGCTGTACTGCACACTGGGGGCCAGGGACACCTTCATACTGCGGAAAATCTCGACGCAGGTGCTGTATTTCGTACTTCCGTCCTCCGTCCTCGGATACCTGTGCGGCTGGGGAATATTCGTCATGTCGCAGGATTCCGCGTCATACATCCTGCGGCCCCTGTTCCTCCACATGACGGCCACTTCCGCCTCGTCGCTGTGCGTGGCGCTCTCGCTCGTCATCGCCTGCTCGTACATCCGCTTCCTCAGGCATCCGTTCATCGATCATCTGCGAAGGGGGGACGGCGATGGGCTCGACTAGACTGTTCGTCAAGAATTACCTCGGATCCTATCGGACCTACGCCCCGCTGTGGCTGATAGTCGCGGTGGGCATCGCTGTGCCGGTCCTGTGGCTGGGCTTTCTCGCCGGCAAGCAGGAGCGTCTGGAACAGTTCACCGTCGACAGAGTGCTGGGAGCCGAGACGGTCGTCCTGTCCGCCAACGGAAAAGGCCTGTCGCGACGTCTGGTGGAGGATCTCGACGCAAGCTGGAAAGACACCTTCGGGAACGCATACTCAGGGTTCCATGAATACAGCGTCGCAGGAATCGATCCCCCCTTCGTCTGCGCATACTACGATCCGACAGAGCCGGGCATGAACGTCAGGCTACTCGTTTCCAACGAGGTTCCCGAAGGAAAGATCATGTTCTCCACCGGGTATGAATACGCCGGGCTTTTCGACGGCACGAAGACAGTCACCCTCCTCTACGACTATTCCACCTCAGTCACGCTGGACAGGATGGAGGCGACCATTCCCGTGGTGGACCCGCATGAGACCATAGGGATCATCTCACGAGCGGACGCGAAGAAGCTGGGCGTCCCCTACTACGCCATGGCGCTGGTCCCCATGATCGACTTGGACAGGGATTCCACTGCGGGAACGCCGACAACGCCGCGGGAATACTGGCGGCTCATAGGCGGCATCGAACGCCTCGCTACGATCCTCGACCCGTTCGACGGGGTGCCCGCTACAACGATCGACAAGGTATACGTCTATTCACCACATGGCACGAGGGGTATCAGGCTACGCTTCTATGTCGACCAATCCATCGACTCCCTGTACTATGAGCTGGATACAATGATGGACTGGATATACGTCCCGTTGCTGGGGATATCCATGGTACTGGTATGTTCCGCGACGCTCGCCTTCGTCCTTGAACAGGGAAGGAAACGGAACGACCACCTGCTATACGCCTCGCTCGGGATACGCAAGCCGGCCCTCGCCCTCCTCGTCTCCTGCGAGGCGGGGGCGACCTTTGCCATAGGCACGCTGCTCGGGCTTGTGGCCGTCGGCCTGGGGGTCGCTGTCATTTCGCATACGCCGGTGGCGGAGGAACTGATCATGCGACGGTACGGCATATGGCTCGCTGAAATCATCGGGACGAACGGACGCTATACATTCACCTTCCTGCCCTGGGCATTGTCCGGCGCCATGCTTTTCTGGGCGGCGGCGTTCGCCCTGCTCCATCTCATTCCCAAGCTGTATTCCCTGAGGAGTCTGATATGAAAAAACGATTGATGACGGCCTGCTGCCTCCTCCTGGCTCTCGGCGCGCCCCTGGCTGCGGACGCCAACCAGCTGACGGAGGAGAACTACGGGCGGTTCGAGCGGATGCTGCTCGATTCGCTGCGCAACTCCAAGGAGCAGGGTTCCTGCGGAACGACCTTCATCGACATGACGTTCATCCAGGGGATGATCTACATACCCTACGGCAAGGAGGTCCGGGCGACCTCCAAGAAGAACCTGGAGGCGACGGAGGTGACGCTGAACCTAGTCTCGTTCAGGAACCACAGGTACAACCTCTTCGCCGCGAAGATATATCCGACCTATGTGATGACGGTCCCGAACTATCCCAAAGTGGGCAGGAACTCGATCTCCATGACATACAACGCCAATTCGCGTAAGATTGTCAGGGGCAGGATAAAGACCGTGATATTCACATACGATGACGCCAAGGGCGAGTACAGGCTGCTTCCGAAGTACAAGGTGGTCTCGGCGGAGGAGCGGAAACTGGACGGCGTCCCCTGCTGGGCAGTCGGCATCAGCAACAGTCCCACGTTGGAGACGGCCGCGGTATATTGGATTGAGAAGGAGCGCTGCGTCCGCCTGCGGGAGGACCTGTTCAGCCCCGGGGGCGTACTGACACAGAGGATCGACTACTTCAGCTACCAGCGGCTGAGCGAAGGGACCTACGTGGAGGACATGTTCTCCATCTGGAACCCGCTGCAACGCTACGGGACGGCGCTCTACTGGACGATCGACCTCATGGAGGGTCCGATTCCGGACCGGATGTTCGATGAAAACCAGCTTGAGAAGTATGCGACGCTCTAGGAATGCCCGTCGCGACGGAAAACGAAGGAAGGCGCTCTACGGTTTCGCGGAACGGAAGATGAGACCGTACCTCCCGTCAATCTGCCTGCTGTTCCTGTTCAGCCTCGTAATAAAATACCTGGACACGCTGGAGCCATTGTTTTCCGGAAGAATCCTTGATGAGCTCGCCTCGAAGCGGTTCGATTCATTCATCAGGTCATTGACGACTCTGTTTCTTATCCTGACTGTCGCGTTGGCCCTGTCCTCGATCGTCTCTTTCCTGCGGCTTCGCCTCAGCAGGCGCATATCGAAAGATATGGAAGGCGACCTATACGAGACATTGATATCCAACAAGATCGTCGATTCCGACGGAACCAGCAACCAAGTCAATATCTTTTTGAACGATATCGGCACCATGAGCTTCATCTTTACCGGGAACGTCCCGGACTTCTTGCTGAGGATATTCACGTTGACGTTGATATCCTACCGCCTGTTCGCCATACATTCCGCGGTATTCTTCCTGTCGATCACCGCGGCAGTACCGAGCATGATCCTGTCCCTGTATTTCGGCAAGAAAGGAAAGATCCTCAAGGAAGCGGAACGCAAGGCCAACGACCGGTATCTCGGCTGGATCACAAAATCACTCCAAAGCACATATGACATCCAGAACAGTACCGCAAAAAGAACCATGAAGGAACAATTCCTTTCACGCATCGAGGATACATATTCCATATTGTTCAGATCATTGAAGCTCTCGACCGCGTCGAACGTATCCATCACCCTCCTGAACGTCCTCGCTACGTTCGGACTGTATGTCTATGTCGGATATTGCATCTACAGAGGTACCGTCACCATAGGCAGTTATGTGGTGGTCATCATGTACTCCCAGCAACTCCGGGCGATCCTGAATTCCTTCGGAGCCTTCTTCCAGAACCTGATGGCCTCGGAGGTGTCCGTCGAACGTGTCATCGCACTGTACGAGTCAAAGAACCCACTGGATACGGTAATCCATCATGAAACGGATCTAAGACCAAGCATAGCAATCGATGAGTTTTCATATTCATATCAGGATAACCGCAAGGTGTTCGACTGTTTTTCCTATATGTTCGGGACCCATGGGCTGTACGTGATAAAAGGTGAGAACGGATGCGGAAAGACGACATTGCTCAACGCCATCAGCGGCTACTCACCTCCGGGTTCCTTTGCATCCGGGTCCATCCTCGTCAAGACTCGTAATCAAGAGAAAGGACTTTACTATGTATCTCAGAGACCGCCGATAATTCCCGTTACTTTTAGTGAATACCTCGCGATGAACAGTGATTGCCTTGCCGATGAGGAGATTGCCTCGACATGCCGGATCACCGGTGTTATAGATTTCATCGAGGATACGGAGAAAGGGTTCGACGCTATATTGGGCGAGGATGCCACGTTCTCCCAAGGGCAGGCTCAACGGCTGGCATTGACCAAGGCACTGCTGTCGGGATACGACATCATACTGCTGGATGAGATCGAATCATCGTTGGACAAGATGCAACGGAACGCCATCAAGGGCATCCTTTCCACAGTGTCAGAATCAAGGCTGGTCATCCTTGTGACCCATTCGGATCTTTACGACGAAATAGCGAAGGACATCCTGTATCTTCCCCCGGTACAGCATTCCATGGTGGAAAGCTCCTCCGTCAATCCAACGTCCTGTAAACAAGAATAACACTATGGCGTTCAAGCGTTTTTTACCGACCGAACCAATTGCAAGACAGACATATTTCACCGTAAAGGACGCCGATGTTCCAAAAGCTGGCATCCCGCCGAGAATGGAAACTGACGATAGCCGCCTAAATCACGAACATCGTCTTGAATTGTCTCGAAAGTAGAACACTTTCAAAATTCATCACCCAAAGTACAATGGTCGCCGCAACTACAGCAACTATGGAACGAGATACCGTAGTATAAT
The DNA here is from genome assembly GCA_034114085.1 of Sphaerochaetaceae bacterium. Classification (GTDB taxonomy): domain Bacteria; phylum Spirochaetota; class Spirochaetia; order Sphaerochaetales; family Sphaerochaetaceae; genus Spiro-02. Next base: position 11,200 of record JAXEWB010000028.1, on the reverse strand, counting down.
ACTTCCTGGCGATTATCTCCGTTACGGTAGGCGTGATTCAGATTCCAATCATGTTGGGGAAAATCGCGGATGATATTGTATTTGAGAAGCAGGTCATCAAATCCATTTCGGCCATCCATACAATGGCTCTTGCGCCGGATAACATGCGTACTGCGCAAATATGTGGAAATCCTTTACATTGCGGGAATCGCATGACACTATTCACATATCCGCTGGATTTGGCCAACGATGCCGGACAATGAGCGTGCAATGAACATCATTGACACTTTACGATGGAGCGGTAAAAATAAACGGTACATGGAGGACTACTATGCAGGACGCATCTTCGGCGCTGGAACGCCAACGGGCTTTTTTCCTCAGTGGCGCGACATTGGGCGTCTCGTGGCGCAAACAACAGCTCATGGCACTGAAAACCGCCTTGCAGACCCATGAAAAGGCGTTGCTGGAAGCGTTGAGGCTTGATCTCGGCAAGTGCTACTTTGAAGGGTACGAGACGGAGATCGGCATGGTCCATTGCGAGATCAACCACATGCTCAAGCATGTGAAGAAGTGGGCGAAGCCAAAACGAGTCGCTACGCCGGTCGTCCATTTTCCCGCGAGCAGCAAAATCTATGCGGAACCCCTGGGGATAGTCCTGATCATGTCGCCGTGGAACTATCCGCTCCAACTTACCCTCGCCCCCCTCGCCGCCGCGATGGCCGCGGGCAACTGCGCCGTAGTCAAGCCCTCCCGCTACAGCGGGGAGACGGCCAAGGCCATTGAACAGATGATTACCGATACGTTCCCACCCGAATATATCACTGTGTTCCAAGGCGGGAGCGCAATGAACACGGAGCTGCTCCGGCACCGGTTCGACCATATCTTCTTTACGGGCAGCCCCGCCATCGGCAAAGTGGTCATGGAAGCGGCTGCGAAGAACATCACCCCCGTGACGCTGGAGCTGGGAGGCAAAAGCCCCGCGATCGTGGACGAGACGGCGGACATCAGGCTGGCGGCGACACGGATAGCCTGGGGCAAGTTCATCAACGCGGGGCAGACCTGCGTCGCCCCCGACTATGCGCTGGTGGAACGCTCCAAGGAAAAACAGTTTCTTGAAGAGCTGAAACGCGCGATTCTCCGGTTCTATGGTTCCGACGCGCTGCACAACGATGAATTTCCCAAGATCATCAATGAAAAGCATTATCAAAGGCTCTGCGGCCTGTTGTCCGACGGCGAGATATACTATGGCGGGCAACAAATCGAACAGCTCCAGAAAATCGCCCCGACCATCATGACGAAGGTCCGGCTCGATTCGGAGCTGATGACCGATGAAATCTTCGGGCCGATCCTGCCCGTGATCCCCTACGAATCCTTCAAGCAAGTCGTAGCGATGGTCCGGAGCAAGGAAAAGCCGTTGGCGCTGTATCTTTTCAGCAGGGATGAGGATCGGCAGAAATGGGTGATGGAGAACATCTCCTTCGGCGGCGGGTGCGTCAACGACACAGTCGTCCACCTGTCCAATCCGAACATGCATTTCGGCGGCGTCGGGCACAGCGGCATGGGCTGCTACCACGGCATCAGGGGGTTCGAGACGTTCAGCCACCTCAAGAGCGTGCTCAAGAAAGCGAACTGGCTCGATGTGCCGGTACGCTACGCCCCGTACAAGAGCAAGCTGGGGCTGGTCAAGAAATTGATGAAATAAACTTGAGCAGGCAGCGATGTCAGTCAGCCTGTGAAAGCCCAACTGATATTGGAGAACCATTGGAACTGTATCCGCCATCGACCTTCGTCCGAACAAGGAGATTCCCCGCAGAAAGTGACAAGCATCCATTGCGACACATCCTCTTTGACGTTTCCCGGTTCCATTCTATTCCGCTTCGCATCATGTTTGTTGCAAACCTACATGGTTTCGCAATAATATCGGACTACGCTCGCTTGATTTATCTATACGCCCCCTGTTACATTAGGAGCAGTGCGATATGCGGCAAAGGGGTGTAAAGATGAAGAAAACAATTGCGATGGTGTTGTTCGTTATAATGTCCACCTGTGCGATCTTCGCACAAGGCGCGGCAGAAGTTGTCAATCCTGTCGAAATCAAGGTTCTGGTGCTTCCCAAGTTTGAAGTGGGAGAGATGTCCGGAGACTTCCCCGGTGAAGCGCAATACTATTACGAAGGTTATTGCAAGAACGGCGATGTCTATGACATCAATGGGGGCTTTGAAGGAAACCAGCTCCATGTCAAGGATGGAGTGGCCCTATACGTGACGGGGATGGGAAAGGTCAATGCGGCGATGAGCCTCGCCGCTATTTTGCAGGATCCCCGCTTCGATTTTTCTGATGCGTATGTATTGAGTACCGGTTGCGCCGGGTCGGCCTATGGATATGGGGTGATGGGAGATGTATTCGTGATCACCGCCGCCGTAGATTACGATCTTGGGCATCACGCCGACTACCGCGACCTCCCGCCGGAAGCGACGACGACATGGTTCCATGACAGCGGCTATGACAACGCTTCAGTGAAATTCCTGAATCCTGAGCTGATGGACAACGTGTACGGCCTCGTGAAGGATGTCGAAATATCCACCACTCCAAAAACTAGAAACTTCATGTCGGTCACATTCGACGACGCACCGTGGGCGATACGGAATCCGCAGGTCCTCAGAGGAACGACGGTGACGGGAGACAACTACTGGAAAGGCATGTACGACCATCAGAACGCACAGCTGATGATCGAGACCTATGGTTGCCCCGATCCATATGCGTTGACCGAGATGGAGGATGTGGCGCTGGCCGTCGTCCTCGACCGGTTGGGGATGCTCGACAAGTACATCATCGTCAGGGACTCCGTGAACATGGATGTGTTCATGAACGGAGCGACTCCCGCAAGTCTCTGGGATCCCGACTTTGACGAATCGCTCGCATCAGACAGCAACATAGAATCAGCGGACATCTTCAAGACGGCGATGCAGAACAACTACAAGGTCGGCTCGGTAGTCATTGACGCCATCCTGGCGGGCGAACTGTAGGCCGCCCCAAGGAGTAGCGCAAAAAAAGGTTCCATACCGTTGGCGCTGGGCTGTTTCACATGTCGGAGACCGAGAAACAGCCCCGTTCGTATCGGCTATTGACTACCGATTACCGGTAGGAAGGGGGACGATTCGCCGACAAAACCGCATATCACCGTTCCCCGTCCAATATCGTTTCAGTGGCCGACGGGAACGGCTATTTCGCCAGTTCAGCGTACCACTTGGCGGTAAGCTCTTGAATCTCCACGATATTGCGCTGGTCGGCCCGGGAATGGAACGACCGGGAGTCGTAGACCGCCTTGGCGTACAGCAGCAGCATGACGGCCTCCTGCCTGTCGGACATCCGGGACAACGGCACGGAGGAGTAGAACGGCTGGGCCGACGGACCGCCCTTCCCTTCATAATGAATATACTTGTCGAAATTGGTACCGCCGCCCTTGTCCCACTTGTCCTGCTTCTTCGTAATTTCAGCGACACGTTTGGACATGTTCCAGTTACGTTTCCAAAGCATCTCGGCGAGAGCCTGATACGTCCCCGGGTAGATGACCTCAGAAGGAATCGTATCGACGGCGGCTCGGGCGAACGAGATGGCGTACTGGGAATCACCGAAGGAAATCGGTTTGCCGGGAAGCTGGTCGTACAGGCTGGCGAGGACATACCAGGCTTCGGAAGAATCGAGGCAATTCAAATCATCGACCAGGATGCGGAGGTCGGAAAGCATCGGCTTCGCCTTTGACAAGGAATTCAAGGGTCCCTTGGTCTGTCCCCAGCGACCGATGTTGGAGGCTTTCCAAAGATATCCCATGGCGGAGGGCTTCTCTGCGATGGATTGCTCAGCGTACTCCTGACCTAGCTCATAAGCGGCGAAACGCCCATCTTTATCGTTCTTGTCCAGGTCATCCCCAATCGTCACCTGGACGCGGGCCAGACGCCACAGCACATCTGAACGTTCCGAAGCGCTTGCGGCCTTCGCCAGTTGCTTTTCAAGCTCGGCCTTGCATTCGGCGGGCTTGTCCATCACATACAAAGTATCGGCCTGAGAAAGATCGACGGCGGCCCACAACGCGCCCGCCACAGCCAGGACCATCAATATGGCGACAGTTTTTTTTGTCAGTTCCATGCTTCTCCCCTATGCGGTATTTTCCCTATCATCTCCCCGGGAAACTCCGTTGTCAAGTTTGAAAACCACGAAGGAATTCCGTACAGCGTCCAAGTCCGCTAACAGAACGTTAATTTTTCATTTACCTAACGCAACTTTCCAGATATGATATTCGATGATGAAAGCGGGGAAAGCGCATACTCAGGTACAGTCTCTATCACCCAAGCCGCTCATTTCGTTCAACTGGCTCCTCTGGCTGGTCAGAGGAATCCTTGTCGGCCTTGTGATCGGCCCGGTCATGTACTTGCTTGTATCCATGATACACTATGTCAGTGAATTCCGAACCGGGCATCCGGTTCTCATCCTGTTGATTCCCGCGGGAGCAGTCAGTACAGCTTGGCTGTTCCAGAAAACAGGAGCTTACTTACGCCAAGGAACGAATTTGGCGATTGAAAAAATAAACGAGCGTATTCTTGCGTCGCTTCGTGTGTCGAATATTCCGTTCAGCAACCATAGACAGACGACAAAAGGCGTGGCGTTGTCGCCGAAGGTGATTCCGCTGATGTTCGTCAACACGGCGATCACCCACCTGACCGGGGCGTCGGGAGGCAAGGAAGGCGCTGGCGTACAGATAGGGACCGCCATCGCTGGCATCATGAACTGGATTGAACAGAAACTGAGGGCGAAAATCGGCCGGCAGGCCGAAAAGTCCGACAGGCTGGACATCACGGGGATATGGCTGATCACCGGCGCGGGCGCCGCATTCGGAGCGCTGTTCAACGCGCCGATGGCTGGAACGTGGTTCGGGCTCCGGTTCGCCAGTCCAAGAATCACCAGGACCGAAGCGTTTCTCCCCTGCATGGCGGGCAGTTTCACCGCCAGTATTATTTCGGAAGCGCTGGGCAATCAGCCGATAGCCCTTGCTGGGCCCATGGAATCGGTGGCCTTCGGCCTCTCCCCGTTGTTGCTCGTTTGCATGGCAGGAGTGATTTTCGGACTATTGAGTCTTGCATTCTGCACCATCGTCCAGATTTTCAAGCATTTCATCGCGAAGCTTTCCCAAAACTACCTGCTTAGGGCGTTATACAGCAGCTTGATGCTCCTCGCCTGTACAGGCATCCTCTACCTTGCCACAGGTTCGTTCGACTACAACGGCCTGAGCCTGTCCCTATTTACCGCAGCCGCGCAAGGGCATACCACCTGGCTCGATCCTGTGGCTAAACTTCTGCTCACCGCGCTGACCATCACAGCCGGTTTCAGCGGAGGCGAAATCATTCCGCTGATGGTCATAGGCGCAACGACAGGATCCCTGCTCGCACCCTTGTTCGGTCTGCCAGTGTCGATGATGACAGTATTCGGTGCGATAGGAACGTTGAGCGGAGGAACAAAACTTCCGTTGGTCTGTTTCTTGCTGAGTCTGGAATTGTTCGGATTCGAGAACCCCACCCTCCTCTTCGCTGTGTGCATCTTCGGGTGCATCTGTTCCGGCAGGACGGGAATTTATGAAAGCCAGAGAGACCCGCTGGCCTATCAGGACAACCTTTCAGTCAGTTATTCAGAAGAATAATCATTCAAGTTTTCATTTGCATGTTGACAACTCAAACACAATCATATTAATATATGAACACTTATTCATATATTGAAATATTCACACAGCACGAGGAGCCGTTGCATATGAGAAGAACATGGAACGTCGCGGGCCTTGACTGCGCCAACTGCGCAGCGAAAGTCGAACAAGCGATAAATCGCCTGAAAGAGGTCAAGGAAGCTCGCCTCGACTTCATGAACCAAAAGCTGACGGTCATTGTCGCTGACGGCCAGAATGAAGGCGTATGGAAAGAAGTGGTACGAACCGCGATCCTGACGGAACCGGACATTACGTTGACGTGCAGGGAAACCGGCGAAGCAATCACTGAAAAATCATTGAGGCTCTCCCAGCCCCCCGCCCACGGCCATGCGCACGGACATTCTCACGCAAATCATGAAGAATGTCATTGTGAACATGATCATGAACGCGAACATCATCTTCATAAAGAAGGCCACGGTTGCGACTGCTGTCATGACGAGGATGAAGCTGACGACGAACAGGATGAAGAAGGAGATGCAATGCACGGCGAGCGCGAATGCGGACATAGGCATCACACCGACGACCATGACGCAGAACATTGCGATTGCGATCAGACGGGGCAACACATCGCACAAGGCCAGGAGCCGTGCCATTGTTCACAATGGCACGATATCGACGACGATGTGGAACACGAGGCTGTACGGGAGCGTCCCCGTACAGCGGGACACCCTGTAGGTTGCACCTGTCCGTTGTGCAGCGGGGAAAATTGCAAGGCCAAGCGGGAATCGAAAGGCGAGCATGCATGGTTCAATGCGGATCTGGCAAGAATCATCGCGGCATTGGCCCTGTTCGTTGTCGGGAAATTCCTGTCAGGTCGTCCTTCGGACATCCTTGCGGTCGCTTCATATATCCTGGCTGGTTACGATGTACTGTGGAGAGCGTTGCGAAACATTCTCAAAGGCAAAGTGTTCGATGAGAATTTCTTAATGGCGGTGGCGACAATTGGTGCGGCCATCATAGGGGACTATGCCGAAGCCGCCGCGGTAATGATATTCTATCAGACCGGCGAATACTTTCAGGGAGCGGCGATCCGGCGTTCCAGGAATTCCATCGCGGACCTGATGGATATCAGGCCACAGACGGCGACGGTAGTTCGCGGCGGCGTCGCGACAGTGGTCGACCCTATGCGGGTACAGGTCGGGGAAACCATCAGGGTTCTGGCTGGAGAACGCATACCGCTGGACTCAACGGTACTCAGCGGTTCTTCGTATCTCGATACCGTTGCACTGACCGGAGAACCCGTACCGCGGAAGGTCGATGTCGGCGATGAATTGATCAGCGGATGCGTCAATACAACAGGCGTCCTTGAAGCCAGGGTCGAGCGCAAGTACGAAGACAGCACCGTCAGCCGCATTCTGGAGCTGGTCGAGGATTCAGGCAGCAGGAAAGCTCCTAGTGAGCAGTTCATCACCAAGTTCGCCAGGTACTATACTCCGGCGGTCGTGATCGCGGCGGTCGTCCTGGCCGTTCTGCCTCCTCTCCTTGGGTTCGGCGCATTCAGTACTTGGGTCTATCGGGCACTCGTATTCCTTGTAATCAGTTGCCCCTGCGCGCTGGTCATCTCCATTCCCCTTTCCTATTTCGGAGGAATCGGGGGAAGCGCCAGAAAAGGCATACTCGTCAAAGGCGGCAATTATCTCCAGGCGTTGGCGAAAGTCGATACCTTCGTATTTGACAAGACCGGTACGATTACTGAAGGGGTGTTCGATGTCCAGATGGTTGATTTGTATGATGGACATTATGACACGGTTACCCTGCTCGACTATGCCGCCGCCGCAGAACAGATGAGCAACCATCCCGTCGCGAAAGCCATTGTGTCGGCTGCGAAGACCCGGACGTTTGTAGCTACATCTGCGGAGGAAGTCGCTGGCATGGGGATTGAGGCTACCGTCGGTGGACGTCGGGTACTCGCAGGAAACGGCAGGCTGATGGAACGCGACAAAATCAATCTTCCCACGATGTCCAGGCAAGCTGGTACGGTTGTGTTCATCGCTATCGACGGTACGCTTGTCGGCCGCATCCTTGTAGCGGACAAAATCAAGGACAGCGCGAAATCCGCTATCGCTCGTTTGAAGAAGCTCGGCGTCGACAAGACGGTCATGCTTACCGGTGATGCAGCCGAAAACGCAAAACTGGTGGCTCAGCAGGTCGGTATCGACGAGGTACATGCATCCCTGTTACCACAGATGAAGGTCGATGAACTGGAGAATATCATGGCTTCCCGCCAAGGCACTCTCGCCTACGTCGGAGACGGTATCAACGACGCCCCGGTCCTTGCGCGCGCCGATATCGGTATCGCGATGGGAGCAATGGGTAGTGACGCAGCCATTGAGGCCGCCGATGTCGTGATCATGACGGATGATCCCGCCCGTGCCGCGGACGCGATGCTCATCGCCCGCAAGACGAACAGGATCGTTAGACAGAACATCGTCTTCGCATTGGCGGTCAAAGCCGTCGTGCTATTCCTTGGTGCTCTGGGTATCGCCGGCATGTGGATGGCGGTGTTCGCCGATGTCGGCGTCGCCGTAATCGCGATTCTCAATGCAATGCGTGCGTTGCGGGTCAACAAACTGTAGCTGCTGCATACCTAGAGATACAGGAATCTCCAAGTTAAAGAAAGGGGGTTGTTCCAAATGCAAATCTTTTGTTTTTGTGCGCAGCCCCCCCATTATTCCCATAACAAGAATCATCCGATATGCCGATATACAGGAACCAGCAATATCGCAAGGGCGTATGCGACCGCTGGGGAGCGGGACGTAGACGACAGATAGCTCCGACATGCAGGACGTAATCCCATCCTAAAGGACGCAGCAACAACATAAAGGACGTAATCGATAGATACAGGACGTAGACGATAGGTAGCTCCGACATAAAGGACGTAATCCCATCCTAAAGGACGTAGACGATAGATACAGGACGTAATCCCATCATACAGGACGTAATCGATAGATACAGGACGTAATCCCATCATACAGGACGTAATCGATAGATACAGGACGTAGACGATAGGTAGCTCCGACATAAAGGACGTAATCCCATCCTAAAGGACGTAGACGACAGGTAGCTCCGACATAAAGGACGTAATCCCGACATACAGGACGTAGCAACAACATAAAGGACGTAATCCCCACATAAAGGACGTAATCGATAGATACAGGACGTAGGCGACAGGTAGCTCCGACATAGGGCGTGCAAAAAAGTTTGTGTAAATGGCCAAAACTCGTTTGAGTAGAACGAAGTTATACAGGCATTAACCAAGTAGGGCTTAACAAGCGGAGTAGCTTCGTGTTACAGTACCACCGCTGTAATGAGGAACAAAGTATGGACGAAAAGATGATAAGAAACATCGGCATCATGGCCCACATCGACGCCGGCAAGACGACTACGACGGAACGCATCCTGTATTATACGGGTGAGAATCATCGTATCGGAGAAGTGGACAACGGCGAAGCAACCATGGACTGGATGGAACAGGAGCAGGACAGGGGTATTACAATCTCCAGCGCGGCAACGACCTGCTTTTGGAAGGAACATCAGATCAATATCATCGATACTCCGGGACACGTGGATTTTACCGCGGAGGTAGAACGTTCGCTGAGGGTGCTTGACGGTGCGGTCGGCGTGTTTTGCGCAGTCGGAGGCGTCGAGCCCCAGACGGAGACTGTCTGGAGGCAAGCAGATACGTATAATGTCCCTCGTATAGCTTTTGTCAACAAGATGGACCGCCTTGGCGCGAATTTCTTTGAAGCCGTCGAGGAGATGAAAACCAAGCTGGGGGCGAACCCCGTTCCATTGTATATTCCTGTCGGTTCGGAATCCAATTTCTCCGGCATCATCGACCTGATGAGGATGCAGTATGTCACGTTCGATGCGGTGGACCAAGGCTCTACGGTCGTTCGGCAGGACATACCTGCGGAGATGGTGGAGGAAGCCGCGCTTTGGCGTGAACGCATGATCGATTCAGTCGCATCATACAGCGATGAAATCACCGAACTCTATTTTGACGGAAAGGAAATCCCCGTCGACCTGATTATCGCCACGCTACGAAAAGCAACGATAGGAAGGGAGATACTTCCGGTATTCGTCGGTTCATCGTTGAAAAACATCGGAGTGCAGACATTGTTGGACGGAATCGTCGCATTGCTTCCCTCGCCCGGTGATATTCCTCCAATCAAGGGCATCGTGGTAAAGACAGGCAAAGAAGTGGAAGTCAGGCATGATGTCAAAGGCCCCCCCCTCGCCCTGATCTTCAAAATTCAGGTGGACAGGGAAGCGGGGCCGCTTTGCTTCGTCCGTGTCTATAGCGGCGTCTTCAGGAAGTCAACCGCGATATTGAACATCAACAAGAAGAAACGTGAACGAGTGAACCGGATACTCCGCATGCATGCGAACCGTTCTCAGGAGCTTGGCGAGCTACAGGCGGGGGATATCGGTGTCATCGTCGGCTTCAAGGAAGCGCAGACGGGCAATACAATCGGTAGCGAAGGAAGCCAGATACTGCTTGAAGACATGAACTTCCCCGCGCCAGTAATCTCCGTGGCAATCGAGCCCAAGACGATGAGCGACCAGGACAAGCTTAAAAAAGCGCTGGAGGTGCTTTCGCAGGAAGATCCTACGTTCACATGGAAGGACAATGCGGAAACCGGTCAGTTGGTAATCAGCGGAATGGGAGAGCTGCATCTCGACGTCTTGGTGACGAGACTGACCAAGGAGATGAAAATCGAAGCCCGGGTAGGCAACCCGCAGGTTACTTACAGAGAGTCCATCACTAGCGAAGCCAGCGGCAGCGAAACATTCTCAAAAGTACTCGCGGGCAAAGAGAATGCAGCTGGTGTATCCCTTTCTGTCAGACCGTTGGCATCCGGCTCAGGAACTATATACAAGTCCTTGGTCAATCCGAAAGATATGCCCGCAGAATTTTTTGACGCAATCAGGAGAGGCATTGAGAATTCGTTCCGTAGCGGAATCAAGTTTGGTTATGAAGTCTGCGACATGGAGGTAACGCTGACCGCTGCAAGCTATAGTGAGCTGACGGCGACGCAGTTCGCCTTTGAGGCTTGTGCGGCGATGTGCTTCGACACGGTATGTCAGCAGGCGGGTCCGATCCTGATGGAACCCATCATGAATGTGGTCATTGCCGTGCCGAGCCAATACGTCGGGGATGTCATCGGCAGCCTTACGGCCAGAGGAGGAATCGTCAACAGCATGGAGAGCAGGCCTGGTGCCGACCATATACACGCGCAGGCCCCATTGAGCAAGCTGTTCGGATATTCCACTGCGCTGCGTTCTTCAACCCAAGGCCGGGGGACGTTCTCTATGGAATTCTCACATTACGCGCCAAAAGCATAACCGCGACCGGGTGTCGGTCCGCTGCTGCAAGCTCCCGCCACCCCGGCGGAAAGCCGGGCTTTTCCAGTTACTTCTCTGATGCGCCTACCCAAGAACGGAAGATCATCTGAAACCCAGATG
>JAXEWB010000027.1:0-17415 GCA_034114085.1 Sphaerochaetaceae bacterium | reverse complement strand
GTCCTCAGGGGCTTTCTCCGTCATGTTTTCATCCCCGAACCAGATTTCTCCACTTGTAGGCTTATGTAGGCCGGCGAGAAGAAAAAGGGTGGTGCTTTTGCCACAACCCGAAGGCCCGAGAAGGCCGACGAGATGCCCTGAGGGGATAGTCACGTTCAGGTCGTTCACCGCGACTGTTTCAAGCTTGTCTTTATTGGTAAAGGTTTTTGTCAATCCTTTAAGACGTATATCCATTGTTTCCCTTTTTGCGCTTGGTAGAGTGGACTGGGGGATGTAAAGACTTCCCGCACAAACATCATCGAATCATATTTATTCTACAGTCCAAATATGCTGTTGGCAATCGAAATGATGTAAAAATGAGATTAAAAACATGGCTTGAAGGCGAGATGCCTCGATTCATGGCAGAGCGCATGGCATTGGAATTGCCGTGTTGTCCTGTCAAGTGGCTGTATGGCAAGATGAATACAATATTGCATGTCCAATAGCATGGATTCGATAGTATGTAACAAAGTCACTATCCCCCCGCATTGTTTTTTCGTATTGTGGAAACGGAGGTCACCATTATGAAAAATGTAAAGTTGTTCTATCAAGAAACATGCCCCCATTGCAAGCGGGCGTTGAAATGGATGGAAGAGGTAGCGCAGGAACATCCAGATCTACAGTCAGTCCATGTGGAAATGATCGAGGAACGGAAAAATCCTGCGATCGCCGATTCCTATGACTACTGGTATGTTCCGACTTTTTTTGTCGAGGGCCGAAAGGTACATGAAGGCATAGCCAGCAAGGAGATCGTGGAACGGATACTGCGGTCGGCGTTGTGACTCCACCGATGCTGGTACGTATGTCTGTATCGAGAAGGCGGCGGTGTGGAACCGCGTGTGTGGGCTAATGGATTCTGGATGCAGGACGTAGGCGACAGGTAGCTCCGACATGCAGGACGTAATCCCGTCATAAAGGACGTAATCCCGACATGCAGGACGTAGCAACAACATAAAGGACGTAATCGATAGATAAAGGACGTAATCGATAGATAAAGGACGTAGACGACAGATACAGGACGTAGACGACAGATACAGGACGTAGACGACAGATACAGGACGTAATCCCGACATAAAGGACGTAGACGACAGATACAGGACGTAGACGACAGATACAGGACGTAGACGACAGATAGCTCCGACATAAAGGACGTAATCCCGTCATACAGGACGTAGGCGACAGATACAGGACGTAATCCCGTCATAAAGGACGTAGCAACGGTGAGCAGAATGCGGATGAAAGGAGCAGCAGCGCGTATTTGAGCAGTAGAACCATGCATATCCAAATTTAAGCTGCTCGTTTCCGTACAGTGGTGCAAGCTTGCGTTTCTCAACTGATGTTTCTGCCCAGATTCGGATCAGGTATTGATGGGGACTGACTTCGCGGGTTCTTGTCGTCGCCAGTAAACATCTGCTCAACGAGGTATTGTTTCTTGATCTTTTCTCCTGTATTCTGTAGACGTACCTACAGGGGGAGATGCCCGTGGCCTTGATCCGATTTTACAAACCAACGTTGCGTCGAAAGGACATGGACGCAGTATTGCAGACGATGGTCGATGAACGCATCGGTCCAGGAGAACGCAAGAAGGAATTTCTTCGCCAATTTCAGACATTCGTGAACATTGCCGGCGGAGGGATTGCCTTGCGCAGCTATGTTGACGCCTTGAAGACGGCGTTGAAACTTGCTGGCGTGACTAACGGAAGCCTGGTGGCCGCGTCCGTGCTTTCTCCATCCGTATACGCTAAAATCGCGTCTGATTTGGGCGCGACACTGCTTCTTGGGGATATAGACCCGAATACTGGTTGCCTCGCCGAGGATCAAGCCCGTAGCTTGGTCAATCAAGGTGCGACCGCCATTTTGTTGCATGAGCCTTCCGGAATGATTCCGTATCAGGCTGATTTCTCATCGCTCGGAATCAAGGTCGTCGAGGACATTACACAGAGCTTGGGAAGCTCCTACGGGGACATCAAGGCCGGCGGATGGGGGGATATCGTAGTCTGTGCGTTTGAGGAAGAGGGCGTCGTCTCCACCGCGGGGGGCGCGGCGGTCGTGTTTTCCGATAATGCCTACAGGCAGGCGTTGAAGGAACTTTTCGGGGATGAACTTATTTATCAAGAACTGCCTGACATGAACGCCGCTTTGGGAATCGTCCAGATCTCTACGGTCGAGACCCAGCTCGCCAGACGGAAGGAACTGTACAAGCTGTTCCGCCAGTCCCTGCTGAAGACCCAGCACAAGCTGTTCGGCATCGGCAATATCGATTTTGAACCGAACGGATACCGTTTTTCAGTAGTGCTGGATTCTAGAGTGGACGATGTCGTCAAGTTCGCGCTGAAGTACCAGGTTTCTTCGGCGAGGACATTTGAAGGATGCGTCGGTGAACCGTATCAGGACAGGTTCGACTTGTTTCCCGCCGCTATTCCCTGCATCATGAGGGGACTGTCCTTTCCTATCTATCCGTTCCTTTCGGGAGCCGATGTGGAGATGCTGATGAAAGTCATCTCCCATCTGCCATAACCTTCTTTGGAGGCGTTCATGGAAAACAGGGCCGTAAAGCGGGTGCTGATTATCGCGAATGTCAAGAAAACCGCCGCATTGCCTCTTGTCGGCACCATGCAGGAGTATTTTGCTTCAAAAGCAATCCTCTGTGATGTCTGTCATACGGAAGGCGATGACAGCTCCATACATATCCATCAGGATACAGATCTTGTCATTACGCTTGGCGGCGACGGTACAGTCCTCTATTGCGCCCGTTACATCCAGGACTTGGGGATTCCCATTCTGGCGGTCAATTTCGGTACGTTCGGGTACATCACTGAGATTTCTGTCGATGAATGGACGGAGGCGTTTGAGCAATATGTTTCAGGACAGATTCGTATATCGCGACGGTTGATGATTCGCGTCTCAGTCTATCGTGACGGCAAGAAGATATGGCAGGCTCATGGATTGAATGAAATGGTCGTTACTTCAAGCGGCATGTCCAAAGTCATCAGCCTGGATCTGACGATCAACCAGACCCATGCCGGATTTTTCAGAGCTGACGGTATGATTATAGCGACCCCGACGGGGTCAACCGGCTACAGCCTGGCAGCGGGAGGACCCATCCTCGACGCAGACTTGTCGGCTTTGATAGTTACCCCCGTTTGTCCGTTCACGTTGTCAAACAGGCCGTTGGTAGTCAATGGCGAATCTCAGTTGACGCTTGACATCCCCTTCGGACAGAGGACGAATTTGGTTTTGACCGTGGACGGACAGCAATTGTGTCCGTTGGAAGAAGGGGACAAAATCGTCGTGGAGAAATCCAGAAGCAGGGCTTTGCTGATTACGAGTGGAAGGCGAAACTATATCGATGTCATTCGAGAAAAGCTGAACTGGTCGGGAGGCATGCATGCTTGAGCAATTGCAAATCCGAAATTTCGCATTGATTGAGGACCTTCGGATCAATTTCGGCGAGGGGTTCAATGTCATCAGTGGCGAAACAGGGGCCGGCAAGTCGATTATCCTCGGCGCATTGAACCTGTTGCTGGGGGAAAAGGCCGATGGACAGATTGTCCGTAGCGGTTGCGACGAGACTGTAGTGAGCGCTGTATTTCATCTAGACGACGACAATCCGCTGTATGGCTGGCTGGGTGAACATGGGCTGGAGGTTGAGGACGGCCTATTGTTGATTCGCCGTACCGTCAAAGCCAACGGCCGCGGAATGATCTATGTCCAGAGTCAGCCTATGACTCGCGCCGACCTAGCGACCATCAGCGACGCGCTGATCGACATGAGCGGACAGCATGACCATCAGTCTCTGCTGTCGAAGGAACGGCAACGGCTTGTCCTTGATTCCTTTGGAGATTGTGGCGGAGAGCTGTCAGATTATGTCGCGGCTTATGCGTCTCGGGAGGCGTTGAAAAAAGAATACGCTGAGTTGTCACGTCGGATTGCGGCCGGGGCGAGAGAAGAGGACTATCTTCGTTTCGCGCTTGAAGAGATTGCGAAAGTCGAGCCGAAGCCGGGCGAGGACGAGGCGTTGAAGGACGAAATCCAGCTTATCTCACAATTTGAACATATCCATGAAAACCTGACGCTCGTCCATGACAGTCTCAAAGGAAGTGGTTCTGGTGACGGCGCTCTGGCGGGGCTTCATGCAGCGACAACGGCAATGGCGCGGGCCGCGAAGGGAGATCCCGCTCTGTCCGCCTATACCGCACGCTTGGAAAGCTTGCGGATTGAATGCGAGGATATTCAAGATAGTGTCAGGGATTATCTGAGCAACATGTCATATTCTCAGGAGCGGCTTGACCTGCTTCAAGACCGGCTTTCAAGATTGCAAAGGTTGAAGAAAAAATACGGTCCCTCGTTGGATGAAGTCATAGCGTACGCTGCGAGGACGGAGGAATCGTTGCGCCAGACGGAAAATGGCAGTGAAGCCCTTGCTGAGCTTGAGCGCCGGTTGGGGCGTGCCGAGGAAGCGCTTGTTGAACAAGGCCGCGGGCTTTCCGCTAAACGGCGCAAGGCGGCATTGCTGCTGGGAAAGGAAATAGCTTCCAAGTTGCGGCATCTCGGCATGGGGTCGGTAGTGTTTTCCATCGGCGTAGAATCGTGTGAATACGGTCCGAACGGATGTGACCAGATTGAATTCCTGATTTCTGCGAATCCGGGGGAACCACTGCGTCCCATCAGGGAAATCGCATCGGGCGGGGAGCTGTCCCGAATCATGCTCTCCATCAAGACCGTCCTTGCGGAAAACGACGATGTCGAGACCATGGTATTTGACGAAGTGGACGCTGGAATCGGTGGCGCTGTCGCCAATGCGGTAGGGGAGCAGATTCAGCAGTTGTCCCGTAAGCGGCAGGTGGTTGCCATCACCCATCTGGCTTCGATAGCGGCCCGGGCCGATTTTCAGTTCGTCGTGGCGAAAAACGTGGAGCAGGGACGTACCTACACAAGGATAACTCCCGTCTCAGATGACGCCAGGGTGCATG
This sequence comes from Sphaerochaetaceae bacterium, assembly GCA_034114085.1. Taxonomy (GTDB): domain Bacteria; phylum Spirochaetota; class Spirochaetia; order Sphaerochaetales; family Sphaerochaetaceae; genus Spiro-02. The sequence continues at coordinate 12,403 of JAXEWB010000027.1, read as the reverse complement.
AGATAGCAAGAATGCTCAGCGGGGACTCTGAAAGCGAAGTTTCTCTCGAACATGCAAAAAAACTGCTGGACAGCGACTAAGCTGGACAGCGGCGGAGAAGGTCTCTGGCATTCCACCAAAACGCTATCAGTTTATCCTGCTAGGATCGAACGTTCGAAATTCAATGCGTCGCATAGCAATTGCAACAGCATTGTGGAAAGTTCCTGCGCTTTCCCGCATAAGTAGGGGTAAACCGCATTCTGGGTTTGGGTGATATCCGGTTGGATGCCTTGGGAACGCGCCACTTCCAGCAGGTCTATCAGATATGTGCCTGTTTCATAATTGAGCCCTTTTTCCCGTATCTGGCTGGCCGTTCGGTTGCATTCGTCACTGAATATCCTGTTGACGGATTCAATCTCCGCCGGCCGCCCTTTCTTCTGGATGAACTCGATAAGCTGGCCGATGCTCTCGCGTTTTTGGGCCCAGGGGAGCGTATTCGGCGTGACAAACAGACTTTTGATGGCCCGAAGACATGTCCCGATGTTCTCGATATATAGTGTTTCCATCGGGAGATACCTACTGTTCTTCATCAACATCGAATAGTTGTTGATATCCTTGGCGATTGCGGCCAAATCGTTGTCGGTGACTTTGCTCAGCGAACGGTCGATCCAGAGATAGATTGAGTCAAGCATTCGCAGCGGGATGTCCGTATTGGTGACTGAGTACTTGCCGACGCACTTGCCTGTTTCGTTATGGATGCCGATGAACAATCTGAGTTCTGACGGGCTGCGGCTGTCGGAAAGCACGGTGCAGGAGAAGAATCTCAGTGACACCCTGTCGATCAGCTCCACAATCGACGTATCTGAACCGCGCAGTTCAATCTTGTTCAGCCGGAACCGGCCATAGATGCTCTCGAATTCCTCCGGCCGCGCGATCCTTCTGTTAAGGGCGAAGAATAATGCGGCCTCAACCTCTCCTGGAAGCCCCTGCATTTCCTGTTTCGCTATGGTCAGCCCGTTGCCTTCGCCTTTCTTGTTGCTTTTCGCTTTGGACAAGTCCTGGAGAAACGGATTCAACAGGTCTTCGGTCGTGAACTGCTGGTAGAGGTCTATGGCGTACAGCGCATACTTGATGTTCTGTCGAGGTTCGATGCCTGAGATATCGCTGAAAAACCAACCGCAGCTGGTGAACGTGAAATGCTTGTTCTTGACTCCTTCCAGCAACAGGGCGAGGGTGGTCGATTCCTCAGTGCCGTATGAATAGGCGGTCCCCAACGTTTTAAGGAACTGCTCCATGGTCCGGGCTCCGCAGATGACAGGTGCGTAAAGCTCCAGCAAGGTGTCGGGTGCGAGCGCTCCGTGGAAAATACGGTCAACCTCACGGAAGAAAATGGCGTCGAGCTTTTCTGCGAGGTTGCGGAACGCGACGCGCAACGGGGTTCTCCAGGCTTGGTTCCAGCCGTCCTCACCGCCAGTATGGCAGCCACAGTCCTTCCACCATCGGGACACCCCATGGGAACAGGACCAGGAAGTCCCCAGACCGCCTTCTCCCGCATACAGCTTTGCATGGAGAGTCGCCGGATGAGCCGCGAGGTAGGTACCGTAGTTGGACAACTCAAAGTCGCCCCTGTCATGGATCTTTCTGATTAGCGCCGCGAGCGCCATGTCCCCGAACGGTTCATGATGTCCATATATCTCCCCGTCGGTCGCGGTATGTATCAATGGCTGACCATCGTTTTTCTTGATTTCCAGCAGATTCGCATACAGGGCGTCCGCGTCACGCAACACATGTCCGAAGCTGATGCCTTCCGCTAGGCCAGGATGGTAGAAGAACGCCGCGATTTCCCTGCCGGTCCTCCCCGTAAGGCGATACGGTTCGCCATATGGAGCCGGCTTGCCGGCGAGATTCTGCCAGACGCCTTCTGAAATTTCAATCTGCTCCACTTGCCATGGGGACAGAACGACGAACCGAATTCCCGCTTTCGCCAGCAAGTCCACGATTGTTTCGTTGATCGCCGCCTCCGGCAGCCACATTCCTTCTGGCGCCCGGCCAAACCGGTGCGAAAAATCCTCGATGCCCCAGAGAATCTGTAGCTTTGCGTCCTCCGGCTTGTCAAGGGGAAGGATCGTATGGTTGAAACTTTGCGCCATTGCGTTTCCGTGTCCGAGACGATTCAGACTTTCCTTGTCCGCTTGGACAATCTGTTCATGGATGTCGGGATGGTTTTCCTCGATCCATGAAAGCAGTGTCGGACCGAAGTTGAAGGAAATATATGAAAAATTGTTTGTAATCGATTCAACATGCCGGTAAGGCGAAAGGTAGCGGGAATGGGAGTTCGTGCTGTAGCAGTCTGTATATATGCGCTCGTTCCAGTCCTCATACGGTTTCGCTGATATCTGCTTGGGAATGATGCCCGTCAGGGGATTCTCCCTTGGGGGCTGATAAAAATGTCCGTGAAGTATTAAAGAACACGTTGCATGCGTTATTTTATCCATGTTCCATAAGATACCATAGAAACCCGGTTTTACGATACGTAAAAACAGAAAAAAGCGCAAAACGGCATTTTGGGCATGCAGATGTCAGGGCTTCGTGCGGAACTGGGGCGCTTGGTTTCATTTCTTTTTCACACAAGAGCGGGACAGCCTTTTTTCCCCAGAGACTGTGAAATTCTCAGGCTTGTATGTTCTGTTGACTAAAAAACCTGTTTTCTCTACCATACTAATAATATCGTTTCTATATGGTGACCTTGTACTGCAACTGTGTCGTTACTCGCTGAAGGTGCCGGAACAACGGAGGTAATAGTGATCTGTAGGAAAGCCGATTTTGAAGTTCTGGTTCCATGTTCGCAAGTGTCGTCCAATAGGGTCGGATTGAAGAGGTCTGGACGATGATACTCATAAAAATTGATGCGCTTACTACTACGGAACTACAGTACATAGCCCAACAGGAAAGTATGGAGGATTGGGAATCCCTGTCGAGGGAGGAGCTGATCGAAGCTCTGGAAGACCTGTACGATGAACAGGAGTTCGAAGGCCGTACCGATCGTGATGCGAAAGTCAACCGGCGGCGATATTGCAACAGCCTGACCGATTTTCGTGGCAATGAGGATCTCCAGCTGGAGCTTCCCGGTGTGGAAGGGCTTCCTGATGTCTATGCTGAAACGACAATCCATCTGTTGCTTCGTGATCCGTATTGGGCTTATGCGTTCTGGAGCATCTCCCCGATTGAAAAGGCCCGTATCGAGGAAGCGGGGAAAATGAAGGATTTATTTCTGCGGGTGTCCATGCAACGGTCCGATATAGGCGCTTCTGATGTAGAGTTCTTTGATATAACGGTTGGCTTCGATGATACCGACTGGAACATCAATCTGCCGGAAATGGGTTCTATCTATTCCGTCGCGTTATGTTGTCTCGATGCGGAAGGCGGAGTTGAAGAACTGTGTGCGTCAAAATCCGTGCAGACTCCGAAATGCTATTGGACTGATCACCTTGATGAGCTGAACGCCGATCCTGCGTTGTTCAAGCTCTATTTCTCGTCATTGGTTACAAAGGATGGTGTCGTGGTGGACAATCCGACCGTTCAAGAAATAGCCGATTCTCTGTCGGCCGGTATGAGGAGCTGAACATGGCGACTAATCGACTCAGTATTGTCTTGCATGCCCATCTGCCGTTCGTGCGGCATATCGAATATCCCCGTTTCCTTGAAGAGGACTGGTTGTTCGAGTCCTTGTCTGAAACCTACCTTCCCATGCTGAGGATGTTCCGTAAGCTGAGAAGCGAAGGAATCTCTTTCCGGCTCACCTTCAGTTTGTCTCCCACGCTTTGCGCCATGCTTGCGGACGCTGCGCTGCAGGAACGTTTCATCCGCTATCTGGAATTGCACAAGGAGCTTGGAGAAAAGGAAATTCTACGGTGCGGGTTGGAACAGCGGGAATGTGTCGCCCTCGCCCAAATGTATTACGACCGGACGTTGAGCAACCTCTCCGATTTCTGTGATCTTTACCATAACAACGTCCTTGAAGGGTTCAAGGACCTTGAGGCGAGCGGCCATCTTGATTTGATCACTACCGCCGCGACTCATGCCTACCTGCCGCTATACGCCGATTATCCGACGGCTATCAAGGCTCAGGTGGAAGTCGCCATCCAGTCCCATATCCGTCATTTCAAGAAATCCCCGAAAGGTTTCTGGTTGCCTGAATGTGGGTATTTCCCCGGTCTGGAAGACTATCTCCGCAAACAGGAAGTTGAGTGGTTCCAAGTCTCTTCCCACAGCATGCTGCTTGCTTCAGAGCCGGTCAAGTACGGTGATTATTCACCGATACGTTGTCCCAATGGAGTTGCCGCTTTCCCCCGTGATTACCATCTGACTAGTCTGGTCTGGTCGAATACGGAAGGTTATCCTTGCGATAGCCATTACCGGGAGTTCTATCGGGATATCGGCTATGATCTTCCGATGGACTATATCCGCCCATATATTCATGAGCCGGAGGTTCGTGTTTTTACCGGATACAAATACTGGGCTATTACGGGTCCTACCAACGAAAAGAAAGTCTATCAGTCGGAAATAGCCGCTCAGAAGGTTCAGGAACATGCTGATAATTTCATATATAGAGTCAAGATGAAGGGACGTTCCCTAGAACCGTCGTTGCATGGGGAGGCTCCGTTCTACACTCTGGGGTTTGACGCTGAATTGTTTGGCCATTGGTGGTTCGAAGGTATTGACTGGCTTGAAGCTGTAATCAGGAGGGCCGTGGTGACCGAGGACATTGCCTTGATTACGCCGATGGACTACCTGAATGCTTCGCCTGAACTGCAAGTCGTTCAGCCGGGATATTCCAGCTGGGGGCAAGGTGGGTATTCTTCTGTATGGTTGGATGGTTCCAACGCCTGGATATACCGGCATATTCACAAGGCCATAGAACGAATGGAGGAACTGTCTATCAGATTCCCTGATCAACAGTCTCTCAAGCAACGGTTTCTGAACCAGGCCTCCAGGGAAGTCTTGCTTTCCATGGCCAGTGATTGGCCGTTCATTTTGCATAACAAGACTTCCGTCGGGTATGCCGACAAGCGCTTGCGTGATCATCTTTGCAATTTCAACCTTGTCTATGAAAACATGTGCAAGAATGCGGTGAATACGGAATGGCTGGTCAAGGCGGAGAAGCGGGACAATATTTTTCCCGACATGGACTACAATATCTTCAATCCCGATTTCAATAGTGGTCGGGGGTGATTGTTTCTAAGCTGTCATGAAAACAGCGAGAAGCCACTGGGATGCATTGGTCGTCCCGGTGGCTTTTTTTTGTTTGTCCGGCATAGGCATAGCGGTGTAGGTCCGCTACGTGTACAGCTTCATTTGAGAAAATGAAATCGTTAGCCAAGGCAAGGGCTTGGCAGTGATGCTGGGTCCGAAGGAAGCTGGAGGCGACGCCGCGAGCCTGCGGACAGAAAACGCATACAAGGCCGGATGTATGAATGAAACTGCAAATTGAAGTGAAATCCGAAGCTGAGTACATACTGTAAATACGGAGGCGAAAGGATCTGACCTACTCGATTATTTTGTTGGTGATATGTGGATATCGGATGCTAGAACACCTTACCAGATGGCGGGAATCCCCCGCCATCTCCATACCCACACGCCCACATCGCCTTTCCCGCATGAGGACGACCCGGGAACGACCCGGCGATGGTGGTGGGTGTGAACACTAATTCCAGGGCAAGCCTATAGAACAACGCTCAATGACAAGCTCCTGTGAAGGGGCTGCCTGTCATTTCCGTCTGCGTTGACGTGTCTCATGTCCAGACAACCGATGGTCGGTCATCGTGGGAGGGGACGTCCGGGATACGTCCCTGATCAACGTTTTTACTTTCAAATCATCAAATTTCGAATGTGTTTTTCCATCGGCATGATGCGTCGTCGGGCAAATCGGCTCTTGGACATGAAAATTTACCAGAACTGCCCAGGTGCTTTTTTGCGGTTTACGTTTGTTAAGTAAAATTCCTTAAACTTATATGGACTTCATATCAATTCAATTGCGTTCACAATTGTGGAGCGGTGGGAGAGAGTGTATCTTTGTGGTAGGAAGTGGGAAAAAGTCCCGGCAATGATGTCCTGCATGGTGGAGAGTGGCAAAAATGCTGACCGGTGAATACCGCAATACGATTGACGACAAAGGGAGAATTCTTATCCCGTCCCGTCTCAGGGCGTCCCTGGAAGGGGATACGTTGATCATTACCCGTGGGGTGGAGCAATGCCTGTGGATCATGCTTCCTGATTATTTCGATGTGTTGCGCCGACGGATCATGGACGGTCCCGGTGCGATGTTCGACAAACGGCTGAGATTGCTCCAGCGAAGGATCATCGCCCCGGCTCAGGAATGTGAGATAGACAAATCCGGCAGGATTAATATTCCTCCGACCCTCAGGGATTCCGCGGGACTGGTGCTGAAAGAAGAGAGCGTCATGCTCGGCGTCTACGATTACCTGGAAATCTGGAATCCGGCCGCCTACGAACAGTATATGGCTGAAAGCGACGGGGATTTCGATGAGGCGTCTCAGGCGTTGAGTGAAGATCTGAAACTCGAAGGGAGACGGTGATATGGAATATGTACATTACTCCGTCTTGCAGAGAGAAGCATTGGAACTGCTCGTACCGCCGCAGAGTCCTTCATTGATGATCGACTGTACTTTAGGGGAGGGCGGACACAGCAAGCTGTTTCTGGAGCGATATCCCCAACTCAGCGTAATCGGTCTCGACAGGGATTCTGAAATCATCGAGAAGGCTAAGACGCGGCTGGCCCCTTTTGGCGATCGTTTCCATGCCGTCAATACTTGGTTCGATGAATTCTTGGCTACCTATGACGGTAAAAGACCGGAATTGGTCCTGTTCGATCTGGGAATCTCAGTGTTCCACTATGAGGAGTCAGGCAGGGGGTTTTCATTTCGGAAGAACGAAGAGCTGGACATGAGATTGGACAAGACCGCGCCGTTGACCGTCGAGGACATAGTGAACGGATATCAGGAAGAACGGCTGGCCGATATCATCTATCAGTTCGGCGAGGAACGGTATTCCAGACGGATAGCCGCGGCGATTTGTTCTTACAGCAGGTCGAAGCGAATTACACAGAGCGACGAGCTGGCGGAAATCATCTACAAGGCGGTTCCGCCCGCATATAGATATGGAAGGATACATCCGGCGACCAGGACGTTCCAAGCGCTTCGTATCGAAGTCAACAGGGAACTGGACCGGATTGAACCAGCGTTGCGGCAGGCCATTGACTTGGTCGTCCCGGGGGGGCGGATCGGAGTGATCAGCTTTCATTCGTTGGAGGACCGCAAGGTAAAATGGCTGTTCAAAGGAGCCGCCGATGGTTGTACCTGTCCTCCAGGGGCGATGCGTTGCACCTGCGGGGGCAAGCCGACGGTGAAGATCCTCACCAAGAAACCAATCATCCCTACGGATGAAGAGTGCCGGATCAACCCGCCGTCCCGTAGCGCAAAGCTGCGGGTTGTCGAAAAGCTGGAGGAATGAACATGAGAGAAAAGGAACGGAACACTGCCAGGGCTATATCGAGGACGGAAAAAGGCGTCCTTCTGTTCATGCTGGTGTTTATCCAGGCCTGCGTTTTCGTCCCGGTATGGCAGGCTGGCGAGAATCGTTCCCTGACCATGGCCTTGCAAGACAGTGTACGGAACGTGACATTGCTGGAAGAACAGCAGCGGGTACTGCAGGCTCAGATCGCCAAGGCGCAGATGCCTGAGAATCTGATTGACTCCGCGACTGCTCAGGATATCTATTTTCAACAAATCGCCCCTGATCAGATTGTCCGTGTCGCTTCGCTGGAAGGAGGTCCGCTATGACAGCCGTAAGTTCCAGTTCCTTTTCCTATTCAATCCGCCGGGCCGCCAGCATGGCCGGTGGATTTGTCTATTTGGATGGAAAGAAGAAGTGTCTGCCGCGGATGGTCACTTCTGTGTCGATTGATTCCCGTACTTGCGGTGCTGGTTCGTTGTTCGTAGCGCTGAAGGGCGAACATTGCGATGGCCATGACTATGTTGCGACCGCAATGAGGAGAGGCGCCGCCGCGGTTCTGGTGGATACTTCGCATCTTCCTCAGGTACGTCATGATTTGGACGGATCCCAGGTGGGAATCCTCGTGGTGGAAGATACGTTGAAGGGATTGCAGTCGTTCGCCGCGGCCCATGTGGCGACCTTCCCCCTCGTGACGAAGGTCGGTGTTACCGGAAGTTGCGGAAAGACTACGACGAAAGAACTGGTTGGCTCTATCTTGTCCTGCATGGGGGAGACCGTCAGGACTCCTGGCAATCTCAATTCGGAAATAGGCTTGCCGCTGAGCGTTCTGCAAGTCGGGCCGCGGACCGAGTACGGCGTATTTGAAATGGGTGTCGACCATATCGGGGAGATGGATACCATGCTCGGTGTCTGGAAACCCGACTATGGTATCCTGACGAACATCGGTATCTCACATGTCGGCAAGATGGGTGATGTCGAGAACATCGCCAGGGAAAAAAGCAAGATTTTTCATCAGGGGCTGAAACGTGGCTTTATAGCGGAAAACTGCGGATGGAGACCCTGGATCGATGCATTGCGCAATTGTACGCTCCAGCAGTTCGGCCCGACGACTACATATGGGTTCGAAGGAGCTGAAGAACTCGGTCTTGATGGTTGGAGCATTTCCTACGCCGGTCTGAGGATGCATCTGAAGTGCGTCGGCAGACACTCGTTGCTTGATGCGCTGGCCGCGATTGGAGTAGCGCGGGAAATCGGCGCGACCGCCGGGCAGATCAAAGACGGCATCGAGAAGATGGAGCCTATAGCGGGCAGGAGCAAGGTGCTCAGCGGTGATGTGACGATTATCGAGGATTGCTACAACGCGAGCGTAGATTCTACGGGAAATATCCTTGACTACCTTGGCTCAGTGCGATGGCGCGGCGGGAAGAAAGTCGTGCTTGGTTCCATGAAGGAACTGGGGGAGCAGTCCGAACCGGCCCATGAAGCCATCGGCAGAAAAGTTCTCTCCGTGAACCCCCAAAGTACATTCCTGTACGGCAGGGAAATGGAGAGTGCCTGGAATCTGTTGCGTCGCAGCGGGTATGGCAGGACATTGTTCTTTACTGACGACTATCAGGAGTTGGAGACAGCCGTTCAGAAGGATACGCACAAGGGTGACTTGTTCCTGTTGAAGGGTTCCCGTGCCATGGCGATGGAACGGTTGGTTCCCGCGATCCGGTCCGTCGGCTGAGAGTCGGAAGCGTAGAGGAAAAATCAATGGCGCTTCGGACGTTGCGCCGTCGTGCTGGCCGCGATGGCTCTTCGTTGTCTATGGAGAGAAGTATTTTATCGATAAAGTTGCCAAACTTGAATGAAATAAAGGGGATGCCGATGTTTTTCTTGTTTTCGGAGGGATCGTTCGCAGTACAAATGATCAGAGTACTGGCCGCATTGCTGGTTTCGTGGGGACTTACGTTTGTTTTTGGCCGTCGTCTGATCGGTATCCTGAAGAAAAAGAATGCCGAGGTTCCCATCAAGCCAGAACTTGTAAAGGAGCAGGCGGCGAAGGCGGGAACTCCGTCCATGGGGGGGATTTCTTTTCTGGTCGGTATCTCGGCGGCCGTTCTGTTGCTGGGGGATGTCACTGACGGGTATACTTGGATTCCTCTGGTAGGGATGTGGTTGTTCGGTCTGGTTGGACTTGTCGATGATATCCTGAAAATAACGCGAAAGGACAGTGACGGCCTGAAAAGTGGACAGAAACTTGCCATGCAGGTGCTTGCCGCCGCCACGGTACTGAGTCTTACCGCGTTTTGCAGTCAGTTGCAGGAGACTGTCGTCACGATTCCATGGAGTCCGGAGAAGTCGATCGATATCGGCGGTTGGTATCGGATCGCCGCCCTCGTCTACATACTGTATTTCGTCAATGCGGTGAATATTACTGACGGGCTTGACGGGTTGGCCGCTGGTAATGCGTTTCCCGTCGTGCTGATGATCACCACTATCAGCGTCATTTTTGGACATGGGATCTATGGCGACTATGTTCAACCCACCGTTGCGACGGGGGGGATGGACATGGCTATCGTCGGCGCGGCGGTGTTGGGCGCTTTGCTTGCGTTCCTCTGGTTCAACAGCAAACCTGCCCAGATGTTCATGGGCGACTGTGGCAGCCATGCGATTGGTTCGGTAATCGCGATCTTCGCCCTCCTGTTGAAAATCGAGCTTGTCGTTCTCGTTGCTTCCGGCGTTTTCCTCGTGGAGTTCGCCACCTCTTTCATCCAGATTTTTGCTATCCGGGTCAAGGGTCGGAAAGTATTTCCAATCGCTCCGTTGCACCATGTATACGAACGACAGGGGATATCGGAAAACAAGATTGTCGATCGGTTCAGAATCGTCGGGTATCTGTGTGTTGTCGTAGCGTCGATTCTGTTCCTTGTAAAATATTTGTAAACACTTCTTTTCCCTGTTGGGAAAAGGATGACGATGCGGTATATTGGGATCGTCAGGTTGATGAACGTCATTGGAGGATGGACGCTGCCATGTTGGAAAGCGGAAGACAGTACGATGATTGGAAATACGCTGGAGAGGAACGGCCGGACGGACGTCGTCCGTTGTCGAGCGGCTTCGATCCATCCGTCGGCGGAGGAATGAGCGCATTCACGTTCCTATGCGTCGTAGTTGCGTTGACGGGCGTCGGTTTGGTCATGATGTACAGCGCCTCCTACGACGAAGCACTTTCCCATGGTCTTCCGCATCACTACTATTTCCTGCGTCAGGCAATGTTTATCGTACTTGCCGCCATATGCTCAGTCATCATACGGTTCATGCCGATGAAATGGATTCGGAAGTGTTCGCCATTGCTGCTGGCGGTCTGTCTCCTCCTGATGCTCATGACGCTGTACACGCCGTTCGGACAGACCCGGATGGGGGCCAGAAGATGGTTGAGCATAGGGCCTTTGCCTTCATTCCAGCCCTCCGAGCTGGTAAAATTGTCTTTGATACTTTTTTTGGCGAGTTGGTTTTCATCCGAGAAGCATGAGCAGGCCAAGTTGCGGCGTTTTTTTGTCCCCGCCCTTGTAGTGTTGTTGTTCGCCGCTCTGATTCTTTTGCAACGCGACTATTCCACAACGATCGTCTATCTCTGCGTCTGTCTTTCCCTGTTCGTCGTCGGTGGAATTTCCTTTGGCTGGATGTCCCTGTTCATTGCGTTCCTGGCGGTTCCCGCTGTTTTCGTCTTGTTCCTCGCACCCTATCGGGTCAAGCGACTGGCCGCTTTTTTCTTTAGCGACATGGATACCGCGGGTATCAACTGGCAGGTCACAAATGCGAGGAAAGCTATTGCGGCGGGAGGCTGGACAGGAGTCGGACTGGGAAATGGAGTGTACAAGCTTGGCTTGATCCCCGAAGTGCAGAGCGATTTTATCTTTGCTTCAATCGCCGAGGAGACGGGTTTTTTCGGGATCCTGTTGATTTTCATCTTGTTCTTCCTCTTTGCGTTGCTTGGCTACCGTACATGGTTGAGAATGATGGACAGGGATCGTTTCCTGGCGTATACGGCGTTCGGTATCACGACCATGATTATCGGACAGGCGCTGGTGAATGTCGCGGTAGTGACGGGAGTGCTGCCACCGACGGGCATCCCGTTGCCCTTCTTTTCACAGGGGGGGACGAATCTGTTTGTCGTGCTGTGCGAATGCGCCTTGCTTTACCGCATCATGCTGATCGCCGGCGGTCGCCTGGAACCTGACAGGCTTCTCCGGGGGAGGCGAAAGAAGGTGAGGAAGGTTGAGGCGGAACCCGCCGCCGTAAACGTATCGAGGGAAGTGGACGAATTCTATTTCCCGGAAGGTTCATCTAGACATGACGGGTAGACGTGCGCATGCGTCGGGGGTTCCGGCCTCAGTAAAGATATTGTTGTTGCTCGCCGTGGTCGTGGTCCTGCTCGCTTGGTATTCCCTGCGGTATATTCCGTATTTCGATGTGCAGAAGGTCGTGGTCACGACGAATAGAAACGCCTGGCAAGTCCCGCTGGCGGCGAACAGGATCGCCGGGCCGTTGAAGGGGCTGTCCCAGTTTGAACTGAGGCTGTCGGAGCTTGAAAAACGATTTGAACAGCTTCCCGTCGTGCAGCGGGCGACGGTGCGCAGGGATATGCCGGATACGCTGCTAGTGGAGCTTGAGCTGGTCGTTCCGCAGGCGCTGGTTTCCGCCGCCGGCGCTGATGGTACGTCGCTCGGCGTGTATCTTGTTAAAAATGACAGGCTGCTGGCGCTTCCTGACGAAGACCGCGCTTTGTATGGTGATACGGTCTTTACTATAGAAGTTCCGCCAGAATACGCCTCGGTATTGGTGAGATATGGCCTGGACGATGGCTTTCGGACCGTACTGGCGCTGGCTGCGGAGCTGAGCGCTT
>JAXEWB010000026.1:0-12783 GCA_034114085.1 Sphaerochaetaceae bacterium | reverse complement strand
GTTACTTTCTCCCCCAAAGGGGTTAAGGTAACGCCGTTTGTGTGCGTATTCAGTTTTTAACACATTCCCTGTCTATCCGCTGTCCGCAAAACCATTGATTTTATTAGCTTTTTGCCGCTATCGCTATCACACCTCATTATTGGATAGATCTGGTAGACCACACCCTCCTTCCACCAAGTCGCAAACTGCTGCATACAAACCTCCTCACCCATTCGACGGATACGCCCATGGCCATAGTGTACCACTGCAATCACCATGCGAGAACAGTTTTTCACAAAAACAAGCGGAATCACAACGAAGCGTCCTGTACATGGCAAAACAAACACTATACGATGCCCCTATGAACAAGGAACAGACGATTCACCAGAGTTTTGCACAGATAGTCAAGTTCACCCTGTTTTCAATCAGCGCGGGCGTCATCCAAACAATCACGTTCACACTTGGCGAAGAAATTTTCAAACTTCCCTATTGGCCGAGCTACATAAGCGCCTTGGTTCTTTCAATACTGTGGAATTTCACGCTCAACCGCCGCTACACCTTCAAGTCCGCTGCGAATATACCGGTGGCGATGCTCAAGCTTGGCGTCTACTACGCAATTTTCACGCCACTGTCCACTTGGCTGGGACAGGCACTGGTTACGCATGGCGCGAATGACTACCTGGTCCTGTTCGGCACAATGCTGGTCAACTTGGCGACTGAGTTCCTTGTCTGTAAATTTTTCATCTATAGAGGACAAATAAACACCCGGCAAAAAGCTGAAAACACCGGAGACCAGTAGCCAATGGGACTATGCTCCAAAGCATTCGCCCCAATGCCCTAATCCCGGACAGTCCACCAACAAGCACAACGAACTGACGCCCCCAGGTCAATCAACAAAAAAAGCCGGCGGTCGTCAATTCTTATGATACCGGAGCTGACAGACAGGATCGCCTTTCGCAATGCATTGGGGAAGATCGAGCTTCGCGCCGTAGCGTTCTCCAATCCCATGATCCCCACACATGGCGATGTCGCACAATCGGGCGATATCTTCGTCGCTACACCCCTGCTTCTGCCAAGCCTTGACGAGAGGACAATAATGGAAGTCGATGTTCAGCTCATCGTCCGTACTTTTAACGACATCCATTTCAAACACCATCTGGGCGGGCTTCGTGAACAGGGTCTTGCGCAATCCTTTGAGACTGGAAGTTCGCCCCTTTGCTACAAGCCCGCCGCCTTGGTACAATCCACAACGCCTGATCGCGGCGGGTGCGAACGCCTCCCATTCCACACCATTCTTCGAGGCCTCGTCGCACAACAGATACAGCCACAGGGCGCGGTGTTCCAATTGTTCCCTGATCGCTCTCAGGATACCCCACCTCTTACGCGGCTCATTCGTTATCTTGCTCATCGCGCCCTCCTGACAATGTAATCCCTGAAGGTATTCTACGATGCAAACAGCATCCCCTACAAGTGAGAACGGGGAACTTTCTTTTTCAGATACCACCAAGCGACAGGCCAGACAAACTGAGGTGCAAGAACAGTAACGATTTTATGGTCAGCCGGACATTTCTACAGGTCGCAGGACACCCTCAGCCCCGCGAACAGCTCCTTCCAAGAGGAATCCTTGCGGTAGAACACAGGCGGACGACCAAACGGCGCCGCTACCAGATGATACCCGCCGGCAAATTCCTCGCCTGTGAACAGATGTATCCAAGCATCATCGGGAAGCAATACGGATCGGGAAGCAGCAGGTTCCAACACCGGCGCAACGAACAGGTCCCGACCCAACATATAGGCGTCCTTGCACTTGTAGAACATTTCTTCTGGATAATGCAGGAACACCGGACGCATGACGGGAATCCCCTCCCTGGAATTTAATGATACCAGTTCCTTCATGTACGGCTTCAACGCCACATGCAACGCCGTCATTCTGGCAAAATGAGCGACCGTCTGTTCGTCGCCGTCGAACTGCCAGTTCTCCTTTGGGCGGTTCCCTTCGTGGGTTCGCATCAGCGGGGTGAACGCAGCGAACTCACACCATCGAAGCAACAGTTCCTTTGTCCGAGACATGCCGTAAAGCGTTGTATATCCGCCGATATCACTGTGGCACAACCCCATTCCAGACATCGCTAGCGACAGGGCGCCAGTCAGCGCCGACGGCAAGCCGTCATCCTCAGACCAGTCAACGTTCTGGTCGCCACCCCACATCATCGGGCAGGCGGAGAGGCTTCTGGCGTTCCCCGCCCTCATGAAGTAGAGTATTTCATCATCCATACCCGCTGACGCTACCGCATCATGGTTTACCTGAGCCCATAATCCAGGCCAGGCGTTGTGCATCAGCATGGGGGAGCTACCATCTGACAATACGCAATCGGTGGGAAGATATTCACCGAAGTCGGCCATCCAGCCCGACAGACCGAAATCAATTAGTTCCCGCCTAATCACATCCTGATACCAACGGCAAGCCCCTGGATTGGTAAAATCTACAATACCAGCGAGGAACTCCCCGAAATCGACGAGATAGACATCGCCGGACTGCGTCAACGCCAGATATCCCGCGGCCTTGGCCTGCTCGAACAGCGGAAAACCTTCCAGAACATATGGATTGATATAGCCGAGGAACCTGACGCTCCGGCTCTTCAAATCCTCGATGGCGGAATCCAATCCCGGATACAGGGAGGAATCCCACTGCCAGTTCCACCGGAGCCGTTTGCCGAACGAAGTAAGTTTCTCCCCCACCCAGTCCTGGGCCCATATCCCGCATACCGACACACCGGCGGCACACATTGCCTCAAGCTTGCGCAGACATGTTTCGGTTCCTCCCTGCACGCCGAGGATCACCCCGTCGTAGCACCAGTCAGGAAGCTCCTTCTGGCGACCAAGGAAAGCGGAGACATCCTGCACTGTTTCCAGCAACGAAGGTTTCCGTCCAACAACGATTTCCGATGGAACATCCCAGAACATCAGGTTATGGCTGTGAGCGCATGAAAAATCAAAATCGGCGTATCCATAGGTTTCCGCATGGAGGAAATACCCACGGGATGATACGAAGGTCGGTTGCGGATGGAACGTCGTATGATAGTCCCCGCCAGCCCGGTCCTCGCGGTCGGCTATCTGAGTAATCGCTGTCAACTTGTTTCTCCCCACCCCCTGTTCCTGTGTCCATAGAGGGAAATGCCTACCCCGGAGATCAAAGAAGGAAAACTGCTCACCGCAACCATAGACATGTTCATCGTCCGTAGCATGGAATCGTAGCAAAAGCCTGTTGTAGCCAAGCGAAGGAACCTCGAATTCCATATGCAGACGACCATCCTGCTCAAACAGAGAACAGCACACCACCGCATCGCCGGTTCCGAAGCGCAACTGATAGTGCAGAACCCCCTCCACCAAGGATTCCGTTACGGAATAGGCGCATAACGCCCTCTTCTCCAGCGATTGTTCGGAAAAAAAA
Source organism: Sphaerochaetaceae bacterium (assembly GCA_034114085.1). GTDB lineage: Bacteria > Spirochaetota > Spirochaetia > Sphaerochaetales > Sphaerochaetaceae > Spiro-02. The sequence goes on along the minus strand of JAXEWB010000026.1, from coordinate 9,353 downwards.
TAATTGCCGCGATACATGTCTATGTCGGCCGACCCGACACCGAGCATAATGAACGGATGCTTCTCGCCATGATCAATCAAGACAAGGTCGTCATATGCGACGACTAGCCGGTCCCCATCCATCGTACAAGCTATCATATTTCCTCCAGGCCGGCCGATAAGAGGATGCCCGGAAGCAATTCATATCAGCCCTGTTTCTCGTCTTTGCCATTCATTTTCCGTCGATCTCACGCCAGAGCGAAAACCTATCTTCGCCTATCTTCGCCTATCTTCGCCTATCCGCGCTTTGTTCCCCATGAGCTTTGGGGACAACTGCGCCATCCGCGTACGAAAGGAACTTTTCTAGCCCTTCACAGCGCCAGCGGTCAATCCTCCGATAATCTTGTCATGAAGGAATATATATGCGACGACGCTCGGGATAATCGTTACTACGATAGCGGCGTACATGCTTCCATAGTCGGTGATGAACTGGCTGGTAAAGAACTTGATGCCCAGCTGTATGGTCCGGGACTCGAGGCTGGAGGTCAACAGCATCGCCATCAAAAACTCGTTCCACGCATAGATGAAGCAAAACGTACCCGCAGTGACCAGCCCAGATCGGGACAAGGGGAAAATGATTTTGGAAAAACGTTGAAAGAACCCGCAGCCGTCGATAATCGAGGCCTCTTCCAGTTCTCTGGGGATGCTCTTCATGAAAGCCGTCACCAAGAAGATGGATACCGGGATGTTCACCGCCGAATAGACCAGCACCAAAGCGATCAGTTTATTGTACAAGTGGGTTTTCGTGACCAATGTGAAATAGGGAACCATGAAGGAGATGACCGGAATCAAGACGCCGGCGGTGAGAATCGTATGGATCAGGTCCCGCCCCCTGAAATGTTCGCGGGAAAGGATGAACGACGCCATTGCCGTCACCGTGATGTTCAGGAATACGGCGCACACTGACACGATGATGGAATTCAGGAACAGGCGTGGCAGGCTCGCCATTGCGAACGCCTTCGCATAGTTGTTCCACTGTAGCTTCGACGGTAGTCCGAACGGGGAGACCTGCAATTCAAGATTCGTGCGAAACGAGCTGACTATCAGCCAGACCAACGGCAGCAACGCCACCGCGAGCAGACAGATGAGGAATACCCATTTAACCGTGTTCAATACGATATAGGCAATGGAACGTCGGTATTTCATCGCTTCCCCCCCCTACTGAGCCATTTCGGACATCGGGTCCGACTTGCCGAACAGCTTTCGGAGCAAGCCGATCACCACCGTCCCCAACAATATCAGAAACACTCCGGCGGTACTCGCTTCGCTGTAACGCAATGCGTCCATCTTCAGATACAGGTCGATGCCCATCGTCGTCGTGGCATAGGCGGGGCCTCCGCCTGTCATGAGATAGGTCGATTCAAAATGCCGGATGCCATAGGCCATGGCCAGCGTCATGGTAGTGACGAGACTCCCGCGAAGCATCGGAAGCGTAATGCGGAACTCCTGCTGCAATGTACTGGCGCCATCGATCTCCGCCGCTTCATAGAGCGTCTTCGGAATATTCATGGCGGCGGCAAGCAATACGATCATAAAATAGCCGATATAGATGACAGTCTGGAAAATCACCGCCCCCAACGCGGTGGAAGGATCGCCCAACCAATTGCGTGGCATCACGCCGAACAGCTTGCCAAGCACGATGTTGACGGGACCGGTCACGTTGTACATGGCGACCCAGACCATGGCCAGCGCTACGGTACTGATCACGTTCGGCAGATAATATACCGTGCGCAGGAATCTCCACCCCGTCGGCTTGCGTACCAGTATCATGGCGACGATAGCCGCGAGAGGCACCTGTATGAACCCCTGGCACAGTGCCCAGACGACATTGTTCAGCAAAGCCTTGCGAAAGGTAGGGTCGGAAATAAGCTTCGCATAATTGGAAATTCTGTTGAACTTCATCGAGCCGATGCCACGCCAGGTCGTGAAACTCGTCATGACGGTAAAGATAAATGGATAGACGAAGAAAGCCAGGAACAGGACCGAGACTGGAAGCAGGAACAGCGTCCGCCCCAACAGGTTGGAATGGTTATTCGCACGAGCCTCTTTCATCTTCGCACCCCTTTTGATTTCCAATCCGTACATCCGTCCAGATCGTTTTCTCCAAGCCTTCCGGAGAGCCTGAAAATTTCAGACGTTCCAGAAGGCCGAGGTCGCGTCCCAATGGATTACGACCTCAGCCTACCATAATCCAGATGCTATCGCTCGATCTTTTTGTCGACCAACGCACAGAATTCTTCAGGGGTGATCCGCCCCAACGCCAAAGCGCCGAGCTGTTGGGCGAACTCAAGCGTAACCTCCGCGCCCAAAGCGGCTTCAAGATCGAATGCGGTCGTCGAAGCTGCGGCAGCGATGTCGTAGAACTGTTTCTGCAAGACATTGGCCGGCCGATAGTCATTCTTGATAGCGAACATAGCCCCGGAAGATTCAGCGATCCTGGCGACGCTTTCAGGCTTGGTCAAGAATCGCAGGAATTCCAGAATGGCGGCTTCCCGAGCCTTGTCCTTGGTCGCGGCGGCGCAGATATTCGCCTGGAGACGGCTGATCATGAATCCAGTCGTCGCCCCGGCGGGCGGAAGCCCGTCAATCACGATCGAGCCAAAGAAAGGCGTCTCAGCCAGATCGGCCCTTCCCGCGTACCAAGGGCCGTTGGAGAATACAGCGGTACGGCCCGCAAGAAAATGCCCCCCGCTCCCACCAGCGCCAAGACCGACAGCATCAGCCGTCGAATAGTTGACGATGATGTCCTTCAATATCGAAGCAGCCTGCACGAACGCGGGGTCTGTGAACGGCTTCGACCAAATGTCGACGCCACCAAGGGAAACCGCGAGATGCGAGAACCAGATCATGGAAGTCCATGCATTGGTATCGCCGGTCATCTGACTCGTCGGCGCAATCCCGGCGGCCTTGAGTTTATTGAACGCATCATACATTTCGTCCATGGTCTTCGGCACCGCGGCTACACCTGCGGACCGGAACGCATCCATGTTGTACCAGATCGGCAGGATGGCGTTTTCCATCGGAAGGGATTTCAGTTGGCCATCGACCGTTGACTGGACGACTGAACCTGAATCAAACGAAGACATCCAAGAGGAATCCATCGTTTTGGCAAAATCCATCAGAAGATTCGACTGGTAGAACTGCTCAGTCGTTGGATTTAGCTTAATCGTAAAAATATCCGCCGGAGCGATCCCCGCAGCGAGGGATGTCCTGACTTTCTGTTCATATGCATTGTAGTCGGGTTGAGGCTCAATGACAACCTTGATATTTCCCGCATGGGAGGCATTGAATTCCTCTACGAGCGCCTCCACCGCGGGGGCCTTGCTATCCGCCCCCACCCAGATGCTCGCCCAACGAAGTTCAATTTCTTTGTTCGATGATTCCGTCTGGCCATTTGCGAATACGGGGGCCAGGACGCACAAAGCGACAAGCATCAGAACCATCAGGGCCTTTTTTGAATGCAACATATGCGATCTCCTTTTGTATTTATTTTCTTAATGTAAGAAATATATAAATATCTACGCACGATTTTTTTGGACTGTCAATAAAAAATGGTGAAAAACGTCAGAGACCAAGCAACATATCGTTTACAAGTGATGAATAACTCTTTTTTCAGCAGCTCTTTCCAGGGCTTCCTCCACGCCCTGTTTTTTTCCTCCGACGAGCGTCTCAAGCCCTCGTCATTCAATGACCCTCCACCCCTTCAACTTCGCTGCGATCCTCAACGGACGAAGGAAATCCCCGTACACGACGGATGAGTGATGCGCCAAGCCATTGTCGATCACCAGGCCAAGGACTTCCTTGACGGGACGACTGAACACCGCCTTCATATACGTCCCGCGCAACAGTTTTTCCATCGGTATTGCGGTAGCCTTTTGCAAGAACATCCGATATTCTCCACGAGCGGAATCAAGACGCAAAACTGACAGGTCCCCCGATTTCAATACAAAATCGGCGGTAACGCCTTTTCCTCCGGCGAAATAGGTATCGAGCGAACGGTTGCAAGCGCCATCCCACAAATTGCATGGAGCCACACCACAATGCCAGAACAATGCGAAATCCTGTTCAAAATCGACTTGGGAGAAATCAAACAGGAACGGAGTCTCCGCTCCAATCGCCCTGTGCATGATCATGGAGACGGCCCCGTCCAGATCTCCTTCACAGGCGAGAATCAGACCTTCCGCCTGGAGCAACGACATGGCTGCGCAGGGAGCGATACCGAAATCACGGGCGAATTCAGGCCAGCATCGGATGGCAAGGGCGGAAAGACCATAGTGTTTGTAAAACGCACACAGTTTCGCGGAAAGCTCGGCGACTTTCGCCACCTGGAACTCCGAGAGGGTGGAAACATCAAAGGTCTCCCCTATCTGCTTCCTTCTTGCGGAAACCGCCTCATCTGAAACCGGCCAATTGTGAATTTCCGACAGTTCATAATGGTCTACGAAAGCCCCGGTAGCGCCATAGAGCTGGTTGTCCTGCACGCCGACGTTGAAGAATCCGTCGGCCCGAAAGCCAGCGATACCAATCCTGGCCTGACGTAACGCATTGATAGCCCGTATCGCATCCACCCAGTCCTCATCGATATGTTTCTGGACAATGACATGGTAGTCGTCGATACCGCTTTTATAGAGGTTTGACGCATTCAGGTTCACACCGCATACGGAATTCAGACGAATCTTGCCACCGTTGTACGGCAACTCCGGCAAGCCCCACAGCAAGAACGGCACTCTCACAGCTTCCCGGAGCTGCAATACCAGGTGTCCTAGATGGAAGGTCCCCGAAATACATACGACGGCGTCGACGTTGGAGCAGGCGAGGAATTCTGCCGCGGCCCTGCCCTCCTCCACCGAAATGACCAGTTCGGGAACGACCGCCCATTCCACCTGTTCCAGGCGGCCTACATCGGAAAGAATATCCTTGTACAACTGCGCCGCGGCATGGAAATCATAGGTCCGCCGCGCTAGACAGACGATACCGAGCTTGACCGATTGTTTCACGAAGGCTCCTTCAATCTGTCGCCGCTCCCATTACGGACAAGAGAATCGACGACAGGTTTTTATTTACTTTCTTAAAGTAAGTAAAGCTCATGAATGAAAACTCGTCAAGAGGAATATGCAGGACATTTTTTGTAGACGTCCCCCATGAACATATAGATATCACTGAATCGTTTTACGAAACACGGAATGTGTCTTGGCTATCTGAAATCCAAGCCGTTCAGCGGTACGATGCGAACCCGCGTTGCTGACCTGACACTGCCAGACGGGGAGCCTCCCCTCTTGCAGGACATACTGGATCATTCGCCGGGCGACAGCGGTGGCGAAACCGCATCCACGAAACCTCTCGTCAGTTTCCACGCCGATATCAGTTTCGTCATGACTCACAGCGGAAGAGAACGACCAGGCCGCGGCCTTGCCATCGCGCAATATGCAGAACCCTTTCCCCTTTTCCAGAAATTCCGATGCAGATCTCCAGTACATGGAAGGAACCACCTTTCCGGCAAGCCGCTCAAAAAGCCCTCCGCCGATTTCCCTGCATACGAAGCCTTCAGGCAACGGCCGCGCCCCTAACAAGGGGGAAGGACAGCCGCTATATTGAAATTCATGCCGCCGAGACATGGCAAGCCCCCGCTCCAGCGGAATCCAAGACTCCAACCCATGATCATCGAGCAACAACACCAGCCGGTCCGGTTTCCGATACGTAGTGTCCCAGAACAACGAAACGACATCCGACAGAAACTCTCGCATCGGGGAACCGGAAATATACCCAAAGCCACAATGATGCCAAAAAAATACGCTTTTCACCGAATCCACGAAGATTCGGCCATCCTGGACATGCTCAGCAACGGACGGCGGATAGACCTTCGCGCAAACATTCCTGTCCGCAAAATCGACCGTCCGCCAGTACTCTCCGGTTCCGAGTTCGACCATATATTGTACGCTCCTTCACAGACTTCATCCACAAAACTGAAAATCAACTGAAAAAAGCCGCCAACACCAGATCCGACGCACCCTTCTGGGCGAAAAGCGGATCATAGGCCTTTGCGTAGATGAAGGGAATGTCGGCATCAAAAGCATCTGGCTCGACAAACAGGCGGCGGACCTCGTCTGCGATGGCATTTGAAACCGTCTCAGAACATCCCACGAACAGAAAAGTCCGAGGTGACAAAAACCTGATAATACTCTTCATGGCAATCAACAGGTATCCGGCCGCACGTTCAATCGTCCGCAACGCTTTCGGTTCGCCGGCACGCAACGGAGCTTCAAGTCCCTCGAACAAGGCCAGCCGGGACTGCAAGGAATCGGGATCAAGATCCTGGAGATACGCCTGGAGGCATCCTCTGGAACCACAGGCGCACCGCGGCCCGTCGAAGTTGATGGGAATATGTCCCGTCTCCAACGTCGTACCGCGACTTGACAGAAATATCTGGTCGTCATGGACAAACGCGCCGTTGACACCCGACCGCAGCAGGAAGGTGAACATCGAGCCCTTGTTGTCGAACCCTCCGTACCGATATTCGCTGAAGGCAATCGCCGAGCAATTGTTGTGAAGCAGCACGGGCATCCGAAGCCGTTCCTGCAGCACCTTGACAATCGGATACGCCTTCATGCCATGGATGCGGGGATAATACATGACCAACTGGTTCTCCAGATCGACCTGGCCGGGAGCCGCCACGCCAATTCCGAGTAACTTGTTCCGGGGAATCGACAGTCGGACTACGCTGTCCGTCACCATGCGGACGATACTATCCATAACCGCGTCCACATCCGTGTCGCCCCCCAATGGTTCCATGCTGGAGAATATCCTATCACCCCTGAAGTCAAAGACACCGATGGAAATATATGCGGCCCAGAACTCCAGTCCGATGGAATAACGAGCGTCCTTGCATACTGCATATGATACCGGCTTTCGTCCTTTCTTCTGAAGGCCGGAGCCTTCGCCACCTTGGACGGGCTCAATCAAGCCTTCCTCCTCCAATGCGGAAAAGATACGGAAGATCGTAGGGGCTTTGAGTCCGGTCTCCTGTACGAGTTCCGACTGGGACACTCCCCTTCCTTGCGACGCATGGATACGGGACAACACCAGGCTCTTGTTATGGAGCCTCATATCAGATGCTCTCAAGGGATTATCCTGCATGCATTTCCTCCGATGGCCCGATATCGTGGACCTCATGGTATTTTATTGATTTCAGAAAGAAACTGAATCCATTCGCATTCAGTCTACCCCCTTCTGGTGAAAAAATCCACAACAAGAACTTTACAACTGCTTCATTGTGGGTTATAGTTATTTTCACTAAGAAACTAATTAGGAGCGATACATGCTGCCTCACGCCCAGCTCGAAAAACTTCAGGAACTTGCGAGAGAGATTAGGAAGAAGACGATATACGAAATCGCAAATCTAGGTGTTGGACATATCGGAGGAGCCCTTTCGATAGTCGAAATTCTGGCCTTGCTCTACGGACAGGAGATGAATGTCAGGCCAGAAGAACCGAGGTGGAACGACAGAGATATGCTGGTGCTGTCGAAGGGGCATGCCGGCCCGGCCCTCTACGCGACGCTGGCGATTCGAGGTTTCTTCCCTGAAACATGGCTCGATACATTGAACCAAGGGGGAACAAGCCTTCCTAGCCACTGCGACAGAACGAAGACGCCGGGAATCGACATGTCCACCGGCTCTTTGGGACAAGGCTTGTCGGCGGCCTGCGGAATGGCCTATGCGCAAAAAATCGACGGCAATCCCTGCTACATATACGTGATTATCGGCGACGGGGAATCACAGGAAGGCCAGAACTGGGAAGCGGCCATGTTCGCTGCTCAATACAAACTTGGACACCTGATCGCCTTCACCGACTACAATAAACTCCAGATAGACGGCACAGTCGATGAAATCATGAGCCTCGGCGACGTATGCGCGAAATGGGAGGCGTTCGGGTGGCATGTCCAACGGGTGGACGGCCACGATTTTCAGCGGATGCACGAGGCTATTCAACAGGCGAAACAGCAACAGGAACGTCCATCCATGATCGTACTCGATACAGTCAAGGGCAAGGGCGCCGCCTTCTGTGAAGGAATGGTCGGTAACCACAACATGAAAGTTGACATGACCATGGCGACGCAGGCGATTTCTGAGCTGAACGCCTGACAAGGAGACATCGGTATGGAAAATAAAGAGATGCGGGCGGTATATTGCGACACGTTGATAGAACTCGCCGCCAAGAATCCGGCGATCATGGTCGTCGAAGCCGACTTGATGAGGGCTTCGGGCACTATGCCATTTAAAGCGGCTTACCCACAGCGAGCCGTTGACGTCGGCGTCGCGGAAGCGAACCTTGTAGGGGTGAGCGCCGGGCTTAGCGTCGTCGGCAAGATTCCCTTCGCGGCGACTTTCGGATGCTTCGCGTCCAGACGGGTGTTCGACCAGTTCTTTATCTCCGCGAACTATGCGGGGTTGAACGTCAAGCTCGTAGGCACGGACCCCGGCATTTCGGCGGCGTTCAACGGGGGCACCCATATGCCGTTTGAAGATATCGGGATGATGAAGCTCATTCCCGGCCTGACTATTCTGGAGCCAAGCGACCCCGTCTCGCTCAAAGCACTGGTAATCGCTTGCGCGGAACACACGGGATGTACCTACATGAGACTCCACAGGAAACCAATCCAGCCGATCTATGCGGAACACGAGACATTTGAACTCGGCAAAGGTAAAGTCCTGAGGGACGGTTCTGATATAACAATCGTCGCATTGGGAGCGATTCTGGTCCCTGAAGCACTCAAAGCGGCGGAAGAGCTGTCGGGGCAAGGCATCTCCGCGGCGGTAATCGACATGCACACCGTCAAGCCGCTTGATGAAGCATTGATCCTGTCCTATGCGGAAAAGACACATGGCATCGTCACCGCCGAAAACCATCAGACCAGCGGAGGTTTGGGAGCGAGCGTCGCGAATCTGCTGGCGCTCCATCACCCTACCCCGATGGCTATGGTCGGCATACAGGACCAGTTCGGCCAGGTAGGAACCCAGCAGTGGCTGCAACAATACTATCGACTGACGGCGCAAGAAATCGAGCACAAGGCATTGTCGCTTCTGAACACGTAGAGTTGCGGCAAGGAATCAAGCAGCGAGCGCATGATGATACGCGAGCGGATGCAATGACGCAGCCAGGGGCACAAAAACAGAATGTATTTCAACATAAGTTCGAAGGGATTCGGGCTCATGGCAAGGAATCAAGCGGCGAGCGCATGATGATGCGCGAGCGGATGCAATGACGCAGCCAGGGGCACAAAAACAGAATGTATTTCAACATAAGTTCGAAGGGATTC
>JAXEWB010000025.1:0-19809 GCA_034114085.1 Sphaerochaetaceae bacterium | reverse complement strand
GACTGCTTGGTGACTGCTTGCCGACTGCTTGCCGACTGCTTGGCGACTGCTTGGCGACTGCTTGCTGACTGTTTGCCGACTGCTTGGTGACTGCTTGAAAAGTGATTTGTAGTTTTTGAAGTGGTTTTTCTTGCCGCCTGGATTCTCATTGGAACCGGTCCTGGTTCTCTTTGTAAGCCGTAGACCGGATAACCGCCAAGGATGATAGCATTCATGGGGCGCTGCTTGTACTCAATGACGGACTTTGTGATCAGTGGACATCACAAGGGGAGATGATAAAACATACGATTGCCGGAAATGAACTCTTTCTCCTAGTTTGCCAGTATCGTTCCTATTGCATTTCCGGCACGATCGCCTCGCACGAATCAAGATTATCCTTGATCTTTCTGAGCCCGTCGTACAGCGCGGACATTTCTTTTTCAGCGAATCCCCGCCAGATGAGATCGTCAACGATCTGGAAGCCCTGTTTTACCGCTTCGGCTTTTTCTTTGCCTAGTTCCGTTATCCTGATCAGACAAGCCCTCCTGCTGTCCGGATGAGGTTCCCTGACGATAAATCCTGCTTCAATCATCCTGTCCAAAGTCCGTGAAAGGGTGGTGACGTCAATTAAGCAGGCATCTGACAATTCCCGTTGTGTAATACCGTCCTGTTCGCTTAGCAACACCAGAATCCGGGGTTGTCCCTGTCCCAATGTAAAGCCGAGTCCTGAAAAATAGGGTTGCAACAGGTATTTCCTTGCCCGTTCCACCTGTAGCAACGTCTCTCTGATTTCCCGTTTCTCCATGATTAGTCTCCTTCCGCGCCCTATGCGAGTTCCACCATACCGGTGTACAGCTGATAGTATCTTCCCTTGAGCCCCAAGAGTTCCTCATGGGTACCTCGCTCGATGATTCGCCCTTGTTCGAGGACGAAGATGACGTCCGAGTTACGGACCGTTGACAGCCTGTGCGCGATTACGAACACCGTCCGGTCCTCCATCAGGCTGTCCATGCCTCGTTCTATCAACCGCTCGGTTCTCGTGTCGATGGAACTGGTAGCCTCGTCAAGGATCAGCACGGGGGGTCTGGATACAGCCGCGCGTGCGATTGACAGAAGCTGGCGCTGTCCTTGGGACAAGTTGCTTCCATCCGAATAAAGCATCGTGTCGTATCCTTCAGGCAACCGACGGATGAATGAGTCCGCGTTTGCGAGCCTCGCGGCATGATGGATATCTTCTTCCGTCGCATCCAGCCGTCCGTAACGTATGTTGTCCGCGATAGTCCCCGTGAACAGATGGGTATCCTGGATGACCAGCGAAAGCGAACGACGAAGATCATCTTTCTTGATGTCCCGCACATCGATGCCGTCATAGGTGATCGTCCCGTCGTTCAATTCATAGAATCTGTTGATCAAGTTGATGATAGTCGTCTTTCCCGCACCTGTCGAGCCTACGAAGGCAAGTTTCTCCCCAGGCTTGGCGTACAGGTCGATGCCTTGCAAAATAATTTTCGCAGGCACGTAGCCGAACGTCGCATCACGGAACCTGACATCGCCACGCAGCGGCACCCATTGCATCACGCCGATGCCGTCCTCCGACCTCTTTGGAACCTTCCAGGCGAAACGTCCAGTGTATTCCGCATGTTCCCTGAAAGTACCGTCTGGGCTTTGCTCGACATTGCAGAGCGTGATGGTTCCTTCATCGACCTCCGGTTCTTCCTCCATCATTTCAAAAATACGTTCCGCTCCGGAAAGTGCCGCCAACAGGAAATTGACCTGCTGTGTGAATCTGTTCATCGGCATCGCGCTCTGACGCACGTAGACGAGATAGGCGGACAACCCGCCGATATCCATCAGTCCCCCTAGGACGAACAGTCCTCCTACACAAGCGGAGACGGCGTAATTGAAATAGGAGAGGCTTACGATGGTCGGTATGGTCATCATGGAGTAGGAGAGGGCTTTCGTGGAGGCTTTTCTCAACGCCTCGTTTCTACGGCAAAACTCCTCGAAGTCCTGGTCCTCATGATTGAATATCTTTTCAATTTTCTGCCCTGAGACCATCTCTTCCACGAATCCGTTGATGCTGCCCAGCGTAGCCTGTTGGTCGTTGAAGTGACGGCGGCTTCTTTTTCCGTTCCAGGTGATGAACCTCGTCATCAGGCACAGGAACGCGATGACGATCAACGATAGCCTGACGTTCAGTACAAGAAGCATCGTGATCGTCCCGGTAAGCATGATAAAGCTTTGTATCAGCATGGCGAAGCTGGTGTTCATGGCGTCGGTCAGCGTATCCACGTCATTGGTGAACCGGCTCATCAGTTCGCCATGGGTATGGGCGTCGAAGTATTGCAGAGGAAGTGTCTGCGTATGGGTGAACAGGTCCGACCTGATTTCCGCGACCACCCGTTGCGCCACCTTCGCCATGAGCTGGTTGTATCCGAAAGTCGCCAGGACTCCGATGAGATACATGGCGCCCATTGCGAGGACCATCCCCAGCAATCCCTGGATATCTTTTGGCAGGATATACTTGTTGATGATTGGCTTCAGCAGGTATGTTCCCATGATGTTCGCTCCGCTGCTGACCAGGACGAGAAGCGCAATGAACACCAGCGCCAACGTATGTCGCCCCAGATAACTGAACAGCCGTAGCAAGGTCTTCTTGGTGTGTTTCGGTCGTTTATAGCTCATGACTCGCGCCATTATTGCAACGCTCCTTTCTTCTGCGATTCATTCAGCTCTTGGTAGAATTCGTTGCGCAGCAGAAGCTCTTCGTGCGTTCCGATGTCGTCAATCCGTCCATCTTTCAGGATAATGATCTGGTCCGCCGTTTCTATGGATGCCACCCGCTGGGCGATGATCAGCTTCGTCGTGTCGGGCAGGCCTTCGGCAAGTCCCTTGCGGAGTTTTGCTTCGGTAGCCGTATCTACCGCGCTGGTGGAGTCGTCGAGAATCAGTACTTTCGGTTGCTTCAGTATCGCGCGGGCTATGCAGAGGCGTTGCTTCTGCCCTCCGGAAACATTGACGCCCCCCTGGCCCAATTCTGTTTCATAGCCGCTCTCCAGCCGGTCGATGAACTCATCGACGCAGGCGATCCGGCAGGCCCGTTCAATCTCTGCGTCGGTGGCGTCTTCTTTTCCCCAGCGCAGGTTTTCCTTCACAGTACCGGAAAACAGGGTATTCTTCTGCAAGACCATGGCGATGGCCTCCCGCAGATGCCGTAGCGGATACTCCTTTACACTCCTGCCGTCGACGTATACGGAGCCTTCCGTCACGTCGTACAATCTGGGGATCAGCTGCACCAGCGTGGATTTCGCCGCGCCGGTTTCTCCGATGATTCCCACCGTCTGCCCGGCGGAGATGTGGAAGGAGATATCGGACAGGACATTTTCCGGGGCTTCCCGTTTGTACTTGAACGATACGTGGTCGAAAACAATGTCCCCGTTTCTGACCTCTGCGTTCATGTCGGTGACACCTTCCTGTTCCGTAATGTCGATTTCTTCATCCATTACTTCCATGATTCGTTTTCCCGATGCGAGGGAGCGCGTCAGCATTTGGAATACGTTGGAAATCATCATCATGGAATTGAGCACCTGCATGACATAGCTAAGAAAGCCGGTAAGCGCGCCTATCTCCATGTGTCCGATCATAGTCAGCCTTCCTCCATACCAGAGGATGGCGATGATGGTGGCATACATTACCAGTTGCATGGTCGGCATGTTGAGGGCCGTCAGTTGAAACGCCCGTTCGGACACATCACGCAAGGCCGTGTTGACCGTGGAGAACTTCTCGATTTCATAGTCATGCCGGACGTAGGCTTTGACAACCCTGATCGCCGTCAGGTTTTCTTGTACAATCCGGTTCACTTGGTCGACCGCGGATTGTACCCTGCCATACAAAGGACGAACATGACGGATGATCCGCCAGAGGAGAAATGCCAAGGAAGGGGCGGCAATGAAGAATACTACCGCGAGTTTCGCGCTCATGAAAAATGATGAGATTAACGCCGTCACCATCATGACCGGAGCCCGTACCGCCGGTCTTAGTCCTGTCGATACCGAATTCTGTATCGTCGTAACATCATTCGTCAGGCGGGTAATCAACGATGACGTCCTGAAATGGTCCGTGTTCGCAAAGGAAAAGTTCTGGATTTTCCGATATTCTTCCCGACGTAGTTCCGCTCCCAAGCCCTGCCCGCAAGTAGCGGCGAACCTGACGCTTCCGATGCCCAGAAACATCGCGAGCAAAGCGCAGCCGCACATCAGCGCTCCTTGCGTGAATATATACGCCTTGTCGCCGGTCGCCACGCCTACATCCACGATATTCGCCATAATGAACGGAATCAACAGTTCCAGGGTAGTTTCCGCGGTGATGCAAAGAACCGCCAGGATCGCATACATGCGATATGGCCTCATATAGGAATAAATACGCCTCAACATGGATGTCAGTCCGCCTTATTATGGTACTTATAATGTTGTATTTGCAACTATTGTATAGGCAATAATTGTCGCAGTCAATAGATACGATGATTTGTTTTTACAGTTTTGTGCAGGACTGGGATATGTGGAGTATACTTTATACAGGAGAGTAGGTATGGGCGCACTAGCCAATTTGCCCAATATCGGCAAAACCGTTGAACAGCAGTTGAATGAAGTCGGTATCATGAATGAAGATGATTTACGTGCCCTAGGAAGCAAGAAAGCCTGGTTGCGTATTCTTTCCATTGATTCCTCGGCCTGCTATAGCCGTCTTTGCGCATTAGAGGGCGCGCTTCGCGGAATTCGGTGGCATGACCTTGACGCTGGAACGAAAATGGAACTGAAGCAGTTCTATCAGCAAGAAAAAAACGCTTGAATAACCGGTGTTCAGCTTGACAGCGCAAGGAGGTTCCTTGTAGTGTTTAATTACTAAATACTATTTATTAAGTTGGTTTATTATGTTGTGTCAAACGCAAAGAAGTACAATGACGCCGGATGCGAAAGACTTGAAGCTGCACCACATGCAAATGGTGCGAAACCTGTTGCTCAAAGAAGATTGCCTGACGGTACGCACCATTGCGTACAAGACGGGCTTGAGCATCGTGACCGTCGGTGCGCTATTGCAGCAGATGTCCGCTTATGGAGAACTGCTGCCTCCACAGCGGCTTCCGTCGGATGGCGGACGGCCAGCCTATTCGTATTCCTACGACCTGACTTCCGCCTATGCGTTGATTTTAAACGGTTTTCATGCGGGAATCGCTTCAAGCCGCATTACCGTCCAGATTGTAGATTTGAAGGGAAGAATCATCCATAACGACCGGCATATCGTGCAGAACGTGAATGCCGGTGTGTTCGATGACATCATTGATGGCATGCTTGAAAAATTTCCTGCCATCAGGACTTTAGGCTTTGTATTGCCGGGGGAGGAGTTCAATGGCATTGTCACTTGCGGTGATTTTGAAGCTCTGAACGGGACTGCGTTCAGTTCTGGTATGGAAGAACGCTATGGGCTGCCTGTATATTTTGACAATGACGTGAATGCCGCGGTTCGTGGTTTTTGCGCAAGACGGGGATTGCAGGAGCTGCCCGTTGTCTATCTGTATTTTCCCGATGGTTTTCCCCCAGGGGCCGGAGTGTTTCTCAACGGGGATGTATATAGCGGCGCTACGAATTTTGCAGGAGAACTCAATTTTCTACCGTTTGATATCGACTGGACGCATCCATCGGATGAGGACCTGCTGGAGTATCTTCGCAAGCTCGTTCCAACTATTTGCTGCCTGTACAACCCTGCGGTCTTGGCTCTGAACGGTCGGATGGTCACTCAGTCCGTCTTGCAGAAAGTCCGTTCCGATTGCGCTGACATGCTCCCCGCTACCTGCGTCCCGGAGTTGTCGCTGTCGGGCGATATCCTGTGGGATATCACCGAAGGGGCGATTTCAGGAGTGCTGGGTCTGTTGAACAGGCCTGAAACGTTTTGTAAGGAAGTACAATCATGACGACGTTTTTCCTCGTGATCATCTATCTCGCCTTCATTAGCCTGGGGTTGCCGGATTCATTGCTTGGCTCCGCATGGCCAATCATGCATCTGGAACTGAATGTTCCGTTGTCGTTCGCCGGAATCATATCCATGGTCGTCAGCGGCGGGACTATTGTATCGAGCTTGTCCAGTGGCTTTTTATTGTCCCGTTTTGGCACTGGCAAGGTCACGTTCGTCAGCGTACTGATGACCGCGGTCGCATTGCTGGGCTTTTCGTTGTCAAGTTCGTTCCTCTGGCTCTGTGTCCTCGCCATACCGTTGGGCTTGGGCGCGGGCGCGGTCGATTCCGGCCTGAACAGTTTTGTCGCCGCCCACTACAAGGCCCAGCACATGAGCTGGCTGCACTGTTTCTGGGGTGTCGGCGCCACCTGCGGGCCGATTATCATGTCGGCGTGGATTGCTCGGAATGGACAATGGCGCAATGGATATTTCACCGTTTCCATGATTCAGTTCGCACTGGTCGCGGTACTGTTGTTTACATTGTCGCTCTGGAAGCGTTTTGACCGTCCGGTCGGGCTTGATTCTGACAAGGGGGATTCGCCTGAACTTCAGGTCAAAGCCCGGGCATCTCTTTTCCCCGTGCTATTTTCCTTTCTCTGCTACTGTTCGATAGAGTCCACGACCGGTATCTGGGGAGCGTCGTATCTGGTGTCGCTCCGAGGTGTGGAGGCATCGACGGCCGCCCGATGGATTTCCATGTTCTATCTTGGAATCACTATCGGAAGGTTGATTTCTGGGTTCATTACAATCAAGATGAGTAGTCCGAGGATGATTCGTTTTGGGCAACTCTCCTGTGCGATCGGCGTCGTCATATTGATGCTGCCGCTTCCTGCCCAAAGCGCGATCGCCGGCTTGCTGTTCATCGGCCTTGGGCTTGCGCCGATATTTCCAGGAATGCTCCATGAGACCCCCGTTCGGTTCGGTGCGCTCCACGCACAAAAGAACATGGGCTACCAGATGGCCTCCGCATATGTCGGCAGTACCTTCATGCCGCCGATTTTTGGTTTTGTCGCCAGTCATATATCGATGGCGTTGCTTCCGTTTTTGCAAATGGCGCTTTTATTGGTCATGGCATGTTGCTGTGAAACGACAAACCGCCAGATGCGACGGGAGAAATGATTTCTGACGATAGTTTCCCGTGATGCGATTTTATGGTATCATCATCCCCAATACGATGCTTTGATATCATTGGGGGAATGATGGACAATCCTGCGGCGGGCGTACGCGCCCGTTCCATTATGATAAAGCCTGCTTCATCCGCATGCAATCTGGAATGCGCCTATTGCTTTTATAAGGATGAAGCAGCCGGACGCGAGGTCGCCTGCCATCCGTTCATGGATGAGCGGACTGTCGTTTCCTTGCTTGAGAAAGGGTTGGACGGCGCAGATGCCGTGACCTTCGCCTTTCAGGGCGGCGAGCCATCCTTGGTTGGACTGGACTGGTTCAAGCGGTTCGTGGAGCTGGAAAAAGAGCTGAATGTAGGCGAAAAACATGTCAATTATGGTTTTCAGACCAATGGAACGTTGCTTGACGACGCTTGGGGGCGTTTCTTTCATGACAATCATTTCCTCGTCGGCATTTCGTGCGATGGTTTTCCGAAGCTTCACAATCTGTATAGGAAAAGGCTGGATGCTTCCCGTAGCAGCGACGGCGTGTTTCGTGGTATTGACGCAATGCTGCGCAACAACGTAGATCTGAACGTCCTTACCGTTGTAACCGATGCTGTAGCGGACAATATCGACGCCATGTGGGATTTTTTTCTAGAGAAGGGGCTATTGTTCCAGCAGTACATCGCCTGCCTGGATCCTTTGGAAGGAGATGTGAACCGTTTTCTTGATCCTGTCGCCTATGGACGGTTCTTGATCCGGCTTGCGAAAAAATGGGTGGCTTCGTTGCAAAGCCCCCGGCCGGTATCCATCCGTCTGTTTGATAACTTCATCAGCATACTGATGGGTTATCCCCCTGAGGAGTGCGACATGAACGGACATTGCTCCGTACAGTATGTGGTTGAAAGCGATGGCACCGTATATCCCTGTGATTTCTACTGTACCGACCGTTACGAACTAGGAAACATCAATGAACGGACCATCGCTGAACTTGATGCCCGCCGGAATGAGATCAATTTCCTGCACGAATCTGATGCGGTTCACGCGGACTGTGTGCGATGCCCGATTTTTCCGCTCTGCCGGGCTGGCTGCAAGCGAAACCGGGACGCATCGAACAAATTCAGGTTTTGTGAAAGCTATCGGATGCTGTTTGAGGAAATGGGGGAGACCTTCTCCCGTATTGCGTCTTCATTGCTGAAATCGAACGATGGCAAGTAATCTTGTCTGCCCTGGGCTGTTATATGACGTTTGACGCATGGCCGTCCTTGTCTTTACCTGCCGTTTTATCAGTCTCATGAGTTTATACCTCGCTTCCCGTTGGTCCCTCCCTCTCTTTCTCTTGTGTCGGTGTCTGCATCCGGTAGTCGGACGGCAAGAAGCCATAATGTTTTTTGAACGCCCTCCTGAATGTCTGTGGGTTTGCATAGCCACAGGCGAGGGCGACCTCGTTGATTGGTTCATCGGATGTCTCTAGCAGCCTTTCTTTCGCTTTCGTCAACCGGTAGTTCTCAAGATACTGTGAAAAACTCGTATCCATCCTTGTTTTCATGAAATGGTACAGGTAGTTCTCTTTGACCTTGAGCGTCGCCGCCATGTTGGATAGTGTAAGACCCGGCTCCTGAAAATGTCCTTGGATATAGTCTGTGATGCACATGACGGTCTGCTGTTCCCGTTCTTCTTTCGAGTGGGAGACCGCTCCGGCTTGTCCTAGGAAAAAGTCGGCGGCTTCGGAAAAAAGGACGAACTGTTTTGGCAGGACGTTGATGTCCTCCTTCTGGCAGTAGGCAAGCGCTGTGCCGTACAAGGCCTTGAACAGCCTGAACGTCTGTTCAGGAGCGAGTTTTCGTTGTTTGAAATTGACATCGTACAGTCCTTGCAATATTTTCTGGGTCTGTTCTACATCACGTTTCATGCTGCTGAGCAACAACGCCCGTTCCGTATCCTTGTCATACGCGGCTAGGTCGGATCGCATCAGCAGGTCGCCGTATCGCCTAATTGTATTTTTTCGGTTTTCGTTGAGGATGCTCTGCGCGACGAAGTTGCATTCCTCCGGCGTGTTCTGCATGCTGTTGACGGTGTGGTTGTCGTTTGAAACCGCCATGGACACCTCGTAGGGAGTGATTTTCTTGAATGAGCACCAGAACATGTCAAGCGCCTTGCCGAGCCGGATTCTGTCATCGTTCCAGACAAGCAGCCAGATATTGAACGTCAGATCCATGTAGAGGAAGAACATTTTTCCAAATATCCGTTCCGCTTCCTTTGCCGCGGCGATTCGTGAGAAATCTATATCATCGATGTTTGTCGCCTCATCTGTGTTGTGCCAGATGATTTTTGCCATGATGACCGTCATGCCAGCGTCAATCGGGAAAACATGTCCGGTACGTTCCAGCATGCTGTCCAGCTCTTTTGGAGCCATGTCTTTCCCATGGATCAACCGTCGGAAAAAAGTCTCCGTCATGAATGGTGTCCGACCTCCCAACAGTTCATTTTCCGTCTGGTGTTCGGTAATCGATTTGATTGTACTCGTTATCTGTTCGTATGAAGTATCGTCTGAGAATGATTTGCCCGTATCCAGCAGTTGTTTCAGTTTGTTCCAGTCTTTCTGGTTCTCATACGCCGTAAATACGATGATCATGAAGCAGACGATCAGAGCCAACGTCGTAGTGAAGGAGAATACACCCCACATGGGATTCTGTCTTGCCTCCAGTTCCTTATAGGGAATCGCGGAGAAAAATCGCAAACGGCTGGTATCGCTGGATGCGACTGAAATCAAGTATCGGACGCCATCGTCACCAATGGCATCATGCTGTCCGTCCGTCAGGTTCGCATATTTCCAATGAATGTCTCCATTGCTCATGATCACCATATCATTGGCATCCGTAACACAATATCCGCCATTTTCGCCAATTTCCAGCCGGGAAAGGAGATCGCTGAAAAAATCTTCATCGAGCAAAAGAATCAACTTTCCTGCGTTTTCCAACGGATTGGAAAGTGGAAACGTCTGTATATAGGGAAGTACCTTCTTTTTCTGGCCGTCTATCGTTGCGATAACGGAGGGAAAATAGGTATTGGTTCCGTTTGACCACAGGTATCTCGACTGCCATTGCCTGCTGTTCATGCCTTGGAATTCTATGAGGGGATACATCTTGTCGATATCAAAAATAGCGTTGCGGCTGTTCAGCAAGTATCCGCTCGCGCGCGAATACACATACACTTCCACTAACATTGGATTCACTGACCGGGTAGATGGAAGCTGTTCCTTCGCGTCTATGATCATCTGGATTTCGCTGGAGCCTTCCTCGATTTTCCCCTGATAGATAAACCTGGTTACATTCTTGTTCAGCAACAACAGCTGCGCTGCCTTTTGGGACTGGTCTATATATGAATCGACGATGGTCTGAGTCAATTCAAGTACTGTCATGTTTTGTTCGATCACATTGCTCCGCATCTGTCGGACGCCCCAGGACTGACTGATGAGCAGGCTGCATATGCAGATGGCGATAACAATTGATACAGTGACTATCAGCTTGCCTGTCAATGCGTCAATCTTTCTTATTTTTCTCATCATTGCCACAGTATATCATGGAAAACGTTACAGAAAGAGGGAGATTGCATGGTATAATGGTAATATGAAGAAGATGATTCCATTGTTGCTCGTCCTGTCTATTTTGTCCGCAGTTTCCTGTGTGTCTCCGGCGGCCATGAAAACAACCAAGCCTCAGACCTTCGGGGAAAGACTTCAAGGAAAATGCTACGACCTTGAAGGCATGCCGATTACGCTTTCATCTGACTACTATCTTGTCTATTACGCTGCCGACTGGTGTCCGCATTGCGAGGAATATGCCCTGCAATTGAAGTCCACATATGAACTTCTTGTTCGGATGTACGGAAACGTCGAAATCATCTTCGCGGGTCATGAACGGGATGTTTCCAATGATAATCTGGTTTCGTTCATGAAACAGGGAGGGTATGCGTTTCCATATATCAGATACGAATATCGCGATGAAACCGGAATCATGAAACTCGTCGATGTTCCGAAATTCTTGATTCCCGGTTTCGTTCTTGTAGACAAATACGGCAAGGTGCTGTCATCTTCAAACGGATCGACGGCCGAAGAATATTCCCGGGATCGGCCGATTCAGTACTATCAGGCACTCCAGCAATGCGACTGTGTCTCGGACGTGGACTGGGTGGCTTCCTCCTATCCACGTTCAACACATTGAGCGATATCCTCCGCTCCAGGTCTACGGTATCAAAATTCCTCTAGCCACCGGATGGCATCCCATATTTGGGCGCCTTCATTATGTTGGGGCGTCCCCGGTGTACTTCTTCCATTGCGGATATGGGTAGCTAGCCGCTGTCTCAATTCCTTGAAGATATCAGGATGACGGTTTATCACATTGGTGGTTTCCCCAATGTCTTCACGCAGATCGTATAGTTGGAACGCGGGAAGCGACGAGGTATCATCCACGCCGGGGCGGGGAAAGGACCAGCCGCCGGAACCAGGGCACATCTCCAGTTTCCATCGTCCCCGACGTATCGACAGGGAGCCGTCGATGCTTTGATGTACCAAATCTTCCCGGACTTCTGGGTGTGTCCCGTCAAGCCAGAGCGGAAGGTTGCTGACCGAATCCTCCGCCATATCGTCCGGCAGCTCCGCTCCGAGCAGGTCCGCCATGGTGGCGAAGAAATCAGAAAGGCAGACGAGCCTGTCGCAGACGGATCCTCCCTGTATCTTTTCCGGCCATTGGACAATCAGCGGTATCCTGTGCCCGCCTTCAAAGATATCCGCTTTGGTTCCTCGGAAAATATAGCTTGGATTATGCCCCTTTGCTTTCAGCTCTTGATAGTCAGCCATGGGGGAACACCCGTTGTCGGAGGTAAAGATGACGATTGTGTCGTCGTATAGCCCGAGTTTTTGCAAAGCGTCATTGATTCTTCCAACCACCGCGTCACAATGCAATACAAAATCCCCATATGCGTTCGTACCTGACTTTCCTTGGAATTCCTTTGCGGGAAGTATCGGCGTATGTGGAGCAGGCATCGGGAAATAGATGAAGAACGGTTTGTCTTTGACCTTGGCTTGCTTGTCTATCTGCCGCAGTACGATATCGGTCAAGCGGTCCAGCGTCTCTTCATGGATGAAATCGCTTGCGGTGGGGCCCATTCTCCAATAGCCCTTTCCCGTCCCCTTCGTCGTATGGTCGGGGAGCGCGGTGAAATGGTCGTTCTCGATGTACACATATGGCGGCATATCCAGCGAGGCGCTGATTCCATAATAATAGTCGAATCCGTTGTCCGTCGGACCTCGTGATATTTTTCCCGCGTAGTCTATGCCGTCGCAGGCGTCAAAGTCGGGTCGTTCAAAGAATTCTGGATGTTTGGAGAACTCCATCCCCAGATGCCACTTCCCGATGGCTATGGTCTTGTATCCTTTGCTCTTCAGAAAATCGGCCACGGTTCTTCGGCATGGGCTGATGAGCGGGGCTGAGTAGCCGCCGATTACACTTGACTTTAAGGTTGAGCGCCAGTTGTATCTACCCGTAAGGATTGAATACCGCGATGGCGTACAGACGGCCGATGATGCATGCGCATCGGTAAACCGCATTCCAGCGGCGCACATTTGGTCGATGTGCCGCGTTGTGAACGGACAGTTTCCATTGTTTCGGGAAATGTCCCCGTAGCCCATGTCGTCAGCGAGAATATAGATGACGTTCGGTTGTTTCATGATGATATATAAGTCGGCTGCTACGTTTCCATAGCAGCCGGATGTGCGCTCAGCTTCTGTTATTTGTACTGGCGGTCGTAGGCTGTCTGCATCAACTCCAGGACTTTGGAAAGTTGCAGCTTTTCAAGATTGGCGAGATAATCGTTCCAGACCTTGTCATTGTTGATGTCAAGGGAACCTACCATGAATTTGACCGCGCTCTGACGAATATAATTCGCCAGTTCACGCTTGATGGTAGAGAACTTTTCATTTTCATCAGCGGTGTACTTGAGCGTCGGTACTTCATGTTCCGGATGCGCATACGGTTTGTAGAGGTTCGCAGTTTCATCATACAAGGTCTTTTCGTTGTTTGTCGGCAGATAATACGCAGGGTCTGAAGGCGTCGACGGTTCTTTCGCCAGACCGTTCTTCAAGTTGAACGTCATAGCGCCCGCGAGAACCTGAATCCAGGTGTCGTTCTGCGGATCCTTGTCGTTCCAAAGCTTGAGCTGTTCCCAAATCGCGGGTTTGCCGTCAAGTCCGACCTGTCCGGGTTTTGCCCAATCCCATGCCTCTCCAGGGAAACCGTTGCGTTGCAACAAGGTTCCCTCCTGGGAGTACATGTAGTCAAAATACCGGATGATCGCGTCCGCATATGCGCTGTCTGCGGAAATTACCAGCTTTCCTACTTCTGGGTTCGCCAGGAAGTTCGGGGTTTCCTGTACCCCGGCCGGTCCCTTCAGAGGTGCTATCGCACGGAAATTGTTGAACCGGTCCCCGCCGATCGTCGAGAACTGACCTCGCCAACCACCGGTCACGAATCCGACGACAGGCTCCTGGGAGCTTTCCACGAGCTGGGTGAGCTGGCTGGAATCTTGGGTGAATGAACCGTTGTAGATCAATCCTTCCTTGTACAGCTTGTTCACATACTTGAGTCCTTCCCTGTATGCGGCCTTGTTCACTGACGTATCGACTTTGCCTCCATCCATCATGTAGCCGACATTGTCTTCGGCGTTCTGGTTGATATCGGTGGTCAAGTCGCAATAAATAAAGGAATTGAGCAAGAAGCGTTCTACTTCGTCGGCCCATCCGATGATAGAACCTGCGAGAGGAATTTCATCAGCCTTGCCATTTCCGTTCGGATCCTTGGTCTTGATCGCTTTCAGCACATTGTAGAATTCTTCGGTGGTAGTGGGGACTGCCAGGCCAAGCTTGTCGAGGAACGGCTGATAGACGAACATCTTCGCCATGTTGGTGCAGTGGAAGCAACCTTCCAGCCGGGGAAGGGAATAGATGTTTCCGTCGATGTTCGTCATATAGCCGACGCCGCCGGGATACTGGTCGAGGGCTTCCATCAGGTTCGGCATCCATTCCCTGGTATAATACTTGTTCAACGGCATGAACAGATGTTCCTGGGCGCCATAGGTGGCCTCAAGGTCGTTCTTGATGTTGAAGCCGAGGAATGCGTCAGGATAGTCCCCGGACGCCAATGTGAGGGACAACTTTTCAGCTTGCGCCTGTTCCGGTACCATGATGAAATTGACTTTGATTCCTGTCTTTTCCTCCATGTACTTGGAGAACCTGTTCGTGTTGAAGTTCTCGACGCAGGGTGGCTGGACGACCATGATATCGACGGTGACTGGCGTGGTCACGATCGGATAGGTCCCGTTGGGCGTGTACTCGACCGCGGCTTTCCCTCCCGGTTCCTTCGCTCCCGCCGCGAATATCGCGAACGGAGCGGTCAGGGCGACCAATAATAGTGCGACAATGATTTTTTTCATGATGAACCTCCAAATGTGTTTCTATATCCTCGGATATAGTTCAGCTCAACCTTTGACCGACCCGATCATGACTCCCTTCACGAAGAACTTCTGTACGAAGGGATAGATGATCAACAACGGTGCGCTTGCGACGACGATCAACGCATAGCGAATTGTCTCCGATAGTCCCTGCGCCCTTGCCGCGGCGGCAACGTCCGTCATCATGCTTGGGGTATTTTTGTTGATGATGAGGATGTTCCGCAAGACGATTTGCAATGGATACAACGACTGATTTTGCAAATAAATCAGGGCGTCGAAATACTTGTTCCACTGTGAGACGGCATAGAACAGAGCCAGCACTGCGATGATGGCCTTTGAAAGGGGAAATACCATCTGGAACAGGAACCTGATGTCAGAACAACCGTCTATCTGCGCTGCGTCATACAGTTCGTCAGTAATATTCTCTTGGAGGAATGTCCGTGCTATGATGACGTTCCAGACGGTTATCGCATTGGGAAGCAGCATCGCCCAGCGAGTATCGTAGATGCCCACATTTCTGACGACAAGGTACAGTGGAATCGTCCCGCCGGTGAACAGCATGGTGAACATAATCAGCTTCGTGACTGTCTTCCTGCCATAGAATTCCTTTCTGGACAACGGATAGGCGAGAAGCATCGTCAGCATGACGCTGATTATAGTCCCAAGGACAACATATATCAGTGAATTGAGATATCCCAGTCCGATCTGCTTGTTCGTAAACACGGCTTCATAAGCGGTCAAGTCGAAATCGACGGGCCAGAGCCATACTTTGTGGGACATCACCGCCTTCGCATTGCTGAATGAACTGGAAACGATATAAATCAACGGGTAGAGGACGACAAGAAAGCAGAACAGCAGGAACAGGTTGTTCACGAAGTCGAACACCTTGTCCGCCCGCAGTTCTTTCTTCTTGTATGCCGCATGTTTCTGTCTTACCATAGTCCACCGTCCTTGTCCCTGAGCTTCGCAAGCTTGTTGAAAATGAGTATCAGGCATATGTTGATGATTGAATTGATGAAATCGATTGCCGTCGAATAACTGAAATCACTGTTGATCAAGCCCATCTTGTACACGTAAGTGGACATGATTTCAGCTGCCTCAAGATTCAACGGATTCTGCATGAGGAACGCTTTTTCGAATCCGAGGCTCATGACGTACCCCATGTTCATGATGAACATGATCACTATGGTGGTCTTGATGCAGGGAATGTCCACATGCCGGATTTTTTGCCATTTGTTGACTCCATCGACCTTCGCGGCTTCGTATAGCTCCGGGTTGATGCCTGTGAGGGCCGCGAGATAGATAATGGCGTTGTAGCCGGTGTTCTGCCACAGCGCCGACCACACATAGATGTGCTTGAACTTGGAAGGATCTCCCATGTAGTTGATTGATTCCAGTCCAAACAGTCCCCGTACCGTATTGAATATGCCTAGCGCGGGGTCAAGGAACTGCATCAGTATGGCGACCATGACCACCGTCGAAATGAAATACGGGGCGTAGGTGACCAACTGTACGGATTTCTTCCATTTCGCGGATTTTGCTTCGTTCAACGCTATCGCCATAATGACGGCCAGTGGAATGGAGGCTACCAGCGCATAGATGCTCAGTGAGAAGGTATTCCACATGATCTTCAAGGACGAAGGGTTTGAGAAGAATTTCTTGAACTGGTACATGCCCACCCAGGGACTGCCCCAGATACCTTGGGAAACCCGGTACTTCTTGAAAGCGAGCAAGATCCCGTACATCGGTACATACTTGAAGATAATGAAGTACAGCATCGGAAGCGCGACGATCAGATAGAACTGCCAGTGTTTCGTCACCTTCTGTCCGAATGTCTGTCTGCGTACGTTCGGCTGCGGCCGGGCATGTGTCTGTTTCATGACTCCACTGTAGCCGCACGTTGGAAGAATTCGAAAGGGTAGGTTTTGTGAAAAGGCGTTCAAACGTTTGATTTTCAAGCGTCAAATTTTTAAAATACATTGTTACAGTTCGTAAAAAGACTCCTCGACCTCCATTTCTTGCTTGCATTTTGATGTTTTGCCTCTTTTCTTTGCCTTTTCATCAGCATACCCTGAAAACCGTGGAGGCTATGAGAGCTATGATGAAGGATTGGCGTATGGAGGCGCGGCTTGATACGATACAGCGTTGGAAGGAACTTGCTTATGGGATGTTCATCCATTTCGGACTGTATTCGCTGTGCGGTGGTGTGTGGAACGGACAGAAAGTCGAAGTGGGATACAGCGAGCAGATATTGTCACACGGCCCGGTGCCTCAGGCTGATTATGAAGCGCTGAAGGATTCTTTCTTAGCTGAACGGTTTGACGCGGATCAAATCGTCGCTCTGGCGATATCCGCGGGAATGCGGTATGTCGTGCTGACGGCGAAGCATCACGATGGTTTTTGTCTGTTTGATACGGACACCACCGACTATAGTTCGGCACAAGCGCCTTGTCATAGGGATCTGGTGGCGGAAATGTCCCGGGCCTGCAAGCGGGCCGGGCTTGGTTTCGGTGTCTATTATTCATGGATTGACTGGCATTTCCCCTATGCGTTGCCGATTAGTCCGCACAATTCTGATAGGATTCCACCATTGCACATGGAATACAATTTAGCGCAGCTCAGAGAATTGCTCTCCAATTATGGAGAAATTTGCGAGCTCTGGATGGATATGGGTGCTCCGACGAGAGAGCAATCGTTGATGGTTCGGGAGCTTGCCCATGCCTTGCAACCGGGAATCATGGTCAACGGGCGAGTCTGGAACGACTGTGGTGATTTCCTGACGATGGGGGACAACCAGTTTCCTGAGCATGAATTGGAATTGCCTTGGCAGACTCCCGCCACCATCTACCATGAGACATGGAGCTACCGTAGCTGGCAGGAGCGGACCGACGCACCTGGGAAAATAGCCCTGCTTTCTTCCGCATTGTTCTCTGTGCTTGATCGTGGCGGTAACTATCTGCTGAACATAGGACCTATGGCTGACGGCTCGATAGTTCCGTTCGAACGGGAGGTGCTGGAGGGCATAGGCGGGGAAGTTCGCAGGAGAGGACTCGTCAGGATTCCCGCCGACAATCGCGCATCGACCTGGATTCCCCCGATTGCGCCTGAGGTGGAATTGACTCATGCGACAAAACACTACCGGTATACCGGCGGGGACTACTATTCATTCCATCCGATTGTCACGGCGTTGTCTTGGGATGTCAGGCTGGAAACGCCGGGCTTCTATGAAATTTCCTACCGACTTGCGTTTCCATTGGAAAAAGAGCTGAAACTATGCCTCGGATACCCCGGCGGAAACTTTGTCTTCCACCTGAAACGGAACCTCCAGCGTTTTGTCATTTCATCGAAACTGCGGTTGCCTGCGGGGACGTTCCAGTTGGTCATGCATACTATCGGAAGCCCTATCGAGCGCCCGCAGCTGGAAATTTCAGATATCGGTCTGTTGCTGCGTAGACGGAAGGAAGACGGGCTGGAAGAATAGGCATAGTGCCATTTCATGCCGCCATGTGCTACTGGCGGCATCCGGGGTTCCTCATTATAATCATGTCATGAACAAGTTCCTGTATGGTAGACATATTCTCATTACCGGTGCTAGTAGCGGAATCGGTCGTAGTTGCGCTGAACTGTTCGCTCGATGTGGATATACGGTCTATGGTGTTTCCCGTAATTGTGAAGAAGGTGAAGAAGTTCACGAAGCGGGAAGAATCATATCCATGCGGATGGATGTCAGTGACGAAGCGTCAATCATCAAGGTCGTGTCGAGTATCCCGAGGCTGGGCCTTGTGCTGCATTGCGCGGGGTTCGGCATCTCAGGTCCTGCGGAAGATACTCCCATGGAATTGGTGCGCAAGCAGTTCGAGACGAATTATTTCGGCGTCCTACGGGTCAACGCTCATGTCCTGCCAATGCTTAGGAGGGAAGCCCGATCCTTGGTGATGGTCGTCAGTTCCATCGCGGGGAGGGTTCCCATTCCGTTTCAATCCCACTATAGTTCCAGCAAATATGCGCTTGAAGCGTATATGCAGGCTTTAAGGATTGAAGCTTCGCCATACGGTGTTCGGACGGTCTTGGTAGAGCCCGGCGATACTAGGACGGCATTCACCGCCAGACGAGACTCGTTCCTGTCGAGTGATTCTCCCTATGCGCATGCCTGTGGAAAAGCTGTAGCTCAGATGGCGCATGATGAAGAGCACGGCAAAGCGCCGGGAACGGTGGCGCATGCCGCGATGCGTATGGTCTCTAGAAAAAATCCTCCGGTGAGATATATCGTCGGCTGGGATTACCGGCTGCTGATGGTCTTGGTGAGATTGTTGCCGGACAGAACTGTGCTTTGGCTCCTTGGTCGGCTCTATCATGCGCAGGACGGAACTTCGAAGATTCAGAAATGATTTCGAAGGTCTTCCGACGTTATAAACGTCAACGCTTTTTTTTAAAACTTTTGTCCGCCCTCTTGACTTGGAGTTAACTCTAAGAAGTATGTTTCCTGCGTCCATGGAGCATGAGCGATGTTTCATACGGACATGAAACGTTCAAAGGGGCGAAAGATGATATTCAAGCATTTTCAAGATTTACAGCTGTCCGCGTTGGGCATGGGGACGATGCGTCTGCCAGTGGTGGACGGCGACTATTCCCGGATAGATGAGGCTGCGACACGGAAGATGGTCGCCTATGCGATGGAGCATGGCGTCAACTATTACGATACCGCATGGGGATACCATGAGGGACGTTCCGAGGTCGTACTGGGGCGGGCGTTGAGGGGATATCCACGGGCAAGTTTTTATCTAGCTGATAAATTCCCGGGATATGATCTTTCCAACATGGATAAAGTGGAGAAAATTTTCAACGAACAATTGTCCCGATGCGGTGTGGAGTATTTTGATTTCTACCTGTTCCACAATGTCTGCGAAATGAATGTCGGTGCCTATCTGGATGAACGATATGGCATCTTGCAGTATCTACTGAAGCAAAAGGAATCAGGCAGGATCAGGCATTTGGGATTCTCCGCCCATGGAAGCTATGATGTGATGAAACGGTTTCTGGATGCATATGGCGCACATATGGAATTCTGTCAGATTCAGCTCAACTATCTTGACTGGACGTTTCAGAATGCGAAGGAGAAGGTCGGTCTGCTGGAGGAGTATCATATTCCGGTATGGGTGATGGAGCCGCTTCGGGGCGGACGTCTTGCGTCATTGTCGCCGGAAGCCGC
>JAXEWB010000024.1:0-76678 GCA_034114085.1 Sphaerochaetaceae bacterium | reverse complement strand
TGTTCCGCGACCATCCGTGCGCGCAACGGATCCCCCGGCGCGAGCACCACCGGAGCGATATCACCCTTCGAAGCGCGATTGTGCGGAGTCATCAGGACGCCCCCTTGATGTACGGCTTGCCGGATGCGCTCGGGGCGTAGTTCTTGCCGCTGAACAAGACCAGCGCGACCAACGTAACGACATACGGCAGGATATTGAATACCTCGGAGGGCAACACCTTCAATGCGGGGAAGTTGTTCGCAATAATGGCGAACGCCTGCGCCGTACCAAACAGCAAAGCGGCTCCGGCTACGCCCATCGGCCGCCAACGGCCGAAAGAAACCGCGGCCAATGCAATGAACCCCTTGCCATTGATTGTGTTGGAAGTGTATTGAATCGTCTGGGTCAGCACACAGCACCCACCGGCGAGGCCAGCGAGCAAGCCGCTCGTAATCACCGCTATATAACGGATTTTCCTTACATTGATGCCAACGCTGTCCGCAGCACTGGGATGCTCTCCGCAGGCGCGCAGATGCATGCCGAACGGTAGCTTGTAGAGTACGAACCATGACAGCGCCACAACGGCTATCGCGATATAGGCAGTCGGATAGATACCCAAGGCATCGGTCTGGATACCCATACGAAATTCGCGGGTACGGTCGGCGGAGAACAGTATCTGGGCGGCGAAAATCGTCACGCCGTCAGCCAGCAAGTTGATACCGGTACCGCTGATCGTCTGATCTGCGTTGAGATTGATCGCCGCCCCCGCATGGATGATCGAGAACAAACCGCCAACAACGGCCCCCATCAGCAATGCAAGCCAAACGGAACCACCACCGACCCCGGCTGATTCCATCAGCACATGGGCCGCGGCGGCAGTGCAGGCGCCGATGCCCATCAATCCTTCCAAGGCAATATTGACGACCCCGGACTTCTCACAGATCATCCCGCCGATAGCGGTGATCAGAATCGGAGAGACAATCATCAGAACTGAAGGAATCATTCCAAGAATAGTACTCATTTCGCGGCGCCCTCCTTCAGAACCTCTTTCTGCAACTGGCGTTTGTTCAGCCACTGCTGATATAGCTTCAAGCCGGAGCGCAAGGCGATGAACACGACAATCAGCCCCTGAATGATGAATGTAATCTCCTTCGGTATCTGCTTGCCCTGCATCAACGCCTGAGCGTTCTTCAACATGCCGAACAGGAATCCAGCGAGCATCGTACCGAAAGCTGTGCAGTTACCCACCAACGCAACGGCGATACCGTTGAAACCATAGTTGTCCATACCGGCCAGAACACGTCCGTACTTGAATGAACCGAGAGCGACGATACCGCCGGCGAGACCGGCGAACGCGCCGGAAATCGCCATGGACAGCGCAATGCTTTTCACCACTGGAATACCACTGCAACGCGCCGCTTCCTTGTTGAAGCCTGTAGCGCGCATACCGTAGCCGAGGTTTGTCTTCTCCATAATGAACCAGTACAGGACGACAGCTATGACCATCATGAAGAAGCCGTTGTTCAGCAAGGAATAATTGGTCAGTTTTTCAAAAAGCGAGTTGCTCAGCAATGCGCTTGACGGGAAATTCGCAGTCTTGTAGGTCGTCGCGCCGGGAAGCTGGAGGCAGATGATTCTCGACAGATACAGCGAAATGTAATTCAGCATGATTGTCGAAACAACTTCAGAAACCTCGTACTTGGCCTTGAGGATACCGACGACCCCACCCCAGACAGCACCGACCAGAACCGCGCCAAGAATCGCTAGAATCCAATGCAACACGGGAATCTGGGGACCGAGCAAGGCGATTACCTGCGCAATGGTCAACCCCATGATGTACTGGCCTTCACCGCCGATATTGAACAGGCCGGCACGGGCTGCGAACGCCATGGAAAGGCCACAAAGAATGAACGGAACGGAATAGTTCAACGTTTCGCCGATATAGCGGACATTCATCTTGCCATTGTCGATATTGTAGCCGGTCAGCGACTGAAGAATAGCTTTGTACATGTTCAGAGGATTCCGCCCGACACTGGCCACAAGAATCGTCCCGCAGAGGAAGCCAAGCAGGACGACCAAGACGGATATCGCACCGTCGGAATCAAGCACCCGATTGAGGAACGACTCGTTTTTTTTCAGTTTCTTCATATCAGGCCTCCGCCTTCCTCGAACCGGCCATCATCAGGCCGATTTCCCGTTCGGTGACTTCGTCCTGATTGCAGATCGCAACGATGCCGCCCTTGCTGATCGTCGCGATCCGGTCGCACAGGTTCATGATCTCATCCAACTCAAAAGAGACAAGCAGAACCGCCCTGCCCTTGTCCCGTTCCGCGATGATGCGCTTGCGGATATACTCGATGGCACCCACGTCAAGCCCCCTCGTCGGTTGAGCAATCAGCAGGACTTTCGGAGACAAGCTGATCTCTCGTGCGACGATAACCTTCTGCTGATTACCTCCGGAAAGGCTGCCGGCGGGAGTTTGCGCCCCCTCTCCGGCACGGATATCGAACTGCTCAATCAGCTGCTCGGCGTTCTCGGTCATCTTTGGATAGTTCAACAATCCATAAGAATTACTGTACGGCTCTTTGTAGTAGTTCTTGATCGCGCAGTTCTCGCTGACGGTGAACTCACTGACAAGACCATGCTTCTGGCGATCCTCCGGGATATGCCCCAGTCCTTTTTCAATACGGCGACGAATCGACAGGCTGGTTACATCCTCGCCATCGATGAATACCCTACCCCCGACAACCGGGGACAAACCGGTAAGCCCGTAGAGCAACTCAGACTGCCCGTTACCGTCGACACCTGCGATACCGACGATTTCACCAGCGCGGACGTCCACACTCAGATCATGAACCTTGACATTGCCCAAGGCATCCTTGACGGTCAGATGCTGAACGGACAGAATCACGTCGCCCGCATGCATCGGGGACTTGTCAATCTCGAACTTGACGGCGCGACCGACCATCATCTCCGCGAGATCCTGTTCAGTGACGTCGGCGACCTCGACAGTGCCGATATACTTGCCGCGGCGCAAAACGGTACAACGGTTCGCGACAGCCTTGATCTCCTTCAACTTATGGGTAATCAGCACAATTGTCTTGCCTTCCGCCTTCAGACGGCGCAAGATGTCCATCAATTCGTCAATCTCCTGAGGTGTCAATACGGCGGTAGGCTCATCAAAGATGATGATGTTCGCATTGCGGTAGAGCGTTTTGAGAATCTCAACGCGCTGCTGCTGACCAACCGTAATGTCCTCGACCAACGCTTTCGGATCAACCGACAGTCCATACTGTTCAGAAAGCTGTTGGACGCGCCTTTCCGCTTTTGCGAGGTCCAACATGCCCCACCGGTTCCTCGGCTCCATTCCAAGAACGATATTTTCAGTAACCGTATAGTTCTGCACCAGTTTAAAATGCTGATGAACCATCCCGATACCGAGTTCAGTAGCAATGTTCGGATCCTTGATATCGACCTGATCACCATGAATTCTAATCATGCCGCTATCGGCGCTATACGCCCCGAACAGGATTGACATCAACGTGGATTTTCCCGCGCCGTTCTCCCCAAGCAAGGCGTGTATCTCATGCTCGTACACACGCAGCGTCACATTGTCGTTCGCGATGACGCCGGGGAACGTCTTGGTGATGCCTAGCATCTCAATCGCATATTCTGACACTCGTACTCCTCCTACCACAAGAATACAGGCGCACATTCCTCCGCGAAGGACGAGAACTCACACCTCATACCCTATCCCTCTGGATGGAGAACCTTGCAAATGACGGACCACCGCCCAGGGGGATATGGAGTCGGCATACCACAAGGGTATGCCGACCTGTCACGTTCGATTCAAATGGGACAATCAGTCGTCAAGAGCGGACAACCCGGCGGGAACGGCGCCAGCGGCCAATGCTTCCTTGTAGGTTGGGTAAATCTTGATTTTTCCGCTGATGATATCGGATTTCGCCGCATCAACCTGCTTGATCACATCGGCGGAGAGTTCAGGATTGGCGGTGGAATAGCCGACGCCGTCGTCAGTCATACCCATCTTTACAACGCCACCGGCGAATGTTCCGTTCTCAACGTCGGTGAGCGCCTTGATCGTGGAGTTTTCGACACGCTTGAGCATGGAGGTCAGGACCGCGCTCTTGGTGCCATCATAGATACCATCCGCATACTGGTCACTATCTACGCCGATAGCCCAGACGTTCTTACCTTGCATCCGGTACTCTTTCGCCTGCGCGATGGTTCCATTGCCGGTACCGCCGGCTGCGCTGAATATGCAATAGACGCCGTTGTCATACCAGTTCTTGGCCTGCGCCTTGGCGAGCTCCGGCTTGCCCCAGTCGTTCGCATAATAGTCGACAACCTGAGCATTGGGGAATACGGAACGGATGCCCTGAATATAGCCCATCTCAAACTTGGTGATGGTCGCGCCGGGAACGCCACCGATGAACCCGAACTTCGGATTGGCGATGCCGTCGGCCTTGGCCTGCAACGCGGCGGCGAGGCCAACGAGGTAGGAGCCCTGCTCTTCAGAATAGATAAAATCGACTACATTCGGATGAAGGACATAGTCAACGTCGACGATGGCGAACTTCTGACTGGGATACTGCGGGGCGACTTCGTTCAACGCATCGGCCCAGGTAAAACCTGTCACTACAATCAAGTCGTAATCTTCGTCAGCGGCCTGACGCAGGTTTGGAATATACATGTCCTGGGTCTGGGCTGTCACTACATCGTAGAGCTTGCCACGCTGAGATGGCTTCTCGACAGTATCACCATAGAACGCGACAATACCACGCCAAGCGGCCGCATTGAAGGATTTATCATCGATACCGGTGGCATCGGTCAATAACCGGATGGTCGGCTTGCCGCCCTGCGCAGCAGGCGCAGCTTCTTTGCCGCCTTGGGCGAAAAGAGTCATGGCCATAAGAAATACCATGGCTATAGTGAGAAGTTTTTTCATACGAACCCTCCTATGTACAAGTCGTAAAGAAAACTCATTGTCGATTGTATCAAGAATAGCCCAAATTTGAAAGGAAATTCTCCAAAAACAGTAATTGCCTACCGCTGGCGATGGCATGAGATTCGTTTTACACAAACCACCGGATGTCTCCGACCAGAGAAGACGGCATCTCAATCCATCGCAACTTTGGCGCAAGCCCCCCCCAAAAAAAGGCTCAAAGCGAACAAAAAAAAGCATTGATCAACGCCGTTCACGACAGATCGCAGGACCGGCCCACAGGTGCCGGGCGACATCGACCCGGCCGTCGGGCAGGAATGTGACGCCTTCATCCTCCAACATCAGCCGCTGCAAGCCCTCTTCCCATCCTCC
Organism: Sphaerochaetaceae bacterium; assembly: GCA_034114085.1. GTDB lineage: Bacteria > Spirochaetota > Spirochaetia > Sphaerochaetales > Sphaerochaetaceae > Spiro-02. Next base: position 71,361 of record JAXEWB010000024.1, on the reverse strand, counting down.
GAACGCATAGCCACGGCAGAGGGAGCCGTCCTTGTAGATTACCCGGTGGCAGGGCAGACCGCGTCCCTCCGGCGCGTTGGCCATGACACAGCCGACGATACGGGAAGCTCTCGGACTACCTGCCAACAAGGCGATCAATCCGTAGGTCGCCACACACCCCGACGGAATCTGGCGAACAAGGTCGCATACTTTGGAATAGAACGTTTCATCCATATGGGAATCATACCCCAAATCTATCGGAAGAAACAGACGGAGCACACTCCATGGCGTCCAGACGGACGGCCTAGTTCCAGCGCCCGACCGGCATCAGCGCCGCACCACCCGTCTGAAGACTTTTCTGGACGTCCAACGTGCGCTGGTTCGAGCTTCCCTTAAACTTGAGGCCATAGCTTCCCAGGGCCTGGACATACGGCCCATCGACCAAAACATCGAGCATGCGGAGCAAAGCCCGGACATACGGGTCGCCGCTTGCAAGCAGTTGCTCGAACGTCCACCCGGTATAGCACGCCACCTCGTACCCCGCCGCCCGAAGCGACCGGGCCAACAGCGCGAACGGACGCGGCTGGAAAAAGGGGTCCCCGCCGGAAAACGTGACCCCTTTGACCAACCGGTTGGCGGCGACCCGATCAACAACTTGCGCTACGGTGAATACCCGCCCACCGCCGCGATTCCAAGTTGTGGGGTTCTGGCACCCCGGACAACGGTGGGGACAGCCCTGGGCGAATATGGCGAGACGAAGCCCCGGTCCATCGGTGATGCTGTCATCGATGAATCCCGCAAGCTCCATCTTCTCCATCGATGGATCCAGCGTCGTCAAAAGCGCCTCAGCGGCTTCAACAGTCATGACTAGAACCCGAACTTCGCCACAGAATGCTTTACCCTGTCGTGTTCCTCGGCTTTTTTCGCATCGTTGAACCTGTCGAGCGTCCCGACCAGATATCCAGTAATACGTCGGATCCGCTCAAAACCGTAGTCCCCTTCATCCTCATGCCGTCCGCAACAGGGACAGACATCCCCGATAATGCCGTTGTAACCGCAGATAGGATCGCGGTCAACGGGATGATTGATGGAACCGTAGCCGATACCCGCGTCGTGCATCGCCCGGACAATGGCCTCGAACGCCTCCAAGTTCTGGCTGGTATCGCCGTCCAGCTCCACATAGGAGATATGCCCGGCGTTGGTCAGAGCATGGTACGGAGCCTCCTTCGCTATCTTGTCGAACGCGGAAATCGGATACCAGACGGGTACATGGAAACTGTTGGTGTAGTATTCCCGGTCGGTGACTCCGGGGATTTCACCATACCGTTTCCTGTCCATGCGCACGAAACGTCCGGAAAGGCCCTCCGCGGGAGTCGCCAGCAACGTATAGTTCATCTGGGTCTCCCGGCTGCGCCTGTCGCAGAACTCCCGCATGTGGCCGACGATTTCAAGCCCCTTCCGCTGCATTGCGTCGCTTTCTCCATGATGATGTCCGTACAGCGACATCAAGGTTTCCGCCAACCCGATAAAGCCGATGGACAAGGTCCCATGCTTGAGGACTTCCCTGAGTTCATCGTCAGGATGTAGCGTTTCGGAATCAAGCCAGACCCCCTGGCCCATCAGGAAGGGAAAATTGCGCATATGCTTGGCGGCTTGGATTTCGAACCTGTCGGCGAGCTGCCCCGCGACCAATTCCATCGCAGCATCAAGCTTTTCGTAGAATAGCCGCTCATCCCCATGGGACTCCATCGCCAACCGGGGAAGATTGATGGAAGTAAAGCTGAGGTTTCCCCTTCCGTTGGCGATTTCTCGACTCGGGTCATGGATATTCCCCATCACCCTGGTACGGCAGCCCATGTAGGAGACCTCCGTCTCAGGATGTCCCGGCTTGTAGTACTGAAGGTTGAACGGACTGTCGAGGAAACTGAAATTGGGGAACAGGCGCTTCGCGCTCACCCTGCAGGCCAGCTTGAACAAATCGTAGTTCGGATCCTCAGGATAATAGTTCACCCCTTCCTTCACCCTGAAAATATGGATTGGGAAAATCGGAGTCTCTCCATGTCCAAGCCCCGCTTCGGTGGCGAGCAACACATTCTTCATGACCATCCGGCCTTCGCTGGAGATATCGGTCCCGTAGTTGATTGAACTGAACGGTGTCTGTGCGCCAGCCCGGCTGTGCATGGTGTTGAGGTTATGGATCAATGCCTCCATCGCCTGATAGGTCGCCCGGTCGGTCTCCCTTTCCGTATGGGACACCGCGAACCGCTGGACCTTCCCGGCGACCTCCGCATTTCCGCCAAGCAAGGCGGCCAGGCGGGGCAGTTCCTCCGCGAGATACGATGGATTGGTGTCCAGCCTCGGATAGAGTCCTGTGGCGTCGAGGATTTCCTGTACCATCCGCTTCAGGTCGTCCTTGCCAACCTCACACTGAAGCCCTTCCAATTCCTTGAGGATATCGATTGACTTCAGAAGGTTCTCGATATACAGCCGCCTATAGGTCTTGGTCACTCCGGGCGCGAGTCCGTAGTCGAAATTGACGATGCTCTGTCCCCCATGCTGGTCGTTCTGGTTGCTCTGGATGGCAATACAGGCGAGCGCGGCGTAGCTCTGGATATCGTTCGGCTCCCGGAGAAAACCATGTCCGGTGCTGAAACCGCCATGGAACAGCTTGAGCAGGTCGATCTGGCAGCAGGTGGTGGTCAGCGCGTAGAAGTCAAAATCATGGATGTGGATCCAGCCGTCAAGATGAGCCGCGCGCTGTTCGGGCGTCAACAGGTATTTGCTGTAGTAGTCCTTGGCCGATTCACAGCCGTATTTGAGCATGGTGCCCATGGCGGTATCCCCGTCGATGTTGGCGTTGTCCCGTTTCATGTCGCTGGCCCTGGAATCAGCGAATGTCAACTCATCGAAAATCTTCATGAGCCGGCTGTTCATTTCCCGTTTGCGCGTCCGTTCATTGCGGTACAGGATGTATTGCTTTGCTACGGCGTCATACCCCTGATGCATCAATTCCCGTTCTACGGCGTCCTGAATACCTTCTATGGGAGGGGGCGTCGTGCCGAACGTCTCTTCCAGATGCCTTTCAACCGCATTGGCGACAGATGCGGCGGGCTCCGCCGGATCCGGCACACCCGCGGCGGCCATGGCCTTGATGATTGCGTCAGCGATTTTTCGTTCATCGTACAGAACGACCCGGCCATCCCGTTTGATGATGCTCTGAACCATGTTGTCCTCCTAGTCTTCCGCTAAGGGCCACAGGCAAGACACCGGGACATACCGAACGCTACCGAGGATTCGTATTCGGAACGAGACCGTATGTCCATGCCATGCTCCGTGGCGACATATCCGGTATAGGCAAGTCTTCTGGCTTCCGGCTTATCGTCCGCAATGGCCTTCCCAAAGAAACTTCAGTGGCATATTTCATTGCGTCCTTACCAGTTACAGCGGCGGGACCGCGGGGGACTCACACCCCACTTCCTTATTGAGCTTTATACAGCGCCCATACCAATACACACAATATATGGTGTCATACGACACCCTTGTGCACCATCAACAGTAGCAACACTGCTATTACATGTCAAGGGGATTTCCCTGAAAATCTTCCAGCGGCCCTACTAGTGAACCTGGTTGCGGCGATTGAATAACAATTACCGCCGTATCACGCAAAGAGATATTGCCATAGAGGGCCGGCCTCTTATATTGTTAGTACTCACCCACCCGGGAACAGCCACGGACGCAGATGGCGGCAAAGCATACGAACGGCAAAGGTCGCAAGACAAGGAAGGAGCGAAGACAGTACTCCGGTACGATTTCACATGGATGACGCAGCATACCGGCCTTTGACCGAAAGAAGGAGATATTCGTGAAACAGGACATCATCATCATTTTGGATCTCGGCGGCGAAGAAAACGCGAGAGTAGCGCGCTCCATCAGGAGCCTTGGCGTCTACAGCGAGATTTATCCCCATGATACAAAGCTGGACGCATTGAAGCGGGTTTCCAATCTCAAAGGCCTGATTGTCAATGGAGGGCCGAACCGGGTCGTCGATGGCGTGGAGATCGATATTGAGCGAGCCATATACGATTCCGATATCCCGATGCTGGTAGTCGATCATCCCGCAGCGCCGAAACAGCACCTCAAGGCTCTTCCCTCGTGCGACAACGAATTGAAGGCTCTGCTCAAACCGTTCGTGTTCGACACCTGCAAGGCGCAGCCGAACTGGAACATGAAGAACTTCGTCGAAGACCAGGTCGAACTGATCCGTAGGCAGGTCGGAGACAAGAAGGTGCTGCTTGCCCTGTCCGGCGGCGTCGATTCGTCCGTAGTGGCGGCGCTGCTGATCAAGGCGATCGGCGGGCAGCTGACCTGCGTCCATGTAAACCATGGCTTGCTCCGCAAGGGCGAGCCGGAACAGGTCATAGAGGTATTCCGAAACCAGATGAAGGCGAACCTGGTCTATGTCGACGCGACGGACAGGTTCCTCGACAAACTGGCGGAAATCGCCGATCCGGAGAAGAAGCGCAAGATTATCGGCGCAGAGTTCATCAGAGTATTCGAGGAGGAGGCCCGCAAGCTCGACGGCATCGAGTTCCTCGCCCAGGGGACCATCTATCCCGATATTCTGGAAAGCGGTACGAAAACAGCGAAGATGGTCAAGAGCCACCACAACGTGGGAGGGCTTCCCGAAGACCTCAAGTTTGAGCTGGTGGAACCTTTGAAACAGCTGTTCAAGGATGAGGTACGGGCCTGCGGCCTGGAGCTGGGGCTTCCCCGCGACATGGTGTTCCGCCAGCCGTTCCCAGGTCCGGGACTTGGCGTGCGCTGCCTGGGCGCCATTACCCGCGACAGGCTGGAAGCGGTACGGGAGGCCGACGCGATCCTCCGCGAGGAGTTCAAGAACGCCGGCCTGGACAGCAAGGTATGGCAGTACTTTACCGTCGTCCCCGACTTCAAGTCGGTCGGCGTCAGGCATAACGCGCGGACCTTTGAATATCCGGTGATCCTGCGTGCGATCAACACCGTGGACGCAATGACCGCGACTGTAGAGCCGATCCAATGGGAACTGCTGATGAAGATCACGTCCCGTATTCTGGCGGAGGTCGAGGGTGTCAACAGGGTGCTGTACGATGTGTCGCCCAAGCCGCCGGCGACGATCGAGTGGGAGTAAAAGAAGCCAGTCTTTTCCACTTTATATGCACGTTCGCCGTCCATAGACAGACGGCGAACGTGTCTGAAAGCCCATACAGCGCTCACCCCTTCTTCCGGAGGACGATGGAAATGAAATTGAGATATTTCCCACCGCCGGCTTCCATCGATTTGCGGTCGCCGACAGCATATTCGTTTTCCTGCTTCAGCCAGTCCGCCCAGACCTCGTCGTTGCTTTCCATCTCCTTGACGGACAGCACTTCGGCATCTTTGCATTGACCCACCATCTTCGTCCAATAGGATACATCATGCATGTAGTCCAACTGTTCCGGCGTCCATGAAAGCAGCAGCTCTCCCGGCAGATTCTCGTGGCAATCCCTCTTCATCCCAGGAATCGCAATGCAGACAAGCCCGCCAGCCTTTACGAACGGAAGCAACTTGTCGTCCAGATACGCAGGGTCGCGCCCGAAGTAATTGTAGGAATCCGTACTGACGATGGCATCAAAAAAGCATTTCTCAAAAGGCAGCTCCATGGCGTCGGCCTTTACAGGGATGATTTTTCCAGCGGGGACACCCAGACTGTCAAAGAACGCCTGATTTTCCGCAGGATCGCTCCAAAGATCGGCCGCATAGACGGTAAAACCATACTCTTTCGCCAGGAACACGGATGTCAGCCCCTGTCCGCTGCCAAGATCACAGACAACCGCATCCTGCGGAATCTGGTTGCCATCCAGCAGTTCTTCTTCCAGTTTGATCGGGTTCGGCCCCATGATTTTCGATTGTAGCTCCGGGGTATCGTATTTTTCACTACGCATGTACTTCATGATACTGTTTCTCCTCTTATAATTATTTTCAATCACATCGGTCTATTTTGATGATGTCCTTGACTACCGTTTTTCTCGGCATGTCGCATGGACTCGGTTCCAACGTATTTGCAAATTATCATTGCCTGCCGCTCATCCGTTTCTTTCGCTTGCTTTCCACGCCGAAGAGAGGTGGTTCATCCGTTCTTCCAATACGGCGATCAGGGCGTTTTTGTCCTCGATTCCGTCATACATGCTGTACAAGAAAAACATCGGGGCATAGAAATCAATCGCCTTTCCTTGCGCATCCTCCATATTCCATGAACGGAACAGATCCGTGACATAGCCAAGCGGTCCGGAAACAAGATATTGCTGATAGAGGTTTCGCATTTCCTCATTACGATATTGTTCCAGCGTCAGCATCCGGCGAAATGATGACGGGAAATCATCCTCAGTCCAATAACGAAACTGAGCCAGGCTGAATTCAATTATCCGTCTCATGGTTGCATTGCGATAGGATTCCTCCATTTCCGCCAGCGATCCCACCGGCAATTCGTACTGTTGAGCCTGTTCGGCGTCCAATCGCTCCATACGGGCGACGATGCTGTCAAAAATATCGCGCTTGCTTCTATAATGTTTATAGAGTGCGCCTTTCGTCATTCCAAGTTGCCCGGCGATGTCACTTACCGATACGGCCTCAAACCCATTTTTTGCAAACAGGTGCAGGGCGGCAATCAAAATATTCTCCTTCGTATCGTTCATGGACTATCCTCCTATCAAAAAGGTAACCGTTCGTTTACCATAATTAAAGTGAACGACCGGTTACTTGTCAAGAGAAAATCATATGATTCAGTTCGGCTCCTCATAAAAATCGGCGCGTTCATACGCCTGTCTTTCCTTTCACCTTCACATAGGGGGATGATTTCATCATATATCGTACAGACTACAGGCGAACCATGGATAAAAGATTTTCCAGTCAACGCACACCTTTTGAGAGGGAACAGGAATCCCCGCGCTTGAAACCCCGACGCATATCGGCGATACTACAAGCCAGCGTCCATACCTTCGGAAATGATGTCGATGAATTCATCATCACCGGAAACGACGTTTTTCCAGTCTATGCAGGCATAGGAACACAGAGGTGCGTCCAATGGAACAAGCGATCTACCTGATTACGGGCGTCATGGCATCCGGCAAATCAACGGTTGCGGAACTGCTGGCCTCCCGGCTGGGCAGGGGCGTTCATCTGCGCGGCGACATATTCCGCCGTATGATTGTCTCTGGCCGTGAAGAGATGTCCGGATCGCCGTCGGAAGAAGCGGTACGGCAACTGCACATGCGGTATGAGCTGGCCGCCGACGCTACGAAAGAATACTACGCCCATGGATTTTCCGTCGTGTTGCAGGACAATTACTATGGGGCGGAGCTTGTCCGCATGACGACGCTGCTACACGACTACCCGCTTCGGGTCGTGGCGCTGTGCCCGAATGTCGAAACGGTGAAGGAACGTGAAAGGTCGAGGACGAAAGCCGGCTACGGCGGCTTTACAGTAGATGGTCTTTATTCAGCCTTTCTGCGGGAAACCCCACGAATCGGATTCTGGCTGGATACGTCGGAGCTGTCGCCAGCTCAGTCTGTAGACGCCATTTTGCGACATTTCAAAAACAACGCCTAAGTAATAGTGACGACAAAAAACGAGAAGCCTCCGCCGTACATCCTCCGTCACGCCAACGCAGGAGCAAACTGGATCATCGCACAAAACGACCGGCATGTTTCGGCCGATACCTTGATGTTCGGATACTGTCTCTCATATGCCGGCCAAAAAGAAATGCGCAGCGACGTGCATAAAAATCAGAACCATCGGCGGCTTATTCCGGTCCTATAAGGATATGTTACCGGCCAGGCTGAAAGCCGTCAGAATGTCCCGCCGACCACATCGCCTTCATATGCCGCAGCGCCTAAATGCAAACAGCCGTACAGCGTAGGTACGGCTGTCCGTCAGCACGGGAAAATCATTGCGGAAAACTCGCGGACTTTACAAATACCGTCAGGCCAGGCTTCCCATCGGATCCCAAGGGTCTAGCGTCTTGGGAATCAGGGACAGTTCTTCCAATTGCTTGACCGACAGGTATTTCTTGTTCACCACGATCTGATAGGTGAATTCATCGAACCATCCGTCGCTCATGACATAGAACCCTTTGTCACCGTTGTCCGTCCCCCAGCTGTTCTCGACCTTCCAGCGGTCGGGCACGTCACATTCATCGAGGTTGACACCGGTGAAGACCATCGCATGGGTCATGCAGCTCTCGCCGTAGTCCAGCCGTTCACCTTTCGACAACGGGAACGAGGTCGAAAACAGGTCGTCAACCTTCAGCACGTCAAGATCCATCACACCGCTCTTCTTCTCATGCCATTGTCCGACGTCGCAGCCAAACCAGACGGCCCGCCCGTCCTTCAGCTGTGCGATTGCCAAAGCCTTGAACTCATCAATCGGGAGGTTGAGATACGTAACGGGCTTTCCACCCTGCACGTTGCCCAGATACGCCACGGTGTAGGTCTGGTGAAACGGCTTGTCCGCAGTCGGGGCGTTGATGACCGACACATAGTCGTCCAGATCAAGGCCGACGCACTTTTCATAGAACTCCTGCGGCGTGATGTCCTCAATCCTGACAAACGCCTCGTCCTTGGCACGGGTCTCCCACGTGAACTTCTCCGGCGGCGTGCCGAGGCTGATGCAGAGCATGCCGTAGATTGTCTCCAACATCGAAGCCTTCTTTGCACGCAACGCGTCAGGCTGCGCTCCAGCCGCGGCGTCGGTGCGAAGGAGCATGGCGTCTTCGCGAAGCTTCAAGGTCAAATACTTGTCCATCTCACGGGTAGCGGAGGACGCGGCGCTCTCAGGCATCGCCGACTGCGGCACGACTCCGTACTTCTTGACCAGGCTGGCGAACATGTCCCACTGGCCTCCGTCCTGCATGGGAGAAGCAAGCAAATGTGCCACTAAACGGCCATCCAGCGGTTCAGCGACGGTTTCTATAATACTTTCCAGAAAATAATTTGCTTTCTCCAGCTTGTCCCAGAACAACGGATAATTCTGCGAAAGCTCGACATTGGCCAGATTATATTTCTTCATGATTTCCAGCCGCAGCACGTTGAGTCCGGCGAACATCCAGCATCGCCCCGACTGCTTTTGGTTGGTGATGTCCCCCGCGTACACTTCGTTGGAAAAACAATGCCTGACCGAGCGCAACGCTTCGTTGTTGACAGCGCTTTCGTTGATACCGTTCTTCACGACCGCCCGCTGAGCGACCAAATTCTTCATATCCTTCGCAAAGGACTGGCGAAACTTCCCCACCGTCTTCGCTTCCAATGTTTCATTCATGATGATGACTCCTACGAAATCATAATAACTATAAAAAACACTTTTGGAAACATCAGGACGATTCGTAGGACTTGGAAGATGAAAGCGATATTTTCAGACACCGCGGTACAGTGTCCGTCGTATTGCGACGGACATGCAAAAGGGAGCGTCACTACATCATCAGCCGTAGTAGTATTGGCGACCGCCCCCTTTGGAAAAGCCACATATGGAACTTATGGCCTATCTACGTTTTTTCCGGAAATACATGATACAGCACACCATGACGAGATATCCGAACTTTACACCAGTATCTCGATATAGCTCACTGTTTTCTTGGGGTCGATATCATCCGTCACACCGCAAAATGAACCCTTGTACTGGAGCAAGAAGCTGTTGTCGTCATTCACTATGCAACACCGCGGGAACTGACAGGGACCGCCCTTTGGATAAACAGCCTTCGACGCATAGGAGAGTCCATAATAGTCCAAAGCCTCCAATATCTTCGACCATGAAGCATGACCTCTACCCATCAGCGCGACCACATCGGAAAGTGGAACGCCGGCAAGCATGGCAACGCAGCAATGGCCGCAAAGGCCCGCCTGGATGGATATCGTTTCAATACCGTCTATTTTCCTTACAGGATGTTCTTTGGAATATGGACTGTCGCGGTTGATCCGCGATAGCGTCCCGACAGGCTCCATGTCAATCTCATATTCTTTTCCAAGCATGACCGCCGACAGTATTTTCTTCGGTATCGGAATCAGATATCTGCCGCCCCCCCTGGGAATGAGCTTGCACTCAAAAGAGAGACCGGATATCGACACCAGGCTTGGAATGTTCCCTTTCAGCCCAGTCTCTTCCCACACATTGAACGGTATCCCGCCAAACGCACGATTGGCCTCCGTATAGATTGGCGAAGTGAATGTGTACCTCATTTTCCCCACTGCCTTTCAATTCCAGAGGTACCGCTTGCAGTTTGCTCTTTATCATGAAAATCGGTTGTCCGCAACTATTTCAGTCACGGCTTTAGCCATGCATTTTGAACATAAAAAAAGGCAATCTCATACACAGTATGAAATCGCCTATCAAGTTTTAGTAGCGGCGAAGGGACTTGGACCCCTGACCGAACGGATATGAGCCGTTTGCTCTACCAACTGAGCTACGCCGCCGTCAGTCGCTCGATTTTTGCGACATCGGCTACTATATAGATGAACTTGCCGTCTGTCAAGCGGGCTTCAAAAAAAGATGTCAAAATCTCCGCCCGCATCATCCCGGAAATAGAAAGCGGGATATGTCCTCACGTACCGCCCCGTTCATCAACCGGTCGGAAAATTGATGCGGAACGATTCAGTCACATCCAGTCACAACCACATGAAAAGCTTCTCATTCGGTTGAGTCACCTACTTTTTCACAGGAATGACACAGCTCCGTCCCTGCGCGGCAGAACCCAAAAATCCTAATATTTGCCGGAGCTCCCGTAGCTATTCCACCTATAATTCTTCAAAGGACACCTTCTTGTTCCGGCCGAAGAAAAGATAGGAAGCCGCCGTAAGCGGACTAACCGCAACAAGTCCGACGCATCCTATCAACGTCTGAACGATTTCTGAAGAAATGGCCTTCGACGTCAAGATGTTGAATACGGGGGTTCCTTGGGCCATATAAACCATCAGCACCGCGAGATAACTCGACAGGTAAGCGAACAGCAATGTCGTCGTCTGCGTTCCCACACCAGCCCTACCAATCGCCAAACCGGAATGAAACAGCAAACGGGCGCCGATACCGGAGCCCGCGTTCTCGACCTCCTGCATCGTAATGGCTACATCGATCGCCAAATCCATCATCGCCCCAAGACAGCCAAGATAAACGGCGGCTTGGAACAAAGCCTGGAGATCAAGGTTCTGGAATCCACTGTACAACAAGGATTCCGACCAGGCAAGTTGGGTTCCATCAATATTAAATACTGATATAACAATCCATGATAGGAATAATACAAAGAATGAACTTACTAACGTACCCATGAAAGCCGCACCACTCGCCTTCTTGATTCCTCCGGCCATCAGCAAAGTTACGGCGGACATCAATATTCCCGCGAGAAACGCCACAGGAATGGGCGCGATACCTTTCAGCGCGCAGGGAATCAAAATCTTCCAGACAACCAGGAAGGAAAACATGAATGACAGAACCGTTCTTGCGCCTTTCCAACCAGCGAATGTGACAAGAGCCACGGCAAAGGCCAATGCGAGCAATAGCTCCTTGGACATCCGGTAGTGGTCAATCATGTTCACGAAGATAACAGCGTCGTCCGAATCCCGTTCGACCAGCACCCAGGCGGTGTCGCCTATATCGAACATTTTATCGTTCGCCAACGAGCCTGAAAAAAGATTGACGGCCTCAAGAATCTCTCCTTTATGCCTGCCGGAACGAAGTTCGACTTCGCACCGTTGTCCGCCGTCACGAAACAGCCCGACCTGAATCAGCGCGGAGTTGTCCACCGACAGTATCTTCGCCTTCGCGCCTTCCGCATTGTAGTATATGTCACGCTCGAATCCCGTGGGAGCAAAAATCAGCGCCACCAACACCAACGCATATATAATTGGAAAAATAATTCTTTTTTTCATGATGATATATATGGGAATCCCGGCTGTCGGTCCGCTAAAAACCGGCAACCAGGAATTTCATTGTAGAATCGATCGTCAATCAGTTGACGCCACAGACTCCGAAAAGCTTTTGTCCGACTTGGGTGTTGTCGTATACACCGCTGAACACAGCGCTTCCAGCGCCGATTGCATATACTGGTACGGGCACGCCGGTATGAGCATAGCTTGTCCAGCCGATTCCGGCCTTATTGTTCAGGATATGGGTTAGCGTCACTGAAAGCGGATCATATCCGCCGTAGAGAAGATTGGCTTCGTATCCAGTCGTCCTTTCGTTGGCGGCTTTCATGGATTCCTTGAATGCGGCGGATAGTTTGGCGTATTCATAGTCGTTCAAGACCAGCGCGGGATCAACCGCAGTCTCGCCCGGAGCGACAAGGCCGAAGATGTCCTTGATCACCGACAGGATTTCCCCAAAGCTCAAGTTCGGATTTGAGGCCTTCATCTCGCTGACCATTTTATCGAAGGCGACATAGCTCATCGTCTGGTTCTCGATCAGCGCGAAGGCGGTGTTGTAGCCGGTGGTGGCCTGACCGATCGTCAAACCGCCGGTCTCATGGTCGCCGGTCACGATGATGAGGGTGTCAGTGGGATGCTCTTTGGCGAAATCGACGGCCACCTTGACGGCTTTGTCAAATTCATAGACGTCCTTGATTGTGGTAGCCGCATCGTTGGCATGGCAGGCCCAGTCGATCTTTCCACCTTCGACCATCATGAAGAACCCGTCGGGATTGGCGAGAACTTCAATACCCTTGCGGGTGAAGTCAGCGAGGGTGAGGTCCCCTTGCCTATTGTCGATGCCATACTTCATGGCGCCGCCGTCCTGAAGTTCTGGCGCATAGGCGTATACCTTCTCGCCGTTCTGCAAGGAAAGTATCTCATCCCGGTCATTGGTCACCTTGTAGCCATTCTCAGCCAAAACTGTATAAATGCTCTTCTGTCCCTTGTCCTCGGCTTTGTTTACGGAACCGCCGGCAAAATAGTCGAACCCGCTGGCAGCCATCTGCAATCCAATGTCATAGTAACTGTTGCGAGAAGCCACATGGGAATAGAAAGCGGCGGGCGTCGCATGGTTGATGGTGACGGAAGAAACAATGCCGACCTTCCAGCCGAGCTGCTTCTTCACCTTTTCCGCGATGGTCTCCCCCGCGGTCTTGCGGTCTGGCCCCATCCCGATCACTCCGCTGTGGGTCTTGTACCCTGAGGAAAGGGATGTCGCGGTTGAGGCTGAATCAGGACAGAAGGAAGTGGAGTCCTGGGTGTACTGGATGCCAAGCACCGGAAACTGGGTGTATACGAGCGGGTCAAGCTCAATCTGTCCCGGCACGTTGTTTCCGGCCAGTATCTGCGCTGCGTTGGTCTGAGGAAGAGCCATGCCATCACCAATGAACATGAACACATACTTCGGAGCACCGGAGGCCGTGCCATAGAAGCCCCCCTCTTGCGTTCCCTGTGCGAAAACCGCGCCCATCGCCATGAGCAGGGCCAACAATGCCACGACAAACTTTCTTTTCATGTAGTTCCTCCAAATAATGAACTATGGAGAGGCTATCCGATAATCATGAGAAAACTACGAAATGAAAGTTAATAATGTTCCAACTTGCCAGTATGCATGTGGTAAAGCCCAAGACTAAAAACGTCACTGGGATTCCACTTCGTCATGAAGGCCCCCCGTCGCATGACGTACCGCGCTACAGAACGCTCATCGCAATCAGATACCATTGCCCATCAGTCTCGGACAGACTCCAAATGAGCGAATAAGCACTGGAAGCACTGTCTTGCGAATGAAAGAATCTGACGGCGACCGTCTTGGTCGAGGCGTCCCCGACAGGAGCGGAACACAATAAACAGGAAACAGGCAGCTGCTCGACCATCATTGCATCCCAAGTATGTGTGAACATAGACCGGACGGATGGTTCCACATAGGTCGCGACCCATTGCGCCGACCAAGGCTGGGAAAACGCTTCGACACACCGCTCCAACAACGGATCGGAAGATACTTCGACCAAACGCCCGGCAACTGAATCCACAGGAAGAATCGCAGGAGCTGATCGTGACGGCAGATAATCCCGCACGCCCACCGCGGCACTCAACGTACCTACGGGCATCAAAAGCAATAGAAATGCCGCAACACCAACGATACAGGTTCGACGCATGTATTAGGTGTACCTTATGGACAGCCGTTTGTCAAACTCCCATTGCGGAATCAGTAAAACAGCGATAAGCATGATGACGCGACTCCGCCACGGGTTCAGCACGATACCCACAGCAACAGCAAGCAGGACGTAATCCCGACATACAGGACGTAATCCCGACATACAGGACGTAATCCCGACATACAGGACGTAATCCCGACATACAGGACGTAGGCGACAGGTAGCTCCGACATAAAGGACGTAATCCCATCATACAGGACGCAATCCCGACATAAAGGACGTAGCAACAACATAAAGGACGTAATCGATAGATACAGGACGTAGGCGACAGGTAGCTCCCACATAAAGGACGCAATCCCCACTTAAAGGACGAATTTTCTACAAGCCAGAGAAAAAGCTAGCAGTACAGCCTCGACAAAGCAACTACGCCAACCGACATCCCCTATTTCTACGAAAGATACGGGATACCAGGCAAGGAACGGGAACAGGGACAGTACTCCGGTACGGCCCAGTGAACGTAGCGCAGCATGGCGTCCCGGCCACTAAGAGTTTCTCCGTCTGGGGGTGCGAAATGGCAAGGAACAAGGAGAGGATAGCACTCCAGTACGGCCTTGACGAAGTGACGATGCCGGTCAGCGTCCTCAGACGGAGAACGGGTGGACAGAAAAGGAAGAGTCGCATACACTGGACTGACCATGACCGACACCAGCAATCAGAAAGAAAATCTCGCATTTCTCTACGGCGATTTCACTATTTCCATCAGGGACCCCCTGTGGAAGGACATCATGCTCACTCCGGGATTCAGCAAGCTATACCGCTTACCGGCTGTCCAGAAACTTGGGAGAATCAAACAGCTGGGACCTACGTTCCATGTCTATCCGGGAGCGGTCCATACCAGGCTCGACCATAGCCTCGGAGTGTACCATGTGGCCAGGCTCATGCTGACCTCATTCCTACGGTCGGAGCAGGGGGCGATGCTACTTACGAGACGGGGAATGCTCGCGTTTCTCGCGGCGGCGATGCTCCACGACCTCGGTCACTTTCCCTACGCCCATTCTTTGAAGGAACTGCCGCTGGAGGAACATGAACACCTTGCCGCCGTCATCATCCAGGAAGACGAACAGATTCGGCGGACATTGGAGGAAATCGGCTGTGATGTCGGGCAGGTGTGCGCCATTATCGACGATTCAATGCCGAGCAGTTCGGAAGAAACCAGTTTCTACAGAGCCTTGCTGTCAGGAACGCTGGATCCGGACAAACTCGATTATCTGAGCCGGGACGCATATTTCTGCGGGATTCCATACGGAGTGCAAGATGCCTCATATATTATAGACAGGCTTGCGTTGGCGAACAGACGCCCTGCGGTTTCCAACCATGCGCTGGGCTCGGTTGAGCATCTGTTGTTCAGTAAGTACCTGATGTACAAAAACGTATATTGGCACAAGGGAACCAGAGCCGCGACTTCAATGATCAAGAAGGCGTTGCTGACGACCCTGCGGGAAGGGACTATCAAAGCTCAGGACCTGTATGGCATCGACGATGAACAGTTCTTCAGGTTGCCGGAGCTACTGGATTCACCCGCCCTTGAACTGGTCAGCCGGGTCAAGGATAATCAGTTGCTTTCCTGTAGATATGAACGGCAGTATTCCGAAACAGAGCCGTTGCATCAGAGGGCCAAACGATTAGAGAACCGTCTCGAATGCGAAGGAAAGCTGTATGCGGCGCTATCCGAAGAATACCCGCAACTGAAAAGTTGGGAAGTGATCATCGACATCCCTGAACCGATATCGTTTGAATCGGACATTCCAGTTCTCGATGACAATGGAACGACCAGACCTTTCAACAAGGTCGATGAGCTGTTTACGGAACCAGTCGTACAGACCTTTGCCTCTACGCTACGCAAAGTCAGGATATTCGGACCGGACTATCTCGACGCTTCCCGGCTTGCGGCGGCCGTCGAACGGATCATGCTGCCCGGTTGACTTCAAACGGAACGGAATCGGCCCCCTCGGTAGTGACAGGCATGTCGTACTTTTAGTTGACTTCAAACGGAGCGATGCAGAATCGGCAGCCGCATGAAAGCCTCAGGGACGAACGGACGGGCAACGAAGGAGATTTACATACAATGGACGACATCACGATACATGACGGCAAACAGACACCCGAAAAGATTCCCTATCAGAAATTGATAGCGGGCGACATTCCCCCCTGGGTGATGCGGTTCATCAAGCTGACGGGAAAAGTCATCAACCAATACGATATGATCCGAGAGGGCGATACCGTACTGCTCGGAGTTTCCGGCGGGAAGGATTCGCTGGCATTGGCGCTGGCGCTTTCGCTCCGCAGGAAATGGCTCCCCGTGCATTACGACCTGAAGGCGGTCATGATCAATTGGGTGGAACACCCCATACCTCAAGAAGCAAGAGAACCGCTGCAACGGTATTTCGCCGACCTTGATATCGACTTCCTCATCAAGGATGAGCTCATGTTTCCCGACTCGTTCGCAGGTGAGTTCAACTGCTACCTCTGCTCGCGGAACAGACGGAGAATATTGTTTGAATACGCCAGCGAGAATGGTCTTGAACTCATCGCCATGGGACATCATCTGGACGACCTGGTGGAGACGACTATGATCAACCTGTGCTTCAGGGCCAATTTCGCCACTATGCAGCCGATCCAGGAATTCTTCAAAGGCAAGCTCCATATCATCAGACCGATGATAGAAGTCCATGAGCAGACGACAAAAAGGCTCGCCGAACAATATACATTGCCGGTGGTAAAGCCGGTCTGCCCATATGACCAGACGAACATCAGGTCAAGCGTCAAACCAATCATCAGCCAGCTTACCAAGCTGGATAAACTCACCAGGGAACATATGTACCATGCCCATACGTTTGAGTATCGCATACCAAGAGAACGGAAAACAGAGGGGGGTACCTCCAAGTAGGTATGCAAAAAGCACTCTCCCGACATCATGGAGAAACATCTTTGCCTCTCATTATAGCATGATACGAAAGAGAAATACTTTTCCATTGTCAGCCAATCGGGTATACTTGATAATGAACATGTGTCCTGTTTTGGGGAATGCTGATGGGAGGAGCGTATGAAAAAGACAAGAGTCGTTCTATTGTGTTGCCTGCTCTGCGTGGTTTCATCAACGATAGCGCTCACCGCGCAGTCTTCGAAATTCCGGCTCGGTCTTGGACTGAACTACACGCTCACCCAACAGCAAAACGTCCCTGATATCAAAAACGCGAGCCACAAGTTGGGGCTGGAGATCAGCCCGTCGTTCTCCTACGGCAAATTCGCCATGCAACTCGACGCCTACCTGTTCTTCGGAGTCAATCCGTTTGCATCCGATTTCGGGTTCTGGCCGGACAACTGGCTGCCTCCGACGCGGGAACCAGAGGAAAGCGACTTTTCCTATGCAATGCGGGTCGCCAGCCATTACAGCGGTATCATTAACTATATCTCTTACGGCAGTCGGAACGATGAGATCTATTTTCGTTGGGGCAAGCTGACAGGTGTGACGATGGGCGACGGCGCGCTCCTTACCTCATATCACGACAAAACCGTGGACAGGCGAACGACCAGACCGGGGATTACCTTTAAGCTAGATGCAAAGGCGTTCGATTTTCCATGGCTCGGTATGGAATTCATATCCGATGACCTGTTCCATCCGTCCCTGCTCGCTTCGCGGTTGTTCGTCCGTCCATGTACGGCGACAACGGTACCTGTGATCAAGGACATGGAAGTCGGCCTCTCGTTCGTGACGGATCCCTACGGACATTCCATTTTCGGGTTAGATGAAATAACAGGGAAGCAAGTCGTGACCGACTCAATCTCCCCGCTCACCAATGCGGCGGTGGACATCGTGCTTCCGTTGCTCTCGGAGAAGTGGGTCAGCCTTTCGTTCTACAGCGACTTCATCATACAGTTCCCCGACCAGAAGGTACTTGGCGCATCCCATGCGTTCAGACTAGGACTCGGGGGAACCGTCACGCCATGGATATTGTTCAACGGAGCGGTGACGTTCCCCACTGGCAACGGATTCATCCCCGGCTATTTTGAGGCGGGCTTCAACAAGCGCACCACGGAGCAGTTGACGGTAAACAGGATGCGGGTCGGAGAAATGCATTTTGACGGTAGGCTGGGCGTACAGGTGCTGGATACCGCAATCTATGCGGGCGTCCTCGCAAAAGCGAACTACAGCGCCGAAAAGGACTGGAACAACTATGCGTTTGGCATGCGGGTGCATATCGACAAGGAACTGCTCAGTTTCCTGGGGCTCGACCTCACCTATGACAAACGCTATCACAAGAATACGCTGACCGGAGAGACGGAACCGTTCGGCAATGGACTGATTACGTTGAAAAACGTCACTATCGGCATGGACGCGCTGGTTACGTTCAGACCAGTGGATATTGATCTCGGGCTGTCCACAGTTTTCGATGAGAATGGGAAAAACACCGGCGTCAAGTTTGACATCGGTTTCCGTCTCACATTTTTTTAAATATATGATTCGTACCAAATCGCCAGACCAGAAAGAAGGTGGAATTGATGAAAAACACACATAAAGGTTTTCGTTTCGCGTTGATTGTGATAGCAATAGTCCTGATGCCCTCGATGGCATTCTCCAGTTCTCCGTTGTACGTCTCCAACGGAGACGTCTCGGGATTCAAAGCGTACGACTCCCAAGGCAAGGCGGTAAACCCGGACCAGATGCTGGACGACGGACTGTATGAAGGCTGGATTTTGCGGACGGAAGACTCCATCGTGGCACTGGGAAGTCCAGCGGGCGCCATCGTCCTGCAACCACAGTCGATTCTTGGGATAAGCAGGCTGACCTATGAAGACCCTGTATTCTATCTGGTCTCCGGTTCGGCGATTTTCCAGACGGACAAAGGCTTTGCGGGGACGCTCAACGTGGTGACGCCGGTATCCCGTTACCAAGTGACGGGAACCAGTCAGATATGGGTCAGTTCCGATTTGGGTGAATTGATATATTCCTTCGGTGGAAATGTCGCCGCTTTCAATGTCATTACCAAGCGGAAGACGACCGTTCCTTCCTATTATTACCTCGACATGATGATTCCATTGATGGACCCCAAGGCGGTCAATCAGCAGGCATATATGTCGATGGCATACAATCCCGACCCAGCTATCGTGGCGAGCCTTCCGGGGACACCCGTCCAGCCGGTAATCGCTTCGGTCGAGGCGAAAGCCGTGGATGAAGTTCCTGCGACGGAGGTTCTGGCCGAACCGGCCTCGGCTCTGATTGAACCAGCAGCGCCAGGCGAACAGGTAGATGAAGCCACACCTGCGACACCCGTAGCCCCTACGGCGCCGGTAGCTACGGTCGCGCCGGCGATACAGGAAGAAGCAACCGTTTCCAGAATTCCAGCCGCTCCTGTGGTTCTTGCAGGGACGGTGGTTCCGGAAATTCCAGCGGTTCCAGTATTCTCCGACATCATCGGAATTTCCCCGATGACACCAAAAGCCCCGGCATTCTCCGATGTCGTTGCTATTTCTCCGCTAGCTCCAAAAGCTCCGTTATTCGCAGGAACAGCTGAAAGCAAGCCGCTGTTTCCCGAAGCACCGGTTTTTGAATCGCTTCCCACAATAAACAAGCCCGTCCCCAGAGCGCCGGTGTTCACACCGGCGAAAATATCCTACTATCGACCATCCGTTCAATCTTTTGAAGAACCAAAGGTCATATTGGAAGAGCCCATCGCGTCAACGCCCATGGAAGAGCCTGCCGCAGCCCCAGCGACATCGGCATCGACACCAGGAGAAGATGACAAGCTCACCGTCCGACAGCCCAGCGGATTGATTTCCGGTGCTGCGCCGGAGAAGACCAAGCTCGACGCGGGGGTGGCCCTCTCCTATTCGCTCCATTATGACGGTTCATCCGCTGACGCGGATGTGCAGCCGCTTTCCACGATCGCCGTCAAGCCGTATTTCAGCTACAATACCTTTAAACTGGGACTCCGGGCGACACTCAGTACGACAGGTTCCCTGAAATGGGAAGATATTGGTGGAACGCTGAAGTTCGATGCGTCCTCTCCACTGAACACTATTGCGTCGATTACCAGTTTCATTGACTATTTCAAGTTCGGAACGACATCAGGCAAAGTATATTTCAACGTGGATACGACTTCTCCGATCAGCTTCGGCGTCAACTCCATGATGGGAGGCATCAACCATCGTTTTGACAAGACGTCGATGCTTGGATTCTACAATCAGGTGAACACCTCCTGGTACGGGCATCAGATATATTTCGACGATCTCTACTTGAACGACCTGCTGGCGAACAGACAGCAGACCGGTGGCGTCCGTTTCCGTTTTACACCGACTCAGGCATATCCGTTCAGTATCGGGATATCCTCCCTTGTCGTTCTATCAAGACCATCCGCAAGCCTCGTAGTGGATTTGTATCCTTCCTTGGATTTCAGTTTCCCGCTAGTCAACAACCGGAAGCTAAGGATGAACCTGAATATCGGCGGAGCGTTGTACCTGCAAGCCTACCCGGACTTCAAGGTTTCGGATATCTATGACAAAGACGCGGCATCCCTCATGGAGAAATTTCCGAATTTCCTCGCTAGCGCCGGTCTTGATGCAACTTTCGGCGGTGCGAAACTCGGTGCTACAGTAGCGTTCAACAGAGGTAAGGTTGTATCGAATCTGATCAACAACACCTCCTACAGTGGAAAACCCATGACGACTGGAAATATCCTCGACCTCATGCTCAATGGTTCCTATGCGGTCAACGGTTTCCAGATTGCCGGTTCGTGGAACCTACCATTCAAGCTTTCCGGAGACTTTGGACTGGCGCCGCTCGCCGGCGATGCGCATGGAAGAAAGGCTGACATTTCATCGTTGGAGCTTGGGTACGCAGGGACGGCGTGGAGTTTTGGGGCAGGACTCCAGCAGATTGACATGATCGGCGCCTACAGTGCCTTGTTCACAGGAAGCGGTAGCGCCAGTGAAAAAATCGGCGCGTTTCTGAATCCCGAATACACCAACGTATACGCCTATGCGGAGTATGACGCCGGCGCGGTTCGGCTCGACATGAAGCTATCCACCGCAAAGACTACGCCGGGACAGACGAACATGGGCATAGCACCGGTCCTGGACCTCGGCATGACGATGCGGCTTGGAACGGGGACGTTCCCGCAATTCGGAGAATCCCCTCTATTGACCAAAGAAGGTAAAGTCAAGATTTCTGGCAGCATCGGGGCGACCTATGTGAACCGCAGGTTCTCATCTACCCCGTCGAACAAGAATTCCAATGACCAAATGTTGTTCATCAAACCGGTATTGCTATTTGATTCCGATAATTTCTCCCTAGGAGTCGGCATTAACTTCGGTGCCAGCCTCGGCTATCATACAGTATTCGATCCCGCTTCATGGTATGCGCCGCGAGGCGACAGGTTCTGGGATTTCGGTGTGTTCGATACAAGTTCCCTTTCAACTCCGCAAAAGGTGCTCGATCTCGTAACCGATGTGTTCAATCTTGTCGAACACCTGCGTATCTGTAAACCGTTGAGCTCCTTCTACCTGCTCATGGACAGGGAACAGGCCCTCACGTTCGCGGGGGGTACGCTGGTTGACAACATCCTGCCCGACATCGAAGCACCGTATTTTACCGCATTGCCGTTGTACAACAGGTTGAACACCCTCTACTTCGGGTATGAACTGTTCATTGATGACATGACGTTCCCGACCTTGGCCGGACTTGCCATTTCCGCGAAACCAATCGCGATGAGCTATCCGTTCAAGATTGGCATATCGGCCGTTGCGCAGGCGAAACGACCATCCTATGAAGCCTTCAGGCTGTATCCCACGGTGGACATCACTCTACCAATCATCTACAACAAGGGGCTTGATTCCCTGTCCCTTGGCATCCATGCTTCAACAGCAGCGCAACTGAGCGGGACCGCCGGCAACAAGTTCTTGTTGCTTGACGAGAACTCACAATTGAAAAATTACCTGCTCGCGGGCTCTCTTGACGGAACATTCGGCAACTTCAATTTTACGCTAGCGGGAGGAATCCAATCCGGCATCCTCTCCTATGGAATGTTCGATGAATACTATTTGCGGCGCAACACTGATTTCGTCGGAGTCGAAACCGCCGCCAGGACCTTCTTCGGTAAAGTTGCGTTCGGATACGCCTCGAATGTGTTCTCGATCCATACTGGTTATATCCTTGACGTCGATCTGCCGAACTTCTCAAGCCTCAGCTATGTCGGAGACAAATTCAACCTTGAATTGAAAATCAGCACTTCGGTCGTCGATGTCTCCGCCGGCTTCGTGAAACAGAATATCTTTAGTGAGATCAGGAGCCTGTTCAATACCAGGCCGTCCCTCCTCGGCGGACTGAATGCGTTCTTCGTCAATGAGAACGCGGTGGCATACGGCCAGCTCGATATCAAGGCGGGGCTTGCCACTGTAACTGGAAGGATATCGACCACCGAGGTCTACGATACAGACGGCAAACCGACTGGAAACGTCAAGCCCGCGCTCTCCATGGGAGTCAAGATCGGCTTCTAACTCTTGTCTGGATG
The DNA here is from genome assembly GCA_034114085.1 of Sphaerochaetaceae bacterium. GTDB lineage: Bacteria > Spirochaetota > Spirochaetia > Sphaerochaetales > Sphaerochaetaceae > Spiro-02. The sequence continues at coordinate 48,696 of JAXEWB010000024.1, read as the reverse complement.
GATCAAAACTGAGGATCGCGCGAACGTCCCATGGCTGAGCGCGGTCCTTTTTACTTTTTCCATGCAGATGTGGTACAATGACAGCATGAACAGAATTCAATTGCTAGACCCGATCGTCGCACAACGCATCGCCGCGGGGGAAGTGATAGAACGGCCGTCGTCCGTAGTACGGGAGCTGATCGACAACGCCATTGACGCCCATGCGGCCTCGATCGGCGTGTATGTCCAGGAGGGGGGGCTGAAACGAATAACGGTCATCGATGACGGAGACGGCATCGACAAGGAAGACCTGCCGTTATGCTGCAAAAGTCATGCGACCAGCAAGGTTTCCACGCTGGACGATCTGTATCATCTTTCTACGATGGGGTTCAGGGGCGAAGCACTCTACAGTATCGCCGCCTGCGCAAGAGTAACTATTGCCAGCAGCAGGGCGCAAGGAACGCCGTGGCAGATTACGGTAGACAACGGGACGGAAGGTCCTGTGGCGCCGGGGGGACCGGGCAAGGGGACGCAAGTAGATGTCGAAGACTTGTTCCATGATATCCCCGCACGCAGAATGTTTCTCAAGCGTCCGTCCACCGAAGCCACGATGTGCAAAAACGTCATGGCAGAAAAGGCTTTGGCTTTTCCCGATATAGAATTCAAGTTCTATGCGGATGATGTTCTGCGACTTCATCTGCCGCCGGCTTCAAAGAAGGACCGGGTGCTTGATGCTCTCGCCACCGACAAGAATCTTGTCCGCGGAGAGACTTTGGAACTGTATGATACAGCGGGAAAATTTTCGTTGTACGCGGTAGCTTCTACACCCGCATGTTACCGTTCGGACAGATCCCATATCAAAATCTATATAAACAATCGCCCAGTGGAGGAATTCGCTTTAGTTCAGGCGGTGGTCTACGGATACGGGGAAATGCTACCCGGAGGCAGTTATCCGTACTGCTACCTGTTTGTGACGGTCGATCCTACCCTCGTCGATTTCAACATTCACCCGGCGAAGCGTGAAGTGAAGCTCCGCAACAAGGCGGAGATACATCATCAAGTCGTCGAGATGGTCAGAACTCAGGTTCGCAGGGCAATTCCCCGGCTTAGGATAGAGGCGCACCAAGGAGCCGCACAGCTGGAGCTTGGACAATCCCGGCCCAACGGACAAGACGAGGAGCCAAAGGATTCACAACCGACTTTCAGAAACCTTTCCGCAGAGCCAGACAGACCTTATGCTGGTATCCGACCAAGTATCTACGGCGCAGGGACGGGCGGCGGTTCTGGCACGAGGGGAACCGGCTCGTCCCCCCAGGAGCAACGCCCGAGCGACCCCGCATGGTTCGCGAAGGCGAAAGCCATGCTTCATCCCCAGCGCCAGAATGAGGCGAGACCTGTCGTAGAACGTGAAGATTCGCTTCAGGCGATAGCCGACCGTCGGAGTCCTGACGCATCGGAGTGGATGGCGCAGACAATGGAGGAACAAGCTTTTACATATCTCGGTCAAGCATTCAGTCTTTTTCTCATAGCACAGAAGGGGGACGACATCTACTTGGTGGACCAGCATGCCGCCCATGAACGGATTCTGTTCGATGAAATCAAGGAACACAAGGACATCCAGAAACTGATGGTACCGCTATCTTTTGAAGTAGACAGGGATGTTGATATGTTTTTGCAGGAGAATTCCTACATATACGCTGAGTTTGGCATGGAGCTGTCCAGACCGGAAGATCTGCTTTGGGAACTTGCGTCGCTTCCTGCGTTATGCAAACCGGTGGAGCAGGCAATTGTACGGTTCATCAGCACGCAGACGGGAGATCTGGATGAAATAGAAAAGGGACTTTACGCGATCATCGCCTGTCACGCGGCAATCAAAGACGGGGATGCCATAGACGCATATACGGCGAAAGCGATTCTAGAAAAAGTATTCGCCATGCAGGATCCTTGCTGCCCCCATGGCCGGACGTTTCTGGTCAGAATCAGCAAGCAGGAGCTATGGCAGGCGGTAGGAAGGACTTAATCGCGTAACGTCTGCCGACAGACGAACGTGATGCGGGACTCAGGAATATACCGATACAGGACCAATGTTTTCGCATTGTCCCACAGGGTCCCCCCTAGCTCCGTCAGAGAATGAAGGCCCGGGGATATTTCACCCTGGTAGAGCATCTCCCCTGTCTGATTCATCAGCTCAAAGTTCCATGCGACCGAAACGGACTGGGCGAAGGAAGACGGAGGGGCGACGGAAACGGCAGGTACAAGGGTACTGGAACCGGAAGAATCCGGCATGCCACTATAATCGGCATGGACGACGGGCAGAAGTTTCTCATTCAGCTCCCGCGGTACATCCAGTAGTACGTTCCGCATAGCTTCTCGCTGACCAGAAGTCGTCAATACCACGACACGCTGCCCGTCGGCTGACGAAGCGAAAGCTACGACGGGATAGGATACGGGTGATACTCCATCATACGCAACGGAAAAGGAATGCTCTATCGTTCGCCCGTCTTTCAGGAACAACCGCAACGACCAGTCGCCCTTTGGTACAGGCACTTCCGCACCTAGAGATATGTTCGAATGACCAAGCCACCGAACACCATCAAACTCAATCAGAGCGGGAAAGAACTCCCAATTATCCAGACCGTCAGGAGTGGTGACGGAAAACTGGAGTTCCTCCGGTTCTATGGTAAAACCAACATCCACATACAAGGACAAAGAATACCGTGCAGGCGAAAAAGCGCCGGAACTATCGACATCGACCGAAACTACGATGGTAGATTGTTCTTCACGCAACGAAAAATCTTCACGGGAACAGGAAACGCAAGCCAGTAGAATCGCCAAGAACAATGCGACTCCACCGGCACGTACCACTGGAAAAATCCTATGCATCAGTTTCCGCAAGGTAGGAACGTACCGGATTAGCATAGGAATTGAGCACGAATTCCCTGACATCTTTTTTTAGCCCCCTGTACCGGTCAAGAAACTTTTCAGTATCCATGTCAGCGTAGCGCTCGGAGAACCTGCCGGTCCCCTCCAGATAATCGTATGCGAAACAATTGGTGTCCCAAAGCCTGTACTCAAGGTGGATTTGCCGGTCAATCTCCCGCGCCACCGCCTCAGGAGTCTCGTAGTCGTCAACCAGCGGTTTGCCGAACGCAAGATGGATGTTGCCCTTGTACTTCCGAAGCCCCCGGAGCATGTTCAGCAAATCCTCGTACTTCTTTTTCCGATATTCACCACCATGCAGCAGCTTGCTGACTTCCTCCCTCCCCTTGTTGATATCACAGGGATCGTATTCATAGCTGATTGACACAGGGACGATGTTGCAGGATTTTATCAAGTCGGAGAATTTCACACCGGTCTTTTTCTTGGACAAATAGAGCATCTTGATAATCGCCGCGTTGGTTGTGTCAATTCCATCCTTGGACCGACCGCTCTTCTGCGCGACCCAGATTGAATGACGTTCCTCAGTGATCAGTTCAATAAAATACTCGCTGAGACGAATCGACTCCAGATATTTCTCACGCATCGGAAGCTCCCGTTTGACGGTGATGCCCCCGTTGAGCTTGAACATGTCAGTCGCGAATTGGTTCACCAGGAGGTTGTCGCCTATGGCCATCTCGCAAAGCATCATTCCCGACTGGAGCAACGCATAATCGAGAAGCGTGCAATCCAACACAATATCACGGTGGTTGCTGATGAACAGGAACGGCTTCTCCTTGTCAAGATTCTCCGAACCAGTGAAGGAGAACTTGTCAACTGACTTCTTCAGGATAGTAGGAATCATCATGCCAGCCGTAATAATCCGCTGGAAATCCTCATAAGTCCTTACCTGGTCCAAAAGGACGGGAAGCCGTTCTTGAAATGCCGCTACGGCTTTTCTGGCATCATCATCGTCCGAAGAAAGCAATTCCCCAAGACCTATCATGAACTGCGGCGAATTCCGCAAACGATCTATCGCCTGGGCGACTGCATCGGGATCATAGGGAGCTATGTCTCTATATTTTGCCTTATCCATGATACCGGCCTCTCCTATTTGCTTCCCAGCAATGATTTCATATACTGGCTCCGTTCCCAAGCCGATGGATCGGACATACGTTCCTGGGCCAGTATCCCATTGAATTGCGCGACTTCTGAATATTCGTGCTTCTCCATCCATGACTCGACTTTGCCAAGCATCTCCCCGACGCGGCCAAAACCGTATTTGATGATGGCGGAACATACTTGAACCGCCTTTGCTCCGGCGAGCAGCTGCTTCACAACGGTTTCCCCGGTATGGATTCCTGTAGTCGCACAGATGTCACAATTAATCTCAGCGCTCATCAAGGCTGTCCAGCGAAGCGATTCGACATATTCATGTGCAGTACTGAGGACCTCGGCGGGTTTGAACGTCAAATTGTCAATGTCGATATCCGGATGGTAGAACCGGTTGAACAGCACGAGCGCATCCAGACCAAGCTTGTCGAACTGCCTGATCATATTGGCGAGGCTGGAAAACTTGTAGCCAAGCTTCAGGCTCAATGGCAGCTTGAACTCCTTGCGGGCGTTCTTCACAAGCTTGAGATACTCCTTCTCAACCTCTTCGCCCGGAACCTTCGCGTCTGCCGCGACCACATAGTGATTGAGTTCCAGAGCATCAGCCCCGCAGGAAACGAAACGCTGCCCGTAGTCAAGCCATGTCCCCGCGTCTTTACAATTGATGGACGCGATTACAGGAATATCGAGAGCCCGTTTCGCACCTTCTACCAACGCAAGATAGGTATCGATATAGTGATCCTTGCTCGCACCTTCGAGAAAACCGTAGGCATCCGCATGGGTGAGATATTCCTGCGCATCGGAAACCACAGCCGAAGCGTCTGCGTCAATCTGCTCTTCAAAAATCGACTTGATGACCACGGCTCCCACGCCGGCATCCTCACATTTGCGCAGACTGTCCAAACTGGCAGTCAGCGGACTGCTGCCGATGATAATCGGATTCTTCAGGGTAAGACCCATATATTTCGTTTGTAGAGAAATCATACCACCTCCTGGCCAAGGGATTGAAGACACAATCCACCATGATATTCCCATCATAGCATGTTCTGACCTTTTTGGCTGTACCAAAGCAATGATTAGAGACGATTTTATTTGCCGCTCTCCGATGTACACGCACCAGGACTTGCGCAACGCAGAAGGACGATGCCAGTCGCCGAACAACTCCCCCGTTGGTCATGGATCAATCGTCCCGTAAGCCGATGAACACGGCGGCAGGCCGTCCACAAGACGGCAAAGCGGAAAAAGCGTATGCAAACAGGCCGTCGCAAATATTTTTTACGACGGCCTTCTGAAACAACAAGGGCTACTTGTACAATTACAGAATGTAGGGAATCCTATAGTTATGGGACTGGTAGACAACAAAAGTCTCGACTTCAAGCACTTCGTTGATCTTCACCAGTTCATGTTTAAAGAAATCCAGCAAAGAGAGATTCTCATCTTCGCTCAAAATCAACTGTACAATCAGATCGTAGCGACCGGTCACGACAGCTGATGAAATGACGCCACGCAAGCGGGAGAACTCCTTTGCCTTGCGCTCAAGATCCAGCGTCTTGAGTTTTACGCCCATCATTACGACCTGCAATCCAGGAATGCATTCAGGATCAATCAGACCGGAAATCTGCAATACGCCTTCCTCAATGAGCTTGTTGACGCGAGCCCTCACCGTATTCTCAGTGATATTCAATTCTTCCGCGATCGCGCTATACGCTTTACGTCCATCACACAGCTGTTTGATTATCGCTTTGTTGGTTTCATCTATCTTTTTCACCACACACTCCCAATATACGACAAGGCCTTCATACGGACGCAAACGCATACGAACCGCATGAAGGCCTCTGCAAAATCAACCGTTTCTCTTCTGGAAATCCTTCATGAAATCAGCAAGCGCCTGCACGTCCTCGATAGGCAGGGCATTGTAGACGGAAGCCCGGATTCCACCGACGGACCGATGCCCCTTCAGCCCCAGCATGCCATTAGCGGAAGCCTCCGCAAGGAAAGCCTTCTCCAAATCCTCGCTTGCCAGGCGGAACGGGATATTCATCTTTGAACGGAACGCGGGATTGACGGGGGAACGATAGAACCCATCGCTTCCATCAATCGTATCATAGACAATCGAACTCTTCTCAACGGCGCGCTTACGCATTCCTTCCGCGCCGCCATTTTTCTTGATCCATTCAAGGACGAGCTTGACCGCCCAGATGGAGAACACGGGAGGCGTGTTGTACAGTCCCTTCTCCTTCGCATGCAGCTTGTAGTTCAGGTATGCGGGCAGGTTGTCGTTCTGCTTCTCAAGCAGGGACTTCTTCATGATGATGAAGGTCGCTCCGGCGGGGCCGAGGTTCTTCTGGACGCCGCCATAGATCATGTCGAACTTCCCGACGGGAACAGGACGGGAAAGGATGTCACTGGACATGTCCGCAATCATCGGAACATCACCGGTATCAGGGAACGACTGCCATTCGACGCCATGGATTGTCTCATTCGAACAGAGATAGAGGTAAGAGCTGTTTATGCTCGGCTTTACCGTCGCGGGGTCGGGCAATGTCGTGAACTTGCCGTCCGTACCGTCGAAATACAGATGGACGTTACCGAACTTCTGAGCATCGTCGGTGGCCTTGTTGGACCAGGTACCGCTCTTGATGTAGTCAGCGACGGTTCCGGGGCGGAGGAAGTTCATGGGGATCATGGCGAACTGCAACGTCGCGCCGCCACCAAGGAAATACACGTCGTAGTCCTCAGGAATGTTCAGCAGCTCACGCATCAGGCCGAGGCATTCATCGTACATGGCCTCGAACATACCGCCACGGTGACTGGCCTCAATCATGGAAAGTCCCTGCCCTTCATAATCGACTATCTGTTCCTTCAGTTGTTCAAGCACCTCTACAGGCATTACAGAGGGGCCGGCGAAATAATTCTTCTTCCTGTTCATCAGATTTTTCCTTCCTTTGCGAGTTCAGCGATCATCCCATGGACTTCATCACCGATGCGGTTCAGATTCTCGACGCTATTGGCTCCCACATGGGGGGTCAGCGTAACATGTTCAGCTTTCAGAATCGGATAATCCTCTGCGGGAGGATCGGAGGGATAGACGTCGGCGCAATACCAGGAGACGCTTCCGTCAGCCAAGGCCGCCACCATGTCGTCCGCGTCCACGCACAGGCCGCGTCCAGTATTGATGACGACGGGTTTGCGGGTGCAACAAGCAATCAAATCCTTGTTCATCATACCACGCGTCTCATCGGTCAACGGCAGATGCATGGAAATATAGTCGGCGTCTTTTACCGCTTCTTCCGGAGTGGCCTTCATCTCAGCCGCCGGGCTCTGCTGCACATATTTGTCGTAGGCGACGACCTTCATGCCGAAAGCTTTCGCCCGGCTCGCCACTTCACGGGCGATGTTGCCGATGCCGAACAGACACAGGGTCTTGCCATACAGCTCGGTACGCTTGATATTCTTCAGCCATTCACCAGCCTTCATCCCTTCATGGTATTGAACCAAATGATTCGGCGTGCTGAGCATCAATGCAAAAGCCAGCTCCGCGACGGCGATTGACGACGCCTTGGGAGTATTGCGAACCATAATCCCCTTGCTTTCAGCGTACGCCTTGTCGATATTGTCGATTCCGACGCCACCACGGATAATCAGCTTCAGGTTCGGGGCCTGATCGATATACTCCTTGGTGCACTTTGTCTTCGCCCTGACCAAAACGACATTCGCTTCGGCCAAACGGCTTTTGTCGTCGGTGACTTCACCGAACTCCGCCAAACGTCCCGGCAGGGATGCATCAAACGCATCAGAAATAAGAATAAGCATTTATCCGCTCCTTATTGCTAGGTCCTGGATGTCCATCCAACAAGACCCGTCTTGAAACTTCTTGCGGGGGCGCCCCGCACAAAACCACGCCGCCAAAAAATGAACGCCTACAGAAACATGCAGACGCATTATTTTAGCCAAGCATGTTTATTGTACCGTGCAAGTAATGTATTTGTCAAATTTTTTTTATTAAATTTACGTTATGATAAATTTGAGGCGTAATTGTTGATGAAAAAATAATTAATAAAATCCTTACAAGTCAAAAGCCGAGCCAACGCCCGATTCAGGGAGAAACAACAGAACCGCAGTGCGAGAAAAAAATCCAGACGGGCAAAACGGGAGACAGAACACCACATCGCCCGCATTGTTCATGTTATACATGGAAACACCGATTTTGTCCATGAACATGAACGTCAAGAAAGTAAGAAAAACCCTCCGCAACCTTTCGGCTACAGAGGGAGTAAACGCTGTTTCAGTACGGACTGCTCAAGCTTAATAGCTCTTGGAGGCATGCAACTTGCGCACCTTCTTCATCTGCTTGCGGGCGAGAGCCTTCTTCTTCCGGTTCAGGATGGTGGAGGGCTTTTCAAAATACTCGCGCTTCTTCCACTCGCGGATGATGCCTTCTTTCTCAACCATTCTCTTGAAGCGCTTAATCGACTTCTCCAATGGTTCGTTGTCATCAACTTTTACATAGGCCATAAACTAACATCACCCCCTTCCCGTATTTCGCCTCGGGTCAAAATGCTCTGTAATAATCTTGAAAAAAAATTAAAATGTCAAGCGAAAAACGACAATCGCATGGCACTTTTTACGCTCCATGCCGCTTCATGTCAAGGACGGTCAACTGCAAGGTCTCATGGTTCTTGTAGTAATTGCGCCCAAGGCGAAACACGACATCGGCGCAATCCCCGGCATCAAAGTCCTTCCCCACCCTGTCTCCGGCCTTCCAAAACACCGCGGGCCATTTGTAGCTTCCAAAGCCGAAAGTCAGCTTCAGGTGGGCGGGGCCAGCCTTCGCGTTGTTGAGGAACTGCATGTCCTCTATGAGGGCGCCTTCCATCAGGAACTGAAGCGGAGGATTCTGCTCGCCATACGGCTCAAAGAACTCGACCAGCTTGATAATGTCGGGATTAAGATAATCGGGAGGCAACGTGCAGTCGACCCTGATGGATTCCTCTTCCTCATCCGCGATATCCATACAATCAATCTGCTCCATCATACGATCATGAAGCACCGCCAAATCCTTGGAATCGATGGAGAATCCGCCAGCACAGGCATGTCCGCCGAAATCAAGGAACAAGTCGTCGAACCGGGCGAGGAAATCCCTGACGTTAAAACCGGCGGGACTACGCATCGAACCTGTAGCGCGAGCACCTTCGACCTGGGCTATCACAAGCGATGGTACGGAAAATTGCTTGAGCAACCGAGCGGCCATCACCCCGGTGATACCGCGGGAAAGCGAGGAATCCTCGACCATAAGGAATTTGCTGCCGAACTCCTCCAGGCTCTCCTTCGCCTTGGGAAGCAGACGATCCCAGGAATCCTCTCCGAGCTTCTGACGCTCTTTGTTCAACCGAATCAGATTGCCGGCCAACTGCTCACAATCGCGAAGGTCCTCCACCAGCAGCATGTCGGCGGCGACACCGGGACAGCCCATCCGACCCGACGCGTTGATGATCGGCGAAAGCTGCCACCCCAAATCGGTCGTCCCGATCGCCCTGCCCGACAGGTTCTGCATGGTCATCAGGGGAAGCAGGTTCTTACGGTCGCCTTCCATCAGCACCTTCAGCCCCTTCTTCACCAGGATTCTGTTTTCATCCACCATCGGCATCAGGTCGGCGACCGTACCGATCGCCACCAGATCGAGAATCTTCTCATAGTCGGTGGAAAGGGACGGATATTTCTTCAATACATAAGCGTTGAACAACGAAACCAGCGCTTCCAACTCGTCCCTTCCATGGTTGCCGCTGTATCGGACGGCACGGCTCATCGTCGAAAGCGTGAACAGGCTACGTCCCTTGATGACAGGAAGTACGAGCTCCATCTCAGGACGGAGGTCGGCGAGGTGGATGTCGACGTTCTTGCCGAACGCCTTGCGCAACTGCTGTGTCTCGACATCGGTGTCCAGCACGAGTATCGGCAACCCGCAGGACAGGAAGTCGATCAGACGGCTTTGCGAAGCGGGAAGGACTCCGGGAACGACCTCCTCGACCACCCTGTCGACCTCCAGTAGGTTTTCAAGCCTGACGGCCTGGATGATCACGGTATCGTTGCCGGGCTGCGCATGAAGCAGGATAAACTCCTCATGATAGAAATCGGTCTGTGAAAATCTCAATGCCCAGATACACTTGGCCACGACGCCGCATCCCGCCAGATGGGGAAACGGATAACCGCTTCCTTCAGCCTTCGGGTCGATCACCGCCACTGCGGGAGGAATCAAGTCTCCCGAAATGTGATGGTCAAGGATGATGGTATCGATGCCGAGCTCACTGGCACGGGCTATTTCTTCATAATTGGAAATGCCGCAGTCCACGGTAATAATCAGCGTCACCCCATCGGCATGCGCCTGTTCCACCCCCGCTATCGTAATACCGTACGGTTCATCTCCCTCAGGAAGCTTGTACGAAGTCTCGATCCCCAGCCGGTCCAGCTCCTGCTTGAGCAGCACGGTGCTGGTAATGCCATCTACGTCGCGGTCTCCGAAAATCCTGACTTTCTCAGCGTCTTCCCTGGCGTTCGCGATACGGTCAACAAACGTCTCCATGTCATCGAACAGAAACGGATTGCGCAGGTACGTCAGTTCGGATTCAAGATAGAACTTCGCCTGGTCGGGCGTCTGCACATCCCGCCGGGCAAGAATCGAGGCGGTTATCAAGTCGATCCCGAACCGCTCATGCAACTGCCGAACCACTTCGGCGGAAATGCGAGTCTTTTTCCATGTCATATACAATCATCAACCTTGTTATTGTTTTTACGCATTCAACGGACGTCGAAGGACCAAGGCCAAGGAACGTCCGTTTCCGCTGTCATAGGCCGTGCGATGAAGTTCCTGAAGGGAACGGCATCGCCGGTTCCATGTATTGCAAGACCCTTCGCGGAAGAAAAGGATCAGGGCCGGCGTTCCCGGCGAAAAAACATCAAGGGACTCGACGCCGCCAAGGGGTTCGCAAGAGTCCGACGGCGCTCCTCCAAACGAGAGGGGCTACAGGACTCCGGCGGCGAGAGTCTTCAGTCCTTCGCCAGCAAACAACGACGCATACCGTAGCATATACGCCTTGACTCGCTGTTGGGCGGCTTCGCTCAATTCCACGGAAACGGCCTCGGGCATCTCCAGCTTTTCCGTCAGCGCCAGGTATCGCCTCGCGCCGGGCGGCAGTATCATCTCGTAGCCTTCTCCGGCGCAGGAACGGCAACAGGGCGCCAGTAACGATAGGCTGAAACCGAGGATTTCATCCGGTTCGTACAACCGGTCGCACACCGGACAGGACTCCAAGCCGGCGGCGTTGCCCGCGATATGGAGCAATTTCCAGACGTATTGAATCAGCACCCTGTCCACCACGGCCCCGTCAGACAGCAGGTCCAGCGTCTGCGTCAGCAACAGGAACAACAGCAGGCTTTCCCCTCCTCCGGTCCGCAAAATCAGCTCGACGCAAAACGAGGCGGCCCATACCCGGCGGAGATCCTCCCCCAACACTTCATGCGCCGCCAGCGGTTCGACATCCACCAACGAATACTCCTGCCTGACAGGATTATAATACAAAAAAAACCTACCGGTAAGGAATCTTTCGGCCTTTCCCGCCTGACGCCCCTTCCTCGCGCCATACACCAGGACGTCGATGATCCCCAGCTCGGGAGTCAGCAACGAGACCTTGCGGTGCAGTTCACCCCATCTGCGGCTTTGCAGCACGACTGCCAACGTGGTGATGTTCCGCTCCATCTCGCCTCCCTGTACCGTCCAGAGTAGACGGTCAGCCCGCCCCTGTCAACCTGCTATCGAATAGGAATCACCGTCCCGGACGACAAGAATCCGGACATACAGGGAGATTTTTCATCACCGACATCACACGAGGAAAAGAGAAAGAGTTTCTCCACGGCAGGTTATTGGATGAACGCACCTTATGTGCTATTCTGTCGGTATGAAAATTCGAAGAGCGTTCTGGTTGGCAGTGGGCCTGATATTCGTCGCGGCGGCCTCGGCGTCGGCTTTTTCCGTCATTGAAGACGTACACGCCGTCCAGCCTTTCGATTCTGAGGGGATGCTCGCACAGTGGAACTTCGACTTTTCAATTCCGGAGTCCCAGAGGGAATTCGCCGAAACCTGCGAAATACAGCTCGTCACAATCGGCAGGGGCAACCCGCTCTACGCCTGGTTCGGGCATTCTTCGCTGGTCGTTGTGCCGCCGGAGGGGACTTCGGTGATGTTCGACTACGGAATCTTCAATTTCAAACAAGATCATTTCTACCGCAATTTCGCATTGGGACGCCTGTATTACAATGTGATGGGTTCAGCCGCCGACTGGCGGCTTGACGAAGCCGTCAAGGAACAGCGGGACGTGCGGGTGCAGACGCTCGACCTTCCCCCGTCCGCGAAACTCGCGGCAATCGAGTTCCTCAACGCCAACATCCAGCCAGAGAACAACACCTACCTGTACCATCATTTCAAGGACAACTGCGCCACACGAATCAGGGATATCATCAATGCGGCGACCGGCGGAGCATTCAAGACCTGGGCGCAGGGAATTCCAGGAACTGGTACGTACCGCCAGCATGTCATGCGGCATACGATTAGCGACCCGATTGTGGATTGGGGGCTTAACTTTCTTCAAAGCGGGGAAATAGACCATCGCATCACGCTCTGGGACGAAATGTTCCTGCCGGAAATCCTTGAACAGGCCGCAGGTGATTTCTCATGGACCTGGCCGGACGGCACTACGCGGCCACTCGTCCAATCCACGGAAATACGCAACGACACGAAAGGTCTCGGCGTGCGTCCCGCGGACAAGACCGAGGCACCCCGCACATTCCTCCCTTCGCTGCTCGCCGGATTTATCCTCGGCGGCATCGGGCTTGGATTGCTCTGGTGGTACCGCAGGCATTGCAACAAAGAATATGGATATGCGTTGCCCCGTTTCCTTTTTGGCTTCTACAACGGCGTGTTGTGCCTGGTTCTAGGGATTGTATCCTCTGTACTGCTATTCATGATGACATGCTCCACACACGATGTCACTTGGTACAATGAGAACATTGTTTTCGCCAACCCATGGCTGCTGGTCATGGCGGTTCAGTCATTCGTCATCGCGTTCAGCATCAGAGGCAATATCCATGGATTGCAGAGGGGCTTCAGGACGCTCTCCGCCCTTGGCCTTGTGCTGCTGATCCTCAAAGGAGCTTTGCCGGACATTTTCCATCAGGCGAATTTCCCGATCCTGGCCGTCCTGCTCCCCTACTATGCGTTGCAGGGCTGGGTAATCAGGTTCGCTCCAAGGAAGCGTCCGAAACGAAAGAGCAGGGATGAACGCCGGCGGGAAAAGGAGCTGACAAGAGAAATCCGGCGGCAGAACAGGTTACGGGCGGAGGGACTAGAGGAAACGGACCATCGCCCGGCGACGGTCGCCATCACCCCGCAATCATCCGTTTCGCCGCAGGATGAACATCCTGTTTATGAGGATGACCAAGCTACAGGACATCAGGACACAGGGGACGCTCCCGTTTCCGATAGTGAAAAAGCCTGACAGCGGTACGCAGTCACACCAGAATAATGTAAGGAAAATCCAGAACCGTCAGAATACGGGGGATTATTTACGGCTTGGTCTGCAGCGCCCGCTGGATTGAAAACCGCGGAGGCGTGGAGATACCGCGGCGGGAAGCACTGAAATTCATCGGGAAACTATCGATGCGGCGCTCCAATTGAAGCGCCGCATCTTCATACGCAGACATCGCTCCGACGAGAGCTTCCTCACACTCCCCCAACGTCTTGAGCAACCTGACCACGGTCTGTCCGTCAGAACCCTCTTGCAGACTCGGGCGAAGGATCAATGTGCGTTGAAGTTGTTTCAGAATATCATCGAGCTGGTTGTAGGAGTCGGAAATCGGAACGGCGGCATCGCCAGCCATCCGATACGCAGACACCGTGGCATCCAGGCCGTCCGACATTGAACGCGCCTCTATCGTCAGGGCTTGGAGGACAGGGGATAGTTCCGAAGCCAGCTCAAAACGACGGTCCAGCAGTGCGTCGACCTCCTTCCTGGCAGAATCTACCGCCGCCCGGGCCCTGTTCAGCGTATTGCCGTTGAAACCATCCATGATGACGGCCCCGACGATGACTACGACAAGAACCACCACAATGCTGACGATAGCGCCATGGTGGTCGGAAAAGAATGCTTTCAGCGTTTTGCTCACCGTACGATCTTCGTCCCCTTGCCCTCGTAGAGCGCGCCGTAGATATGTTCAGGATCGGTGATCAAGCCCATATTGCCGGTCGATTCCACGAAATCGATGATCGCCTGCACCTTCGGCAGCATGCTGCCGGGGGCGAAATGGCCTTCCTTGACATATTGTTTCGCTTCTTCAGTGGTAATGGTATCCAACGCCTTCTGGTCAGGCTTCCCGTAGTTGAGGCAGACCTTCTCGACGGCGGTCGAAATGACGAACAGGTCGGCGTTGAGCCGCTTCGCCATCAGAGCCGCGGCAAGATCCTTGTCGATGACAGCCTCCCGGCCCTCGAGCATCCCGTCCGGCTTGCGCACCACGGGAATGCCGCCGCCACCGCCTGCAATGACGATGATGTTGTTGTCAAGAAGCGTCTTTACCGTACCAAGCTCTATGATGGATACTGGCTTCGGGCTGGCGACTACACGACGGTAGCCACGCCCGGCGTCCTCCACCACGTTCCAGCCGTCATGATCGACATGGTATTGCGCATCCTCCTTTGTCATGAAGGAACCAATCGGCTTCGTCGGCTTCTGGAATGACGGGTCGGAGTCGGATACTTCGACCTGCGTGACGACGGTCGCGACCTGCGGCTGAAGCCCTACTTTCGTAAATTCATTGTCCAGCGCCATTTGCAGGTTGTACCCGATTGCTCCCTGAGTATCCGCCACACAACTGTCCAACGGAACGGTATGGAGGATGGAACGGGAGAATTCGGCGCGAAGCAGGATATATCCGACCTGCGGCCCGTTTCCATGGGCGATAACCACCCGGTGCCCGGCCTGAACTAGTTTGACGATATGGGCCGCGGTCTTGCGGGCGGCTTCGTACTGAGCTGATACCGTGACATGACGCGAATCTTCGATAAGCGAGTTTCCCCCGATCGCAATGACAATCAGTTTGCTGTCCATAGACTTCTCCCGGCCCATTCTCGGGCGCTTCACATGATTGATAAAGATATGCGCCGACAGCTTGTCCTTCGCTGTCCGGCACCCCCATCATACCATGAACGCAACAAATTGCAACAAATTTTATCAAGAGATTTGGTACAAACCGGGAAAACAGAAAGCATCAGGGAAAGTCTTGTCCAGCTGGCGGTTTTTGTGTACCGTTTCATCATCCAGTCGATGGAGGGAAAACATCATGGACGAAGCAATATCAAATTATACGACGATAGACGGATATATTGAATTATTTCCCCAAGACATACAAGAACGCCTGCAACGATTGCGCCAAACCATACGGCAGGCTGCTCCAGAAGCAACCGAGAAAATCAGCTGGCGGATGCCCACGTTCTACCTGTTCGGCAACCTCGTCCACTTCGCCATGGGCAAGCATCATGTCGGATTTTATCCTGGCGCGAGCGGCGTAGAGCATTTTCTGGGCGAACTGACTGGATACAAGACATCGAAGGGAGCCATACAGTTCCCTATCTCCCGCCCCATCCCATACGAGCTAGTCGAGAGGATCGTCCGTTTCAGGGTCGAGGAGAATCTTATGTGGGAGGCGGAAAGAAAGGCCAGGAACAAAAAGGCCGTCACCCGATGACCGTATAGCTCCCCAGTCCGTCCCCGAAGTCCAAGTTCCTAGGTCCGACCTTGCAAGAACGCAGTTCTCATCCGGCATGAAGAACCAATGGCGGCGTTACTCCAGCCGTATTCGCTAGCGGCTCCCCCGCTACTGGACGAGCCTCACCAGCAGCTGAGATACGAAGGAGTTGCCCGACGTAGTTCGTCCACCCAGAAAAAAGTCGAACAGACCGGGCGCGTATATCCGGTTCATCAGAACCGATGGACTGAACGCCACCTGCCAGCGCCCATCGCCGACACACCGGAGCGAACCGGGCATCGGTGAGGCGTACTGCAACCGGATGTCGAGGGAGCCAAGGCCGAATTTCATGGATTCCTCCATCGGCCTCTCCCCCGCTGGCGGGTCAAACGTCACATAGAACGTCGATGCGGGATTTGAAAGGCTGATGCCGCCGATGCAGTAGGCGGGCGCTTCATTGAAATTCCTAGAGAAATCGGTAATAACCGCCAAAGCCCTGTTTGTCTGAATTTGGTCGAAGGTCGCCAGCAGCGCAATGGCTTCCGTCCCGCGTCCCGCTTGGAAAAGCGCAGAGGCACGCTCCACCGCCGTAGCGTTGGAGTCGGCCATGCCGCATTCCATGCTCCACAGCAGGCGGCTGAGCGCGAAGATGTTCTGCTCATACACCATCTCCATTCGGTTTCCGAAGTCCCTGAACCGCTGCCAGCCGCTATCCTCGTGGGCGACCAGCGCATAGTCAGGAAGCAAATGACATTCCAGTTCCAGCGAGGAATCCTCCATCTGGTCAATCTCCCGGGGCAACCGGCCCGTCAGCGGATGCAACGGCACATAGGGCAGCTCGCATGGCCGGCCGAACGCCGACCAGAGCGTAGTCAGCGCGGGAACATCGGAGAACTGGCAGACGACGCTCTCGATGGTCGTACCCGTACAGATGCGCCGGATTGCCGTGTCGTGGGGGGCGCCGCCGGGTACGGCGGCCCTGCCCCACGCAGGATCGTTGAACGTACCCTCGTAGTGGTCGCGCAGTATCTGCTTGAGCGTGTCGACGGAGACCTTGCCCCGGGGCTTCACGGAAAAGGGATAGGAATCCTCCGTCCAGGCACGGCCCTGGAGGATCGACATGGCGCGGGCGTGGCGGTGGACGTTCTCAGCCGATTTCCAGGTGAAATCATCTTGATAGGCTTTTGCGAAGTCAAGCTCGCCGTCGGTTTCAGGATCATAGAACCACCAGTCCGTCGCGTAGGGAATCAGATTCTCTGAATAGATGATGTCCTGCGGGGCGAAATCGGAGAGTTTATGGACGGTGTAGTGGTTGGGAATCACAACGACTTCATCCGAGGGACAGCGAACGGCGACATACAGCTTGCCGCTGGCGATCTGGACCTGCCAGGCTTCATCCTTGTCGGCCACCGTATAGGTACGTCCGGAAGGCGCATAGCCATAGGCATTCACCATGCCGATGATGATATCCACGGCATTGCGTGCGCTGGTTGCGCGTTCCGCGACGATGCGACGCAGGTTGTATTCGACGCCGCCGTCGGTAAGTCGGGAATCGTCAAATACCATGACTTTGGAATCAGCGCAGCTGTTGCTGACTACCAGTACGCCGTTCTCGTTCAAGAAGCCATCGGCATTGGAATGCCCGCCGGTTGCGGACTTGGCCTGGATCCAATAGAAACCGAAAGTCTCACCGATCTGTGGGATCGCGGCACGTCCGGGTTCCGCCGGAAGCAGATATCCGTCCGGCCAGACCTTCGGCTCGACCCACCCATGCTCCACCATGGTCCGGCCCCCGATGTCCTCGTTGTGGGCGACCAGCACATGTCCGGTCGGGGATACATCCTTGCCGACGACCAGCGTCATGCAAGCCCAAACCGGCGTCATGCACGACAGTACCGCCAGAGTGACCAGACAGCCCCTTGCTTTCCATCCCGTCATTATACTGCGACCTCTCATTCAAACGACTACCAAAGCGGACATATGATACGCCCCGCCGACGGATTCTTCCAATCATCATTCCATGAGTTCTTGAAAAGTCAAGGAAAAGAATCAGGAATTTCAGGCCATTGGATAAAACCGAAGGAATGACGGTAGGAATTTTCCTCTGTTCCAATGAAAAACTTCCACAGCGATACCTTCCCTATCGGACGAACTTTGATTACATTATGGAAGATAGCTTCATTATCGCCGCGTCCGACATGGACGGACGTGATAAAAAACAATACTTGCATTGGAGGGTATCTCATGCCAGAAAAGGAACTGATGCCTATTGAGCAGCTGCTTCCCAATAATCTGTTCATTCTGCCGATCACCGGCAATCCTGTATTTCCGGGATTATTTACGCCTCTCATGGTCACGGACCAAGAGGATATCGATATCGTAGGACAGGCGATCAACCATGGCGGGAACATCGGGCTGTTACTGACGAAGGCCGATATAAACGGATCGGAATATGATCCGGACAATTTGCATACCGTAGGGACGGTGGCGAAGGTCATCAAGAAGATCAAGCTGCCGGACGGCGGCATCAACATCTTCATCTCGACGCTCAAACGCTTCAAGGTGCGTCAGTTCTATCCGAGCGGGCCGTATCTTGTCGCGGAAGTCGAGTATCTGGACGACGTCGAGGACCGGCCCACCGAGCTGCGGGCGTGGACCCGGCAGCTGATCAGCGAGATGAAGGAGCTGTCGAAGGGCAATCAGCTGTTCACCGAAGAAATGCGTCTGAACATGGTCAACATAGACCATCCGGGAAAGCTGGCTGATTTCATCGCCAGTATCCTCAACGTGGAACGGGAACAACAGCAGAATATCCTTGAAACGCTGAATGTCAGGGAACGGATCGAGAAGGTCCTCGTGTTCATCAAGAAGGAACAGAAGCTGGCGAGCATGCAGGCCAAGATACAGGCGCGCATCAACCAGAAGCTGGAAAAGAACCAGCGCGAGTATTTCCTCCGCGAAGAACTCAAGGCGATCCAGATAGAGCTGGGAATGACGACCGACCCCAAGACCAGCACTTACGAAAAGCTCAAGAAGAAGATCGAGACGCTCCCCCTTGAAGGAGAGGCGAAGGAAGCCGTCTATAGCGAGCTGGAGAAGTTCCAGTTGCTCGACCCGAACAGCCCGGAATATTCCATCAGCCGGACATATCTGGAAACGGTCACCGCATTGCCATGGAAGGAACCGAAGCCGGAGGATTTCTCCATCGAGAGCGCCCGGAAAATCCTGGAACGGGACCATTACGGGATGAAGGACGTCAAGGACAGGATTCTGGAGTTCCTTGCCGTCCGCAAGAAAAAGCAGGATACGAAGGGTTCCATCATATGTCTGGTCGGACCTCCCGGAGTAGGAAAAACTTCGGTCGGGGTGTCGATCGCCCGCGCGTTGAAGAAGGAGTACTACAGGTTCTCCGTCGGCGGCATGCGTGACGAGGCCGAGATCAAGGGTCACCGCAGGACCTATATCGGGGCGATGCCCGGCAAGATCATCCAGGGGCTGAAGACGGTAAAGGCGAAGAATCCGGTATTTCTGATCGATGAGATCGACAAGATGGGAGTCTCCTATCAAGGCGACCCCGCTTCGGCGTTGCTGGAGGTCCTCGACCCGGAGCAGAACGGCACCTTCAGAGACCACTACCTCGATCTTCCGTTCGACCTGTCCGAGATCCTGTTCATCGTTACGGCGAACTCGCTGGACACGATCCCCACCCCGTTGCTCGACCGCATGGAGGTCATCCAGCTGGCGGGATACACTTCCGACGAGAAGCTGGCCATAGGCAAGAAATACCTTGTGCCGAAGAGCATGAAGAAACACGGTCTGACGACCAAGGAAGTCAAGTACACCTCCGCGATCCTCCGCAAGATCGCTGACGAATACGCCAGGGAAGCCGGCGTACGCAACTACGAGAAGGCGCTGGACAAGATACACCGCAAGGTGGCCCTTGAGATCGAGGAGACTCCTGAAGACCAGCTGAAGCTCCCTATTTCCATGGACGGCGAGCGCGTCGTCAAATATCTGGGGCAGCCGATTTTCCATGAGGATGAAATCCTCCGCGCCGACAGGCCGGGCATGGCTGTGGGACTGGCCTGGACCAGCATGGGCGGGGACACTCTCGTGATCGAGGCCCAGGAGATACCGGGCAAGGGCGAGCTGAAGCTCACCGGTCAGCTTGGCGAGGTGATGCAGGAGTCTGCGAACATCGCGTATACGTGGCTCAAGGCGGCGAGCCCGCGCCATGGCATAGACATGTCCTGGTACGACAAGAACGGCATCCACCTCCATATACCGGAAGGCGCCACTCCGAAGGACGGTCCATCGGCGGGCGTCACCATGACCTGTGCGCTGTATTCGCTGGTGACGGGTCAGACGATCGCCCCTGACCTGGCCATGACCGGGGAGCTGTCGCTCAAGGGAAAGGTCATGCCGATCGGCGGTCTGAAAGAAAAGGTCCTCGCCGCGAAACGGAACATGGTCAAAACGATTCTCGTTCCGCGATTCAACAAGCGGGACCTGGACAAGTTGGACGCCAATCTCAAGGAAGGAATCGAGTTCCATCTGGTGGGAGACATGGAACAAGTGCTCTCCTATGCTTTCCCGAACGATAAAATGCCCCATCTTGCCGATATGGACGTGCAGGAGGCTAGACAGAAAGCGGAGCAGAGAGTACAAGAAGAAGCCAACCGACAGAACTCGGCTATCGCGAAGGCGGTGGCGGAGGCCGTGGCGGCTGTACTCGCCCAACAGAAGGATTGATATGATGGAACTGCTCTCCCCCGCCGGGACGTATGAAAAGCTTGTGACTGCGTTTGACTATGGTGCCGACGCCGTCTACATGGGGCTCAAGAATTTCTCGATGCGCGCCAACGCGGGAAATTTCTCGGACCGGCAATGGGAGGGGCTTTCCGCTTTGAAGCGGCGGGAGGGGAAGCCCGACCGCAGACTGTATTGCGCGGTCAACGTTCTGTTCCATGAAGATGACATCGTTCATCTGAAGGAACAGCTGCCGTTGATCGCGCAATGGCCGTTTGACGCATTCATCGTCACGGACATGGGCGCGGCGACGGTTCTCAAAGAAGCCTTTCCTGACAAGGAGCTGCATCTTTCCACCCAGGCGAGCTGTATCAACGCTACCGCGGCGAAGGTCTACCATGACCTGGGTTTCTCCCGGATCGTGCTGGGACGGGAAACCCCGCTTGACGATATCAGGCGGATCAAAGACGCGATACCGGAACTGGAGCTGGAGGCGTTCGTCCATGGAGCGATGTGCATGGCCTATTCCGGACGGTGCCTGCTTTCCAGTCATCTGACCGGCAGGAGCGGCAACCAAGGGGATTGCGCCCATACCTGCCGGTGGAATTATCGGTTGATGGGTAGCGAACGTCTGGACAAGTTGTTGGACGAAAGCATCCTCGGCAGCGAATCCCTGGCCTTGGAAGAAGCTGAACGGCCGGGAACCTACTACCCTATCAGCGAGCAGGACGGTTTTACCACGATTCTTTCTTCAAAAGACCTATGCATGATCGACCACCTCGCAGAGCTTCGGGACGCCGGTGTCGATTCTTTGAAAATCGAAGGCCGCATGAAATCGCTCTACTATGTAGCGATTGTAACGCGGGCATACCGCAAGGCGTTGGACGCGCTGGAAGGGCTTCCAGGCTCAGACCAGTGGAAGGAATTCCGGGACGAACTGTTCAATATCAGCCACAGGGAATATTCCACGGGATTCTTCTTCGGCCATGGCCCGGTCGATCCTGAAATGGACGACGCAGATGCCGCGACGCCTTGTTCAGGCATCACAGCGGCGGCAGGGGCTTCGCCAACCGCATCGGCCAATGAAGCGGTTCAATCCACGGACATTCCGTCAGCACCAGGCGCTTCGGCACCCACGTCGGCCATGTCGGCCAAGTCCGCCAGCGATATCGCGCCAGAAGCAAGGATCGGCGGAGAAATAGACTTCGCGGCGACTCCGGGGTATATCAGGGACTACCTGTTCCTCGGCATCGTCGGAGAAGAAGCGAGGCCGGGGACGTTCGCCTTGGACATCCGCAACCAGATACGGACGGGACAGCGGCTTGAATATATCGGTCCTGACGTATCGTGCGTCGCCGATGAGACGTACATCCCTCTCAATGAATATCTTGAACCAGTCGGGCAGATCGACCATGGAAAGACATGCTATCTTTCAACTGACAAACCTGTGAAAAAAGGGTATCTTATCAGAAGAGTTAATGAACAAATCAACAATTAAGTGTTTATTAACCAGAAACTGTTGTATAGTAGCAAATACAACGCGCACATCCTATAGATGAGATAATTGGGGAATATGAGAATCATGAACAATACAAAGCCTGACATCCATGGAAAAGGGATTTTCCTGGTGGTACTCCTGTTGGCCTTTCTTCCGATGACGCTTTTTGCGGCGACATCCATGACTGATCAGTGGGCCTTTCTGAACCATTACACACCTTTTGTGCATTTCGTCGCGGACGTCAAGAACGCGGAACCGGTCGACAAGGTGGACCAGAGCTATCAGGCGGTGCTCGATTCCTTACCAGCTTCCGACCTCCAAGAAGTGAACCAGTTGATGATGCATTCAAAAGCGAATACGATTCTGGCCCGCTACTATACCGAAATTCGCCCGAAACGCAATAATGACGCAAAAAACTTGCTCAAAGAGGCGAATGCCATTCTTGAAAAAGCCACGGCGCTAGGGGTTCCTGAATCCATGGCGCTGACTCAAGAGGCCGACATCGATTCCATCTGGTACCTGATCAGCTCCATGAATATTTCAAAGGGGTTGAATTCCACCAAGCTGACGGACAAGGCATGGGAACTATATCCGGAGGAAATCACGGTCAAGGTGATGATGGCGAACAGATTGCTCTACGCTCCCGCCATTGGCGGAGGGGATACGAAAAGGGCGCTCATGATGTTCCTGGAACTCATGGAGACGGCCCAGGGTCAAATGGCGCCCTGGGATATGTTCTCCGTCTATTCAGGCATCGGCATGGCCTGCAAGAAGCTTGGCATGGACGAACGGGCGATTCAGTATCTGGAGGTAGCGACACAGCTATATACAGGAGACAGTCAGATTGATGAAGCTCTCGCTGGGCTTCGAAAGTAAAAAGGAGCTTACATGTCGTGGATTGTAGCCTACAGTATACTGATCTTCGCCATAGGCATCTACGCGCTGTTGCTTTCCATTTCAAATGTACACGTCCTCAGCAAACAGATTCCACATAAGCTGACGGATAACGGCCCGTTGATTTCGATTCTTATCCCGGCAAGGAATGAAGAATCGAATCTTCCCGCCTGCATCGAGTCGCTTCAAAAGCAGGCTTATCGCAATATCGAGATATTGGTCCTTGACGACAATTCGACGGACAGAACTTGGGATGTCATACAAACCCATGCCTTGGAGGATCCAAGGGTACATGGTATCAAAGGACAACCGCTCCCCTCCGGCTGGAAAGGCAAATTGTTCGCCATGCAGCAATTGCTTGAAAACGCCAAGGGTGAATATCTCCTTTTCACAGATGCGGATACAGTGCATGCCCAACAAAGCGTGGCTTTCGGCTATAGCGTCGCCACCAAAAACAATGCGGCGCTGGTTTCGGGATATCCCAGAGAAATCTGCCCGAGCTGGGGTGTCGGCAGTATTATCTCGGCGATGCTGTTCAATACCGTTCTCTTCGTGCCTCTCGCACTGCAACGTTCCTATCCCAAATCAATTTTCGCAATGGCGATCGGACAGTACCTGTTCATCAAGCGTTCCGCCCTAGAGGATATCCAAGGGTTCACCCGTTTTCGGAATACGATTACCGACGATGTGCATCTTGCGAGGGAACTTGTCAAACAGGGACACCGGCAGCTCCTGGTCGATGCATCCAGCGCGGTCTCCTGCACCATGTACGCGACGACAAAGGAGGCGTTCGGAGGCATAGAACGCAGTATCGTCGGCGTCGTCCCGATGAAGCTCTTCCCGTTGATCATGCTCGCGGTAGTGGTGCTTCTATGTTGTGGACTTGCGCCAGCCGCCATGACGGCATGCATCATAGCCGGTGCCATGGGATATGTCGGCTTTGTCGTTCCAGCCATCCTGACGACTATCGGGACGGTGCTGCTGTATGGGATATGGGCGGTCATGGCCCTGTTCCATGGATATCCGGTCAGCGTCGCATTGACGGGTTGCGTCACGTTTTTCTGGATTTGCGGGATGTACATCCACGGATTGTTCAGGACATTTACGAAGAAAGGGTTCAGTTGGAAGGGGCGGACAATCTAAATTTTCCAGCCTTCTTCCAGTAGAAAACTGTAAAATCAGCATTAATTTCGCATATTTCTTACTTTTTTCTTGCGTTTTATGATGAAAATGTTACTATAATCAGTAAGAACTATTTAGGAGGCTCGCATGACTATTCATGAGCAGATCGTAGCACAGTATGAAACTTACATCGCCGAAAACGCAAAGTTCACCGAAAAAGGTGTAAAGGCTTCTGCAGCTAGAGCTCGAAAGGCTTTGGGTGAAATTGCCAAGCTTTGCAAAGACAGAAGAAAGGAAATCCAGGAAGAAAAAACCGCTGAATAAGTTGTGCATTCTGGCGAACTACATTAATCGGGTTGGGTTCTCAACCCGGTTTTTTTATTCAAAGTAGAATCCGCTATGGACTGACGGCGACAAGAGACGCCTACATGACGACCTGGAGCCCCAGACTGCTTATCTTGTAGATGAATTGCGCGATGTCCGTGGGGCTTTCCTTCATCCCTCCCTGCACCCAAGCCTGAATGATGCCGACGCTGCCATTCGCAGTAAAGGTATACAGCCATTCGAGCTGGCTCCTGTCGACGTGCTTGGCGACTTGCTGCCACTCGTCCATGCATTTGTCATGGACAATGCAGAGCAGTTCCCTGATGAACTCCTTGTCTCCATATTCACTGAACAGAATCTTGCAAAGGTCCCCGTTCTTTTCGATGGACTGGAATATTTCCTGGAGCAGCACTTGGATTGAGTCCGATTTCAAGGACCGTTCCAAGGATTGGATGATATCGCTGTACAGCTCCTTCTCTATCTGGTGCAAGAGATCGTACGGGTCAGAATAATGCGCATAGAAAGTCCCTCGGTTCACTTCCGCCAATTCGCAGATATCCGTCACGGTGATCTTGTTGATTGACCGCTCCTTCATCAGTTCCAGCAAACTTTGGCGTAGAATCATCCTTGTATACTGAACCCTTCTATCAAGCTTGTTACTTTTCATTACACCCAACCTGCCCGTCGATTTTCTCATACATTGTGAAATATAATATAATCTTGGAAGAAAATAAACAAAATGTTTGATAATGTTGAGTTTTTATGGATAAGAAAGAAAACACAGCACCCGCCATGCCCAAGCAACAAAAAAGCCGCCGGACATCCTCTTCAAAGAATATTCCGACGGCCGATAGTTGTTTTTTTAACGTAACGCTATAGGAACGAACGAAGCACCCCAAGATGTTTCTCGCCCTTCTCCAGCTTCTCTTCAAACTCAGCCTGTTTGGAGCGTTCTTTCTCAACGGCCTCCGGCTTTGCGTTTACGACGAACTTTTCATTGGAAAGCTTCTTCAACACCCCGTCCAAGCTTTGCCGGGCCTTCGTCAAATCCGCCTCCAGACGTTCAATCTCATGATTGATGTCAATCGCCTCCTTGACGAATACGAAGCATTCAAACCCAGGTCCAGCCACAGGAACGGCGCCGGACACATCAACGGAATGCGCCGCGTCGATCACGAGCTCGCCGGCGTTGATAAAGCCCGCCAGCAAATCCTTACGCTCCGCAAAGAACCCGGTCGCCGCAAAACCATCATCGGGTCGGACGACGACATGAATCTTCTTCTCAGGGCCGATCTGTAGCTCGCCCCGAAGATTTCGAACCGCGCGAACCGCGGCCTGCATCGCCCCGACAACAGCGGCTTCTTCCGGATAGGCTCTGTTTTCCATCCATTGCGGATAGGTCGAGACAATCAACTGGTCACCAACATTCGGCAGTTTCTCATAGATTTCCTCCGTAATGAACGAAAGGAACGGATGCATCAGCCTCATGGATTCGGCCAGCAGGTCAAGGAGGATGGAGATGGCCCTATCCTTCTCCGCAGGATCATCGCTGTACAAAGAATGCTTCACCGCCTCGACATACCAGTCGCAGAAATCATTCCAGAAGAAATCATATACTGCCTGGGCGGCATCGTTGAACCGATAGTTCGCCATGGCGGCGGATACTTTGGCCGCGGCCTCATTCAGTTCATGATATATCCACCTGTCCATGGTTCCAAGCTCTACGGTCTTCAGGTCGACTAATTCACGCCCCTCAAGATTCATCAGCAGGAACCGGGCGGCATTCCATGTCTTGTTAGCGAAACGCGAACCCATTTTGAAGGAATCCATATCGATGAGCACGTCCTGCCCCTGCGCGGCAAGATAACAGAGGGTGAACTTCATGGCGTCGGCGCCATAGATATCGACGACATCGAGCGGGTCGATTCCGTTGCCAAGGGACTTGGACATTTTGCGCCCCTGCCTGTCGCGGACCAGCCCGGTGATATAGATGTCGCGGAACGGCACTTCCCCCATGAACTCCAACGACGCCATAATCATCCTGGACACCCAGAAGAAGATAATGTCATACGCGGTAATCAACGTGGAGGTTGGGAAGAATTTCTCAAGATCCGGCGTCTTGTCCGGCCAACCGAGGGTACTGAACGGCCAGAGCCAGGACGAGAACCATGTATCCAGTACGTCAGTGTCCTGATGGATGTGCGAGCTTCCGCATCTACAACACTTGGATGGATCCTCACGCGAGACCATCATTTCCCCGCAGTCATCGCAATACCAGACGGGGATACGGTGTCCCCACCAGAGTTGGCGACTGATGCACCAGTCACGGATATTCTCCAACCAGTGGGAATAGGTATTCTCCCAACGGCGGGGATAGAAGACTATCTCCCCCTTCTTCCATGCGTCGAGGGCCTTGTCAGCCATTCCTTTCATACGGACGAACCACTGTTCGGAAAGATAAGGCTCGATGACGGTACCGCAACGGTAGCAGTGGCCGACCTCGTGGTTGTGGTCGGTCTCCTTGACCAAATACCCATGTTCCTTCAAGTCGGCTACGACCAGCTTGCGTGCATCGACCGCCGGCAGGTTCCTGTATTTCTCCGGGACATTGTCGTTCAGCGTCCCGTCTGGATTGAGGATGTTGATGGTTGCCAGGTCATGGCGCTTGCCGCATTCCCAGTCGTTGGGGTCATGGGCGGGCGTAATCTTGACCATGCCGGTACCGAACTCCATCTCAACGAAGCTATCGGCGATGATGGGGATCTTCCGGTCGGTCAGCGGGAGGTCGAGCAGCTTGCCGACGACATCCTTGTACCGCTCGTCATCGGGATGGACGGCGACGGCGACGTCCCCGAACATCGTTTCAGGACGGGTCGTGGCGACTGTGATATAGCCAGAACCATCGCTATAAGGATAACGGACATCATAGAGCTTGCCGGGCAACTCCTTGTATTCAACTTCATCATCAGCAAGGGCCGTCCCGCACTTGGGGCAATAGTTGACCAGATAGTTGCCCTTGTAAATCAGTCCACGTTCATACAGGGTTACGAACGATTCACGGACGGCGCGGCTCAACCCTTCGTCCATGGTAAAGCGTTCGTGCTCCCAGTCGCAGGAAGAACCGATCTTTTCAAGCTGCTTCGCAATGATGTCGTGGTGCTTCTCCTTCACCTTCCAAGTCCGTTCGACGAACTTCTCACGTCCGAGATCCTGACGGCGCAGGCCTTCTTTGGCAAGCTGGCGTTCAACGACATTCTGCGTGGCGATTCCCGCATGATCCGTCCCCGGCACCCAGAGCGTCGGGCGGCCGTTCATCCGCCAATAGCGGATCACGATATCCTGCAAAGAATTGTTCAGGGCATGCCCCATGTGGAGGATACCGGTTACATTCGGTGGAGGCATTACAATCGTAAACGGTTTGCCTTCCCCTTCTTGGGGTCCGAACAGTCCGCTCTTCTTCCACTCTTCGTAAATCCGGTCTTCAAAGTCCTTTGGATTATAGGACTTCTCCAGTTCCACAGCCTTCATTGGCACGCCTCCTGGCAGCAAAAAATAGTGGATTCATGGTAGCAGAAATGCATTGTTAAGACAATCCACCAAGTGGCGGTGAAGCCTGATATTTATGGTACACCCAAAGCGATGGGATTATGTCGTTTGGATAAACATGCAGTCTCCACAGCAAGCAGGAAGCGGGTGTTAGTTACGTTCCGCGCAATTCCTCAAAACAGGCTCACCGACTGTTTTTCCGGTAGTCAGACGGGGCTTCCATGGAACGAACAGGACTTTATCTTATGATTATAACCGAAGCAGCCCCAACTTCATCGATGCTACCGGATAGAAATGAACTCACCATCAGCTAGCGACCAACATGCCACCGGCCCTATATAAGAAAACAGAAATAACAACATACCAGATAATGATATATCTGAGTCTTTCAAGTGACGGTTTGTTTTTGAAGCAAGACGCTCAAGCAAACGAAATTACATCCAGCCATACATCCGTTGGTATTCTTCGCTGGAGTTTTTCCACGAATTGTCCTGTTCCATGCCACGCACCTGAAGACGGTGCCAGGATTCAGGGCATCGCTGGAAGATGTAGTGGGCGTGGTTGATGCGATCCATCAGCTCCCAAGAACTATAACCGGCGAACGAAAAACCGGTCCCCTTGTCCTCGTACTCATTGTAGGGTTCCACGGTATCCTTCAAGCCGCCAATCTCATGGACTATGGGGACAGTACCGTAACGGAGGGAAATCAACTGGGTAAGGCCGCAAGGCTCGAAGGCAGACGGAATCAGCAATGCGTCGACACCCGCGTAGATTCTATGGGCGAGCGATTCGGAATAGTAGATCTGCGCCGACACGCGACCGGGATATTTGCCTTGATAATACCGGAACATGTTCTCGTAATGACCGTCACCGGTTCCCAAGACGACAAGATTGATCCCCTTCTGGCAGATCAGATCCATAATCTGGTCGATGAGGTCCAATCCCTTTTGGTCGGTCAGACGGGACACGATCCCCAATGTAAAGACATCGCCGTTCCGTCCCATGCCAAGTTCCTGTTGCAAAGCCAGCTTGTCTTCGACTTTCTTTTTTACGACGTCTCCGGCAGAATAGCGGGTGGCGAGCAGTCCGTCCGTCATGGGGTTCCAGACATCGTAGTCGATTCCGTTCACGATTCCGATCAATCGGTCGCTTCGCCACCGGAGGATATCGTCCAGACCATCTCCGAAATTCATCGTCTGAATCTCCTGAGCATAGGTCCGGCTGACAGTAGTGACATAGTCCGAATACACGATACCGCCCCGAAGCATGCTACAGTTCCAACTGGAGAACTCCACCGAGCGATCCTGGAACGGACTCACCAGACGCCCCGGCATGAAACATTCGTCGGGCAGGCCGGAAACCCATCTGATATGACCGACATCCCACGTCCCCTGGAAGCGGATGTTGTGGATTGTCATCACCGTGCGGATGCCACGGAAAAACGGATCGCCTTGGAAAACGGTGTTCAGATAGACGGGCACCAGCGAGGCTTGCCAATCATGGCAATGGATGATGTCCGGCCTGAAATCAATCAGCGGGAGACTGGACAGCACCGCTTTGGAAAAGAATGCGAACCGTTCCAGATCCTGAAACATGTCATAGTACGGCACAAGACCGCCGAAATACCGTTCATTGTCAATAAAATAGTAGGTGATCCCATCGAGTACAAGTTCATGGACGCCAACATACACTCTATCGTCCATTTGAAAATAGTATAGCACCCGTTGCTGACTGCGGTATTCTTCCTTGATGGCATGATAGTTCGGAATGATGACACGTACGTCGAACTGTCGTTTGTCTATGCTTTTGGGCAAACTGCCTACGACATCGGCCAGCCCGCCCGTCTTGACGAACGGCACGCATTCAGAAGCGACAAATAGGATTTTCTTCATTACCCGTTCCTAGAGTGAATTTTGTTCCCTCAGACTCTACCCTAACCCATGGAGTTTGTCCACGGGAAGCTATATATCGGAAATCCAGGATTTTCTTTGGTGATGATAAAGCTTGGGATCGGCTTTTTAAACTGCCGGTACCGACGGTCGCAGGCTTCCCCTTGGATCAAAAAAATCCGGCGTTTTCAGCGCCGGATTTCATGTCATTGCTCCTGTCTCCGTTTTTGCAGATCAAAGTACAGGCTCATTAGCGATATCCCCCAAGGAATCCTGATTTACGGAAGGATCCTGGTCCAACGGTGTGATGCCCTTCAGCCGAACATCTACATCATATCCTTTTCCGTCAAGATACTTGAGGAT
The DNA here is from genome assembly GCA_034114085.1 of Sphaerochaetaceae bacterium. Classification (GTDB taxonomy): domain Bacteria; phylum Spirochaetota; class Spirochaetia; order Sphaerochaetales; family Sphaerochaetaceae; genus Spiro-02. Next base: position 18,510 of record JAXEWB010000024.1, on the reverse strand, counting down.
CTCCTCAAGGGAATAACTGTCCAAAGTACGGGACGCGGCGATGTTGTCCGATGCGCGGACCTGCATGATGTTCGCGCTATCCACGGTCATCGTCATGCCGGGGATGATCTCCGCGGTCTGCTGTCCATTGGTCCCGAACAGGACAAATGCGCCGATAAACACAACCACGAACGCCGCGGCGGCGGTGATGATCGTTGGAATACCGACTTTTAGCTTACGGCGAAAGAAACTCACTTTCTTATGCTTGTCCAGATAGTTGTGTTCAATGAAAGAAAGAACCTTCGCCTGATGCGGAGCAATCTCTTCATCGGTGAGAACAGCTCCCGCGATGACCTCATGGAGCTTCCGCAATTGTTCAAACCGGGCTTTACAAGCCGGACAATAGCTGAGATGCTCCTCTACCTGGGTCTTCCACGGCTCCGCCAGTTCACCGTCAAGATAGGTGTTGAGTATCTGGTCATCAAGGCACATTCACTTCCTCCCGGTCTAGCATCGACTCCATCATCTTACGGGCCCGATGCACTCTGACCTTCACGTTGCTTTCAGAAATCTGGAGAACCTTGCCGATCTGTTTGTAATCCATATCAGCGTACTCTTTCAGTACGATGACAGACCGGAACTTCTCCGGTAGCTTTTCAACGGCCTCACGCACCAACGCCCGAGTCTCCTTGAATACCAGCTCATCCCCACCGTCTTTATATGAACCAGGAGCCGGCATCTTCTTGATCTTGTCCACCATCCCCTGCTCCCGCATCTTGCGTTTCACATGGTTGATGGCGAGATTCTTCGTCACCCGGATCAGCCAATACTTGGCGTCATCCTCGGAAGCGAACTCCATGCCCTTGTCATAGAACCTGATGAACGCTTCCTGGCAGATATCCTCGGCTACATCAATGTTGAAAGTCACATGGTACGCAACTTTCATCACAATAGGAAATACATCCTCATAGACTTGCCGAAATGTCTGCTCGTCGCTACTTTTGATTTCCATAATCCTTAACAACAAACCTTGATGTTGGTTACATCTTTTTTACAAGCGTAGTCCCTGTAGGTGTGTCTTTTACAATATACCCCAAGGTATCCAGCTTGGCTCTGATTTCATCGGCGAGCTTGAAGTCGCGTGCTTTTTTAGCTACTGCGCGCTGCTCCACCAACGCCAATGCCTGGGGATCGTCGACCAGTTCATCTTCCTGTTTCCTGGCCCGCACAGTTTCCAGCCCGAACCCCAGGACGGCATCCATGCCATAAGCGGCGGCAAGCTTTTCAGCCGCAGGAACAGCATCGTCCTTCAACACTCCCCAAAGGTCGGCGAGGCCGCGGGGTGCGTTCAAGTCATTGAACAGATGCTCGTCGAACAAAGCTGCCCATTTTGACGCAACGGCGCCAAGTTCACTGGCAGGCGCCGTCTCAGCCTTGAGGGAAGCGATACGATCGAACAGGTTCTTGCGGCTGGTCCTGGCGGTGTCCAAAGCCTGCCACGAGAACCTGAGCTGAGAACGATAGTGTCCACCGAGAATGAAATACCGATAGTCCACAGGCTCATAGCCCTTGCCGATTATAACAGGCAAGGTAAGGAACTCACCGGAGCTTTTGCTCATCTTACCCGTGTCGTTCAACAGGAATTCTCCATGCAACCAATAGTTGACCCACGTATGGCCAGTCGCGGCTTCGCTCTGCGCTATTTCATTGGTATGATGGACGGGAATCGCGTCGATCCCTCCGCAATGGATGTCGAAATGCTCACCGAGATATTTCATGCTCATGGCGGAGCATTCGACATGCCAGCCGGGATACCCCCTTCCCCATGGTGAATCCCACATCATCGCCTGCTCTCCGAACTTGCTGTTGGTGAACCACAGGACGAAATCCTTGGGATTGCGCTTGTTGTCGTCCACGTCAATGCGCGCACCACTGCGGAGTTCGTTCAAATCCAGGCGAGCCAGTTTGCCGTAGTCGGGGAAGGTGTCGATACTGAAGTAGACGTTTCCTCCGGCGATGTACGTATGTCCGCCGACTTCCAAACGCTTGATCAATGCGATCATGTCGGAAATGTGGTCAGTCGCTTTACAGATGATGTCAGGACGAATATTGTGAAGGGCATCAAAGTCCTTGAAAAACGCTTCGGTATAGAAACACGCGATATCCCAGACGCTTTTGCCTGATTCCCGCGCGCTTTTCTCCATCTTGTCTTCGCCGTCGTCACCGTCTCCAGTCAGGTGGCCGACGTCGGTGATGTTCATGACATGCTTTACCTTGTAACCCGCATGAAGCAGAGTACGCTTAAGCACATCTTCAAAGATATAGGTGCGAAGGTTTCCAATATGGGCGTAGTTGTACACGGTCGGCCCGCAACAGTACATCGTTACATGTTCATCAGAAATAGGCTTGAACGGTTCGACACTGCGGGACATCGTGTTGTACAAAAAAACTGACATGATTTTGGGCTCCTTCAGCCAGCACAGATGTTTGTTGTCTGAGCCAGCAAAACGGGATAATATACCCGTATGGATACAACAATAAGCAATACCGGTGAAAAAATCAATGCTGGCTTTGACAAGCCGGCCCGACTTGCCTATTTCAGACACTCCTTACAACGGGAGAGTCGTGCACTCCAACAACATCATCATCAATAACAAAATGGATATTCAAATAAGGACGACCAATATGGACGAACAATCATCATATGAGAACCTGATTACACAAAACGAATCCATTGCCGAACATACAACCTTTAAATGTGGCGGTACGGCGGATTACACGGCCACTCCGACTTCATTGCAAGAACTTAGGGAAACGCTAGAATTCGTGCGACAACGGCAACTGCCGCTCACTATCCTTGGCGGCGGTTCGAATGTCCTAGTCAGCGACCGGGGTATCCGGGGAATGGTGTTGTTCACCCGCAAGCTTACCAGTTGCCATGTACGGGGTGAACTTCTCTGTAGCCGATGCGGCTTATCGTTAGACAAGGCAATCAATTTTGCAATTGAGAACGGACTTGCGGGGATGGAGCGGCTGGGGGGCATACCGGGGACGGTCGGCGGTGCAATCGCGGGCAATGCAGGAGTACCGGGACTACAGATCAGCCAGTCATTGGAATACATCGACTATCTGACGCTGGACGGAAACCTCCATAGAATGGAAGCGACTACAGATCTGTTCTCCTACAGGCACTCTCCTTTTTCAGATAGGGACGATTTGGTCATTTTTGAAGCGGGCTTTAGGCTGGCGCCGACGAACCAGACCGCCGAAGCGAGGCTTCGCAAGGAACAGGCAAAAACAAAAAGAAGGCAGACGGGGCAATATGACTATCCATCGGCTGGAAGCATGTTCAAGAATCCGAAAGAAGGACTGTTCGCAGGCAAACTCATAGAGGAACGCGGACTCAAGGGCCGTCGGTATGGAGGAGCGCAAATCAGCGTCGCTCATGCAAATTTCTTTTTAAATCCAGAACACAAGGCGACCAGTTTGGATATCTGGCGATTGGCGGAGATCGCCAGACGCACGGTGCTGGAAGCTACCGGCATTGACCTCCAACGCGAAATCAAATTGATCGGAGATTGGAGAGAAGAAGATTTCCAACCAAGCTGATGGGTTGAACACTTCAATTCTTCGGCTACAAGAAGAATTCAAGCTACGAGGCAATCAATTTCCTTGAAATATCACGGAAACATAATGCGCCTACGGGTTGGCATGGGCGGTCATATGCTCTTCACTCGGTCCATAATCTTTATGACGATGTTCATGTTTTTCAGCCCCCACGATATGGTTATGTCCATGGCTGTGCATAATTACATGCGTATGAGCAACACCGCCATGGGTATGTTCAACAGAATGAACATGCAGATGCGCATGGTGCTTGACCATTGTATCAAGCACGACAAATACTGTGCCGACAACCATAAAAGAGAGCGCGACCATGTAAATCAGCGTTAGATGTTCTCCATTTAAAACAAAAGACAGAAAAGCGCCGATAAATGGAGCGAACGCATAATAGGCGCTTGTCTTCGCAGCCCCTAGATTGCGTTGCGCCCTGACATACATGAAAATGCTCAGGCCATATGCGACAAAACCCAGTAGCGACGCATATATGATAAATCTCAATTCAGGCAGTTTCTCTCCCAGCGTAGACGCTACGACAAATGAACCGCTACCAGACAATACGCCCTTCAATGTTACAATCTGATAAGTACTCTTATCCGATATGCTTCTCGTACAGTTGTTTTCAAGACCCCAGCAGATCGTGGCCATAAGCACAAAAAGAGAACCATATGAAAACTCAAAGCTAGTGCCGCCTTCAAAAGATAGAATGATGCTGGAGAGTGTAATAAACCCTATCGCTATCCATAGCCTGCTTGATACAGCCTCCTTGAAAAACAGCAATGCTATCACTGCTGTCGCCACAATTTCAAAATTCCCAAGCAATGATGCATTTGAAGCGGAACCGATATTTATGCCCACCATGAGAAAAATTGGCGCCAGTATATCCAACGTTATCATTCCAAAAGCATACGGCAGATCGCTTTTCCCGAGTCGTTCATCTTTATCCTCATTCTTCCAATGGAATAAATACATCAGACCGACACCACCCCCTGCGCCCAGGTACAAAAACGCCGCCATATAAGTCGGCGGCACATCGTTTAACAACACCTTTGACAACGGGGTGTTCAGGGAATAGAACACTGCGGCCAACAACGCATGAAACGTCGCAACCATACTTTTATTTTTATTCTTCATTGAAGCTTGTTCCTTTGTCTGATTCGGCGCATTTTCCATATTACAGAAAGTCTTCATATTATTTCAATGACATCAGACCATCCCTCAGATAAAAACAGCGTCCGCCAAATCATTTATTCCGTAACATCACAAAAATATATGCCATGAACCAACATCAATAGAAAACGACACGGCTTAAAATTCTCATGTCGCGAGAGGACTATGTATCGAAACGCAACAGTCACAACGATAGTGAAAACGAAAGAGAAAAACGTCTTTTCGTATCGATGGAACAAGTCAGGCTGCCGTTGCGCAACGATTCGCGCAACTTCAAGGAGACGAAGAATGCGTCCGCACTCCACGAGATGCGGGCGATACCGACATCCAGCAGGAGCTTATACCCTCCGAACAACTCCGGCAGGTTTCCGCCGCCGCGTAACCATGCGACTTCGCCCGTCAGTATGCACGACACTCCCCGGACAGTGTTTTTCAGGTTGATCCCAAGGGTACGGATTCCGCTCCGCCTTCCATCTGGAAACCATGTCGCAGCATCTTTGACGAACACCTTATATGAAGCAGCCTTGCTCAATATTGAGAATGATATATCGCCCGTAGCTTTTCGACGTTGCCGCGAACCTCCATGCACCGGGGGCTGGTACAGGGTGTCATCATACTGGCATTCCACAAGGAACCATGATGCACAGTAACGCAAAACCAACCGCGACAGTTGAATTGGCCGTTGTTGCGGACCGACTGGCGAGGTCAACTGGAATCCACCTGCGTCGTGCTTCCAATACGCTTCGATCTCAGTCTCCCGGCGTTTCGCAGTAACAAACCAGCCGCTGGTCGCGCCATAGCCGAGGGAACGATCAAACCCCATCCTGAAAGAGACGCCGGACCGGATGGCAAAACCCATGAATGGCACAGGACTGGATTCGACCTTGCCCAACGCCACAAATGCAAGAAAAGGATGTACGGCGGACCATTCAATGGATGGCGATGCGACCGTCGGAGCCTCGCCCGAGGACAACCCCTCCGTGTTGTGGACGAACAACAGACCGATGGAAATTCTGATTGCCGAGGGCTGCGATTCCATAAGCATCATGGAAAGCATCGGTTTTTCCCCCGTCCAGCAAGGAAAGCCCGTCGCTACGCCGAATGTCATGGCTCCCAACCACTTGGAGTCGGCAGAATACTCTAATGCGATCCCAGGAAATATATGTTGTGATGTAGTCGCCGTAGGGAAACTGAAGAAATCGCCTCCAAGGGGGATGCCATCGGCGACGGCGGACAGTCGCATGGGGTGAAACAGGTCATACGCAAGGTTTCGGGGTCGTAGCCATCCAATCTGAACCTGTAGCCCATCTAAAAATGTCAGCTTACCCGCAAAGCGCACGACAGGGCTGGATATCCCCGCTGGCGATACGTCGCCGCCGGGCAGGTCCAGGGAATGATGAATCGAGACATCGCCCTCAAACATGCACGCGGCGGTTGCATGCAAAGAACGCAAGTCGGTTCGAATCCATCGTTTTCCCCCATCTTGGCAGAACCCTGTCGTAAGCAGGGAAACGGGACGCCACGATGAAGACCCTGATGAAAGGGCCTTGGAGGAACCTGAAAGAAAGGTGTCCAGCCACAAGAATATCAGGAGAAGAAACAGGATACGCAGACTGGAATTTGGCAAATCTGGTTGGTACTTCATACCATATCAGATGAAAAAACCCGGCTGGTGATTCAAAGACCTCAAGAAACCCACGTTCAGAGCAAGTTTCTCAGTATTTTCCCGCAATAAGAAAAACTGGAATGAACGATACAGAAAAAAACACAGTGAGCCAGGAAATACATGCGAGATGAACGAATCCATAGTCTTCTCCCGTTGCTTTTTTCTTCAATTCATGCGACAATTTTTGACGCATATCATTAATACCAAAATTTAATTTTTATTCTGATAAACCAAGAATCGAGGAGTGTATTTCATGGTTATTCTGACTCTGAATTGTGGTAGTTCATCCGCAAAATACCAGGTATACGACTGGGACAACAAGGATGTCCTGGCTGTCGGTGTAGTAGAGCGCATCGGCTTGGAGTATTCGACAATCGAGCATAACGCTGTCGGCAAGCCCCAGTACGCCACCAAGTTCTCTTCCCCTACCCACAAGGAAGCCATCGAGCTAATCATCAGTCTGCTGCTGGACAAGGAATACGGAGTCATTGACGACCTGTCGCAAATCGGTGCCGTCGGACATCGGGTACTGCATGGAGGCGAACTGTTCAAGAAGTCAACGCTGGTAACTGATCAAGTAGTTGAAGATCTTAAGGGAATCATCCCGCTTGGCCCACTTCATATGCCGGCCAATATCATGGGTATCGAAGCGGCCCGCAAGGTCATGCCGAATATTCCCCACGCAATCGTCATGGATACGGCATGGCACCAGACAATGCCGCCAGAAGCGTTCATGTACGCAGTTCCCTACGAATGGTACACCAAATACAATGTCCGCAGGTACGGATTCCATGGAACCAGCCATCTGTATTGCGCAAAACGCGCCGCGGTGTTGCTCGGCAAGGAAAACAAGGATACCAACGTCATCATCTGCCATATCGGCAATGGCGCTTCCGTCTGCGCGGTAAAGAATGGCGTCTGCGTCGATACTTCCATGGGGCTCACCCCCCTTGAAGGTCTGGTGATGGGCAGCCGCTCCGGTGACCTGGATCCCGCGATCCTCCCCTATATCATGAATCATACTGGGATGACGCCTTCCGAGATGGACACCATGCTCAACAAAAAGAGCGGCCTGATCGGCATCTGCGGCAAGAGCGACCGGCGCGATGTACATCAGGCGGCACTTGAAGGTGATGAAAAAGCCAAGTTAGGCATCGACATGGAATGCCACCGTATCAGAAAATATATCGGAGCCTATGCCGCCTTGCTCGGCCGTGTCGACGCGGTCGTGTTCACCGCCGGTGTCGGAGAGATGGGAGAGCATATCCGAGAGGGGGCCTGTGGAGGCCTTGATAATTTCGGCATCAAGCTCGACTGCAAAAAGAATGACCTCGCCCACTGCCGCAACGCGGAGTTGGAGATCAGCGCAGACGATTCACCAGTCAAGATTTTCGTCATTCCCACCGACGAGGAACTGGTCATCACTGAAGACGCCTTCGCATTGATGAATGGCACATACGATGTCCATACCAACTTCCACTACACCTTCGAGGACAAGGGCTATCAGAACAAAGCGCGCGCCCGTGGCCTGGTCGCCAACCTGGAAAAGAAGCCGGAGCTGGCGAAGATCATCGCCCATGCGAAATAAACAAAACGCTTGATACAAAAAAAGGAGTGTCCGCACAATCAGTGTGACACTCCTTTTTTTTAGTTCAGGGGCGGCTTGGTGCTAAGCGGCTCAACACAAACCCCACATCGGATACACTCGCGGCAACATGTTAGGTGCTGGACGATTCCATCAGTGAAAAACTGCCGCTATCAAGAAACAACGTGGCATCGGAATGAGTCCGGAGGATAGACGCAGGACAGCTCGCGTCCACAGGGCCAACGAGAGCCTGTTTGACAGCTCGGGCCTTCCGAGAATTCGGAACTACACAGTGCAAGATCTTAGCGGACCGGAACGCAGGAATCGTAACGGTAATCGCATCACGAGGTACTTCACAGAGCTCTTCAAAACATCCGTCGTGGACTTGCTGTATCCTTGACTTCTCACTTAACTTCACAATACGGACATACCGGAAATCATCAAAATCCGCCTCGGGAGGATCGTTGAACGCAATGTGCCCGTTCTCACCAATACCCAGGACAACGATATCAAGGGGAGCTTCACGGAGCAGCCGCTCATACCGTTCCACCTCCAAAGCCGTATCAGGAGCGTCACCTTCGATGTAATGAACGGAAGAACAACCTATCAATGAAAACACATGTTTGTACAAATAGTTTCTAAAAGACTGAGGACGTGTCTCACTAATTCCAACATATTCATCCATGTGGAATGCAACGACCTTGTCCCATGGGATATCGGACATTCCCGTCAACGCCCGCAAGGTCGTATCCTGAGATGGGGCTGCGGCGAACATCATTCGCACGAACCCTTTTTCCGTCGCAATCCTACGGATATCTTTTGCAATGGAATCCGCCGCTCCGTTTCCCATGGCTTCCGATGTATCAAAAATCCTTACGGACAGTTTGTCGAACTTCAAATCTCTGGAATCATTCATCGTATTATTCAACAGGCTCAAATCGCCTCCCCTTTTCATATCGTCTATAGATGCTTGACCCGAGGGAAATACATCTCTTCGAGAACCTTGTTCTTCTCATCGCCTCCAGGTAAATTCGCACTCATCCACAACGGAGGATCGATTCCCATTTCACTCAGTTTTCCCACTACGCTAATCATGAGAAGATTGATCGCGAATACATTGCACAACGTCGAAATCGGACCGGTTTTCTGCGCGACGTTGTCTATATCGACTACGGCGTCCCCATAGGGCATTAATGTGTTGATGAAATAATCAGCCTCCTGATATAGATTCTTACCGGAACAATGTCTGGCGGGATGCCCCTGTGGCACGTTCTCTGCAAATCCAGTTGAACTGATCGCTATGGAGACCATCCCCCGTTTCTTCGCCTCCAGCACTGACTCAATAGTCATTGAGTTGATGCCATAAGCATTGACGATGACAATCACTTCCCCAGGAACAAGTCCGATCCGATAGCTATCAAAAACTTTCACGGCATATCCGGATGTACGCTCTATGATGTTGGAACGCTTCGCCCCATGAATCAAATTCGTACCTGCGTCCAAAATCGCATTGATAGGCGCAAGACCACCGGCACGCCAGAGGACCTCCTCCGCCGCCATGTTGGAATGTCCTCCCGGACCAATGACATGAATCAGGTTCCCTTTTACGATATTCTCCGCAATGATCTGCGCGGCCGGTTCCATCTTGGGATTTTCCGACGCTATTCGTGCATAGACACCAGCAACGGTATCATAGTATTGTCTAATTTCTTTTGTCATATGCATCACCACTTTCTGTCTCCATAGTTTTCAATTCTTCAATTCCTTTCTCGACTTCCTTCTCCAGCCTATGCAACTCCTCTTCAGAAACCAACACAGGTTCATCGACGGTACCGTATTTGAACAGGCGAAACAGATGGTCGATCGTGAAAAGAATCATGATAACAGCGCATACCGGTACCGAAAGGTAAAGGTAGCCTGTCGGTATCGCTTTATAGGATTCAAACGGAATTGTCATTCGAATCATCATTACGTTGACCCCATAGACACCCATTACACCGAACAATCCCAAGCTAAAGAGCGCGCTGATCAATTCCAATAGTTTCTTTGCTCTTTTCGAAAACTTACGGCTGAAGAAATCCATTTTCAGGTGGTCAAGATGGAAATAGACGACCGTAGCCCCAATAAAAATCATCCAGACGAACATTAACTTGATAATGACATCGATGATCAGCCATGATACGGCAAATACGTTCCTGAGCAAAATATTGAGCATCGACAACGAGAGAACGCCGATCAACAAGGAACCTGTAATAATGGCCAGAATGTCCGCGGTCTTCCTGCATATCTTTGAATACATCATCCGCCTCCTAGCTGAACAGCAGGTTCGGCAAGAACGTCACGAACCATGGAACAAAGGTAATCAGCAACAATACACCGACTAAAACTATGATGTGGGGCCAGATTTCCTTGATCAGTATGTTGATGTCAATTTTCGCAATTTTGGTTTCAATGAACAACAATGCACCGACAGGTGGGGTAATCAGGCCGATCATCAGGTTCAAAACAGTGATGACACCAAAATGAACGGGATCTACACCCAGCTGAATGGCGATGGGAAGCAATACAGGAAAGAAAATCAAGATTACGGGAACCGCATCGATAATACACCCCATGAACAGAAAGAATACGGTACAGAACATCAGAAATCCAGTTTTCGTCATATGGAGATCGAGAATCAGATTCATCAGTTGTTGTCCAAGCTGTTCAGAAGAGACGATATATTGAAACAAACCTACCGCCGCGAAAATCATCATGATAGAGCAACAGAAGACCGCGGTGTTTTTGACTGTTTCAAAAAAGTTTTTCAGATTAATCGATTTGTATACAAACACGGATATAAGCAGGATGTAGGCATTGGCCAATACAGCGACCTCCGTGATGGTGACAAGCCCGGAAACGACACCGATGATAATGATTACCGGGGCGAGCAACGCAAGCCAAGTTTCCTTCACCAGACTCCAGAATATCTTCCATGAACGCTCGACATGGGCAGCGGGATAATTCCGTTTCTTTGCGACAATCGTCACTAGAATCCATAGGCCCAATGCCATGAGCATTCCAGGGATATATCCACCGAGAAACAGTTTTCCAATAGAGATACCACTAATGATTCCTACATTCACCATCGGGATGCTAGGAGGAATAATCGGCCCTATCACTGCGGAACTTGCATTGATTGACGCACCGTAGGCATCATCATACCCCCGTCCCTTCATAATTGGATGCAATACAGCCGAGGTTGAACTCGCGTCCGACACTGCGGAGCCAGAAACTCCCGCCAAAAACACACTGGTCACAATCGATACATAGGCAAGTCCTGCACGGTACTTTCCTACAAAAAAGTTAGAGAATTTCAGCAGTTTGTTTGTAATGCCGGACGACCCCATGAGATTCCCGGCAAGGATGAAAAACGGTATGGCCAACAACGTGTCGGCAGATACCCCATTGACCATCTGTGATGCGACAAGTCGTAGGGAAACATCGCCACGGATCAGGACGTAGAGCAAGCCGCTCAGCCCCATTGAAACCCAGATGCTCATCCCTACCCCTATGAGGGTGAACATGATGACAAACAGAATAATAATCATATGGATTCCTATTATAGCTCCCTTTCCCGCGGACACCTTCGTACACGTGCCGCAGGAGGAGAGCTAAATCGAGGCTACATGTTCTTGAAAATCTCAAGCATGCCCTTGGGCCAACGGACGCCATCCCAATCATTAAAAAGACCATCCAGCTCCTGACGGAAGAGATCAAGACGAAGTTCAGGCTCTGTCACGACGGTCATATGCTCGCCAAGCGTATCATAGACTGTGTCCAATTGCTGGTGGGTCAATTCGGTAACCAGTTTACCAGCCTCTTCCGAAGCCTCATATATGGTTGCCTGATCCGCATCGGACAGCTTGTTGTACAGGACGGGAGAGATATAGAAGCATTCGATATCTCGAATATAGTCGGTCTGCATATAATAGGACTGCACCTCAAAGAAACTGTTGTTCATAACGGTAATCGCACCATTTTCCTGAGCGTCCACGACATTGGTCTTCAAAGCCATCCAAAGATCGGCAAGGGCGATTTGCTGGGGAAGAGCGCCCAATTTTTGCATCGTCCTCACAACGGTATCACTGGCCGCGGTCCTGATCTTCAATCCTTTGAAGTCACCGGGGACGGTAATCTTTTTATTCGCAGTCAGACCTCGCGGTGCGGTATCACCGGTAATATTGAGGATTTTTAGCCCAGTGGCCTTTTCTGCACCTGCGAGTGCCGAAGCGAACTCATCAGAAAGCAAGCAAGTCCTCATATGGTCATAGTTCCTATACAAAAACGGAATCGCAGTGATTTCTAGAGCTTCACCTCCGGAAATGAACGCTAAAGTGTTGATGCCGCCATATACCATGTCAAGATCTCCTGACTTGATCTGGGTGAACATCTCCTGGATTCCGCCAAGCTGACTGTTTGCATAGACATTCACCTTGATACGTCCATCAGTACGCTCCTCCACCAGCTTCGCAAACAGTTCCGCACCTTTATGTGTCGGATGTTCCGTATCACGAATATGTCCAAGTTTGAGCGTCATGGTTTTCTTTTCCTGACCACCCTGAGCGAAAGCAGTACTACAACAGAGTACAGCAACCATAAGCATGACAAACACCTTCTTCATACTTGTCCTCCTATTTTCCAATGTGGCAATAAATTGTTTTTTTAAGGCTACTTAAGTCCCAATTGGTCGAAATCAGTAAAATGCTTCTTCAAGCATTCCAATACCTTTTCAGTATCCTTTGATTTCAGACTATCCATAAGCTCCCTATGCTTGGTAAGGAACACCTCGTTGTTGCTTGTCTTGCATTGATCCATAGTCGTCAGTAACCTTTGGAAGGTCGAAAACATCGAAATCAAGCTGTCGAGCAACTTATTGTTGAATGCCTGATATAGCCGCCTATGAAACATCGTATGGGTAACTACAAGCTCTCTATCAGGCTTTCCCTCTCGTATATCCCGTTCCAGTTCATCCAGGATACATTCAAGCTCCTCTATGTCCTGGGAAGTAAACGACAACGCGGCTGAAGGAAGGAAGTAAGCTTCAAGGGCCATTCTCACCTGAACGACATCCTGAAAATCCTTAAAATGAACTTTTAGGTTGTATGAAAGATTATCTACCATCTGTTCAAAATTGAAATCCCTAATAAACCGGCCCTTGCCATGAATCGTATGGATAACTCCTGTCCCTTCAAGAGTTTTCATCGCTTCACGAATGGATGCCCGGCTAATACCCAGTACTTGAGCCAGCTCCGTCTCCGTTGGCAACTTGTCTCCAGTCGTCATGTCATTGTCCAGGATATAGTTCTTAAGGTTCTGTACAACCGCATCTGATACGTTGTCATGATTTATCTTACTCATTGAGTCTTCAAGACTGATCACGTTCTGGTCTCCTTTCATGTGTAGCGTAACAGTACGATTGTACCCGAAGTTGTGCACCATCGGCAAAAAAACTTATTATATCAGCCTTTTCTCCTTCCTTGAATCCTCCTTCAACCCTAGCAAGTCCCAGTATCCTGGAAGGATTTACCGTTACAAGCCTGATTGCATCCAATAATGAAGCCCCTGTAGCCTTCATAAATACGGGAATGTCCCAGTCAAGCAGATGTCCAGCTCCCGCCAACAATTCAGTTCCAGCCAAGCCAAGATGTCCGTCAGCGAAAACTTCTACGTCAATATCCCCCCATTTGAAGACTCCAGGGGCATTGCCCCCCAACAAAGCAACATCGCTTACCAATATCAGCCGGTCATATCCTTTCGTTCTCAGAAAAGTCTTCAATACGCTGGACGGCAGATGAAAACCATCCGCGATGATTCCCGCGGATAAAGAATCCTCCGCAAGCTGTTCCCATATGTAATTTCGCAACCGAGGCAACCGGGCATGGCTACCGTTCCCAAGATGCGTACAGAGTCTTGCCCCTGCGGCAATCGCAGCTTTAATTTGCCCAGCGTCCGGTGCACAATGTCCAATCGCAACAACGACACCCATTTCACTTGCATATCTGATAAACTCCGTTGCGCCTTGTCTCTCAGGAGCGATCGTCACGAGTTTCACCAATCCACCAGCGGCGGATTGCCAGCGTTTCAGTTCCTCGATATTGGGATCCCGTATATATTTCCTATCATGCGCACCACGCGGTCCATCCTCTTCGGAAATAAACGGCCCTTCAATGTGAACGCCAACAATCGCATTCGCAATGGCAGAATCCGAGGCTACAGCCCGAGAAATCATTCTAAGATTCTTTTCAATCCGCTGTTCGCTATTCGTAATGATCGTTGGTACGTGCCGACACGTACCGGAGGCTGCAAGATCAGACACAAGTGTACGTATCTGTTCCAAGGAGAGATTTTCTCCACTGTAATCGACACCTCGATATCCATTCACCTGCATATCGATAAAGCTTCTACTCAAATATGGCAGCCCAGAATCAATTCTTCCTCGCCCTTTTTCTTCTATACGAGCAATCTGCCCGTCTATGACTTCTATCCGTTCAACCTGCCCTGTATATATGTCGATTCCTTCAAAAAACATTTGTACACCCCATTAATTTGTATGTTGTCTGACAACTTACAAGTTAATCATACATCATTTTTACCCTTTGTCAATCAAAATTTACTTGAAAAGATCTTTTCAACATGAACCAGAGAGGGACATAGACGCAGATGTACTGGCCCCTTCAACCATCAAGATATAAAAACAGACCATCGAATCGCTGTACGCATGATTGACGGTCTGTCTTCTGATAGCGCGATTTGCAAAGAATGTCGTACGCCTACGCCGGATTGTAGAGGTTGCTAGTCGGGAACTTCGGCTCACTGGTCACGTTGATACCCAGCTTGCGGAGGCCAGTAGAATCGCCAGCGCTGGGGATATGCGTCATATGAGCCTCGCAACCACGTAACTGCGGCAGCTTCTCCAAAGCGGCCTGAGCGGTCGGATTGATGGTGGCGCTCATGGCGAGGCAGATCAGCATTTCGTCGAGGTTCAGGCTTACTCCACGACCACGAAGGACATCGCGTTTCATCGTCGTGATTGAATTGATGATCGCTTTAGGAATCAGGTCGATGGGCTGTGGAATCTGGGCGAGCCGTTTCAGTGCGTTCAGCACCAAAGCGGAGGAAGCATGCATCAACGAAGAGTTCCAAGCGGTGACGATCGTACCGTCTGGCAGCTCTAGAGCTGCGGCACAGGTAATGCCGTTGTTCCCCTTCTTGTTCTCGATGGCAAATGCCAACGCTTCTTCGGAAGCAGGCACGCAGGGGCGCATCGCCGTGGAAAGCCGAGCGGTCTCCATGATCGCTTTTGAACGATTGACCGTCTCCAAGGCGCCGATGCCTTGGGCGTATTCACATACCGCACGGAAATAACGACGGATAATCTCCTGATTCGCGGCATCACGAACCACAGCGTCATCGACGATACCGAAGCCACAGCGATTTACGCCCATATCGGTAGGGGACTTATAGACACAGTCCTTGCCGGTGATTTTCTCCAGGATACGCTTGAGCAACGGATACGCCTCCAGATCCCGGGAATAGTTCACAGCCGGGATTCCGTAGGCGGAGAGATGAAAATGGTCAATCAGGTTGATATCCCCGATATCCGCCGTAGCAGCTTCATAAGCGATATTCACAGGATGGTCGATTGGCAGGTTCCAGATGGGAAAGGTTTCAAATTTCGCATAGCCGCTATGGCGCCCTGCCCGGTAGTCATGGTACATCTGCGACAAACAGGTGGCGAGTTTGCCACTGCCAGGCCCAGGAGCGGTAACGATTACGACGGGGCGTTCCGTCTCGATATAGGGATTCGCGCCGTAGCCTTCGTCACTGACGATCAGGTCCACATCATTAGGATAGCCTCTGGTCGCCATATGGGTATAGACGGTGATTCCCCGGCGTTCGAGACGATCCTTGAACTGCAGGACCGCAGGCTCACCATCGAAACGAGTGATGACCACCCTGCTGACGGCGATTCCCCATGAAGCGAAGTCGTCAATCATCTTGAACACGTCAGTATCGTAGGTAATGCCGAAATCGCTTCTCATCTTGCGCCGTTCGATATCACCTGCATGAATACAGATAATGACATCAATCTGATCCTTGAAGGACTGGAACACACGCATCTTGACGTTGGGGTCGAATCCGGGCAAAACACGCGAGGCATGATAGTCGTACAGCAACTTACCGCCGCATTCAAGGTACAGTTTCCCGTCGCACCGCTGCATTCGTTCCAGGATAAAATGCTTCTGTTCTTCCAGATACTTCTCGTTGTCAAACCCAATCCTAGCCATGCGTTCCTTCCCTATCACAAAGTATAAAAAAAGAGGAAACAAATCGTTTCCCCGTCAGTTCAAGACACTTATTTCCAGATGATGTCGGCGGACACCTTGTCAGCCTTAGCCTTGCCCAACAGCTTTTCGATGATGGCCAAGGAAAACTCGACGGCACAACCGGCACCTCGGGCAGTAATGACGTTGCCGTCGACCATGACCCGTTCAGTACCGAACCGGACGGCGGGACAGGCCGCCTCCTGGCCGGGATAGCAGACCGCTTTTCGGCCATCCAGCAATCCGGCTGGTCCAAAGACGACGGCGGGAGCGGCGCAGATTGCGCACACGACGCCATGCCCGGCCACCTGTACAAGGCGTTGCATCACCTCCCAGCTGTGCGCAAGGTTTACGGAGCCAGGCATCCCTCCGGGGCAGATGACGCAGTCATAATCAAAAGCTGCCTGTGAAATTTCCATGTCACAGACAATGCGGATTCCATGCGACCCGGAGATTTCCCGCGTACCGACACCGGCGGTAACGACTTCGGCGCCGGCGCGCTTAAGCAAATCCACAGGTGCAAAACCTTCGATTTCTTCAAAGCCTTCCGCAAATACGACAAGTACTTTCGGCACTGCCATATCACAACCTCCTTGCTACCGGCCCTCAGTCACAGAACAGCGACAGTCTATCGATAGTCGCACACCACGTCACAGCGGATTGTGCATTCCCGCATCCAGGCGTGCGCGACGCAACAATTCGCATGCATTGAGCATCGTCTTCTCCGTATCGTCCCAGCCGATACAGGCATCGGTGACGGAAACGCCGTACCGAAGCGACTTGGGGTCTTCCGGTATCCGCTGGTTTCCCGCGAACAGGTTACTTTCCAGCATGAAACCGCGGATGGCGGATTCGCCCCAGATTCGTTGGTCGATTACCGAACGGAGAACGCGCTTCTGCCGTTCAGGATTCTTGCGGGAATTGCCATGACTGCAATCGATGATGATTGATGGCAGCAACCCCGCGTCCTTCATTTTCTGCCGAGCGAGTTCTACATCGTCCTCGTAATAATTCGGTGCCTGGTCGCCACCCCTAAGAATCAAATGGCAACAGTCATTGCCCGTAGTACGCAAAATGACATTATGGCCTTCCTTGTCGATACCGATGAAAGAGGCCGGGCTGGCCGCAGACTTGACTGCGTTGATGGCGTTGGTCAAATCTCCGCTCGTGCTATTCTTGAAGCCCACCGCAACAGAAAGTCCGCTGGCCAGGTTGCGGTGGGTCTGGCTCTCCGTCGTCCGTGCGCCGATGGAGGACCAGCTCATCAGTTCGTCGATATACTGAGGGACGAAGGGATCCAGCACTTCACAACCAACGGGAAGCCCAAGACTGGTAATCTCTAGCAACAGGGAACGGGCCTGCTCCAATCCCAATCCGATATCATATGAACCGTCCATCTTGGGGTCAAGAATGAACCCCTTCCACCCAAGAATCGTACGGGGCTTCTCAAAGTATGTCCGCATGACCACGAACATCTCGTCCTTGACCGCATCGGAGAGTTCCTTCAGGCGACGGGCGTAATCTATCGCTCCATTGTGATCATGAATCGAACAAGGACCGACAATGGCCAGCAGGCGGGGATCTTCACCTTTGATAATCGAGTTGACAGTCTTGCGAGAAGCGGCGATGCTTTCGCTCACTTCCTCGGACACAGGATATTTCTCCGCCAAAGTAGCCGGAGTTACTAGTGGATCAATTTGTTTGATCCGTACATCTACATTCTGCATAATGGTTGCCTCAGATACTGAGTCTTATACCATGAAGCTTCGCCGGGCGACAAGGGGCTGTTCCAAAAGTTTACGGTTCAGCCACAAAGGATAACGGCTATTACGTAGAAAATAAGTATACAAACCAGACACTCGCCCCCTAACGGCTGTCACTTCAGGAGTCGAACGAGCTTGTTCTGCTCCCGCTTGCTGTTGGTACGTCCTGTATGTTGTTGCTACGTCCTTTATGATGGGATTACGTCCTTTATCTATCGCCTACGTCCTGCATGTTGTTGCTACGTCCTTTATGTGGGGATTACGTCCTGTATGTCGGAGCTACCTATCGTCTACGTCCTTTATGTTGTTGCTACGTCCTGTATGTTGGGATTACGTCCTACCTGATGCATGGAATATCCC
>JAXEWB010000023.1:0-35463 GCA_034114085.1 Sphaerochaetaceae bacterium | reverse complement strand
AATCAGTACTTTTTTCATATTTTTCCTTCTCTAGAGGTATCCTCAATTATGATGAAACTTGAGTGTATAGAAAAACTACCTTCTATTGAGATAGATAGTATTGTACTACTATATTTATTCGTTTGCAACTACTATATTTCTTTGATGGTATCACTAGATTGGTTCATTCTTATATATATGAGTGTGCCAACAAAACAAGAACAGCTCGTAATAGCACGATTAAAAAAGATTCGGGAGGAAGCTCAATTATCCCAGCTAGAACTTTCATATCGTTCTGGCGTCTCACAGAATATGATTACGTATATTGAAACAGGGAAAAGAACACCAACTTTATCTACATTGCTGAAACTCTGCAATGCTCTCAATATTAACCCATCTGTATTGTTCATGGATACCAACGAAGACAAGGAACAAGCAAAACAGCAAATCATAGAATTGATACAACGGCACATGACCTAGGGACGATAGCGTATGGCATACAAAGAACCTGCCAATGAAAGCCTATAGTTCCAAGACGGAAATAAAACTGTTGTTGCATGACCTCATTGACAGGGCTATCGACGACTAGTCCGATACAGCAAAACCCACAGCTATACAACAAAACCACCTCAACAATCTCACTCTAGTTGTACCTGATTATATTTTCAGTAGGTACTGAGTTTTCCTGCAAAATAATTGCTAGGGCAACTTAATACATGGGTGGAGAGAAAACCCCAGCCACCCATGTAAAATACATATAACTTCTAATTACATAAATAGTTATCACGAATTTGAGTATCTATAGACAAAATTGGAGTACTACAAATAAACCCTGCCTATTTATGTATGATAATAACTTCTAATAAGGCGTGTTATACACGAGTCAATCGGAATATCCTTGTCAATAAGGATATTGAATTTGATGCCTTGTTCGTTGAACCTGCATCCGATGAATCGCTTTCCTATTCTGACTGCTTTAACCGACAATTTGAAAGAGACCTCAAGAAGGGTATCGACAAGCTGACCTTCTCCCTTCCTAGGGATTATTGCAACGAATCGTTTCGGAATCATTTCAAGAACGGAGCCGTAACGACACGTACGTGGGGCAATTTCATGTTTATCGACATCCATCGGGAATACATCCCCCATGGCGATAACCTGCTTGCTCATTGTAACAATGCCATAGGGTATCTGTTATGTGGAGGTGCCTTTAAGATTCCCATAACAAAAACCACCTGTAGTTACAATGAAACAGGGGAACAAGTTTCTGCAAAGGAAGAAAAGTTCGATACCCAGCAGTACAGGACATTCGACCTGTTTTCTAACCATATCAGACAACAACTAAAACTCTCTTGCATCGAACTGTGCTTTGATTACCAACTACCGATACGGAGCTATCTCAACAAGGAGCAGTTCCTTGGAGAACAGGGTACATTGTATTCACCAGATTACAAGGTATATGGGAATGGCAATCGAAAGAAATCCTTTGTTTGTGTCTATGACAAGGCAAAACAGCTACGAGACAGCAAGCACCGCATTATGTATAGAAAGCAATTGGAACGTGTGGAGTTTCGTTTGTATAGGCAATGGCACAAAAGGATGTTTGTAGAATGGGAAAGCTTTCTGGATACTTCGTACACAGGGTTGCTTGCTAAATGTACTCCAGTAATTCGCAAACAATGTGAAGGAATGCATATCGACTTTAGTGGGCTATGTGACCAGTTGCCCGATAATGATACATTGAAGGAGCTCATAGGACATATGGAAGCATGATTTTGACAGGGCAATACTGTGTGTTTTCATGGGGCTGTTAGCAGGGGTGTTCCATGGTATTTTGTGGTATGGTGGCTATGTGTTCCCATGACATAATGTTTATGTAATTAAGCCAACCTATACTATGAACAGTAACCATAGACAACTAGAGGACGGCAATTTTCAGCCGTCCTCTAGACTGGTAAGAATTTCAGCCAACTATCTGGCTATCGGACATGGTGAGCCAACTGTACAAGGTGTGATATTTCCACATTTTTTTACCGCCTATTCTGCCGTCTGTTTTCCCCTTGTTTGGTTGCAGGTAGGGACGGTTGCAAGCAGTCTTGTAGTTGAGCCCTTTGAGAGCACAGCACTCACGAAGAGAGAACCAATACTTTTGAGGTACGAGCGGTGCGATACAGCCATCAGCAGGATCATCGTCTAAGCCTATCATAAACAGCCTCCTAAATTATGTATATCTACATAGTGCCGGTGAGCAATGGACTCAATGGACTTGTAGAGTTCACTACAGGACACCAGATAGCATCAATGATCTCCCCTTGTTTCGCTAGGTGCTGTGGTTGCCAGTGGGTGTAGTTGTCTTGGATTGCCTCGTTGCTCCAGCCCAACATTGCACGTATGAGGTCTGGATTCTCTCCTTGTACCCGTAGAATTGTATTGAGAGTGTGCCTGAAAGAATGTGGTTTGAGATATCTGCCATCCGCCCGTATCCCTGCCCGTCCTATCGCCGCCTTGAATCTATTGAGCCACCAGTTCACCCCAAGTCTGCTACCATCTATATTGCAAATGACAAGGTTGTCTGGTGAGTTCGTATACACATGCTGTTGATACCAAAGCAGTTTTTCTTTGAGTGTGCTCGGTATGTAGCAGTTTCTGACTTTACCCCATTTTGGGAGCCCCAGTTCATCCCCCCTGTCTTTCCATGCTTCCGCTATATGGATGTAGCTTTTATCGAAGTGGACATTGTTCCAGCGTAGTGCGAGAATCTCCCCGCTTCGCATGCCAGTTGTAGCGGCAAGCAGAAAGCACATATAGTCAGTTGGGCTATTCCAAATACGTAGATAATCCGCAGGGAATAATGACTGTAGTTCTTCTGGTGTAAATATTCCAACCTCTCTTTGCTTGCTTTTGACCGTTCCGATGCCAATCGCAGGATTTACCAATATATCTTCTCGGTAGAACGCCTCTGTAAAGATGATGCGGATTGAACTGATAATACGGTTCACAGTTCCGGCGGTCATGCCTTTCTTTAACAGTGAGTTACGGTAGTCTATGATATCCGAACGCCTGATGTCGAGCATATGCTTGTTTGCGATAGGGGAGTGCATCGCATGCTTCATGACAGTCTGCCTGAGTAGCAGGCAATAACGTTTCGTGATGCACTTACCCTCTGCCCGTATACGTGTTGTGTGCGGACACCTGTCCCAATCAAAGAATGGTTCCGCATAATCTTTGAACAGCTTGTTTTGTGCGCACCATGACCCTCCACGTTTCTGCCAGTTGGCGACATACTGTTCCGCCATCACTTTGACGGTTTCTTTTGTTGTTTTGAAATTCTGCATGTGCGGTAGTTTGAAATACCAGTACTTGCCGATCTTTTTGTAACGGACACTTTTTGCATGTCTACCCATTGTATCTCGTACCTCCGTTGCTGTTGGTACATAGATAGGCAGTGGAAAAATTTACCCTGAAATCGGATTTTTTTACCCGAAATAATGGCTCAAAAGCTGGGAATCGAAGGGTAAAATAGGGTGAAACGGCACGATAAAAGGGTAAATATCGAGTAAAATCGAGTGTTCTAGGCATAGAAAAAGCCATCCTCCTGTAACGGAGAATGGCTTTCAATTTCTGCCGGGCCAAACACTTGGCTCAACCCGGCAAGGAATCTGGAAACAAGCGGGAAACTACTTCTTGTAGATATCCTTGGTCGGATGGTAATCCATGGTATTGGTATGCCAACCGCCCCACTTGCTGGTGTCGACCATATTCTGGGAGACATAGTAGTACAACGGCATGATGGCCTGATCTTCGTTGATGAAGATATCTTCAGCGGTCATCAGGACTTCCATGCGGTCCTGTCCGGCGGGCATTCTAGCCGCTTCGTTAATCAGGATATCGTAGGTGTCGTTTGAGTACCTGCCGCC
The DNA here is from genome assembly GCA_034114085.1 of Sphaerochaetaceae bacterium. Lineage (GTDB taxonomy): Bacteria > Spirochaetota > Spirochaetia > Sphaerochaetales > Sphaerochaetaceae > Spiro-02. The sequence goes on along the minus strand of JAXEWB010000023.1, from coordinate 31,567 downwards.
GTTCATACCGGCGCCGGTGATGAACATGTCGAGGAAGGTGTTCGGATCCTGGTAGTCGCCGACCCATCCAGCGCGAGCGATGGTGAAGTTACCAGCGTTTCTGTTGGAGAGGTAGGTCGCCCATTCCTGGTTCTCGAGTTCAACGGTGATTCCGAGGTTGTTCTTCCATTCCTGCTGCAAGAACTCCGCGATCTGCTTGTGGGAGTCGAGAGTATTGTACAGGATGGATACCTTCGGGAATCCTACGCCGTTCGGGTAGCCGGCCTGAGCGAGATACTGCTGGGCAAGCTCGACGTCGTAGATCGGATCACCAAGGCTGGCGTAGCCGGCCATGACAGGTACGATACCCCAGGCGGGAATCTGTCCGCCGCGGACGACCTGCTCGACAAGAGCTTCGCGGTCGACGGCCAGGGAGAGGGCCTTGCGGACAAGCACGTTGTCGGTAGGGGCCTTCTCGGTCTGGAAGACGTAGTAGTAGGTGGAGAGCTGGGGAGCGGACTGATAGTCGTCCCTCATCATGATGGCCTCGAGCTGGTCGAGGGGGACGTTTGTCGCCCAGTCGATCTCGCCGTTGAGGTACATGTTGTAGGTGGTGTTCACATCGTCGGACGCATAGAAGATGACCTTGTCGAGCTTCACCGCGTCGCGATCCCAATAGTTCTCGTTCGGGACGCAGGACACATATTCCTGGGGTCTCCATTCATCGAGCACGTACGGGCCGTTGCCGACGAAGTTCGCGGGAAGGATCCAGTCCTTGCCGTACTTCTCAATCGCATGCTGGGGGACAACAGCGAAGGAGTAGTGGGCGAGGGCGCCGATGACGTACGGAAGAGGCCCGATCAGATCCATCTGGAAGGTCTTGTCGTCAAGAGCGCGGATCTGGACGGCTTCGGGACCGGCCTGTCCGGCGTTGTACTCAGTGGCGCCGGCGAGGAACATGCAGGGGAACCAGGCGTAGGGGCCGGCGGTTTCCGGGGCGAGGATGCGGAGCCAGGAGTACACGATGTCCTGGGCGGTGATCGGGGTTCCGTCGCTCCACTTCGCGTCGCGGAGCTTGAAGGTGTACTGGGTTCCGTCTTCGGAGACGGTCCAGCTTTCAGCCAAGCCGGGGATCGCGTCGGCGGTTTCTGGATCATAGATTACCAGGCCTTCGAAGAGGGCCTCATAGATTCTGTGTTCGGGAACGCCCTGGATCTGGTGCGGGTCGAGGGACTCGGGTTCTGCACCATTGGCGATGCGGAACACGACTTCACCAGAAGCAGCGGGAGTAGCTGCGGGTGCAGGAGTAGCTGCAGGCGCGGGAGTAGCCGTTGCCGCGGGTGCTGCAGGAGTCGTGGTAGCTGCGGGAGCGGTAGCTGCAGGCTTTGAAGTCGCTGCAGGAGCCGTTGTGGTACTTGTCGTGGCAGTCTCTTTCTTTCCGCAGGAAACAAAGAGGGTACCGACAAGAAGAACACACAGCATGATTGTCAGAAATTTTTTCATAGACATATCTCCTTGTGAAATATATGCGTTCGACTTAGCATAGAATACATTAAACCATGAATCCAGTAAAATGTAAACGTACAACTTATGTAAATGCGGAGTCAAATGCATATCCATTCAAATGATATTCATACGAAATTATAGCAAAAACCATGGATTTTCAACGAGCCGCGTTTTTTGCCGGACGATGTAAAACGGTCTTGCCAATGAGAAATTATCATATTGGTTTTATATGAATAAAACTGGCAATCTGTGAGTTGCGGGATTTATTATTTATAATGCAATAAATTGCTGGCGACTACATCTTGTCCGGCCGAACATTCCCGCATACCCTCGGCTACAATTCTGAATGAGTTGAAAAGAAGCCTGGGATGGAGGGCGTTCTTGGAAATCACTGTGGTCAGTTCTCTCCGATTCCTATATACTAGGATATGGACGGAAACTGTCGGTGACGAGTGGAAACGGTACTCAAGGTGGTCGCGGATGATTAAACTTACAATATATAGGACGCGCAATGACGGGGTGGCCTATGCGCCGGGAATTCTGTTTCGTGTGATTTCCTGCCTGTTTTTTTGCGTAGTTCTCATCGGTATCGTCCTGAACATCATTGACGGGACGCCTTGGCATGCAATGATTGTGCCTGTTCTGTTGTGTATCCTTTCTTTCTGCGCCACTTGCTATCGGGAATCCTGGAGCTTCAATCCACAGAAGCGATGTGTGACATCCGTATTCGGCGTTGCTTGTTTCGTCCGCAGGGAGACTATTCCGTTTTCCAGCGTGTCCCGGCTTGAACTGAATCATTTTGTCCGTGGAAGCGTTCCTGGTTATGAAGAAGGACCGACTTCCAAAGTTCTGAAGCCGAACAAGAGGCGGAACAAGGCGATGGTCGTTTTTTCACTCCATCTGGAGGATGACAGCATGCGGGATATCGAAATCATCCCTGAAAAGACCTCCCAAGGGAGGACGGAACATGCCGCGCAGGTAATCGCCGCCGTCAGCGGACTCGCCTTGGTCGTGGACCGTCCCCGGGATCTGGATATTGACGTTGGTATTAAGGATATCTAGGTCGTATGCGCTTTGCGGCGATTCGCCCGTTTTAGCTATCATACGTTGCATCAATTACCTATAAGGCATGGTGTTGGATTGTTCTGACGGCCCATGCCCCTACCGTATATCGGATATGGTTGATGAAAATAGGTGCGCATGCCGAGGAATCCGCTCGCAGGGATTAGGTTTCTTCCACCAGCCTTCGGGTAATTTTCAGTGAAGCCTTGCCTTCCAAGATAAAGGGCGTCGACCGTTTCTGGCGACGCCCCATATATCTCTGCTACGCTGTTCAAGCCGATATCCGAAATATCATTTGTTCTTTGCGTCCGCCGCGTCGATAGCGGCCTCCTGTTCTTTCAGGGCTGCCAACGCATCAGCTTCCGCCTCTTCCATCGACTGCCTGGAATGATCCGCCTTGTCGTATAGCCAGCAGGCGCATTCATGGTTTGCGTTGATTTCAAACATCGGGGGAATATGGCAGGAACACCACGGCATCTTGTTCGGACACCGGTCGTAGAAATAACAGCCGTTCCGCTCCTGGTCTGGAGACGGGACGTCGCCGGACAGGATGATGCGCTGTCTGGAGCGTTCCACCTTCGGATCGGGAATCGGGGCGGCGGACAACAATGCGCGGGTGTATGGATGCATCGGATTCGTATACAGATCCTCGGCCTTCGACAGCTCAACGATCTTGCCGAGATACATGACCGCCACGCGGGTGCTGATATATTCGATAACAGCCAGATCATGGGCGATGAACAGATACGTCAACCCCATCTCTTTCTGCAAGTCCGTCAGCAAATTAAGGATTTGGGCCTGGATCGACACGTCCAGAGCAGAAACCGGTTCGTCCGCGAGAATGATTTTCGGACTCAACGCCAAGGCGCGGGCGATACCGATCCGCTGCCGCTGGCCACCGGAGAATTCATGCGGATACCTGTTCTTGAACGCTTTGTTGAGTCCTACGCGCTCCATCAGCTCCTCGACGCGGGTCTCGATTTCAATCTGGGACATCGGATTGTCCAGAAGACCGCGCTTGTTGTAGATTACCAGCGGCTCGCTGATGATGGAACGAACGGTCATCCGGGGGTCCAGCGACGCATACGGATCCTGGAAAATCATCTGGATATCGCGCCGGGCCAGGAGCAACGCTTTTTCAGACGCCGTGGTCAGCTCCGTTCCATTGAATACGACACTTCCCGACGTCGGCTTGTAGAGCTGCGCGATCGAGCGGATGGTTGTGGATTTTCCACAGCCGGATTCACCCACGATGCCCAAAGTCTCCCCTGCGTTCACCGAGAAGGAAATACCGTCGACCGCACGGATGGCGCCGACCTGTTTTTTGAAGATGAGACCTGCGTCGATGGGAAAATGCTGTTTGAGATCCTGGACGACCAGCAGAGGCCGTTGTTCCTTCTTGACAGATGTATCGCTCATTTCGCGGCCTCCTTCGTCTTGCGGTTCTTCGCGGCGGCTTCCAAAGCCGCGGCCTGTGTCCGGGCCGCATCCTCCATGGTTTTTTTCAAGGCCTCGTTCCGCTCCGCTTCCTCGACATACAACCAGCAGGAGACTTCATGTCCCTTGCCCACGGCCTTCGTCGGCGGATACGCATGTTTGCAAATCTCCATGTCCTTATGGCAACGGGGATGGAACGGACAGCAGGGAGGAAGGTCGATCACGTTAGGCGGCTGGCCCTCAATGGAGAAAAGCCTGTCGTTCTTATGCTCGACATCCATGCGGGGCACCGACATGATCAAGCCCTCCGTATACGGATGGGCGGGGTTTTGATACAGGTCGTCGGTATCCGCCTTTTCGACGATACGCCCCGCATACATGACGCATACCTTGTCGCACATTCCCGCCACGACTCCCAGGTCATGGGTGATGATAATGACCGCGGTCCTCAGCTTAACGCTCAAATCCTTGATCAGCTCAAGAATCTGGGCCTGGATCGTCACGTCCAGCGCAGTGGTCGGTTCATCGGCTATCAACACCTTCGCATTGCAGGAAAGGGCCATGGCGATCATGACACGCTGCCTCATGCCGCCGGAGAACTGGTGCGGATAGCTTTGTATCCGCTTTTCCGCCGACGGGATACCGACCAGCTTGAGCATCTCGATGGAACGGGTCAACGCTTCTTTCTTGGAAACATCCTTGTTGTGGAGCATGATCGTCTCGACCATCTGAGTCGATATCTTCAAAAACGGGTTGAGGCTGGTCATGGGATCCTGGAAGATCATCGAAACCTTGTTTCCTCGGATTCCCCTGAGTTCTTTCTCGGGAAGTTTGAGGATGTCCTCGCCCTCGAACATGATCTCGCCGCCGACGATTTTTCCGGGAGGGGAGGGAATCAGCCGCATGATGGACAAATTCGTGACGCTTTTGCCGCAGCCGGATTCACCGACCAGCCCGAGCGTCTCCCCCTCGTGCAGCGTGAAGGACACGCCGTCGACGGCCTTGACTATGCCGGCGTCGGTCAGGAAGTATGTCTGAAGCCCCTTGACATCAAGGAGAACTTTATCGTCATCGTGTAGCGCAACTGCGGGCGCCGTCTGTGTCTTGTTATTCATTGTGCGGGACTCCTATAGCTGGTTTTTGCTCTGCGGATCGAATGCGTCGCGCAAACCGTCGCCGAGGAAGTTCATCGCGAACAAAAATACGATCATCGCCAACGCGGGGAAAATCAGCTTCCACGGGTACAGCGTCATGCTCGCAACCGCATCGCCGACCAACGAGCCCCAGGACGCGAACGGCGCCTGGACGCCTAGGCCGAGGAACGAAAGGAATGATTCCTGCATGATGAACGCCGGAATTCTCAAGGTTGAATAGACGATAATGACACTCAAGGAGTTCGGCACCAAATGCTTGAATATGATTCTGCCTGTGGACGCTCCCATGGAACGCGCCGCCTCGACGAATTCCTGGTTCTTCAGCGACATGATTTGACCACGGACCATGCGGGCGATCGTCAACCAGCTGACCAGCGCCAACGCAAGGAACAGGTTCAGGATGTTCCGGCCGAATATCGCCATGCAGATGATGACCAGCAGCATATAGGGCAGGCCGTACATGATATCGACGAAACGCATCAGTATGTAGTCGGTCTTGCCGCCGACATAACCGGCGATCGCCCCAAGGACGATACCGATCAGTACGCTGGTCAACGTTCCTACGAAACCAATCGCGATGGATACCTGCCCGCCGTAGATAATCCGGCTCAGCATGTCGCGGCCGCTATAGTCCGTTCCAAGAAAATATCTTCTTTCGTGCTTCTTGCTTGCTTCTACCTGGGCGGTCATATTGTTGCCGACATCGAAAGTTCTCTTGAGCGGGAACTTGTCGTTTCCGTCGGAAACTACGGTCTGGAGGCTTTTTTCCGCGGAGCGCCTGCTCTGGGTCACGATCTTTCCGTAGATGTTCTCGGTCGCCAGCTTGTTGTAGCCCTTTTCTCCGAGCGCATCCAGTTCGCCTTCGACCATCGTCGCATATTCTTCATCGGTGAAATCGGAGGAAGTCGTCTTGATGGTGTTGAGCAGCTGAGCACGGATTTCCATATCCGTCTGCTGTTTGACCGGAGCGATGTCCAGGCCCAGCATGGAGGCATAGAGGGGAAGCATCTCATCATACGACATCTTCTCGACATTGTATCGTTTTCCAGTGGCGGGGTCGGTCCAATATACATGCTTCACGGTAACCTGCAGCTCCGTGGAGATTTTCTCTTCCAACCGGTCTAAAGTCCGTTGCTCGGCTGCATTGAACTCGAATGTGCCCGCCGCGCGCTGAGCCTCCCCCTCCTTATAACAGAACTCCCAGACCTTGGTGTTCTGGTTGCTTGTGATCCACTGCTTGAGTTGTGCGTCCTCTTCCGGGGTAACGACTAGCCGGCCGGCCTTCCATGCTTTCGCATAGACATCCTCCAGCTTCTTTACCCGCATCAGTTCGCCCGCGTTCTGTGTCAGCGATGGCGGAAGATGCTGGTGGTCGAGGATGATTTCATCATATGGATAAATCGGCAGCAAACCCGCGCAGGCGGCGATCAGGGTATAGATGATCACGACTACCATGCCGATGACGGCCATCTTGTTTTTCTTCAGACGCCTCCAGGCGTCCTTGGAGAGGCTGTTCCCTACTACGACCTGATTGAATTCGTTGGTCGCCTCGGGGCTTTTTTTCTTGAAAAGTCTCATTGTCGCTCCTCCCCTTATTTATACGTGATCCGCGGGTCAAGCTGGGCGTACACGATGTCTACGATGAAGTTCATGATGACCAGGATGACGGAATAGACGATGACTACGCCAATGATCAATGTGTAGTCTCGGTTGAAGGAGCTTTGCACGAAGAATTTGCCGAGTCCTGGGACGCGGAAGACCTGCTCTACGACGACTGAACCTGTCAGGATACCTGCGAACGCGGGTCCGAGATAGCTGACGATCGGAAGCATCGCGCCTTTCATGGCATGTTTGAAAATGATGGTGGAGTTGCGCATGCCTTTCGCCTTCGCGGTACGGATATAGTCGCTGCGGAGCGTTTCCAGCATGCTGGACCGTGTCAGACGGGCGATGTCCGCGAAATATGCGAAAGAAAGGGCCACCGCGGGAAGAATTACCGTCTTCCAGCCGCCGCCGGAGGTGAACCAGCCGCTGGTGGGGAACCATTTGAGCTTCATGGCGAATATGTACTGCATGATCGGGCTGATGACGAACAGCGGCACCGAGATGCCGATGATCGCCAGCGCCATGGCGAGATAGTCGACCCAGGTGTTCTGCTTTACCGCCGCGATGACACCCGCTGAAATACCGAAGGTAAGCGCCAGCCCCATGGCCAGCAGGCCGAGGACGATGGAATTTGGAAGGCTCGCCGCGATAAAATAGTTTACGTCATGATCCTTGTATTTGTAGGAAGGGCCGAGGTCCCCACGCAGAATATCGAACAGGTACCTGCCGTACTGCTGTATCAGGGGTTCATCAAGATGGTATTTCGCTTCAATGTTCCGTTTTACCACTTCCGGTAATGCGCGCTCTCCGTCGAACGGCCCGCCAGGGGCGACGCGAACAATGAAGAAACTCAGCGTCACTATGATGAACAATGTCGGGATGATGCCCAGCAGACGCCGTATGATGTACTTTGTCATTCGTTACCTCGCAAAAAATGGGACGCCAGAATCAGCGTAAAAGGGGCACACTTCCCCTCGCAGTCAAAAAAGACGTTTTACGATGTTATACTAAGATGGTGATTTATGCAAGTTTCTGCATATATTATCATTCCGTATATAATAAACACAGTGCCGAACGATGTTTTTTTTCATCTGGCGCTTGTATATCATTAATATGTAGCGTCCTGAACCCGTTCCCTGTCAAGCTTTTTTTATTGATTGAAGGCATCCGAATCGTCTTATCTGTCAAGAGGCTGTCAGCGTCGCCGTAAATCGGCTTGGATTAGCGCTTCGTACACGCCTTCTTTGTCGTATGAGGCGCGGGGTATGAAACAAACAGTAGTCGTATGAACTTTCAATGTTCAGCATGTCCCATTATCACAAGACATAAATATGCGAGCATTTGCAACTTTTCTTTGATGACTATTGAAGCAATGGTTCTTTTGCGTTACAATAAGTCAAATATTAGACCATCAAATATTTGACTTATTGGAGTGGCCCGCATGGACAGGGAAAACGTGAGAGCGTATGTAAATCAATACTGCAAGCTGCGGGATGTTCAGTATGCCGCATACGAGATGCATGCGAGAAGGCATGGTTTGACCGCCAAGGAATTATTTGTATTGGATTTGATCTGGTTCTCGCAGGATGGCTGTATGCAATCGGAAATCTGCGAACGCCTGTCGGCGACAAAGCAGACTATCAGCGCCATCCTCAAGAAGTTTCTGAAACAGGGCTATGTGTCGTTGACGGAATGCGAAGCTGACCGTCGGAACAAGATCGTCCGCCTGACGGACGCGGGTGTTGCGTATACCAAGAAAATCATACCGCCCGCCGCCAGTGCGGAGATAGACGCCATGGCCGAGTTGCCCATAGAGGACATTGCGGAGCTGGTGCGGCTGACAACATTGTTTTCTCATCGCATGAAGAAAAAGTTCGATGAAATCGAGGAGTGTTGAATCATGGAGTTCTATGAGGCCGTAAATAACCGGCATGCCGTTCGGGAACGGAAAGACGTGAGTGTTTCACAAGAGGTGTCGGAGAGGATAATCGCCATTGGTTTGAAAGCTCCTACCCACAACCGTTTGCGAAATTGGGAGTCCATTGTTTTGCATGACCTGCGGGAAAAGGAAAACGCATTGCGATTTGTGAAAGCATGATTGGCATTGGGCCTCCGGCGGAAGATGCGCCGGGGCCGGTGCGAATCTGCTATGCCGCCGAACGAAAAATACACTTTGGAAAATGGTGATACGCTATGATTTTGAATACAGGCGGACGGACTGATACCGTCCAATATTATGCGGACTGGCTGCTGAAACGGTTTGAGGAAGGTTTCGTACTCTCCCGTAATCCTCTTTTCCCCAACAAGGTCACACGGTATGAACTGACCCCGGACAAAGTGGACGCGATACAATTCTGTTCCAAGAACTACGCACCGATCCTGCCGCGATTGCCGGAGATTACAGATCGGTTCAATACGTATTTCCACTATACCATTACAGCTTATGGCAAAGATATAGAACCGGGCGTACCGTCTATCGACGAAAGCATCCATACGCTATTGGAGCTGGAAAAAATCGTGGGGAAGCAGCGTATCGCATGGCGTTACGACCCTGTGCTTCTGACGAAGGATTACACGGTCGCCCGACATCTTGAAACCTACTCATACATGGCGGAACGCCTATCCGGGCATATGGACCGCTGTATCTTCAGCTTTGTGGAGATGTACAGAAAACTCCAATACAATATGCCGGAGCTTATTCCGCTTTCCATAGAGGATATGGACGAGCTGGCGCGCGGGCTGGGGGCGCTCGCCAGGAAATATGATATTTACCTTCAGACCTGCGGTACGAACGGAGATTTCAGCCGCTATGGGATACACCCTTCCGGCTGCATGACGCTGGACATCATGGGACAAGCCAACAATATCGAGTTCCGTTCATTGAAGCATAAGGGGATGCGGCAAGGCTGCCATTGCATCGAAAGCCGAGATATCGGCGCATACGATACTTGTCTGAACGGATGCAAGTACTGCTACGCGAATACCAGCCCGCGGAAGGCACGGGAGAACTACAGGCTCCACGATTCGTCTTCTCCGCTATTACTGGGGCATGTGGAGGAAAACGACTCCATACAGCAGGGCGTACAACAGAGTTTCTTGAGAGGACGGTGAGGTATGGATGTGATTGTCAAGCCCATAGGGACGAAAAGCGTCCTTTCCAAATCAAACCTGCCGGTCGGGGACTATTCCGTGAATCCCTATGTCGGCTGCCCACACGCCTGCAAATACTGTTATGCGAGTTTTATGAAACGTTTTACGGGCCATCCGGAACCGTGGGGCACGTTTCTTGATGTGAAGTATTGGCCGGAAATCAAACACCCTGAACGATATGCAGGAAAAGGAGTGTTCATCGGCTCCGTTACCGACCCGTACAATCCTTATGAGGAAACCTATGGACGCACGAGGGCGCTGCTGGAACAACTGCAAGGCGGCGGTGCGCAGATCAGCATCGCGACAAAATCCGATTTGGTCCTGCGGGATTTGGAACTGATCAAAACATTTCCCGGCGCACGTGTGTCGTGGTCGATCAATACGCTGGACGAGAGCTTCAGATCGGACATGGACGAAGCCGTTTCCATCGAGCGAAGGCTTGAGGCGATGCAAACCTTCCATGCGGCGGGCATCCGCACCACCTGCTTCATCTCTCCGATATTCCCGGGCGTTACCGATGTACGGGAAATCATTGCGCAGGTACAGGAACGATGCAATCTGATTTGGCTGGAAAACCTGAATCTACGGGGTGGCTACAAATCGGTCGTCATGGAGTACATCCGGCGAAAGCACCCTTCGCTCCTGCCACTATACGAGGAAATCTACCATCAAGGAGACCTCGGCTATTGGCGGCTCCTTGATGCGGACCTGCAAGCGTACGCCGCTGAAATCGGCCTTGACTATGTGACCAATGACGACAGCATGACACGAGCCATCGACGCACCGCCCGTCATCGTCAATTTCTTTTACCATGAGCGAATCAAGAAATCCGCGAGAAAGGGGTGAGCGCCATGCCGGAACTGCCGGAAATTGAAACAATCAGGCGTGTTATCCTGCCACAAATCACAGGCGCGACGATCAAGGCGTTGACCGTAGAACGCCCCGAAGTCATTGCTTGTCTGACGGCTGATGAATTTTGCAAGCGGCTCGTCGGGCAAAAAATCCGCAACATGGTCCGGCGCGGGAAATTTCTGACCATCACCTTGGACAGCGGCGACAGCTTCACGCTGCATCTCCGTATGACAGGTTGCCTGCTGGTCGTTCCCTCCGGCTATCCGGCGGAAAAGCACACGCATGTCATCTTTGAACTCAGCGGTGGCAAGGAGCTTCGTTTTTCTGATACACGTCGCTTCGGACGTTTTTGGCTTGTTGGAAAAGATGAAGCGGACAAATACAGCGGAATAGGCAAATCGGGGCTTGAGCCTTTTGACAATCGCTTTACCTCCGCATACCTGAAAGAGCATCTGGGGGCGAGGAGAAAAGCTATAAAAGAATGCCTGCTCGACCAAAGCGTGGTAGCTTGCATCGGCAACATCTATTCTGATGAAATCCTGTTTACAGCGGCCCTGCGGCCCACTCGTCCGGCAAACAGTCTGTCCGATGGGGAATGGCGGCGACTGGCTTCACAGATTCCAGAAGTGCTTGGCTATTTCATCGGAAAAAACGCAGTTACACCGGAGGAATATTTGCAGGACAAGGGACGGAATTACCGTAACACGCCGTTTCTTCGTGTCTATGGGCATGGCGGCGAGCCTTGTCCGATATGCGGCGAGCCTCTTTGCAAAACCGTAGTCGCGGGACGGAGCAGCGTTTTCTGCCCTCATTGTCAAGGGGCCGCTTCATGCTGACGGCACAGGAATTATACGATGCGCTTCTTGCCGGGTACGGCAAGCCACGCTGGTGGTCTGATAATCCTTACGAGGTCATGGTTGAAGCGGTGCTGGTGCAGAATACTGCATGGAGCAACGTGGAAAAGGCTCGCGCCGCCATCGGGGAAAAACTGACGCCTGAATGTATTGCCGCAATGCATCAAAAAGAATTGGAACAGCTTATCCGGTCATGTGGTTTTTATACGGCAAAGGCAGAAACGATCAAGGCCCTTACTTCGTGGTACGGAAAATTTCGTTACGACCCCGCTTGCGCCCAGGACATTTCAACGCAGCGGCTACGGGGGGAGCTGTTGTCCCTGCGAGGTGTCGGGGCGGAAACGGCGGATGTAATTTTGGTGTTCTGCTTCTTCCGCCCGTCATTCATCGTGGACACGTATACCAGGAGATTGCTCGCCCGATTGGGATTTGAGTTTTCCGACGATGCCGCCGTTAAAATGTATTTTGAAAGTGGTTTGCAGGAGGATGCGCAGCTTTACGGATGGTTTCATTGGCTCATATTGGAGCATTGTATTTCCTTATGCAAGAAAACGCCGAACTGTAGTGCCTGTCGTTTTGAAAGTCACTGCGCATTGCCGTCGTCGGAAGCCGTCAAGTGAAATGAAACGTCCGTTCAAGACGTTTCCGCTATACCCATTCCTGCCGTTTTCCTTTCTCCAGACTCTTGACAGTCGTCCGCTAGTCCACCAGACTTGCTAGGAAGTTTGATATCAGCAAAAGGTCGTATGGCAATGAAAATAATCAGAAACACGCATACAGTATATTTGGAGAGCCTCGGCTGCGCCAAGAACCAGGTGGACGCGGAAGTGTTGCTGACGTATCTCGCCGAGGACGGATGGACGAAGACTGATGACGTGTCGCAGGCCGATTTGATTATTGTGAACACCTGTGGCTTCATAGAATCAGCGCGGCAGGAATCGATCAATACATTCTTCCAGCTTCATGACGCCAGGCCCGATGCGAAGTTCATAGTGACGGGATGCCTGTCGCAGCGTTACGCCGAGGCCTTGCGGAACGATCTGCCGGAGGCGGACGGGATTTTCGGCAACCATGATCTTTCCCGGATCCTTCCGTTGGTCAAGAGGGTCCTGGACGGTGAACGTCCCGTTGAACGTCCCGAATATCCTTCGGCTAGTTGCGAACGGGACGACCGCGCGGGGCTTTTGAACTTCCCCGGCTCGGCGTATGTGAAGATTAGCGAAGGATGCAGCCATCGCTGCAAATACTGCGCCATCCCGTTGATTCGCGGCGACCTGCGGAGCAGGCCGGAAGATGCGATCCTGGCCGAGGTTCGGCGGCTGATTTCACTTGGAATCAAGGAACTGAACCTGATTGCCCAGGACCTCGCCGCCTACGGGACGGACGAGCCTGGCCATGCTTCAAGATTTTGCCGGTTGCTGGAACATATTACCGCGATTGAGGGCGATTTCGTCGTCCGGCTGCTCTATATCCATCCCGATGCTTTCCCTGCGGAGTTGCCCGCGCTGATAGCCTCGAATTCCAAGGTGCTGCCGTATTTTGATATTCCATTCCAGCATGCCGCAGTACCTGTACTGCGTGGGATGGGGCGTACAGGGGATCGGTCGATGTATTTGAACCTCGTCCAGTCCATCCGCGCTACTTTGCCGGAAGCGGTGATACGCAGTACGATCATGCTGGGATTTCCCGGCGAAGGACGTGCGGAGTTCGATGAGCTGATGGCGTTCATCGACGAAGCCCGCCTCGATTGGGTGGGTTCCTTCCTTTATTCCAGGGAGGAGGATACCCCTGCATGGAAGATGCGCAACGCGAAGGAACACAAGAAAGCGGCGAAAGAGGCCGCCGCATGGCAGAAGGAGCTGGAAGCGACGCAGGAAAAGATTACCGCCCAGCGACTTCAGCGTTTTGTCGGCAATACCTACGACGTCCTGATTGAGGAGCTGGTCGAAGGCGAGGATCTCGCCATTGGCCGCATGTACGCCCAAGCGCCCGATGTCGATGGACTTACCGTTGTTATGGGTAGGAATCTCGTGCCGGGCAGCCGAATCAGATGCGGTATCACGAAGGTCAACGGCATAGACCTCCAGGCGATTCCCTGTATGGAGAAGAAATGATGCAAGATATGGAGCAGTATCTCGATGCGTTGAACGAACCGCAACGGGAGGCCGTGCTTGAAAACTCGGCGCCGCTGCTGGTTCTCGCCGGTGCGGGTTCCGGCAAGACGCGGGTCATCACCACGAAAGTCGCGTATTGCGTCAAGGAACTGGGAATCGCGCCTTGGCAGATTCTCGCCGTCACCTTTACCAACAAGGCCGCCCAGGAGATGCGTCAGCGTATTCAGGTCATGCTGCCGGAAGTCGATGTCAGCGATACGAATATCCGGACGTTCCATTCGTTTGGCGCTTGGCTGCTCCGTCGCCATGGAGAGCGTATCGGGCTCAATTCGAACTTCACCATCTATGATGACGATGATTCTCTTTCGTTGCTGGCCAGTTGCTATCCCGACCACAAGAAAAAAGAGCTGGATCCGATCATGCGGGCGATCAGCCGGGCGAAGGACATGGGGCTTACCCCGGACGACGATCTGAGCGACTTCAAGGTGGACCAGCGGTTCTCCCAGATGTTCCAGGCCTATGAAAACAAATTGCGTCGGGTCGGCAACGTCGATTTCGCGGATCTGATCACAAGAAGCATAGAGCTGTTGTCCTCTTGTCCCGATGTCCAGCAATGGGTCCATCATCGGTTCAAGGTCGTTCTGGTCGATGAATACCAGGACTCCAACGTGGCGCAGTTCAATCTGCTCAAGCTGCTGGTCGGGCCTTCGAGCTTCGTCTGCGTGGTAGGCGACGACGACCAGTCCATATATCGGTTCCGTGGTGCGGAAGTCCAGAACATATTGTCCTTCCCCGACGTGTATCCAGGAACTAAGATCATCAAGCTGGAACAGAACTATCGCTCTACCTCCAGCATCCTCGCGGTAGCGAGCGAAGTGATAGCCCACAACAAGGGCAGACACCCCAAGACACTGTGGACCGAGAATGGGAAGGGCGCCCCCCCCCGGTTGATCTACGTGGAGGACGACCGCGCCGAAGCGGAACAGGTCGCGCGCATCATCAAGGCCGACGGCGGATACGACGGTACGGCGGTGCTGTATCGGACGAACGCCCAGTCCGTTGCGTTTGAAACCTGCTTTTCGCGTCTTTCCATCCCTTATAAGGTTGTGGGGGCGTTGCGGTTCTATGAGCGTGAAGAAGTGAAGGACGCGATAGCCCTGATCTATCTGGAGCTGAACCCCGGTGACGAAGTGAACTGGCGGCGCATGGTCAACAAGCCGCCACGCGGCATCGGGGACATGGCGCAGGACAAGATCCTGTCACATGCGGTGTCCACGGATGGCAATATCATTGAAGCGATGCGCAGGGCGGTCGCTTCTGGGGATCTTTCCGGCAAGGCGGCCGGTGGCGCCAAGGATTTCCTCCGTGTGTACGACGAGGCGTCGAAGCGGCTTGATAGCGGGGAGAACGCCGATTTCGCCGAATACCTGATCAGGGAAACGGGTCTGTTGGAAATGCACCAGAAAAGCGACGAACTGAACAAGACGGCGAGAACGGAAAACCTGGAAGCGCTGGTCAGCGCCATAGCCCAGTATCCTTCGGGGAAGGAGGGCGTCGGTGCGTTTCTTGAGGAGGCGCAGCTCGATCCGACGACCTTGGGCCGGGAGGATCCCTCGGAAAAACCCGGTGTGACGCTAATCACCATGCACAATACGAAGGGGCTTGAGTTTGACCGGGTATTCATTTCCGGGTTGGAGGAAGGGTTGTTTCCTGGCCGTGCCAGCGAAAGCGACGAGGATCTTGAAGAGGAGCGCCGCATCTTCTACGTGTCGGTGACACGGGCTAGGAAGGAACTGTATCTATTGAGCGCGAAACGTAGGATGATCTGGGGCAGGACCAACTATCAGCTTCCCAGCCGGTTCATCGATGAGATTCCCCAGGAACTGATTACCGTTCAGGGAGCGCGGCCCGGCAGCGGCATGTTCGGCGGTTGGGGCGGGGACGTCCGGAAAACGGATTTCGACGGATACGCCGGTTATGGGAGTCTTGGCGAAAAACGCGCCAGGACTTCGATTCAATATGGAGAGGGCGGAGAGTTCTCTTGGCGCAAGCGCGGTTCCGACGAGTCCTGGGCGGGAGGCGGTAGAAAACGGGGGATGCCGGCGAACCTGATTGTCCCGAATCCGACCAAACCCGCCGGTCTTGGAAGCGTATTGCTCAAAAAGGGGCTGAACGGCGTTCCCGTTCCCCCTCCAATGCCTGCGAAAGGTCTTGCGGATTCCGAAAAACGTCCTGTGGCGGACTCCTCCAAACATTTTCCATTGGGGCAGCGGGTCTACAGCGACAACTATGGCGCGGGAGAGGTCGTCCAAGTCAAGGACCGCAACGGCAAGGAAATCATAGACGTCCGTTTCGACAGCGGGCGGAAGGCGACGTTCATCAGCCAATATGCGTCGCTTGAGAAAATAGGAAACGACTGATATGCTCGACTATATGACTAGACAAACTGAGGCGGAAACATATACAATGCCTGTCGTTGTCCGCGCACGGGGGTACTATCTGTACGACCGTGGCGGGAAACGGTATATCGATTTTTTTCAGAACCATGGCAGGGCCATCCTTGGACATAGGCCGGAAGGGGTGCAGCGTGCGTTGAAGTCTACGATTTCTCGTGGACTCGTCGCCGAATATCCTTCGATCTATCAGGGACGGCTTGAAAAAATATTGGCGCAATTGCTTCCAGACTTCCCGTATGTACGGATTTATCCGCGACAGGGGAGCCTGGGCGAGTTCCTGCGGCGGTCGTTCGGTACAGAAATGGTGGCCGATCCCGCGGTTGGAATATCGCCTGACGGATGCAAGGTGTCATACTGGCGACCTTTTCTCGGTGACGGCGGGGCAGATACCGTGATGCTCTTCCCTATCCTACCTTTCCCAGGGAGTTTCATTCCCGAGATTGTGTGCGTCAGTGATGAATCCCTTGCCCGGAAGCTTCCTCCTGCGCAGCCGTCGTCGCCGTTACTGCTTGATTTGCTCATCAAGTCGGTATCTGCGTTGTTGCGGCTGTATCAGTCGGAAGAGGCCGTTGTCGCTAGGGCGATGGACAACCCCCTCAAGGGGCTGTTCGGAGAACCCCGTGGACCCTACCTTCTGACTGGTTTGTCGGAAGAACCGTATCGGGAGCTGCATCATGAAGCTCTCGCAGCGGGAGTGGTGCTTCCTCCGGGGTCGGAAATCCCGATGATTTTCCCATCTGAATACCATGATGGGGATGTCGCGGAATTCCGTCGCATAGCCGCCAGATATTGCTGATGGTCTGATATTTTGGAAAGCGACGTCTTGTCGTGCTTCTCTTTCTCCGCCGCAAGGCTGCGAGCCGTTGGCTTGCGTCTTGACATGGGAAGGAAAAATGTGTCACGATGCGTTCTGCTTGTCCATGAACAAAACAAAAGGCGGGAAGTGATTCCCGCTATATAGGGTGTATACATGAAGACTATTTTTGTAAAACCGGCAACAATCGAGAAGAAATGGTATCTGATCGATGCGGAAGGCAAGGAGCTTGGTCGTGTCGCGGTTGCGGCGGCCCGGATTCTCCGCGGTAAGAACAAGCCTGAATATGTTCCTCATCAGGACATGGGCGACTATGTAATCATCATCAACGCAGCCAAGGCTGCTCTGACCGGCAACAAGTACAACGACAAGATGTACTATCATCACTCAGGATATCCCGGTGGGCTTTCCGCCGCTCCGTATTCCGATGTGATCAAGCGCAAGCCCGTCTATCCGATGGAGCAGGCGGTGAAAGGCATGCTTCCCCGTGGCCCGCTTGGCCGGAAGCTGTTCACCAACATGAGGGTTTATGCAGGTGCTGAGCATCCCCACATGGCCCAGAAGCCCATCGTGGTTGAAATCTAAGGTAGGAGCGGAAAATGGCTACTAAGAAAGAAGCAGTTAAGCAGCAAATCAATCTTGGCCAGGGAACTGGTCGCAGAAAAACCGCCGTCGCCCGCGTCTATCTCCGCGAAGGTGAAGGCAAGATTACCGTCAATGGGAAGAATGTGGATGAGTATTTCTGCAATCCTTTGTTCGTGTATATGGTCAAGCAGCCTCTCGATGTCACCGATACCCTCACTAAGTTCGATTTGGTGATCACTGTCGCCGGCGGTGGTCCTTCCGGTCAGGCCGGTGCTTGCCGACATGGTATCGCCCGCGCTCTGGTACGTCAGGACGAGAACAATCTTCCCGCCTTGCGTGCGAGCGGTTTCCTTACCCGTGACCCCCGTATGGTTGAACGTAAGAAGTACGGCCAGAAGGGCGCTCGCCGCAGATTCCAGTTCTCCAAGCGCTAAAGCTCGGAGTTTTCGGACACTGCGTGTTCGCCACTATCAGAAGAGGGGCTTCCTCGGACGGTTATTTCGCCGTCCCGCGGGACGGCTCCTCTTTTTTTATTCCTCCGCATCTGTTGCATGCCTGGGGACTCCATGAGGGGCAGGAACTGGATGAAGGGCAGTTTTTGCATTATCTGGCGTTGCAACGGGAATGGGCCTGTTACGAGAAGGGAATCGCTTTGCTCGCCTTGCGGGAGCATTCTCGTCTGGAGTTGCGTACAAAACTGTCGCAGAAAGGCTTTTCGCAGGAGCAGGTGTCCTCTGCGATTGACAGGCTAGCCGAGGAAGGCGCTTTGGATGAACGACGGTACGCTGAGGCGTTCGTCCATTCCCGGTTGCGCAAAAGTCCCGAGGGGCGATGGTTGCTTTCCCGGCGTCTCCAGGAAAAGGGCGTTTCCCGCCAGATTGCCGGAGATGTCTTGGATTCGCTTTTTTCCAATGAGGAATTCGTTGATGGCCTGGTTCGGAGTGCGGCGGACAAACTGTCGCGACGGCATGATGATTCTGAACGCATCGTGCTGGAACTTCGTAAAAAGGGTTTTTCCCCCGCGGAGATTCGCAGGGCCTTGTCAGGCGGGGAATAGTCGATGGTGACTGGACGCGCCCTGATCCCCTCGTTGCGCCTGACCGGTTTTCCGAGCGGTTCCTGCGGCCTGAAATAGCATAACTCCGTATCCTGCCGTCCATATTGCAAGATTGGTTGTTCCCGACCCTGCCTTGTGCATCGTGATTGAATTCCTCACGTGAAAGCCATGATTGCTTTTGAATTTTTCGTGATTGTTCAAACGCCGGGTTCGGAGTGAAAAAATAGCGCAGTGGCGAAAAGTATACGGACAGGTATCGGAGTAGAAAACTTCTGAGAGCAACCATTGCGTAACGAGTTCCAGAAAAATACGCGATTTCCCATTAATAGAAGTTCGACGGGGATTGAGTTCTTGATAGTCGGCCAAGGGTAGGTCCTGCCTCTGGAGGTCAGGGCATCGAATAACGCGACTCTGTCCTTGAATGAATTTCTGGCAAAGTTTGACAGCCGGAATGGAATAAAACTGACAACTGGAAATGTCGGCGTAGTCGAAAAGAAAGTGACATACCCTTTGTATGCGGCTATGTTCCTATGATGTCCATGTAAAAAAAACGGGACCGTATGACCGGCCCCGTTTTTTAATCTTGAATCCAGCTTACAGTACGCGGAAAGCGTCGCGCCCGGCATACTTGGCGGTATCGCCCAAGTAGTCCTCGATGCGCATGAGCTGGTTGTACTTGGAAAGACGGTCAGAACGGCTCATCGAACCGGTCTTGATCTCTCCGGTCTCCAAAGCGACCACGAGGTCGGCGATGAAGTTGTCCTCGGTCTCGCCGGAGCGATGGGAGACAACCGCGGTGTACCCGTTGCGCTTCGCAAGGTCGATTGCTTCAAACGTCTCGGTCAAGGTTCCAATCTGGTTGACCTTGATCAGGATGGAATTTGCGACGCCCTTTTCCAGACCCATCTTGAGGCGTTCAGTGTTGGTGACGAACAAATCGTCGCCGACAAGCTGGACCTTGTTTCCGATGCGGTCGGTAAGCATCTTCCAGCCTTCCCAGTCGTCCTCGGCCATGCCGTCTTCGATTGAGATGATGGGATACTTTTCAACCCAGGAAGCCCAGAGGTCTACCATCTGAGCGCTGGTGAGCTTCTCTCCAGTAGTCCACTTGAGGGTATAGAGCTTGGTCTTTTCGTCGTACAGCTCGGAAGCGGCGGGGTCGAGGGCGATCATGAAGTCACCGTCGCGACCAGCGGTATAGCCGGCGGCCTTGATGGCTTCCATGATGACTTCGAGAGCCTCTTCGTTGGACTGGAGGTCGGGAGCGAAACCGCCCTCATCGCCGACGCCGGTATTGTAGCCGCGGCCCTTGAGGACTTTCTTGAGGTTGTGGAATACTTCAGCGGTCATGCGGACTGCTTCGCGGATGGAGGAAGCGCCGATGGGCATTACCATGAATTCCTGGAAGTCAACCTTGTTGTCGCTATGGGCGCCACCGTTGAGGATGTTCGCCATGGGGACGGGAAGCACACAGGCGTGATATGCGCCGAGATACTTGTACAAGGGGAGGCCGAGGAAGTCCGCCGCTGCACGGGCGACAGCCATGGATACGCCGAGAATGGCGTTCGCGCCAAGTTTGCCTTTGTTGGGGGTGCCGTCGAGCGCGATCATGGCGCGGTCGATGGCCACCTGGTCGAGAGCGTCCATACCTTCGAGCTCCGGGGCGATGATGTTGTTGACGTTGTCAACAGCTTTCAGAACGCCCTTGCCGAGGTAACGAGCCTTGTCGCCGTCGCGGAGTTCGACAGCTTCGTGGACACCCGTAGAGGCACCGGAAGGAACCGCGGCGCGGCCCATGGAGCCATCTTCAAGGATCACATCGACTTCTACAGTGGGATTGCCACGGGAGTCAAGGATTTCCCTCGCTTCAATAAAATCAATAATGCTCATGAATGTACACTCCTGATACTTGTTTGAAATCTATAAAGAAATATCAACTCTTTTTTGACTAATGTCAAGGTTTGGGGCCTCGGGGGGACACATTCGCATCCGCGATGTCCAGTATAGTGACATGAACGTACATTTCCCGCTTTTCAAAGCGTGGTTGGCGGTTTACAATAAAGCCATTATGGACGGAGCCGAGAACCAGACATACCATATGCCTCCTTTGACTGATGAATTTCTCTATCAGATCATCTTCTGCATGGAGGACCAGTCGAACATGTACTGTCTGGATCTGGTCGAGGGACAGTTGTCTCAGGTCGATTTCGTCAGGGAACGCCGTCAGGAGAACCCTGCGCGGTTCATCGACATACCGGCTTGGCGTCCATCCGACGGATTCAGGACCATGGACAAGTTCGTTTCATCGCTCCGCAATCCGATCTATCGGGAACGTCTCAAAGAGGTCCTTCAGACGGGCAAGGGTGTATTCCGGCAGTTCAAGGATGTGCTGCGGGAGCAGCCCTCGCTGGAACGGCTTTGGTATTATTTCAAGGACAAGGAAATCCGGAATGTCATCTACCTGTGGTATGAGCGCAACGACGATGCTTTCAGGCTCTCGCGGTTGTCTCTGGAACCGGAAGACGATGCGAAGGATCTGCTCCAGGAGGATTTCTCAGTAACCGCGGATATTTCTGATTGGGAAGTTTCCATGGAGCTGTCCATGGAAAAATTCGTCCGGTCGATGCAATCCGAGAACAGGATATCAGCCATGGAGGCTGAGCGTATTCAATCCGTTTGGGAAAACGGCAAGGCGCGCCGGGAAGGTCTGGTAGCTTTGACTAGCGAGGGCGTGTATGCGGGATGCGTTTCCTGGATTCAGGTTGATGACAGGATCGCGGAACTGGTTTTTTATTATATCGAACCGGAATACAGGGGGCTTGGCCTCTACAAATTTCTGTTTGACCATATGTCCCGTCGGCTATCCCGTATCGGTGTGACTGACATAGTGGTTGCTTTTGTCGGCGACGGGTTGAAGACCTCCTCGATGTTCGCCACGGTCTCACCCCTTCCGATAGCTAGTAAAATAGTCGTTCGGACCAGGCGCTGGAACGAGCAGAACGACTCCACCGACATGGCGTATTTGTGAGAGCAGTTATCCGACATTCTCTATCTATAGTGTTGGATAATTAACAATTTTTATTACCTATCACTTCATTCAATACACACGAAATCTACACGCAAACCCACCTTACAAGAGGCTTAAAGGCTGAAAATACCCTTTTTTCAGGATAAAAATCTGGTTTTTGTAGTTCATTTGAAAAAATTATATAGAATTAGTGTAACTTTTACATCGAATATGAATTTAACTTGACAGTTGGATGGGGCTTTGTTACAATCCTCATCGTATAACGGAAAAAAGGGATTAGCGGGTCGTGTGCCTGCCCCGAACTATTTTGGAGGAAGTATGAAGAAGATTTCTGCAGTACTTTTGATTGCGGTGCTGGCTAGCGGCCTCGTATTCGCTGGTTTCTCCGGTAACGCTGAAGTTCGCTTTGGTGGAGACCTGGACAAGGGCACTTTTGGTTTCATCAAGGAAAGCACCAACGTTACGTTTAACATGGATGTTCTGACCGCTGTCGGCGAAGCCAAAGGCGAAGGCGATATCTATGCCGAGATCAAGGGTTCTTTGAAGCTGTACCTCACCAATGGTGAGAAGGGCGGCGCTTCCATGAGCGATCCGACTACGATTGTAATGTCTGCCAATGGAAACAGCCTCGGTCTCCAGGCCAAGATCGAGTCCGCCAAAATCATGGGCAAGGACTGGTACGTCGGTATTCTCTCCGTCCCCAGCGTCCCCGATTTCGCGAAGTCCGCTGTCGACACCTATACGATCGAGAAGCAGCATGACAAGCTCGGCTGGGAGAAGAAGGACCAGGACAAGAACGCCACCTACAGCGTCGCATACAAAAAGGCTCCCGGCGTTGAAGTCGGCGTCGCCGGCTACAAGTTCGGCGTCGGCCTGCTGGGCAAAGTCGGCGAAGGCGATGATTTCAAGACCGTCGCGAAGAATACCGAAGCCACCCTGTATGTCAGCACTCCTGACTATGCTCTCGCCGACGGCATGACCTTGACGGTCGCCGCTGTCGCCAGCCAGAAGACCATTGACAGTGTTCGTGCGTTCGGCGGATCCGCCAAGTTCGCCGTTAAGACCGATTCCGTCAAAGCTTCCGTGGCTACCGATATCGGTTACAACGTGCTTGGCGTAGACAAGCAGAAGTTTGGCGCCGACGTGGCGTTGAACGTCGCTTTCGCTCCCGTGACCGTTGACGCGTACTATGCCACCAGAGCCAAGACTGGTGAAAAGCCCAATGCTACCGATCCTAAGAAGACTGACTCTTCCTATACCAAGAATCTGGTATCCGCGAAGGTCGTCGCTGATCTGAACACCTACGAAGTCCCCGTCAAGTTGACCGTTACCGGCAAGGATCTGATCGCCAAGCAGGATCTGTCCCTCGCCGCTGAAATCGGAGTCATGAAGGGCCTGACCGTTACCGCCAAGGGTGGTTATGTGATCGCCAACAACGGCCGTACTGGCGAAGATCCGACCGAGTTCAACAACGTTACTCTGCGCAAGGGCAAGTGGTCCGCTGGCGCCGACGTGAAGTACGCCGCCGAAAAGTTCACGGTCAAGGCCGGTGCGAGCGTTTCTCAGGTCAAGGATGCCGAGATGCAGGTCAAGGGCAACGCTTCCGTCGAAACCACCGCTATCATTCCTGGCGCTACCCTCAAGCTCGCTTGGGCTGGTGACGACCTGACCCAGAAGATCGCTGGCGACCATGACAATGGCAACCTCGGCGCTGTCTACGCTGGATGCAAGATCGCTTTCTAATCAAAGCTGTCTGAATTACTGTTAGTTCTGCGGGCTACCCCCAAACAGGGTAGCCCGTTTTTATGTTCTTTGAGATGGCTGACGACTGCAACGCATAGGGAAAGATCAGATTCGGCGTCATGTTATGTTGTTTTACGCCCTCTTTAGTTGTATTGCATTCATCAACCGTATACGAATGCAAGGGGGGGGATATAACATGCAGTTGTGTCTTCCTGCTGAAAAGGTGGCATGAGTTCGGTATCGTACTATGCCAATGGGTGGCTAATCGCTACAATGGCGGTGGTTCGGATTCTTGTTTGCTGGATTACTGAGGGGGACTGATGCCATGAGGGTGACTATTTGCGGGGACAAACGGGACGTGGGATTCCAGGCGGCCCAAGCGGGTGCGTTAAAGATTCGGCAAGCCATCGGCACGAAGGGCGGCGCGGTAATTGTGCTGGCTACCGGTGCCAGTCAGTTTGAAATGCTCAATGCGCTTGTCCAGCAAGACGTTGATTGGAGTAAGGTGGAAGTATTTCAACTTGACGAATATGTGGGTATTTCGGAGAAGCATCCGGCAAGTTTTCAAAAATATCTCAAAGATCGTTTTGTTGATCAAGTGAAGAACTTGAAGGCCTTCCATGCTATGGACGGCGTTGCGGAGAATCCTGATGCCGAAGCACAGCGGCTTTCCTTTCTGATCGCGGAACGCCCGGTCGATGTTACGTTTCTCGGAATCGGAGAGAATGGGCATCTCGCATTCAATGATCCTCCAGCCAGTTTTGATGCGGAGGAGCCTTATCTGGTAGTGACGCTTGCGGATCGCTGTCGGAAACAACAGGTGGGGGAAGGTTGGTTTTCTTGTATTGACGATGTTCCTGTTCAGGCGATATCTATGAGTATTCGTCAGATATTGAGAAGTCGGAGCATCATTTGTTCCGTTCCCGACCGAAGGAAGGCACGGGCTGTGGCGATGTGCCTGTATGACCAGATTTCCCCGTTGTCGCCTTGTTCTGTACTTAGGCGGAGAAGCGAGTGTTCCCTATTCCTGGATCGACCGTCTTCAATGCTGGTCTTGGGCGACAGACGGTAGTGAGTTGATGGATGAAGCGGTGGTATTTTGCCACGGTGTCCGCTATATTGAACAGAAGAAGGAGACGTTATGAAAAAAGCTTTGATTGTAGTCGATTATCAGAATGATTTTGTATCAGGTTCGCTGGGTTTTCCAGAGGCCGTTGCTTTGGAAGGTCGTATCGAGCGAAAGATCATCGACTGTCTGTCCGCTGGCGACGATCTTCTGTTTACGTTTGATACACACGCTTCCGACTATCTTGCCACACAGGAGGGACGGAACCTGCCTGTACCGCATTGCGAGAAGGGAGCTGAAGGCTGGAATCTTTATGGCGCTATAGCCGCCTATCTCCCCAAGGCTGTCAGGTGCTTTGAAAAAAATACGTTTGGAAGTTTGGAGCTGGCTGAATACTTGAAGGTTGCCGGATACGATGTCGTGGAGCTGGTTGGCCTGGTGTCCAATATCTGTGTCATCTCCAACGCTATCCTTGCCAAGGCCGCTTTGCCTGAGGCTGAAATCATCGTGGACGCGGCTTGTACGGCCAGCGTGGACGTCTCCATGAACGAAAAGGCGCTTGACGTCCTGCAAGGAGTTCAAGTCGTTGTGACAAATCGTTAGTTGTTGTGCCGCACACGTGGTATACTGGTTTACATGGATGGTGACGCAATTTCCGTTTCCCGGATAAATGGGCGATCTCAGGTAAGTTTCAGGACGATTCTCCTGACGTACAATCTTGTCATGCTGCTCATCGTGCTTCTACTGGCAGTGGTGCTTTTTGCCAGCCTGTACAGAATTGTCGATGACATGCAGACTCGGATACAGCAGTATATCACGATCAACCGCCTGGCAGGGGAGCTGTCCGCAGGGAAAGAGAACTTCAGCGATTTGTTCGCCGCTGTCCAGGAGCCTGGACGGAAGGACGTAGGGGACTTCGTCCAGGCGCACCGGTACATGCAGTACCGGGCCTTGTTGAACGCCAATACCTTGAGCGTTCCTTATGAGGAGAACCCCGAGAAGTATTTTCTGGCGAACGCCATCATCAACGGTATCAACTACATCAGCTCCCTGGCCGATGATTTGGAACAAGCCGACCCGGTGATTACGCCGGAGACGTTCGCGAAGTACTATCGGGGGGTCAAGGTCTACGACTATATCCTCGACTATACATACAATTTGTACCTCTCCGCGGCGGTCAGCAGCGATGTCGTCGCATCGCTGGACAACATGCGCAAGGTAGAACATCAGAAGGAGCTGTCTGTCGTTCTGATGTTCGTCATCATCATAGCGTATTTCGGCACGACCTACCTCATTACGATGTGGCTGGCGAAGCCAATCCGGCGTATGGTCAAGACTGCGGGGGATATCACCCAAGGAAATCTCGATACACCGGATCTCGAACTGGCCGGACCTCAGGAGCTGTTCTTTTTGGAAGAAAGCATGAACCAGATGAAGGCGAGCCTCAAGGAGCGGATGGAGCTGGAACATCGGCTGCATAGGAAGGAACTGGAACAGGTCCGTATGACCAGGGAGCTCGACCGCGCGCGATACCTGTCGTTGCAGGCTCAGATCAATCCTCATTTTCTATTCAATACATTAAATACGATAGCGCGCACCGCTTTGTTCGAACATGCGGATTCGACTGTGGGGCTAATCAACAATCTTGCTTCGATTTTCCGGTATATTCTGGAATTTCAGGATGATGTCGAGCTGTCGAAGGAATTGGAATTTGTCAGACAGTACCTGAATATCCAGCAGGCTCGCTTTGGAGACCGTATTTCCTATCGTATTGAATGCCCAGAGGGGTTGAAAGAAGTGAAAATACCCCCTCTGGTCATACAGCCGTTTGTAGAGAATGCGGTCATTCATGGGCTTGAGCCACTTGAAGAAGGGGGCTGTGTGGTCGTTTCCATCGGCAAGGCCTCCCCCCGGCGTATTGAAATATTGGTGGAGGACAATGGCGTCGGAATTGAATCGAGTGCGTTCGTCAGGGTTCCGAAGGAGGGACGGAATCATATCGGTATCGTCAATGTGCGGGATCGGCTTGCGGTCTATTACAAGGGCAAGGCGACTCTTTCCGTCGGCAGGACGGGGGAGGCCGGGGGAACCAGGGTCCGGTTGGTCCTGCCGTACAAGGCGGTGCGGCAGGTGGGGTTGGAAGGTTCCGGTTCAAACGGATGAGGATGCGCGGGATGTATATGGAGAACTGTCATGTATACACTGTTGATTGCGGATGATGAACAACTGGAGCGTGATGCGATAGAGCTGTTGGTTTCTCGAAGCGGCTTCCCTGTTCGATGCATCAAGGCGAAGAACGGGCGAGAAGCGGTGGAACTGGCGCGGAAGGATGTTCCGGAAATCGTGTTCCTCGATATCCAGATGCCCGGCATGAACGGGCTTGAAGCCGGTCGCCAGATCAGAAATATCCTGCCGGGGTGCCAGCTTGCGTTCCTGACCGCTTGGGGCAGTTTCGACTTTGCGCAGGAGGCCATACGGCTTGGAGCCTGCGATTATCTGGTCAAACCATCCGCGGACGCAGCCGTCTATGCGTTGCTGGACACCTGCATCAGGAATTTGAAACAGAGACAAGCCCCGAACGAGGAATTCAAGAAAGTGCTGAACCTGTTTACTCGTGAATTCTTCGCCGCATTGAAATTCGGGAATCTGTCCGAAGAGGCGGTTCGGTCATACTTGAAACTTCAGGGAATTGATTTGGAACAAGGTGTCGCCTTGGTTATCGGAGGGATGTCCGAGTCTCAACTGGGCGATATGTTCGGAAAGGATTCCGAACTGTCCAGTCTGTCGATCTGCTATTTCGCATCTCTTGACCGTATTACCGTCCTTGCCTTTACAAACAGACAGCAACAGCTTGTCGAACGTCTTGCCCGGCATCTTCCAGTATTCGATGATACTCATAAAGCTGTCGGGGTAGGGATGTTCTTCGATACGCTGGAAGGGATACCCCGGTCGATTCATACGGCTTCCGTCGCCTACACCTCCGCCCGGCATAACGGATGGGGTTTGCTGCGTTTTTCCGATATCGGCAAGACCGAGAACATGGAGAATGTCAGGGTAGTGCAGGGGCGGTTGGTCACGATGATGCATGACGCCGTATTGGAAGGAAATCTTGAAAAGTCCCGACAGCTCGCCCATGAGTTGGTTGATGCCATTCTGACCAATTATCAGGACGTGCGGCAGGGCGAGCAGGAGTTCTACGAGTTGCTACTGGGCTTTTGCTATGGTATCGGCAGCTTCATACCCCATTTCTATCGGGATCGTCCAACGCATGGCAACATGACGGAGCTTGAGACTTATCTGATGGATTTCCTTGATGCGGCGTGTGACGCGATTCTTATGGACCGGCGGGACAAGTACGCAAGGTCGTTCGAACTGGTAGGCAAGTATCTCCATTCGCATTACGCGGAAACCTTGTCGGCGGAAGACGTCGCTGATTTCGTCCAGATTAACCGCAGCTACTTTTCCAAACTGTTCAAGGAATATTTCGGAATGTCCTTTGTTGAATATGTGACTGAGATTCGTATGAAAAAAGCGCTGGTGTTGTTGCAGGAGGGCAGATCAGTAAAGGATACCGCTTCCCTGACGGGATTTTCAGACCATAATTACTTCTCAAGGGTTTTCCGGCAGTATTACGGAATGCCTCCGACAAGCTGTAAATCTGGACAATCCTGACAATAAAGTCCTTGATTGAAAAAAAATCCTGCTTAACGATTTCTTAGCGCGGCATCTATACTGAACTTGTCACACAGGTGGGGAAGGATTTGTTTCCTCTATCTAGCGACAATTTTTCCAGACAAGGAGAGGGCTGAAATGAAAAAACTAGTGGTGACGCTGTGTATCGTGGTGGCGGCATGCGGGTTCGTGTTCGCCAATGGCGGGACGGAGAGCAAGGGGGTGGAACAGAAATCAATGGTGCTGCGCTATGCTGAAAACCAGCCGCAGGACTATCCGACCACGCAGGCGGCCTATGAGTTCGCTAAAATCGTCGAGGAGAAGACCGGGGGGAGGATTAAGGTCGAGGTATACTATGGCGCTCAGCTTGGCGACGAAAAGTCGGTAATCGAGCAAATGCAGTTTGGTGCGATTGATTTCACCCGTGTGTCCCTTTCTCCTTTGGCGGAATTCAACAAGTCGCTGAACGTCTTGCAGTTGCCGTACTTATACCGCGATAGCAATCATATGTGGAAGGTTCTGGAAGGACCTGTCGGAGATGAGTTCCTGGCGTCCGTGACGGCGAACAATCTGATCGGGTTGTCTTGGTTCGACGCCGGTGCTCGCAACTTCTACAACTCGGTACGACCAGTAAAGACTTTGGCGGACATGAAGGGCCTGAAGATCCGCGTGCAGGAATCACAGCAGATGATGGACATGGTGGCGGCCTTGGGCGCAAGCCCGACTCCGATGGCCTATGGTGAAGTGTACAGCGGACTTCAGACGGGTGTCATTGACGGGGCGGAGAACAACTGGCCGTCCTATGAATCGACAAGCCACTACGAGGTTGCGAAGTACTTTGTGTTGGACGAGCATACGAGGGTTCCGGAAATGCAGATGGTAAGCGCGATTACGTGGAAGAAGTTGAGCGCTGAGGACCAGGCTGTCATCCGCGAAGCGGCGCAGCGCAGCGCGAAGATTGAGCGCGAACTGTGGGCCGCGAAGGAAAAGGCGTCCGAGGACAAGGTCAAGGCGGGCGGCTCGGTCGTGACCGAACTTGCGGCGGGCGAAAAGCAGAAGTTCCAGGATGCCATGGCGCCTTTGTACACCAAGTACGGTGCGGGCTACGAGGATGTCATCGCCAGAATTCAGGCTACGAAATAAGGGCCTCGCTTGCATGAGATAGGGAACTGGTCGGTCTCTGACTGGCCGGTTCCTTCTTCCTGTCCATATGCTTCGAACAAGGAGGAGACGTATGGCAAACCCAATGTTCCGACCCGATATGAAGCCAGCTGAAAAAGCGCTGAGTTGCATAACGTATGTCTTTGATATCATCTACCGCGTATTGCTTGAATATGCAAAGCTGGTGTTGCTGGTTATTGTGGTCATCGTCAGCGCGCAGGTGTTCAGCCGCAAGGTGCTCAACACCAGCATCCGCTGGTCGGAGGAGGTCGCCTTGCTATTGATGGTCTGGATGGCGTTCATCTCCATGGCCATCGGCGTGGAGAAGAACCTGCACATCGCCATAGTGATGTTCTTCAACAAGTTCCCCCCCAAAGTCCAGTTCGTGATTACCAAGGTCAACACCGTGGCTACGCTATTTTTCGGGGTGATTCTCGTTATCTATGGTAGTCGCCTGGTAGCTTCTACTATGAGTTCGACGCTGCCAGCCACGCAGTGGCCCGCGGGGATACTCTATCTGATGATGCCAGTCAGCGGCGTGTTCATCATCTACTTCACCGTATTGTCGTTGTTCGGTCTCGACCGTTATCGGCATATCGAGATTGAAGAAGGGAAGGAGGCCGTCTGATGTTCAGTCAAACACTCGCGATCTGGTTGCTGCTGGGCACCTTCGTGGTATTTATCATCTGTAGGATGCCGGTTACGTTCGCCTTGGCGGTTTCCTCCTGCATTACCCTGTGGTATATGAATATTCCATTGATGGCGTTTATCCAGCAGATGGGGAAGGCAATCAATAGTTTTTCGCTGATGGCGATACCCTTTTTCGTTCTAGCTGGCGAGATTATGGGGGCGGGCGGCATATCCAACCGGTTGCTTGACAGCGCCAATGCGTTGGTAGGTCGGTTCCGCGGCGGATTCGCCTATGTGAACGTCCTTGGGTCGATGTTCTTCGGACATCTATCTGGTTCCGCTGTCGCCGACGTCTCGTCTCTCGGCTCCATTGAGATTCCGATGATGGAGAAGGCTGGCTATGACAAGGAATTTTCCGTAGCTATCACAGTCGCGTCCTCCTGCCAAGGCGTGCTGATTCCTCCGAGCCACAACATGATCATTTATTCGGTGGCGGCTGGCGGCGTATCGGTCGGCGCTTTGTTCATGGCTGGGTTGATTCCCGGTATCATGTGCGGTGTCATGTTGCTTGTGGTATGTTTTATCCTTGCAAAGATTCGCAATTATCCGAAAGGCGACAAGATTCCGTTCAAGCAGGCCATGAAGGTTTTGTGGGACGCTATCTTGGCTTTATTTACTGCGGTCATCATTCTTGTCGGTGTTACCTGCGGGCTGTTCACCGCGACCGAGTCTGCGGCAATCGCCTGCATCTACGCATTCATCATTTCCGTATTCGTCTACAAAGAATTAAAAATCAAGCAGATGGGGCGATTGTTGATGAATACCGTCAAGACTTTGGCGATGGTGTTTTCATTGATCGCCGCCGCCGGAGCGTTCGGCTATCTGCTGGCGATGCTCCGCGTTCCTACGATGATCACCAACGGTTTGCTGGCGATTTCGTCGAATAGGATTGTCATCTTCCTGCTGATCAACATCATGCTCCTGTTGCTGGGATGTATCATGGACATGGCCCCGCTGATTCTGATTGTGACGCCGATTCTCGTTCCGGTCGTACAGTCGTTCGGTATGAGTCCGGTGCAGTTCGGTGTCATGTTGATCTTCAACCTGGCAGTCGGTCTATGTACCCCGCCCGTCGGTTCCGCGTTGTTCGTCGGTTGTGGCATCGGCAAGATTTCCGTCGAGAAAGCGGTCAGGGCCATGATGCCGATGTATGTGGCTATGATCCTTGGGCTGTTGCTGGTTACGTTCATACCCGCGATTTCCCTCTGGCTTCCCGGCCTGTTGGGATATGCGGTGTAATTCTATCAGTCGTTTGATGCAAGAGTGCGTTGCGCAGGTGTTTCGTCGCTTGTGTGACGCACTCGTTTTTTGTGCATCCTGATGCCCATTTCGCCACATCCCCGATATGGTAGTTTAGTGTTTGAGCAACTTGGGGGAGTTCAGATTCTCAGGCGAGTAGGACGCAGGACGTAGACGACAGGTAAAGGACGTAGACGACAGGTAGCTCCGACATAAAGGACGTAATCCCGTCATACAGGACGTAGCAACAACATACAGGACGTAATCCCGACATAAAGGACGTAGACGACAGGTAGCTCCGACATAAAGGACGTAATCCCGACATAAAGGACGTAGCAACAAC
>JAXEWB010000022.1:0-26615 GCA_034114085.1 Sphaerochaetaceae bacterium | reverse complement strand
TCAATTTGTTCCATCGTGAATTCATTGAATTGCGTGTGCGCCACGGCCAAGATAACGGCATCGCAACCTGAAACTACATCCATTCCACAGAACTCCACGCCGTAGAGCTTCTTGGCTTCTGCCGCATCTGCCGTGGAGTCGGTGATGAGCGGCTCGATACCATATTCACGCAACTCTTTCACGATATCGAATACTTTAGTGTTTCTAGTATCCGGGCAGTTTTCTTTGAATGTGAAGCCGAGAATAGCTACTTTTGCGTTCTTTACCGGCTTTTCAGCCTTTATCAAATTCTTGACCACGTTTTCAGCTATGTACTTGCCCATATCATCGTTGATGCGACGTCCGGACAGGATAACTTGAGAATGATAGCCCAGCATTTCTGCCTTATAGGTCAAGTAATACGGGTCTACGCCGATGCAATGACCACCGACGAGTCCGGGGAAAAATTTAAGAAAGTTCCACTTTGTTCCCGCTGCTTCCAGGACGGATTTCGTGTCGATGCCCATCTTGTTAAAGATAATCGACAGCTCATTCATGAACGCAATATTGATGTCACGCTGGCTGTTCTCGATGACCTTTGCAGCTTCGGCGACCTTGATGCACGGCGCACGATGAACGCCAGCCTCAACGACCAGCTCGTATACCTTTGCCACGGTGTCCAGCGTTTCGGCATCGCAGCCGGAGACGATTTTCTTAATGGTCTCCAACCGGTGTACTTTGTCACCGGGGTTGATGCGCTCAGGGCTATAACCGATCTTGAAGTCCACACCGCATTTCAACCCGGATTCCTTCTCCAGAATCGGGACGCAGATATCTTCGGTAACGCCAGGATAAACCGTGGATTCAAAAACTACGACGGAATCTTTTGCCAGATTCCTGCCAAGGATACGGCTTGCACCTTCAACAGGGCTCAAATCCGGCATGTGGTCATCATACACAGGTGTCGGTACAGCAACGATGTGGAACTTGGCGCGGCGAAGAGCAGTTTCATCAGCCGTGAACTCAACGGTTGTAGCCTTTATCGCCTCATCACCGACCTCATTCGTCGGGTCTATACCTGCTTTATACAGATTGATTTTCGCTTCGTTCAGATCGTATCCGATGACGTTGAGTTTCTTTGCGAACGCCACAGCGATTGGCATCCCGACATACCCAAGACCAACGAGACTCAGATTTTCCTTTTTGTCCACCAGTTTGCTGTACAAGTCATGCATTTGTGTTTACCATTCCTTTTATGTAAAGTTTTTATTTATCTGATGATTTCTTTGATATTCGCATATTCAGACAAGTCCCATATCCATTATCAATTGCTCGTTAACTATTCGGACATCGTATTTTTCCATGACCCGCTTATAAGATTCCTCTGCCATCAGCGCGGCTATCTTTTCGTTGCAAATAATCCTCTCAATCTGGTCTGCTAATTGAGTCGAATTACCGACATCCACCAAGTATCCGTTGACGCCGTTTTCGACAGTTTCTTTGCAACCGGGCGCATTTGTCGTCACTATCGGTCTGCCGACAGCCATCGCCTCCAGCACTGATTTGGGTGTTCCTTCATGGTAGGAGGGGAGAACAAAAGTATAGCAGTTCTTGAGATAGGGATACGTGTCATCCTGTTTTCCGCAATCTATAACGCTGCCGTCATCAATGTACTGCTGTACGAAATCAGGCTTGACAGCGGAGGGATTAGTATCGTAGTAACCGACCATCTCGAAAGTAACATCTGGGTGTTTGGTCTTAACCAGCCTTGCCGCTTCCAAATACTCACGTAGCCCCTTGTCTGCGATGTATCTTCCAACGAACAACACTTTTTTTCCTTGCATCTGCGGCATCGGTTGGCGGATAAAATGCTCTGTGTTCACACCCGACCCGTTCATATACTTAATTTTTCCAGTTTCAACAAGGCTGGAATCAATAAATAATTTTGAGTCATCGTGGTTTTGGAAAAACACGACTTTTGCGTGTTTAAGAGCCGTTCTGTACTCTAAGCTAAGAATACCTTTAACCAGCTTTCGCTTCCAGCTCTTTTCGGCGTTTCTAAACACCGAACCAAGACCTGCTATGAGATTATAGATTTCTGTTACGCCACAGGCGTGAGCAGCTAATGTACCATATATCACAGTTTTAGCCTGATAAGCGAAAACCACGTCGGGTTTTATAGCTTTGATTAGCTTTTTGACGGAGAAGTATCCTTGAATATCCTTGATAGGGTTTTCTCCATTGCGCTGTAATTCAAACGAGTCGTAATGGATACCATGTAAAGATAGTTGCTTACTCCACTCTTCTTCACTATCCGGAGCGGCGGCGTAAACCTCGTATCCCAGCTCGACGAATCGGAGCATCATGTCTAAGCGGAAGTGTAGGAGAGAAAACGCCTGGCTGGAGAGGACTAATATTCGTTTCTTAGGCTTCAAATCATCCTGTTGCTTGTTCACGCTCATTTAATCACAGTCTCCATCTTCGTTTGACAAGCATCCGTTTTATCTTCTGTAGGTTGTGAATTTGCCACATCGTTCTTTCGGCTGTTGATTTGCTTCGCCATCACGCCAGTCCCGCCCTCAACAACGCCTTTGCGCTTAAGTACGTTTCCAACAGTCATCCAGAAACAAGTCCAATCCATAGAAAACTTGATGTTTCTGGCATATTCGCCATCAAGCTTCGCCTTTACGTCAATTTCAAGCTCATCTCGACCGTTGACCTGCGCCCAACCGGTAAGCCCCGGCACTATGTTATTCACGCCATACTTGTCTCTCTCAGCAATTAAATCATCCTGATTCCACAGAGCAGGGCGTGGACCAATGATTGACATCTGCCCCATAAAAATATTGAAAATCTGTGGCAGCTCATCGAGGCTGGTTTTCCTCAGCAGACGTCCTAAACGAGTTATGTACGATTCTGGATTTTCGAGAAGATGTGTGGGGACATCATGCGGCGCATCCGTGCGCATTGTACGGAGCTTAAGAATGTTGAAAAGGACTTTTTCTCGCCCGACCCGCTTTTGCTTAAAGAACACAGGACCCGGCGAGTCAAGCTTAATCCAAAGGACTAAGAATATGAGAAGGGGGGACAAGCCGACAATGGCTAATCCAGAAAGGATGATGTCAATCAGTCGCTTGATAATTTTTGAATAGAACAAGTTAGTGTTGTTTTTCATGTGCATTTCCGGCACTCCTGTACGTTTCGACTTTCCGGCAAAATGGTGGATGCATGGTTTTGTGTTGATGCGTTTACCCACAGTCGGAAAAGGTGGATTATCGGTTTCAAGGCATCACTGCCGTAGTATTATTGCTACCATCATTGACTTTATCACTAGGCTAATAGCCTTAGCTTGGTTTATTGCTCCGTCGTGCCGTACTCTTCGCCAATGCCTCGGTAGAGCAGTCTGTAGAACAACGTGCCGACGTCTATCAGCATGAACAGGCTCAGCTCTAATAAGAACGGATAGGCGGAGTGGAGTACGAACTCTGCCACAATGTAGAACACCACGCCAGCCATCGCATCTGCGACGATAATGTGGATGTAACTCATGGCTTTCATCCGATTCCACGGCTGTCTGTAGACCATGAGTGACGTTCGAGATAGCAAGATCAAGACTAAAGCTATCATGGTATGGATCAGCTTTTGCTCAAAAGTCGTGTGGCTCGAAGCGAGGGTGAAGAAGGTGGCTGTCTGGGACAGAATTTCAAACACGAGAAGACAAGCCAAGATAACTACTGCCGAATCAATTAGGATTTTCACATCGCTGTTTTTCCGAAAGAATCGATGCCGTAGATGTCTCACCGTCAGCCAACTCTCGGTCACTGTCAATGTCAGCGTTAATGCCATAGCTTTGGTAGGGATTTATGATTTCGAGTTTTCTATATTTACCAACATGTGTTCGCGGCGGTAATATCACACCGCAGTCAACGTGGGCGAACGAGTCGATTCTACTGTCATGTTCTATCACGGCTGATATAAAAATAATGTAGCTGGAACCGATTATGCTCGATGGGCTGATGTAAGCACGTAGGTGGATAAGCGTTGGTATTTGATGACCGGCAAGCTTTAGCTTCTCTTGCCAATGACTCCTGAGCCTATTGTCGCCGATTGCCACGAAAGCCGCTTCATACCTGTCGCGGAATGATTCGTAATCATTGAGTACTCCCACAGCATCAGGGTGCCCACCTGTTTCAAACCTTTTCTGTGATATTGCCAATGTAGGACTGATGTTGTAGCCAAAAGGGAATGTGAGAATTTGATATTTCTTGCCTATTTCGACTGCTCCTGTCGCCACTGTGGGCATCCTGTTTTACATATTGTCAGACTACCTATCATCAAATGTATTTTCTCTTATGCACCGTTTATACAAAATTCGATTGATTTACGCATAATACCATGCCCTTATTGCATATACTCTGCCTTGTACTGCATAATTACCTCAACAATTTGCTTTGATATCTTCATGGATATTCCCCAAAAAACTTTTCCGCTTACTACTGCATACCAAATTCTAATAACAAGTACCCTGTGTATTGAACGCTAGATTCTGGCTTATTAGGTATTCTGATTGTAATAACAGCTAAGTTTATACTTGTAGAACCTGACAATGCCACAGAACCAGGACAATAAGAAGCTATCTGATCACCATCGAAATACTGAGTGGTTCCGACATATACTTCAAGTGGAATTTCTAAAGAAGAATTTATCAACTTCATTGTATTGTCTTCAGACAGTGTCATGATTATAGCTTTTCCTTTTGGAAAATCTGTCCATTCTGTCACGGAAATTGTTAATGAAGTTGTATTACTATCAGACACAGTTAACGAAGTTGGAATAGATATTTCATAAGTTGAGTTATACGCAGGATTATAAACCAGTTCTACTGACTTCATCATATCTGTACTGCAAGCTACATCCTGAATCAAGACAACTACAACAAGCACAAGTAACCAACGTCTACTGTTTTTTCTCATTTACACCTCCTTTTGTAACAGAGATATAATCGGGTTAAAACAATGGAAAATATAACAACAACTCCGATACCATATCCTTAGAGTCCTACTTGGAATCCTCATGCTAAGGATTTCCAATCTATCACCACTTTTCAAACAAAAAAGGAAACCTCCGGAGCACCGTGCTCTAGGTGATTCCCTTTTTTACCTATTTACTTATTTCTATACGAGAAGGACTTCAGCTTTATATATTTATACATTTTGAGGGAAACTCATTTCGGCCGAAATAATCTCTCTCATACTGCTTTTATCCGAGGGTGTTGGTAGGCTACAAGAATGAAAATAATTTTCGTTATCTTTTTCGGACTGTCGGACGGCTTTCTCCTAGTCAACTTTTTTATGTTGTCCTGCGGAGTGCACTGGAGACAAAAATTCTAATAATTTCTTATTGTGTATAGATTTTAAACTCTGCATGCGTCCCTATCTCAGTCACCCTGCTACGCACGTAAAAGAGAAAAACAATAACGTTTCTGCCATACTTTGTTGCCTTTCATTCGCAGATTGTTCAAAAAATCCATGAACAGTCATTGCGGTGTTGTGCGTCAGGGGCATCCCCACCATCAGCACACACCTCTTCAAAGGCGGTATTGTCCCGTCTTTGAAAATCAGTCTTTCCCCCTCCATCCCCCGCCACGCCGAAACGATGTGCGAGTTCATCAGGGTTCCTGTAGCGTCCTAGGCAGTATTTCGCATAAAACACTGCTCATCCACAGCTACCGCCATCTATATACACAAAGGCGGCGAGGACGCCTCCGCCGTCTGGTACATGATGCTCCGCAGAGTTATCCTGCGGGCTTGTCTTCCTTCACCAAGTCGGCCAGCGGCGCGGGCCCCTGGTAGTGGAACTCGGGCACAAGCTCCTGAAGCTTCTTTAGCAGGACCTCCGTCGAATCCGTGTGGATCGTCTTCAGGTTCTCCTCCACCCATGCCTTGTCCAGCGTACCGGTCACCTTCGCCTTGAACACCTTCTTGTTGTCGGTCGGGATCGTCAGGTCCTTGTCCGCGAGCAGTTCCTCGTACAGCTTCTCCCCCGGCCTGAGCCCGGTGACGACCACCTTGCTCCGCCCATCCCCGAAGTAGCTCACCAGCTTCTGCGCGAAGTCGTATATCCGCACAGGATCGCCCATGTCCAGTACCATCACCTCGCCGCCCTTCGCCATCGCCCCCGCCAGAAACACCAGGCTCACCGCCTCGGGGATCGTCATGAAGTACCGGATAATGTCCTTGTGGGTGACGGTGATGGGCCGACCCTCCCGTATCTGCTCCAGGAACAGAGGCAGCATCGAACCCCGGCTGCCCAGCACGTTGCCGAAGCGCACGCATACGATCTCCGTCTGAGGGCACGTGAGCATGCTCGCCTCAAGCTCAACCACACGCTTGGTCGCGCCCATCACATTGGTCGGATTAACCGCCTTGTCGGTGGAAATGACGATTACCTTCCTCGCATGGTGCCTCACCGCGCTGGACAGCACGTTGTAGGAACCGGCCACGTTGGTGCGGATCGCCTCCTCGGGGTAGTACTCCATCATGGGCACGTGCTTGTAGGCCGCCGCATGGAAGACGATCTCCGGCTGGAAACGCTCGAAGACCCGGTCCACCTTGGCCCCGTTCTTGATATCGCAGCAGACGGGGAAGATATCCTGACTGAACTCCTGGGCGTAGTTATGCAGGCGTAGGGAGAGGTCGTGCAGCTCCGTCTCGTCAATGTCCAGCAGCAGGAGCCGGGAGGGATGGAAGGAGAGCAGCTGGCGGCAAATCTCGCCACCGATGCTCCCGCCCGCGCCAGTGACCAGTACCCTGCGCCCCGTCACCATCGCCTCAATCGGCCCGCGGTCGATCTCCACCATCTGCCTGCCGAGCAAATCCTCATAGTTGATCGAACGGAGGTCCACGTTCTTGTTCCCGCGCTCGTTCAGTTCAAACAAGGAAGGAATGATCTGCACCTTCGCATCGGTCTTGACCGCGGCGTCGAGCGCCATCTGCATCTTGGCCCCGGAAAGATTGGTGATCGCTATGATCAGTACGCCGGCTTTCCTGGACCTCATTACCTGTTCAAGATCGCTTACGGCGCCGAGGACGGGAATGCCGGTTACCAGCACTCCCTGCAACGAAGGGTCGTCGTCGACAAACCCGACAATCTTGTATTCCAGCTTTCCTTTTGCGAACTGCCGCACCAGCGTACTGCCGATTTCACCCGCGCCATAGACAATCGCCTTGTTGGAGTTCGACGCCGCGATGAAATCCCTGCGATTCATCGCCATGCGGTAGAATATGCGATACCCTGCCAACGCAACGAACGAGAATACATAGTAGACGAGGCCGAAACGAACCAACAGGCTGGAAAAGGAGGTGAAAATCGATTGCAAGACGAACCCGAACACTGCGGCGGGAATCAACGCCCAGATGATACGGGTGAGCAGTTCCAAGGAACTATTGACCAATCGTATGCGGTACACATGCACTATGGCGAGGGATATGATCTGCAAAGCGCCGATCATCACAATCGTCCCCCAGAAAGAAATGGAAAGGGGAACGCGCCCCATCGACAGATATGCTGCGATAGCGGCGCAACAGAGCAGGCAGACGCTATCGATGCAGACAAGGATTCCCTGCCGTATTATTCGTTCCCGCTCCATCGATATTCCCCCTTAACCAGCAAAACGCGAGCAAAGCAACATCAACCCGAACAATGTAGATCATAGAAGTACGCCGATATCAGAGTGATAATAGCACACATACAAAAGCCATACAATTGAAAATTGACTTCTATCATGCTTCTTACACGCCAAAAGAACACAATTTCATGCTTTGAACGGGCTTTTGATTCCGTACCTACGCTGTAAATATGTAATGAGAATTAACAAAAAATTATCGGGAAACGTTACAGATGGGTGGAAAATGGGAAAATACTATATATAACATGTCCATATATCATCTTCGGGCATGATCAGGGATAATGTCATATGTTGACGACATTGTTCAAATCTCATGGGGAGACATCCATACAGCAGGAAATCGCAGATATTCCGCTGCTAGATTCCACCGTAGCTCATATGGAACATATCGTGCGAAACCATATGTTTGGAATCATTCTCAGTAGTCATCCTTTCATCACAAATCAAGACGCATCGGGAAGAATATCATGCTCAAATCAATCGGGCTCAGACCGGTGACACCGGCATAACACAATGGTTGCTGTGGTATGAAACGTGTCTTCTGCAAGCCTATGCATACGCAATCGATATGTTGGGCCACACCGTGACGCTGCAAAAATTCTGGCACCGCGTCGAACATGCCGCGTGCAACCAGCGACAGTTGCATATGCTACGAAGAATCACAAGGGAAGACTGGACGGGACCTGTGACGACCAAGAAATGGTCGGCGATGACAAAATGTCATATCGATACCGCGAACAGGGACATCAAAACTCTCGTCGAACACGGCTTCTTGCAAAAAGAACCGGGAGAGGGAAAGAACACCCATTATTCGCTGTCGCTGAAGGAACCGGAAGAACTATTCAACGAAAATGGTATCGTTCCTGAAGAATACGGCGATACCCGTTGAACAATGTACTACCTTGTCCTCTGGCAATCGCTGATTCTACATGTGTGTGTTTTAGCATTGTTCGTATCCAGCGAAATTTGACAATAGACTATGGGTAGTGCATCCTTTTACAGAATAAACAGTGGGTATATAAAGGATACAAAGAATGAGCAACCAATTAGAAAATGAAATATCGACGCTTTTCAAAAATGGTTCAGTATGGGTGCAAGCGGATTTTCATCTACATACCCGAAAAGATGGTAAATTCAATTATTCTCCATCAGGAACATATCCACATGAAAATACGTTTCCCACAGATTTTGTAGAAGAACTTCGTAGTAAAGATATTCGTGTTGGAGTCATTACCAATCACAATAAATTTGATCTCGCCGAATTCAGAGCTTTGCGTACCAAAGTAAGAAAACAAGAAATTTTTCTGCTTCCAGGAGTGGAGCTATCTATCAGTGAAGGGTCAAGGGGAATACATCTTTTGATTGTCTTTGCTGATGATTGGATCGAGAAAGACTTCATCAATCAGTTTCTTGCCAACGTGTTCCCTGGAAAAACCCCAGATCAGTATGAAACAGAAAATGGACATTCTCAATACGGGCTCCTAGAAGTTACAGATGCCTTGGATAAATTTCAAAAGGACTATTTTTATATTTGCGCCCATGTCGATCAGGACAATGGACTCTGTAATGAGTTGACACCTGGGAGAATTCACGATTTATACATGAATGAGAAAATTGCCAAACGTATATTGGCTTTCCAAAAAGTACGATCATCTGAAAACAAAAAAGCCCTTCAGCAACTGATGCCAGGAGCATACCCCGCTGAAGTCGAAGGGTCAGATGCAAAATGCTTGCAAGATATTGGGACAAAAAGTGCAAGAACATGGATAAAGATTGGGGATTATTCATTTGAAGCAGTTCGAATAGCTTTGTTGGACAGGGAACATAGACTGTCCAGTCAAAAACCGACGAAACCACAACATTCTTACATAAGGGGCATAAGCTTTGAAGGGGGTGCGCTTAATGGACAGAATATTGAGTTCTCTCCGGAACTCAACACGTTGATTGGTATCAGAGGAAGCGGAAAATCTGCTATCCTCGAGGCGATCAGTTACGTATTGGATTTCCCAGATCGACTAAACCGTATCGATAATGAATATAAACAGCAACTGATCCAATATGCATTAGGCAGTGGCGGCCGTATCAAACTGACCGCAATAGACCGACATGGGAAAAACTACGAAGTATACCGTACTCTCAATCGGACACCAGAAGTCTATTGCGATGGTAAAATCATGGAAGGTCTCTTTCCAAGAAAGACTATCATTCATCAACCTATGTTTTTTGGACAAAAAGAGCTTGCGGCAAGAGGAGAATACTTCGATGAAAGTCTCATTGACCGACTTATGGGAGACAATCTGACAGAAACAAGAAGGGAAATCTCCGAAAAAAAAGCAAATAAAAGAGTTGCTTGATATTTTAACAAAGGGAAGAGACATTGCCGAGCAAATGCTCCAATTGAGAAATACGGTCAATGATATTACTTTTAACATCGGCCAATTTGAAAAATACGGCATAGCGGATAAGTTCAAGAAACAGACGGATTTTGAAAAAGACAATGAAAAACTTAATGGCATGCTAGAGGATATACAAGGTTTCTATC
Source organism: Sphaerochaetaceae bacterium (assembly GCA_034114085.1). Lineage (GTDB taxonomy): Bacteria > Spirochaetota > Spirochaetia > Sphaerochaetales > Sphaerochaetaceae > Spiro-02. Next base: position 16,407 of record JAXEWB010000022.1, on the reverse strand, counting down.
GAGAAATACAAACTCTACTCGATGATAGACAAGAACCATTGAAACAATATTCGACATATGTCTCCCAACAGAATGGAGAATTTTTTAAGAAGGTCCTGCAAGAATATTCACTTGCTCTCGATAATATCCAGCATATTGTCACCAATGTAGGAGAAATAAAACTACATATCGGCAATCTGGAAAAATTGCATATAGACTATCAAAAGATCAAGGATGATGCTGAAGAAGAATTTGCACAAACCCGCAGAGAACTTGAATCAGAAATTAGAAGTCATGGAATAGAAGCTTTGAAATTGGAAGATTATACAGAATTTTACAAAAGCCTCGCTTCCACTGAAGCTAGGTTGAAGTTGTTGAAAAAACAAGAGGAAATCAAATCAAGAACAGAACAACAGCTACAAACTTCTTTAAGAGAACTCGCTGAATTATGGCGAAAGGAGTTTCAACAAATCGATGGAGAGCTATCAAAAATCAATAATTCACAATCAGCAATAAAAATAACGGCTGAATTCGAGGGAAATAGAGAATGTTTTAAACAATACCTTCAAACCGTCTACAGAGGTAGCGGGTTACGGGAAACCACATTTACAGTGCTTGTAGACAAATACCAAGATTTTATTGCTGTGTACCAAGACTTTGAAAATGCTTGCAATCAACTTACCGACGCCGCCCAAATACCTTTTATGCAAAATACACAGAATATTCTTGATGCTTTGCTCACCTATCAAGTGCCAAACAAATATATCATCGAATACCACGGTAAAGAACTGAAAAACCACTCTTTGGGGCAAAGGGCTTCCGCATTGATTTTATTTGTCTTAAGCCAAAAAGAAAATGATGTTATTATTATCGATCAGCCAGAAGACGATCTGGACAATCAAACAATTTATGAAGAAGTAATAAAACAAATCATTGAATTAAAACCAACCACGCAATTCATTTTTGCGACGCATAATGCTAATATCCCTGTATTAGGAGATGCAGAAATGATCCATACCTGCAATTTCGGCGCAGGAAAAATAACAGTGACGTCAGGCAGTATTGATTGCCCTAAAACTCAGGCATCAATCATAGATATCATGGAAGGAGGCCCGGCCGCCTTTGAACGAAGAAAGGAAATATGCGAACAATGGACATAATGGACTTGTACAAGAACCTCTCAAATGGAGAAGACAGCAAGAACCAATTTAAGCGCAATATCACCAATCCCGACCAACTTGCCGCGGAAATTGTCGCATTCAGCAATTCTAGTGGCGGTATCATCTACATAGGAGTTGATGACAACGGTTCAATTTCTGGACTTTCCATGGAAGACATCCGGCGATTGAACGGTCTTATATCGAATGTCGCATCGCAACATGTTCATCCACCCATTAATCCTTCAACGAGAAATTTTTCTTCGGATGATGGAAAAGTGTTGGTTTTATCTATACCAGAAGGAATAAGCAAACCATATACTGACAATCAAGGTGCTATTTGGGTAAAAAGTGGAGCAGACAAACGCAAGGTCACTGCACGAGAAGAAATGCAACGCATGTTTCAGATATCAAATTATATCCACGCCGATGAACTCCCTGTCAACGGCCTCACCGTTTCAGATATTGATTTGTCATACTTTGAATCCTTCTTCGCAAACTTTTATGGGGAACCTCTTGAAAAACAACAGATTCCTCTGCCTCAATTGTTGCAGAATATGAATCTTGCAAAAAATGGAACTCTTAATTTAACAGGAACCTTATTGTTTTCAAGACAAGCCCGGTACAGATTACCTATGTTTATTATTAAAGCAGTTCATTATCCTGGGCATGATATCGATACAGAACAATATATCGATAATAGAGATTTCTCTGGACTACTCGAAGAAATATTTGACAATACCATGTCCTTTATCATGGGCAATATTCCATATCACCAAGACGGACAAAATGTTAACTCTTTAGCAAAGCCAATCGTAGAGAAAACGGTATGGGAAGAACTGCTGGCAAATGCGTTACTTCATCGAGACTATTTTATCTCTTCCCCGATCAGAGTATTCATGTTCGAGGATAGAGTTGAAATTATAAGTCCTGGCAACCTCCCCAACAGCCTGACCATAGAAAACATAAAAGCAGGCAATTCAATAAGTAGAAATCCGACTCTTGCAACCTATGGAACCAAAATACTGCCCTACCGAGGGTTGGACACTGGAATTCGTAGAACATTGAAGCTTCATAGTTCTATTGAGTTTAAAAATGACGTAGAAGGAAATCAATTTATTGTAACGGTTTACTATTGATGCATTTTTATATTCATTTCTCACTCACTAGCAAGATTGCCAAAAGTGAATTTGTACGAATTTTTACAACTAACTTTACATTTTCTGTCGGTCATTGTTTTCTGCCAGTAAGGTGGCAATCTCAGGTCTATATTCCTCCAGGACTATCCACGCCGTGACATTGGAAAACTTTTCTCGATGAACAATCTCCTTGGCACTCCGATACGCATTGTCTATAACATGGCATATGTTAAATGTTGCAAATCTAACATATCTAGGATATAATGGATTAACTGGACGTCCCATAAAGGAGAAGGCGGTATCATGACGAATGAAAACAAAAGGGCGCGGATACAGGCCATCGTAACAATGCTCCAACAGCGCAACGGTGCGTCAATCAAGCAACTGGCGCAAGAGCTTGACGTAACGGAAATGACCATCCGCAGGGACATACATGTCTTGCAGTTGAATGATCTGGTCAATATCTTCCATGGTTCAGTTGTGCTCAATCCCGACAAGGCGTCCGCGGACGGGGCGTTGACCTACAATATCTTTTCCAGCGGCGGGGTCATGGAGCGGGAGAAGGACTTGATTGGCAAGGAAGCGGCCAAGCTGATCAAGGAGGGGGACGTCCTGTTCATTGACAGCGGTACGACGACCGAGGCGCTGGTCCGTCACTTGCAGTCGGAGCTCGACATTTCCGTAATCTGCTTCTCCCTCAACATCCTCGAAGAACTGAAGCGGAAGAAAATCAGCAAACTGATCTTCGGCGGCGGCTACTACCATCCGGAGACACAGGCGTTCGAATGCGATGAAATGGTTCAGTTCATCTCCGGTATCAGGGCGAACAAGGCGTTCCTGTCGGCGTCGGGCATATCAAGGTCGCTGGGATTCACCTGTGTCAAGAAATACGAGGAAAAACTGAAAAAGACATTCATCAGCAATGCGGGTCAGCGCATCGTCCTCGCGGACTCATCAAAATTCGATGTCGTCAAACCGCTGTACTACGGCAGCTTTTCACAGATCGACACGATCATCACGGATCATAAGCTCAGCAAGGAATGGCAGGAATACCTGGAGAACGAAAAGGTCGACTGCATACTCAGCAGATGAACGCCATGACACAGAAGATACGGAAACCCGTTGTCGTGGCGATAGGACCGAACGACATGGACAGGTATTATTCCTGCGCGCAACCGCTTATCGTAGGCTCAAAATGCGTCATAGAGCCGTTGGGGACAAGCCCCGGAGGATTCATCGCCAATGCCGCATGCGTCCTCGGTGCGCTTGGAACCGAGGCGTATCTGTTCGATACCGTGGGGGGAGACGAATACCACGACCTGCTGGTCAATGACCTCGCGGCGCACCATGTGCATACGGAAGGGATTGAAAGCGGCGATTACGGCAACTATATCGTCGACATCCTGCTCAGCGAAGGAGAACGGACCTGTCTCGTGCATGGCAGCTCAAAACCGCATGTCACCATCGATGCAAGCAGGCTCGCCATCTTGGAACGGTGCGATTTCGTCTATACCACATTCTCCACATGGAGGCATCTGGACGGATATAGGGATCTCGCCTTGCATCTTCGCAAACGAGGAGTCCGGTTCATGTTCGACGCGGAGCGGACGACGTTCACCAGCCTCGATGACGAGGAAGACTCCTTTATGTTCGGAATATCGGCGATCCTGTCGCTGAATACGAACGCCCAGAACCATCTTCTTGCGGGTGGCGGGACGGATGCGTTCGCAAAGTTGACAGCAGATCCCGAACGGATTCTGTTGCTCACCAACGGAGCGCAAGGTGTTGAGCTACGACAGGGGGACGTCGAGGAACATGTGCCGGCGTTCCAAGTACCTGCGGTCGATACGACCGGGGCGGGAGATACGTTCAACGGCGCGTTTCTCCATGCCTTCCTATCCGGGGCGTCGCTCCGGCAGGCCGCGGTGTTCGCTTCGGCGGCAGCGGCGATCGCGGTTCAGAAGCTTGGCTCCAGAAGTGGGGCCGTGGCTGAACAGGCCGTCCTCAACTTCCTTCAGGAGCGTCAATAGACCATGGAACAGCAACAAGAACATAACTGCGAAAACAGGCTCGAACAATATCTTGCCGACGACGCCAATCGCGACCGCTTCCGGAATTTGGTACAGGGCAAAGCCCTCGGAGCGTCAAGCAATATCCGCTCGATCATCGGTTTCATGACGGATCTGGCGATGCATGCAAAGGGAAAAGGCCTGGAAAGCCGCGAGCTGGTGTCGAGAACCAAGGAGATGACGGACTATTTCGACCGGCTACGAGGCGATTCCAGCATCGCGGTACGTAATGCGATCCTCCTACTCACACAAAATATCTCCGCGCTTGGAGCGTTGCCGCTGGATGCGTGTGCGGACGGCATATTGAAAAACTGCGGAAAGTTCCAAGCCCAGATCGAACGGGATGCAAGGGCGCTGTGCGAAAGCAGCCTTGGCATACTCAGGGAACGGCGAAGGATATTCGTCTACGACTATTCAAGTTCCGTAGACGCGATTCTGACCGCTTTGTACGAAAACGGAGTGGATTTCCATACCGTGATATCGGAAAGCAGGTTGCTCGACGGCGGATACCCCTTCTTGCCGTCCGCCCAGAAACGGGGAGAAAAACCGATGTTCGTCATGGAGGCCTGCATGGGTTCCGCGATCAGGCGATGCGATGCGGCGATCATCGGGGCGGAAACGCTCTATGCGGAAGGAAGCGTAATCAACACCGCAGGCTCGGATCTTGTCGGCATGTGTTGCGTCCACCACGGCGTTCCGTTGTATGTCGCCACGACGTTCCTCAAGCTCGATGGAAGGGGGGAACGGATGTTCCCCGACAAAGACAGTACCTGCGACATGGCGACGGTACTGGCGAGCGGCTGGCCTGAAGAGACGAGGAAACGGACCGATTTCACCTGCCACGGTTTCTCGCTGGTCGAGCATCAATGGATTACGGGATATTTTACCGAACGCGGGTATGTCTCCGCCGCTGGCATCCAGAACCAGGCGACACGCTACATGCGGGAACTGAAAGGAGATCCACAATGAAAAAAATATACGGAATGGTGAACCTGATGGCGCTTCCCGGTTCGTTTTCATACGGAGGACAGGGAATGCGGGCAATCATCCAGGCGGCTGTAGAGGAAGCGGAGGCGTTGCATGAAGCGGGTTTCACAGGTTTTCTGGTACAGAACATGCAGGATGGCCCGGTCAAGCAGACGGCCAGCCCCTCTTCCGTCGCGGCGACTGCGGTAGTCACCGCGGAACTCACACGGCGATTCCCTGACATGGAGATCGGCGTACTGCTGACATGGGACGGCATAGGATCTCTCGCCGTGGCGGCCGCCAGCGGGGCGTCGTTCATCCGCGTGGAACATGGCTATACCCGCGCCGAAATGGCCGCTTGCGGAATGATCGAAGCGCAATGCGCCGAGGTCTGTACGGCACGCAGGCAACCGGGCATGGACGTTCCGGTATATGCCGATGTGTTTGAACCCCACGGCGAACACATCCACCCCTGTCCGCTGGAGACAGCGTTGCAGGAGACGGTCAATTACGCCCATGCCGACGGGATTTTTCTCTGCGGCAAGACGTTTCAGGAAAGCCTGGAACTGGTACGACGGGCGCGAAAGGCGATTCCCGGCGTCCCGATCATCATCGGTGGAGGCGTCAAGGGAGAGAACGCCTACGAAGCAGCCCTAGCCTTCGATGGAATTTGCGTGGGAGCCTGGATCAAGGATGGAAATCTGGCGAACAGAATCAACCTTGAAAAGGCAAAACACATCGCAGGAGAAGTGAAACGAGCCGAAGCGAGATAGACCGGCTTATGACGCCGCCATCGTGATTCACTCAGACTGTCCCAATATTCAGGATTTCCAAGTTCTACCATGCAAGAATAGGAGTTGCGACAGACACGAAGGCATTGTGCGCGGGAAGCGGAACCAACGGCAGGGGTGGCAGGGACCGCTTCCATGCAACCCCAACCGCCATCACGCCAATAAGCTCAGCCGCTACGGCAGCATGTCAGAAGATATCATGAGCGATCAGTTCCCTGAAACTGGCTACGTACCGGTCGCAGTTGTCCTGAAGATACTCCTGCTGGTCCTCTCCGAACGGATCCTTGACGCCGACGGTCTTGATTCCCAGAGGTTTCGCAGTCTTGATCGCATAGCTTGAATCTTCGAACAGCACGCAGTCGGACAACTGAGCCCCATACAGCAGGGAGACCTTGATAAAGATTTCCGGTTCGGCCTTGGTACTGCCGATTCCCGCGGCGGTGATGAAACCGCTGATGTACTTGTCCAGTCCGAACCGTTCCTTGACGATATCCACCAGCTCGGAGTTATTCGCCGTCAGAATGCAGCATTTCACATGTTTTTCCTGCAACAGGCGCAGGTAATCCAGCGCGCCGTCCTTCAATGAGACATCCTTCCGGTACGCAGGCATCACCGCCTCATCCATCATCACCATGGCTTCATGGGAGGTGATCGGAAGATTGTAACGGTTCACCAGGAATTTCGCGGTTTCCCGGTAGCCTTTCTCACGAAATACGGAAAAAGCGGCGGCGTCCGGCTCGATATCGAACCGTCTGAGCACCTCTACGGGCGCGTTCTCCCACACCCACATGGAATCAACCAGGGTGCCGTCCATATCAAACAAAGCGATTTTCATACTATCAACCTATTATCAACCTTTGGTGCCTCCGCTGGAAACGGCAGTCACAATGAACTTGCGTTCAAAAATAAAGAGAACCAGCATCGGAAGCAGGACGACCGTCGTAGCGGCCATCAGCAGATCGTACCGAGTGCCCGATTCATTGGTGAACGCGTTGAGTCCGACTTGCACCGTCCGCATGCTTTCGACGTTCGTCACGATCAACGGCCATAGGAAGGTGTTCCACAGCCCTATTGTATTGAGAAGGACGATCGTGATCAGCGCGGGCTTCGCCAGCACGATCATGATGCGCCACAGATATTTCCAGTCCGACGCACCGTCCAGTTTCGCTGAATAATAGAGCGAGTCGGGTATTCCCAGGAAGAAGTTCCTCAAGATGTAGGCATAGTACACGCTCGCCGACGACGGAAGGAAGATACCCAGATAGGTATCGATCAGGTTCAACTGTGAAATCGTCGAATAGTTGGTAATGATCAGCATCTCGTAGGGAACCATCATCAACCCGATCAGCAAGGAGAAGATGACATCCCTCCCCGGGAAATGAAGCCGGGAAAAAGTGAACGCCATCAAGATCGTCAGGAATACTTGCAGCAGTACGCCGAATACGGTGACTATAAGGCTGTTGAAGAAGAACCTGGCGAACGGAGCCATCTCAAATGCCTTCTGGTAGTTCCCCCATTGCGGATTCGCAGGGAATATCTTCGGCGGCATCGCGATGATCTCGCGCTGGGTCTTCAGCGACGACAGGACCATCCAGATAAACGGCAGCAACATCGTTATCGCGCCAAGGAGCAGGAGACCGTATATGACGGTCCGGCCTATCATCTGTTTCTTTTCCATACGCCCCTCCCTACCGGTACGAAAATTTCTTCTGAATGAACAGCTGGATGATCGTCAGAATGAATACAATGAAGAACAGGATTACCGCGGCTGCCGCGGCGTAACCTACCTGCCACTTGCTGTAGAACTGCTGGAAGATGTAGTAGACCATCGTGTACAGGCTGCTGGCCGGTCCAGGCGAACCATTCCAGAGCGCATATACTTCGTTGAACACCTTGGAGGCGCTGATCGTCCTGACCACCAGCACCAGCGCGATGGTCGGGGCGAGCAACGGGATGGTGATCCGTGTCAGGACCTTGAAGCTTGAAGCGCCATCCAGCTTGGCCGCGATATGGTACTTGGGGTCGATATTCTGCAATCCGGCGAGAAACATGATGATGCTGAACGGCAACGAGTTCCAGATGCCGAAGAGAATCAACGCCCAGATAGCCATGCGCGGATGTGTCAGCCAAGGTTTCGAGGCGATGCCGAACAGATTCAGCACCCCGTTGATCATGCCGTAGTCCGCGTTGAACATATAGCGCCAGACAAATCCGATGGCGATCGACGACGTGACCATCGGCAGGAAGAATACCGTCTGGAATACCGATGACAGCTTGATCTTGTTGTTCAACAGGATAGCGATCAGCAAGGCGAGCGCAGTGGCGATTGGAACGACGGTAAAGACGTATATGAAGGTGTTCTTCAATGCGCTGATGAAGTACTTGTCATGCAGTACGTACTTGTAGTTGTCCAGTCCGGCACCGGTATAGGTCTGCTGGATGAAGTTGTAGTTCTCGTAGAAGCTCATAATGAATACGTTGATGACCGGATAGATTACGAACGTAATGCAGATAAGCATGAACGGCGCCGCGAACAGCACCGGCTCAACGATGGTCTTCGCCGTGAGGGGCATCCGCTCCGATTTGGCCAGGGCTTTTCCCACTCCCCGCTTGCCAAGATTTACCTGTTTCATGCCGTGCCCCCTACAGATACCGCAGTTCAGTTTCCGCATCGAAGATATAGAAGCCCCGCTTCTTGATCCTCAGGGAAACCTCGCCGCCTTTGGGATACGCCGTCTCGCTGTCCGCGAACAACCGTAGCGGCACGCCGCCGACCTCCACGACAAGCATGTCGTCGCGGCCTATGGTGAACTGGTCTTCGACCCGCGCGGAAAAATGCCCGTCGTCCGCGGCGGCAGGCAAAAGGCTTTCCGCACGGAAACCGAGTTTCAGAGGTTTGCCACAAGGAACAGTATCCGGCGTCTGGTAGCGTATCGGGGTTCCGTTCTTGGCGACCAGCAGGTTTTCGTCATGCTTTTCCACATCGAGGACGCAGATTGGAGGGTTGCCCATGAACGTGGCGACAAATAGATTGCGGGGGTCTTCATAGATTTCCTGGGGCTTCGCCACTTGCTGGATTTTTCCGCCGCGCATCAGGAAAATCCTGTCGGAAATGCTCAGGGCCTCGCTTTGGTCATGGGTGACGAAAACCGTAGTGACCTTCGTCTGGAGCTGGATACGGCGGATTTCATCCCTCATTTCAAGACGCAGACGCGCGTCGAGGTTTGACAGCGGTTCGTCCAGCAACAGGATGGAAGGGTTCTTGGCAAGGGCGCGCGCTATGGCGACCCGTTGCTGCTGCCCCCCTGACAATTGCCCGGGACGGCGATGCAGATAGTCGGTGATCTTCACCAATTCCGCGAGTTCCTGCGCCTTGGCCAACCGTTCCGCCTTATTGACCTTCTGCATCTCCAACGGAAAGCAGATATTTTCCAGCGCCGTCATATGGGGGTACAGCGCATAGTTCTGGAAGACGATGGAGACATTGCGCTTTTCCATGGGAATCCGCGTCACATCCTGATCACCGAAGAAAATCGTTCCCGATGTCGGCCGCAAGATGCCGGCGATCATGTTCAGCAGGGTGCTTTTCCCACAGCCGCTAGGACCGAGGAGAGCGGTAAGCTTGCCTTCTTCAAATGTTTCGGTAAAATCATCAACCGCCAAAGTTTCCGGAAAGGCCTTGACGATATGCTCCATATAGATTCTCATGCATGTCCCCCTTTGTACGGTACATATGGGCAGGTAGCGACAACAGGCCGGAGTCCCGCGACGGGAACCCCGACGATTCGATTCTTTGATGATTCCGATGACCTTGATGAACCCTATACCTTGGGATCACCGAAGTTATCGGCCATATAATCGGTTGCTGTCGCTTCCGCCTATCGGCGCAATGCGGCGTCGGCTTCCGCCTGTGCCTCCGCAAGCCCCTTGTCCACGGACTCGACACCGATCAGTATCTCATCCAATGCGACGGTGATCGCATTGTTGGTGTCATAGGAGCCGCTGACCGCGGGCTGATAGCCATACCGGCTACTCTGCTCGACAAGCACCTTGATGACCGGATTGCCGGTCTGGATGAACTCCTGGTACGCAGGGGAATCGATAGAGGACTGCCTGACCGGCAGCGCATTGTATCCGATGGCCCACTGAGCGTTCATGTCGGTACCGGTAAACGACTTGAGGAACTCAAAGGCGCCCTGCTGCCGTTCAGGGGTGGACTTGAACACGGACTGGCTGACACCCCACATCGTTACATACGGCTTTTCCCCTTGTTGGGGAATCGGAGCATAGCCGATTTCAAACGCATTCTCGACGCTCGACCTGACGGAAGACGAACTTGCGGAGGTACCGACGAAGCTATATACGAGCCCGTTGGCGAATGGCATATACAAGGACCTGTCCTCGCCTTTCAGACGCAGGATGCCTTCGTCGGACATAGCCTTGAAGTATTCCACTGCTTCCTTGGAAATGTCGGAAGTGAATCCCGCGGTCTTGTCAGCGACATCGATATAGGCGCCGCCCCGCTGGACCAGCATGTCGATATAGGAATCATCGAGATAATCGAACCCGATCGCCTGCGTGCCGGTGATCTCGTGGATCTTCCTGCTGGTTTCGTACAGTTCGTCCCATGTGGAGGGAGGTGTCAGCCCATGCTCGTCGAAGAACGTCTTGTTGTAGTAGTACACCTCGCCGGTCCGTGAAATCGGGAACATGTACATCTGACCGTCCCACTGCTTGCATTCATCGAGGATGGAGGACAGGAAATCATCGAAATCCTTGATACCGGTGACAGGATCGGTGATATATGGAAGGAAATCCACAACCAGGCCTTCCTTGACATAGTTGCTGATCGTCGGGGCCTCTCCCGCGATAATGTCCGGGTAGTTGCCGGCTTTCAAGGAACTCATCACCTTCTCATTGATTTCATTCCAAGACTGGGAGACACCGACGACCTTGTACTTGTCCTGGCTCGCATTGAAGCGAGAAATCGCTTCCTGATAATTCTTTTCGTTGGTATTGGCGAACGTATACCAGGCGGTAGTAACGACCGGATCGTTTTTCGTAGGCGCCGGGGCGCTCTGCGTACCGGCGTTCTGCACGACGGTTTCCGTGGATTGAGCCGCACTCTGGGCCACGCCCTGTTGCGGAACCTTCTTCGCGCATCCGGTGAACAAACAGACCGATGCGAACAGGCATGCCATTGCCAACAATAGTCTCTTTCTCATTATACACACTCCTCAAGCCACGCCTGCCAATGTCCTTGTCAGACTGTTGATTTACTTGTTGCAATTCTAACATGTGTGAGAATATATGGTCAAGATTTTATTTCAGCATTGGGAAATTGTTTCGTTCTCTATGGGGGATGAAATATAATTATCATCAATGTAATAAATTATTAATAATCATATAACAGTATTACAATGTATTTCGACAATAATAACAGTTTCGCCCATACAATTTAACTGAAAAAACAATCTTGTCAAAATCATTGCATCAGGCTATTATAAGTTATAATTAACACACTTGATAGCAAAACAACAAATTGCAACGGAGACTGACATGAAGAAACGGCTATATGTACTTTCAATAGATGCGATGGTAAGCGAAGACATTGAATTCATGAAGACATTGCCGAACCTCGGCCCCATCGTTCGGAACGCATCATACGTCAAAGATATCATCTCCGTCTATCCTACCCTGACCTATACGATACATGCATCGATGTTGACCGGCGTGTATCCGGACCGGCACCATGTCTCAAACAATGAATATTTCGTTCCGGGAGTCTCGCCCGCCCCATGGTATTTCGACAGCAAGGTATTCGACGGCGACGTGGACAATCTGCTCGCCGCGGCGAAACGCGCCGGATACACCACCGCGAGCATCAGTTGGCCGGTGACGGGGAACATCAAGGCGGACTACTTGTTGCCGGAGGTTTGGGACTGGGACGACGACTCCCCCAAAAACATGTACAGGACATTCGTGAAATATGGAGCTTCCGAAGAATTCCTCAACGAATTCTGGGAGAACTACGGAACACATCTCAAAGGCCTTTCTTCTCCATATTTCCATTATCTCGCCCATGGCGCGACGCTCAGCGCCATTAGGAATCATCGTCCCGAAGTGATCCTCGAACATCTGTCGATGGTCGATCACGCCCGGCACCGGCACGGGGTCTTCGCGGACGAGGTCTACAAACAGGCGTATTTCTTGATCGACTTGATGTTCGGCGCAACGATGGACGCACTGAAGGAGCAGGGAGTGTACGACGACACCATGATCGTCATTACCAGCGACCATGGGCAGACTCCGGTCACGAAGCTTGTCTCCCCCAACCTCCTGTTCATCCGCGATGGTCTGGTCAGGCTCAACAAAGACGGTACGCTGAAGGACTACGATGCGTTTTTCTCGTCGGCGGCCCATTCGGTTCAGGTATACCTCAAGGATCCCTCCGACAAGGCGCTGGAGCGCAAGGTGCGCGACTTTTTGCAGAAGTACAAGGATGATGAGCGCATCGGCATCGAGACGATCTATACCAAAGATGAAGTGAAGCGGAAGTATCGTCTCGACGGAGGTTTCTCCTTCGTCCTTGAAGGCGCCGACGGCATCAGTTTTTCCAACAAGCTGTCCGGTCCGCTCTATTACGACGCCGACAACTCCGACTACAAGTACAGCGTCGCGACACATGGGCATGAGCCGGAGAAAGGCCCTAAGCCGGCGTTCATCCTCTATGGCCCGGGCATCAAAAAGAATGTACTGATGGACAGATGCAACATTGTGGACGAAGCACCGACACTCGCCGCGCTACTGGGCGTCGAACTTCAGAACGCGGATGGAAAGGTGTTGAAGGAATTCCTGGAATAGGGGAATATTTTCATTGCCACGGTTGAGAACAATATCAATGGCAACGTCATGTTTTTGAGACCAGATGCGAGACGCCTTTGTCGGGCGTCTCTTTCTATATGTTATCAGGCTACATGCTGACGAACATCATGAGAAATAGCAGCGATGATTATTCAATATTGCATCAAGAATCCTTCATTGCCTCGTTTCATCGCGGTACGGTTGATAGCTCATTCCAATGTGTCCAGACAACATCTTTTCCAATATAAATGACATAAGATATAGATATCGTAAACTCCCCGATTCTCGCGGTTATTTGCTTCGCCAAACGGAAAACTGAGGTAGAGAACAGGGATGGTTTGGAGGAAACGGCTTCATTATGATTCCGCTCCGCATTCGAGATAGCATCATGAATTTTCACAGAGTGCTTACGAGAATCAAAACCACCTGGTACAGACTGACCAAGAAATTCTTTCCAATCATCAGATTTCCTTAAATCAAACGTCTCCATCAACATTGACGGAGGATTATGAAAAAATGATAATATAGCCAGACCTCAAAACAGGGGTTGCTGATAGCGATGGACCATCTCCCTTTTGACTGACAATGCAACAGTAAGGAATCAATTTTATCATCCCACTGGTCCATATCGATCACAAACCAGAGCTGATCCTGCTCGTCAAGGATGTATTTTGGATCAGGTCCATCACAATCCCGTACGGCACGTGCAAAAAGGCCAGTGGGAGAATTATTGCGGTCTTCAGCGGATGGAGGAACTACCTCGATGCGAACATTTGAACTGAGTTCCTGAAAAAAACGGAAATAATCATCCTCTCGACGCTCCCCGTCACAATATATGATGATCAGGCTTGCATCGCGGGAAGGTTCTTCTCTTACAAATGAACGATGTGGCAAAATCATGGGAAATCCATCCAATTCAAATCTCTCAGGTTTCCAAGAAACGGAATCGCCCCGTATCTTCCAGCAAAATATCCCCTACGGATATCAATCGTATGATGAACATGAAAGGCGGATAAGGAATAGAGATCCGTACAACCATCAGCCTTTTTTTCTGTGAACCAAATTTCATCAGGCCTAAAAATATCTTGATCCAATAAACTCGTTTCATGAGTAGAAAATATCAATTGACCTTGAGTACTTTCATCAAATGAAAATTTTGCAATCAATTCCTTGATGAGCATCGGATGGATATTGCATTCTATTTCATCGATCACCACCACATAAGGATACCCCAATAACGAAACACAGGAAACAGATCAATGACATTCCTTGTCCCGGCAGATTCCTCCAATTGAGAGAATTCATGTCCATGGTGCAGAAAACCAATTGGGGGACAATATATCGATCCTCCGCAAGAACTACAGAAACGCCTTGAAAGGTGGAAGAACTTGCCCCGCCATGCTGTTTCAATGCGACATTAAGAGCAACAATATCGTCTTGTCCAAAATACTCTTTGATAGGAACCAATTTGACCGACACATTCGATATTAACAAAAGGGGCAGAATGGATGGCAAAAACGCCTTCATCAGTTTTCCAAGAACCGCATTCTACATCAGCGGAGCGAACAGCCTCAGCAGGGAACGGATGAACCGGGTCGGCAAGGGCGTGGCATAGACTTCCCTGAGGGCTATCTCCCGGGAGACCTCCAGCGTCCGCGCGATATCTTCCCGCACCTGGTGCACCACCGACGAGCCGTAGAAGGCCACCCCGCACTCGAAATGCAGGTAGAAGGAACGGTAGTCCATGTTGGTGGTTCCGACAATCGATACGGTGTCATCACATACGAACATCTTGGCATGGATGAAACCCGGCGTATACTCGTAGATTTTCACCCCCGCCTCCAGCAGGACTTTGTAGTAGGAACGGGTTACTGGATGCACGTAGATTTTGTCGGGATAGTTCGGGGTGATGATCCGTACATCGACACCGCTCTGCGCGGCGATCCTGAGCGCAGTGATCATCTCATTGTCGAGGATCAGGTACGGCGTGGTGATCCACACATAGTTCTTCGCGCAGTTGATGATCTGGATGTAGGCGTTCTCCGCCACGTTCTGGTCGTCCAGCGGACTATCTCCGAACGGCTGCACGAATCCATCGGTCCTGCACTGGAGCGTCGGCAGGAACTTGAGCATGTCGAGGTACTCGCCGGCCGAGAACATCCATAGTTGCAGGAACATCTGCGAAAGGTTCCACACAGCGTCGCCGCGAAGCATCACCGCGGTATCCTTCCAGTGTCCGAACCGGATTTCCCGATTGATGTACTCGTCTGCCAGGTTCAGGCCGCCGTTAAAGCCGACATTGCCGTCCACCACGCATATCTTGCGGTGGTCGCGGTAGTTGAGCTTCGGGTTGAGGTGAGCCTTGATCGTGTTGAACACCGCGACCTTGAACCCCATGGAGCGGAGCTTACGGTCAAAATGCGCCGGCACCGTCTTGATCGACCCGAAATCATCGTACATGATTCGGATATCGACCCCCTCGCGCAACTTCTGTTGCAGTACGGCCAGCACGGCATCCCACATCTCCCCTTCCCCGATAATAAAATATTCAAGGAAGATGAATTTCTTCGCCTTGCGGAGTTCCGTCAGCAGACGGTCAAAGAAATACTCTCCCAGCGGAAAGTATTCCACCTCGGTATTGCGCCAGACCTCGAAGCCGCTGATCCGCGAAATGTAGTCGCTCTGCCGGGCAAGCAACGGGTCGTAGTTCTCCAACGCCTCGCGCACCACAAGATCCGGACCAGGCAGGACGGGAATCCTGTCGGCGTATTTCTCTTTGATGACGCTGATCTTCCGCTGTGCGTACCGGCCGACCTTCTTGTTGCCGAACATGACATAGAACAAGCCGCCGTAGACGGGAAGAAACATGATCAACAGCATCCAGGCGATCTTGTAGGCGGGGTTTTCATCCCGGGTGACGATGAAGAACGCCATGATGCCGCTGATGATGTTGAACACCAGGGACCAGTACCATTTGCCCGTGGCGAACACCACGACGCCAATCAGTATCGCAAGCTGCAACAGAATCAGCAGGATGGAGATGAACAGTCGTCCTGTCAGAAATTTGAGCAGTTTCCTCATGATATCGGCAGTTTCCCCTCTTACGCCCTTACATAGGCCCCATAAGTCAACCTCACGGACCGGCGCGCCACGAACCAACCCGTGCCGACACAGCGTTCCGGCTATCCGACCAGCACCATCGTCCGCCCACCGCTGCAGCAGTACCCATCGTTAGATGGCCGCTCGCTGTTGCAATGGCACCCACCGTTACAATAGCAATGGCCGCTTACCGTTAAATAGCCGCTTATCCTGAAACAAGGCGGGAAACCACCTCACACATCCCGATATCGTGCGAACACATGGAGCAAGATATCGGACAGCATGAGAGCGTCAGCGACCTCGGTACGGGAGCGTGCCGACCAACGCAGCATCACGGAGGTTA
>JAXEWB010000021.1:0-29696 GCA_034114085.1 Sphaerochaetaceae bacterium | reverse complement strand
CGCCGCTCTCGGCCCCCGAAGGGGCCTCCCGCTCGACTTGCATGCTTAAGACGCGCCGCCAGCGTTCGTTCTGAGCCAGGATCAAACTCTCCGTCATGTAAGCACGGGGCCGAAGCCCCGCTCTCCACTCCTCAAGTATGTACCCAGCCAATGCCCTCCGCGCCCTCCGGCGCGGAACCTACGAACGCGGCTTCAATCTCTCTCTGCCTCGTTTGTCCGTATATGAATCGGAATTGACTGGAAGCCCTCATGCTTCCCCGAAGACTTTCGTCTTCCTCGCTCGGATCAACGACCATCGCTGGTAATCATCTTCGCGAATTTTTTCCCTTCTCTTCTCTCATATCTCTGTCAAAAAACCAAATTCTTCAAACTCACACTTCACGAAAACCTTGACGGTTTCACTCAGCGTGCCCGACTAACATAACAAAATTCCCGAGATAGTGTCAAGTGAAAACTTTCACTATTTTTGAATTTCGTCGGCCGCCTGTTCTTTAGCGACCAGCCAACCGCAATCGGCTATCAGTCATCGTTCAAAGCGAGTTGGATAATAGCCGACAAACATCATTACGTCTAGTACCTTTTCATAATTTCTATAAAATCTTTCATTTTTCAGTAAATCATGGCAAAAAACGCCGTTCAAGCAATGTAGAGGCGATTTCAGCGAAACCCTCGCCATACCGGCGGGAAGCCACGTACCGTGGCAGGAACTCCATGTCGCCCGCCTTGTCCAACACGTTAGCCACTCCGAAGCTGACCGGAATCAACGAAAACATCGGCTGGTCGTTCGGCGCGTCGCCACTATATCCACAGCACGAAGGCACCGCTTCACGCGCGACGCCCATGACATGCTCCATGAAACAAAGGGCTCCTTCCCGCTTGTCATGCCCGCCGAACCAACAGTTCACATGGATGGAACTGACGGCGGCGCAGGCTCCCTCCTCACGGCAGATGGACAGAACATGCTCGATCTCCTTCGGCCCAAGGTACGGAGGTTCACTGCCATAGTCGAAAGCGATGTCATAGATACGGGCGAAATGGTCGCTGGACAGCTTGGAGCCGGGCACTTCGGACAATACGCGGGAAATCAGCCGTCCGGCCTTCTCCGCATACGACGCCGTATCAATCGAAGGATGGATGAAATGTCGGATCCGGCCGCACGACGGTCCCGGCGTCGCATCGCGATACAAGGAGACGGCGCCGCTTTCAGCGACTACCGCCTCTACCGGCCATTGACGCAGGTAGACATCGCCCCATCCCGCCGACCCGCCGGTCACGCAGACGACCTTGACACCGGCGTCGCGTAGCCGCCAAAGCGCGTCCAAGGCGACTGGATGGAGTTTCCCGTTCGTGGTGATGGTATCGTCCACGTCGGTCAGCAACCACTGGACGTCATTCGCGTCGGCGGCGCTCAATTCAGAAACCGGCTTCAGATACCCCGGTCGATTTACAGGGAACATACGATGCCGAACGCCTTATCTGGTCATGCTCGACAGACTGCCGTCCCGGAGAATCGCCTTCACATAGGTAAGGAACGACGCTACCGAAGCCACAGCGGCCAATGCGAACAACACTGTCAGGATGATATGGAACGCAGGAAGGAACGAAGCGCCGGCCATGAAGCGCAGCAACGCATAATAGATTATGCCGAGCACGCTCGTCACCGCATAGAGAACCGTTTTGCTCTTGCCCCAGATATTGGCCGCGACGGCCTTGCCCTTGCCCATCATCAACATGCGAAGGAAACTGATGGAGAATTCACGCCACATAATGACGATGAACGCCCACGAAGGCATGACCGCTACGCTCATCAGACAAACGAAATAGGTCAGATGGCTCAACGTATCCGCGAAAGGATCCATCACTTTGCCCAAATCAGTGACCAGATGATATTTTCTGGCGATCTTCCCGTCGAGCAGGTCGGTCAGCTCCATCAGGACATAAAGCACCAGCACCAGCACCGTGCTGACTGTGGCGAGGATTTCGTCGTCAACCCACACGGGCAGGTTGAACGCCATAAAGAATATAGGAGCCATGACCAGTCGCGCGACCGTCAGTTTATTCGGAAGATTCATGCTTACCCCTCAATCAGAAGCCATAGAGATGACGATACTTGTCACCAAGGTATCTCGTGAAACAACCTGCGTCAAGAGGACGTCCAGTCACACGCGCCAGCAAGTCGGCGGGACGATACATCATCCCATATCTATAGATGTGTTCATTCAGCCAAGAACCAATCGACCGCAGGTCTCCTTGCCGGAGCAAGCCATCTACGGCGTCCAGGCCGCCGAACGACTGGCACAGCGTCTCCCATATCTGCGCCCCGTACAGGTTGCCCAACGCATATGTCGGGAAATAACCGAAATCTCCACCAGCCCAATGGACGTCCTGCAACACTCCGTCAGCGGCGGTCTGCGGTCGGACACCCAGCAGCTCGACCATCTTTTCATCCCATAGTTCAGGGAGTTCATCCAAAGACAGGGACCCGCCGATCAACGCCTGCTCCAACTCAAAACGGAGGATGATATGCAGACCGTAGGTCACTTCATCAGCATTGACGCGAATCATCGACGGAACGACCTTGTTGATTCCCCGAATGAAAGACCGTGCGCCGATACCTGCCGTCTGGTTGGGAAACAGCCGCTTGAACCGCGGATAATAATGCTCCCAGAACGCGGGGCCATGACCGATAATGTTCTCCCACAACCGGGACTGGCTCTCATGGAACGCCATCGACGCACCGTTGGCCACGCTCGTCCCATGGGTCAGAAGATTCGACGCACCCTGTTCATACAGCGCATGGCCGCCTTCGTGGATGGTGGAGAACAACGGACTCGCCACGGATGGTTCCGTATAGCGGGTGGTGATACGGATGTCGTCGCACCCGATCGTCGATGTGAATGGATGGGCGGCCAAGCCGGTCACACCACGACTGAAATCAAAACCCATGTCACGGAGGATTTCCTTGCCGAACTTGTCCTGGAGCTCCACCGGGTAGGATTCATACAGAAAGGAGTCGTCCGGCTGGCCGCTGCGCGCGATGTCCGTCAGCAACTCTTGCAAGTCATGCTTCATCGTCTTGAACAACGTGGCGACGGTAGCGGTGTCCATGCCAGGCTCATATTCGTCCAGCAGTACGTCGTACAAGCTTTTTTCCCCCGTGGCGACGTCCACACCGCACCCTGCCTTTCCTCCGTAGCGGACAGCCTTTTCCTTTACCAAGGCGATGATGTCGCCCAACAACGGCTTGAAGATGCTCCAGTCGCTTTCCTGGCGGGCCTTGACCCAGGCGCTATGGGCCATCCCTGTGGTTTCGGCGAATTTCTCCACAAGCGAGGCCGGGAGCTTGCGCCCCTTGTCCCAGGCCTCCTGACGGATGCGGACCAACGCCCTGTTCCGCTGTATCGCTTCCGCGGAATCGGCGGTCTCTTGTACGCAGGCGCCTCCTTCGGGATTTCCGCCATCCGCGCCAAGCTTCGCAAGCAGCTCCCCCATGGCGTCGCTTGTCGCAAGCTCATGATGCCGCCCCTGTACCCACGCCATCTGCATGGCGCGTTCATCGTGGCCTTTTTCAGAAATGACCGTCTGCTGGTCCCAGCTCAATGTCGCGGCTATGTGCTCCAGCAGCACCAGCTCCCTGTCGAGCGCCTCAAGTTTCCGCATCGCTTCCTGTGTCGTCATGTAAAACCTCTCTTCCATTCGCTCCGCGGCGGGAAACCACGGACGAACGCGGTCGCGGAGGCGGCCTCCCCCGACCGGCGGTCATGCCCCGCAGCCCCCATCGCCTCCGACGGAATGCATCATCACATGCAATCATTCGTCTACAACAATACCCAACGAACGGGCGATGTACAAGCAATACAAAAAGAAAGCGGGATGGATACCTTTTTTTTTAACAAACCATAGGCTATAATTTAATCATTAAAAGAAAAGGAGCTGATTGTGCCCGTTTCCAATACCTCAGATACCGCGGTCAACACCATTCTCAAGCTGATCAATGACAATGGTTCGATTTCGCAGACCCGGATGTTCGAACTTTCAGGATATTCACGTCCGATGATTTCCATAGCGTGCGAACAGCTCATACACAACCGGCTCATCGTCACGGACAATACCAAGACGATGAACAAAAAGAAGAACATCGAATACAAATTGAACGTGGACCTCGGCTATATCATCGGAATCGCGATCGGCGGAACCAGTTGCAGGATCGGCATGTTCAATATCCTCTGCGAGACGGTCGAAATTATCCGCTATCCGGTCGATCTGATCCGGGGACCGGAGGCGATCCTCCGGGAAATCGATGAACACATCAGCTATCTCCAGGGCAAATACTGTACCGACGCCAAGAAAATCCTTGGAATCGGGATGGCCATCCCATCCCCCGTGAAATATGAGGAGGGGTATGCGAACTACCCTGCGTTCATGCCCGGCTGGCACATGTTCGACCTGAAAAGCTATTTTCAGACAAAATATGGCTGTCCAGCCTTCATCGACAACGAAGTCAACACCATGGCGTTGGAAGAATATCAGCAGCGGACGAACAAGCAGCAGCATGTGCTGCTATGCATCAAAGTCGGAACCGGCATCGGGTCGGGCCTTGTCATAGACAACAAAATCTACCGCGGAGAGAACGGCGGAGGCGGCAATATCGGACATATACAGATATCCAACGCCACGGAACTGTGCGAATGCGGCAAGACTGGATGCATCGAAGCGATTGCCTCCGCACCGGCGATACTGCGAAAAACAACGGAAAAGGCTCTCGCCTCACAGGATTCTCAGCTCCATGAACTCTACCAGCGAAAAAACGGTCTGGAGATATGCGATATCAAAACCGCAGCGGACAAGGGAGACCGGATCGCACTGGGAATCATACAGCACGCGGGGGAATCCATCGGAGAGATCATCGGCATGCTCACGATGTTCCTCGATCCTGCGCAGATCGTAATAGCGGGGCAGCTCACCCAGCTCGGACCGAACTACCTTTACTATATCAGGAACATGATCCAGAAAAAGGCCTATCCCTGGATCGGCCATAATTTTTCGGTTGAATTCTCCCAGCTCCCTACCAGCAGCGCGGCTATCGGAGCGGCCCGCCTGTGCATCAGCGAGCTGTTCGCCCGACAGATCATCTTGCAGGCGGCGGAAGCTTCTCCAAAAAACTAAACCGAAATGACGATCTGAAACACCAGTACCGCCGACAGACGTCGATTACGCAAAGACCGCAGGAACTGGTTGCGCACGACTGCAACGACACAGCTGATAACCACCACCGGCAGTCGCCGGTGCCACGAACACGGGGGCTATCCATCTATGCGACAGCCCCTTCGCATACCGCGGCGCAATGTTCAGCCGGCATGGGTTTCATGCATGTTCGCATACAGTTCATGCACCGTCTTGACCGCAAGACGAGCCTGAGCGTTGGTAATGACGAACTCATCCCCTTTCCGCAGACATCTGACGAAACTTTTCAGCTCCGTTTCATAAGCGTTCTCAAAGCCGTCCAGCGAATCCAACGGGATATCCTCCCTCCCGTCATCCCAGAAAACAGTCAGCACCTTCGGGGACACCTCGGTATTGAACTCCACGACGCCCTTGCTGCATGTCAGGCGAAACGCGGAAACAAACGGATGGCCGTCCGGCAGCAGATGGTTCGCGATCACGTTCGCCTGCGCGCCGCCCGGATACCCCAGCGTGGACATGACGAAACTCACGCCTGGCTTGCCGGAAGTCCCCACAAGGCTCGCCCTGTGATATTCAGGTTCGCCAAGAAACCAGTTCGCGATATCCAAGTCATGGACCGAAAGGTCAAGCAACGTCCCACCGCTGATCTTCTTGTCATACAGCCAGTTGTTCCAGCTCCACGCCGGAGTTTCGCTCTCCCGCGAACAGACAAGGGAAATCGGCGCACCGAGCCGCCCTCCGTCCAGCAAAGCCTTGGCCTGCGCATACTGGGGCATGAACCTACAGACATGGGCCACCATCAGGCGCTTCCCATACATCCGGGAAGCGTCCAGCATGGCGTCGATATCATCCAAAGTCACGGCGAAAGGTTTCTCGCAGACGACATGGGCCCCAAGGGACATCGACTGGATGACGGCGGACTTGTGCATGGCGCTGGGAAGACAGACATCGCAAAAAACGGCGGGCGTCCAGGCAAAAGCGGAGGCGATATCGGGAAACCATCTCAACGAATGCTTTTCCGCCAGGGCGAGGCCTTTTGCCTCATCGGTTTCAATGATTCCCAGGACGTTCACCTCCGGATTCCGGAGATGACACTCCAAGTGGGTCACGCCCATATAGCCCGCCCCGATTACATAGCAAGAGAGTATATTCATGGAAGAGTCATCCTTAGTCGATAAATTGCTTCAGGTACGCCACGGTCTCCTTGATGGCCTGCTCCGGCGTGTTTTCACCCATGCGCCTGTCCAGCTCGATTTCGATGGTGAGCGGCCCGTCATATCCAAGCTCCTCGATGGCGGCGAGTAGCCGGGGCATATCGACATCCCCTTGGCCGACAGGGACTTCGACGCCGAGTTCCTTGCCGTCCGTCGGATAGCAGCCGTCCTTGATGTGGACGCCAAACAGATACTTGCCCAGCACTTTCAGCGAATCAACCGCGTTTCCCTTGCCGTACATGACCAGGTTGGCGGGATCGAGGTTGATTCCGACATTGTCGTACCCGATGTCCTGTATGGTCCGCAGCAAGGTCACGGGAGTTTCCTGTCCAGTCTCAAAACAGAACAACTGGCCGTTCTTCTTGCAATAGGCGGCGACAGCCTTCAGATCCTCGACCAACGAAACATACAAGGGGTCGTGCAGGTCCTCGGGAATGAATCCGGCGTGGGTGGCGATCCGGTCCACCCCGATCAGCTTGCAGAAGTCCGACGCCTGTTTCATGATCTCGCACCGCTCCTTGCGATATTCCATCGGGACCAACCCCACGGAAGCCGGGCCGCCTACGAAATTCCAATGATGCGTCCCCGGCCATCCGGCCCACCACAATGACACGCCCAGACCGTATTTCCTACAATAGGTGTTGATGAGGTCGGCGGTCTCCTGCGTATACAAGGACGGTACATACGTTGATATCTGGCATGACTTGAAGCCAAGGTCTACCACTCTGCGGAGCAGATTCTCAATATTCTCCTGGCGGTCCAGCTTGATCAGCAATCCAAGTTCGTTTTTCATGATTTTCTCCTTTTCCGCTGTCTCCAGCGATATATGTCGTATCAGACGTATCTGAATATACAAGTCAGGAAGGTCAACCCTTCACCGCGCCCATCGTCATTCCACGTACCAGGCCCTTTTGGACGAAGCAGTAGAAGATTACGATGGGGATCAGGGCAAGGACCGCCGTGGCGGTCAAGCCTCCCCAGTCGATGGATTCATAGCTCACCCAGTTGTACACCCCCAGCGGCAGCGTCTTTGTCTTCGTCCCTGTAAGAATCAACGCATAGAGGAACTCGTTCCAGCTATAGTTGAAGGAAAAGATCGCCGTGGTAGCGATACCCGGTCCCGCCAGCGGGATGATGATCTTGTAGAACGCCTGAAAATACGTACACCCGTCAATCAGCGCCGACTGTTCCAGGTCGAAGGGGATATCCATGAAGTAAGACCTCATCATCCATATTCCGAATCCCAATATGATCGTCAGATGCATGATGATGATTGAAATATGGGTGTCAATCATATGCAGCTTGCGAAATACAATGAAGAACGGGATCATGAACGTGATCTGCGGCACGATACGTGTCGACAGCACCCCGAACAGCAGGTACTTCGACCCTTTCGGCTTATAGTAGCTGCGTGACAGGATATAGGCGGCGGGAGTCCCCAGCAGCATGCCGATCCCGGTCGCGGACAACGCTATGATCAGGGAGTTCGCCGTATATTGCAGGAACTCGCTGTTCGTCCAGACCTCCACGTAGTTGGCGACTGTGAACGCGGAGAATATCTTCGGCGGATACGACAGCGCGTCGACTTTAGTCTTGAACGAGAACATGACCGTCCAAACCAACGGGAACATATATATGACCGCGAACAGCCACAGCAGTACCGTAGCGATGATTTTCATCGTCTTCTTTTTCCCGGCCATGGAAAGATGGACCAGTTTCGGTTTATTTGTCAAAATCAATCCCTCCCGCCTTGATGATGAAAATCGCCAGCATGAAGATGAACGCGCTCAGTATGATCGCGGAGGCTGAACCGTAGCCCATTTTCAGGAACCCGAAACTGTTCAGGTACGTAAAGATGGAGAGCGATTCGGTGGCCGAGCCGGGACCGCCGCGCGTCAGTATCTGGGTGAAATCGAATTCCTTCGCCGTATCGATGGTCTGGAACAGGATCGCGACGAAAAACACCGGCTTGATCAACGGAAGCTTGATCCTCCAGAGGATGTTCCAGCCGTTCGCTCCGTCGATCCTCGCCGCCTCAAGGACGTCGTCGCTGACCGACAGCAACCCGGTATAGAACACCATCACCATGAACGGGGTCTTGCACCATGCGACCACCACAGCTACCGACGGAAGCGCCTGGTTGGCCCCGTAGATCCATTTCTGCGGCGGAATATTCAGCAGCTCCAGAAAATAGTTGAGGATTCCAAGCGTCGGGCTGTACATGATGCGCCACATGAACGCGGTGGCGATAGGCGTCAGCATAATCGGCAGGATTAGCACTCCACGCAACGCCTTGGTCCCGAAAGCGTTCGACGTCAAAGCCAATGCGATGGCGAAACCAAGCAGGGTTTCGGCGGAGACGACCATGAGCATGAACAATAGCGTCCGCAGGCAGGATTGCAGGAACCGCGGCTCCTTGAACAAATTGATATAGTTGGACAATCCGACGAAAACCTTGTCCTGGGGCATGGGCAGGTAATAGTCGAACAGGCTGGTATATATCGTATCGAGAATCGGAATAAGATTGATGATGAACAGCACCAGCAGCCCCGGCCCGAGCATGGCCCACCGGAACCTGGCGATTTCACGTTCCCTCAATCCTTTGTTCTTGAGAGGCGGCATAGCATTCTCCTCTTGTCTTCACATACGTCCCGCATACATCTCAGATGCGGTGAACTTCAGCGGAAAAATCAGGGAAGGCGACGGCACAGTCAGAAAAGCACAGCCAGTCGTACAAAGGCCGCCGCCCTCCCGCGGAATTTCAATGCATCACTTCTTTTCAAGCTCGAACAGCTTTGTGACCTTGACGACGGCGTCGTCGAGAACTTTCTGCACGTCCTGTTCTTTCTGGATCAAGGAATTGAACGCAGTACCGATCGTATCCAAGTATTCCTCGTTGCGGGAAATCGTCGGGAACGTGGTTTCCTCAACTTCCGCCGCAAGTCCCGCCTGCAAAGCAGTCAACCAGTCTTCAGGGAACGTATTCTTGATTTCGTCGCTGGACAATGCGGAGACGCGGGACGCCACGCCACTGATCGCGGCAAGCTTCCTGCTGGTCTCGGGGCAGGTCAGCCAGGACAGCAACAACCAGGCCGCGTCCTTGTTTTTAGAAGAAGAGCTCATGGACATGGCCCAGGCGCCGCCGGTCGGCTTGGAACCTGCGGGCCCCGCCGGCATCGGCGCATACCCGATCTTGCCCGCCACGGTGGAGGCCGTCGGGTCTTCCAGCTGGCTCATGAATACGCTCATGTCAAGGAACATCGGGGCCTTGCCCTGCTGGAAATCGGAGACACATTCATACCAAGTGTAGTTTTCGATGCCCGCGGGACCGAACTTGCGGGCCAACGAAGTATACATGTCGGCGCCGGCGACCGCTTCCGGAGTGTTGAACACCGCATAGTTGTAGTCAAGAGAATCGGCGATCTTGCCGCCATAGGACCAAATCACGCCGGTGCAGTTGGATACGGTGTGGATTTTCTGCCCTCTTACCAGGATACCGGCGGGCATGATTTTCTTGAAGTATTCGGCGGCGGCGTACACTTCGTCGAACGTCTCAGGAACCTTGATTCCATGTTCCTTGAACAGGTCGGCGCGATAGAACAGCATCTGCTTTTCACCGGAAACGGGAATCGCGTACAGGTCGTCCTGATAGGTGAAGGCAAGTTTCCAAGACGGAGCGAGGTCATTGAGATCGTAGCTTTCCAGATCAACCAGGTCGCGCCGCTGGAACCAAGGTTCAAGATTCTCGATCCAACCGGCTTGGGCGGCCTGCGTACAAACGCTGTCCATCATGACCAGATCGTAGGTCCCGGCTCCGGAAGAGAGGTCGACCAACCGCTTGGACATGAATTCATCCTGCGCATAGTCCTCCACGATAACCTTGATACCGGTCTTTTCTTCAAATTCGGGCAATACCTTCCGGATTGTCTCGGTATACGCATGCTTGTTCATTCCGAGCCGCAGGGTCGTACCGGCGAACTGTTTCCAGGCGATTCCATCCTCGCCAACTTCCATGTTCACCGCTGGCGCAGAAGTTTCTTTCTGTCCCGCCGCAAAAACCGGGGACACAAGAACCGTCAGACAAAGTAGTAGGACTGTGAAAAACATATCATCCTCCTCGTTTTTCGTGTATTTGCATTATCAGACGGAATATTTCAACTGTCAACTAATATTTTTTTATTATTAAAAAATATCAGTTAATTACTAATAAATCTTCCGAGGGGATAAAACCTTAAGCCTACGTATATATTACATCGACAGATAGCCCGTTATTATGCCAGTAACAAGCATTAATATAACCGCGAGATTCACTTACACATCTCAATGAACATTATACGCCATTGATATGAACGATAATGGCGCGAAGGCCGTCGAGCGGCTGGGAGACCACCCTGATTCCCCCTATTTCGCCCATGTAGATTTCTACAATGCGGTCTCTACCGACGCACTGGCGATCCTCCCGCGATTCCGCACAATCCAGCAGACTTCCTAG
This sequence comes from Sphaerochaetaceae bacterium, assembly GCA_034114085.1. Lineage (GTDB taxonomy): Bacteria > Spirochaetota > Spirochaetia > Sphaerochaetales > Sphaerochaetaceae > Spiro-02. The sequence goes on along the minus strand of JAXEWB010000021.1, from coordinate 18,806 downwards.
TGGTCTTGTGGCGTGTGCTGCGAGCTGATGGTCTTGGACTATTTCGGCAAGTTGGAAACGTGGAATGAAGAAACGCTGGCCGCCTTGCGAATAGACCATGGCGAACGGCACATTGGCACGTGCCTGGATCAGATGATCGAGATGTTTGACAAGATAGGAGGCTTTGAACTGACCACCACCTACGACTATGCCGAGAATCCGGAGACGTTCGACCTGAATTTCATCCGAGAACAGATCCGCCAAGGGCTTCCAGTCATCATCGGCTGGAATGACTGGGGTGGACACTGGCAGGTAATCATTGGTTACGACTCCATGGGAACTGAGGATTATACGAGTGATGACGTGCTGATCGTAGCGGATTCATTCGATACCACCGACAACAATCAGGACGGCTATGGGATCTACGGCGCGGAACGGTTCTTCGACAATTTCACGTTCTACACGCTCTTTCCCGAAGACCATGCAAACAACATGTGCTTCATCATCGCAAAGCCGGTAAAGTAGAAGACAAAGGCAACGGAGGAGGAATGGATACAGCAAGGAGTGCAAAACGGATACAGCCTCCTTCTTGCAGAAACTATGGCTATACATCGGTATTGGGGGCATCATGGGTATCAGGGGGAACAGCGCCGTTTTCCGTATCAATGGTGTTTCCCATATCAACGACGGGCATACCGGACGGGGATGATTCCTCCCGGGCTTTTCTTCTCCATGCGTTGGGACTCATGCCGGTCGTCTGGGCGAAGACACGGGAAAAATACTTTTCATCCTTGTATCCCAGCCTGGCAGCCAAATCCTTGAGTTTCATATCCGAAGAAACAAGGCTCTCCTTTGCCTTCTGAATCCGTATCTTTGTTACATATTCGATGATCCCATCGCCGTATTTTTGCTTGAAACGCCTTGAAAGATAGGAAGCATTGAATCCGAAACGTTTCGCGAGGTCACCCAGATAGAGAAATTTGTCATAGTTCTTTTCAATGTACACCCGCAACTGTTCAAACACCTCGAAGTCATTTTCTCCGCTTTGTCCGTTCAATTCCCGTATCGCCGCATCAAGCAACATGTCAAGACGGGCGGGATCGATGGGCTTCAACAAGTAATCCATCGCGCCGTTCCGCATCGACTGAAGGATATAGTCAAAATTCTGATATCCACTGATAGCTATGATTTTTGTCTCAGGAAAGTGAGCCCGAACCCAGTTCATGAGGAATATGCCGTCCTGTCCGCTCATACAGATGTCCGTAAGAAGGATATGGATCTTATGCTCGTACATGATTTGGCGAGCCTCGTTTCCATTGGAAGCTTCATATATGTTCGATATCCCCCGTTTCTCAAAATCCGCAAGATACCGGACGGACAACCGCACAGCTTCTTCATCATCTACAATCAGAACATTAAACACCTTTATCCTCCAGCGGTATCTCAAGGGTGACGGAAAATCCCCTACCGTCTTTCGAGTCGACCTGAAGCAGAGCGCGGTTTCCATAAAGTAGCTGGAGTCTTCTCGCAAGGTTTCTCAACCCTATGTTGGTCGATTCCCCTCCCCCGCTCCTTGCCTTTTCAATGTTTTGTCTGAGCATCGAAAGTTCCTGAGCGCTCAGACCAGCTCCAGAATTGCCGCATATCATTGAAAAACGTCCGTTCTCCACTGACGCATGTATGTATATCCTGATCACGCCGACAAATGCGTCATTGTAGCCATGTTTGAGGGAATTCTCGACGAGGGGCTGGAGAAGAAGCTTCGGGACTTCTATTTCAAGTACATCGGGGGATACGTCGACGGCATAGTCCAGACGGTCGCCGAATCTCATCTTTTGGAAATTGAGGTAGTTTTCGGTATATGCGACCTCATCGCCAAACCGGACTTTCATTTCTCGGAAGTTCATTGTATAACGCATCATCTCGCCAAAATGAAGAATCGCACTGTACAGTTCCATATTCCCCTTTTTCAACGCCTCGGCGCCTATCGTCTGCAATGTATTGTTGATGAAATGAGGATCAAGCTGGGCCTGGAGCGCCTTGAGCTGGTTGTTCTTGTTCTCAAGCTCAAGCTGATAGTTTCGTATGATGACGTTGTTGATCGTATCTATCATGGCGTTGAATTGTGACGCCAGGCGTGAGAATTCCTTCGAATCCTTCAGCTCAAGGCTTACATTGAGGTTGCCTTCGGATACCTTGGCGAGTTGGCTTTCTATATATCCGAACGGCTCCAAGAACCTTGATATGACGACGCCGATCAGGAAAAGCGCTACGATAGTCGTGATAACTCCCACCAGAAACGTGCGCAGTCCAGATTCCTTCGCATTCCGGCTTATCACGGAGTTCTCGATGACCTTTACGATATACACGGGATCAAGCCCCGCGCCAGGATTGACCTTCCTGTACAGCATTGTATATCCGACACCGTCGTTCCTGACCGAAGCGTTTCCATATTCGCCCTCCAGCGAGATGTTCGTAAGAACGGCTTCGGCCAGCGCTCCATCAGGATAGGCGTAGATAATTTCACCGTCACCCGTAAGGCATGCGACGATATCGTCATCCCCGGAATATAGCGTCGCATTGGCGTTCGCAAAGAAATCAAGCGCTACGTCAACATCGATACACCCCGTATAGTCCCGTCCCGGAAGATCATAGAGATTCCGGCTTACCGTAATCACAAGACCATCAGGATTTTTGTTGAAAGGAATTCCGTATGAATGTTGTTTCTGGCAGGAAACGGAAACATCATGAGACTTTGCATTGGTATCGGAGGCACCGACCTTCCGCCTGTAGAGATTATGACTTCTCGCCACGAACGATTCCTGCCTCGCCTCCGAAAAGAGATGTACCTGCGTGATATAGCTGTTTGAATTGAGTATGGGAAGAAGTGAATTCTCAAGCAGCTCCGTCTCCACGTTTTCCACGCCCTTCCCCGCGAGCAGGTTGAAAAGCGCATCGTCCATGTATGGAACGAGCGTCAAATCAAGAATCTGCCTCAATTCAAAGGTAAGGTTGACGGCAGACAGCGCAAGCATGTCCTCCGTGTATGTGATGTATGCCTCTTTCTGCTTCGCCAAATCCGTATAGTAGTTCAGCACAAGCAGGATCAGCATCGACGCAGCGACAAGAGTCACAAAGACTGCGATTACCTTGCTCCTCAGACTCAGGCTTTTTATTTCCTTCATGAAGCTGATTGTAGGACTGGATGTAAAAAAAATCCACCATTTTGTAAAAATTCTCAGTTCCATAGATATCCCGCCAGTTTTAGTCTATTTCTGTAGAAAGAAAGGAGTACGGTATGAGCAAGCTTTCAAGGAAAGGCGACATCATCAATCAGACAGCGTTTCTCGGTCCGATGCTCATCTGCTTCATGCCGATAGTCATTATCCCGTTTTTCTACGCTATCTATATGAGCTTCATACGCTGGAACGGCATATCTTCAGTCAAGACCTTCGTGGGCCTTCTGAACTTCAAGAACATATTCACGAATGATCCTGACTACTGGACTTCCCTACTGTTCTCAATCAAATCGACAGTCGCGATAACGGTCATTTCAAACCTTATGGGACTCGCGTTCGCCCTTCTCGTCTGCTCAATCCCCAAAAAACTCCAGGGAGCGGCAAGAACGATGCTACTTCTGCCGAACATCATGAGCGGCATCATCATGGGCTTCATCTGGAAATTCATATTCCAGAAAGGCTTCTCATCGCTTGCGAAGGCGACAGGACTTTCCTTCCTTGCGCAAAGCTGGCTTGGCGACCCGCAATACGCTTTCTGGTCGATCGTCATCGTCTCCTGCTGGCAGTATTCGGGATACACCATGATCATCTACATAGCTGGACTCATCGGGATAAGCAACGATATCAACGAAGCGGCATTGATCGACGGATGCCCGAAAGTAACGCATTTCTTCAAGATCACCTTTCCCCTGATCATGCCGTCCGTCACGATATGCGTCTTCTGGGTGATGGTGAAATCATTCACAATGTACGACCTCGTCGCATCGTTGACGGAGGGTGGACCGTTCAAAAGTACAATGACGGTGTCGATGGATCTCTACGCTGAAGCTTTTACGAAAAACAACTACGGGGTAGGTTCAGCGAAGGCCATCATCTTCTTCGCATTCATCCTTATCATTTCCATCCTCCAAGTCAGATTCACACGATCCAGGGAGGTGGAGCAATGATAACCAAGTACCGACTGGAAAAGAGGCTTTCGACCTCGTTTTGCATCCTACTCGTATCTTTCTGCGTCGTCGTGTTCATCATTCCCTTCTATTTCCTGGTCATCAACTCATTCAAGGACCTCGCAGGCATCTCGAAAGATGTGGCGAAGCTCCCTGAAACATGGTTGTTTTCCAATTTCGGAAAAGCCTGGACGCGGATGGATTTCCCACGAGCGCTCAAGAATTCCTTGATTGTAACGGTTACCAGCCTCACGGGCGTCATCATATTCTCAAGCATGGCGGCGTATCGGATCACCCGATACCCTTCAAAGTGGAACAATTTCGTCTATGTTCTCTGCCTGGCGGAAATGATTATCCCGTTCCAAGTGATTATGATCCCCCTCGTGGTGGTCCTCAAGAACCTCGGCCTCATCAATTCGCTTGCGGGACTTGTCTTCTCCAACTGGGGTCTTGGAGTCGCGCTGGGCGTGTTCATGTTCTCAGGTTTTATCAAAAGCGTTCCTAGGGAGCTTGAGGAATCCGCGATGCTTGAAGGATGTTCGGAAATCACGCTGTTCTTCAGAATCGTATTCCCTCTGCTGAAACCGATCGTCTTCACACTCATCATTCTTGATACATTCTGGTTCTGGAATGATTACCTGCTCCCGGTACTGGTTATTTCAAAACCGGCGTTCAGGACGCTCCCGATCGCGATCAGCTCGTTCATGGGACAGTACTTCCTGCAATGGGATCTTGCGCTACCGGCGCTTACAATGGCTATTCTTCCGGCAGCGGCGGCATTCCTTCTGCTACAGAAACATATCGTGGCGGGACTTGTTGCCGGCGCAGTCAAAGGATAAAAACACCAATAAGGAGAAAAACTATGAAAAGAAAAGTTTTCGCAACAGTCCTGATGTGCTTCGTTCTTTTTTCTGTATTCGCAAAGGGAACCAGCGAATCTTCCGACCAGAAAGTCATCAGAATATGTCAATTCAAGGTTGAGATAGCGGATGATCTCCAGAAGCTTGCCGAGGAATATGAGGAACTTACTGGCGTAAAGGTCGAAGTCGAGTCCCTTTCATCGACCAACTACCAATCTACGCTACGTGCAAAACAGGCGGCGGGCGAGCTTCCTGATATCTTCAACAACGAAGGATACACACAGCTCGTCGAATGGTCCGAATATCTCGATGATCTTTCCGGAGAGAGCTGGGTGAAGGACATGTCGGCATCTACCGTGAGCGGAGCAACGATTGACGGGAAAATCCATGCGCTTCCGCTGTATCTTGAAGGATACGGCCTCTGCTACAATAAGGATTTGTTTGCCAAAGCCGGCATCACGCAGATTCCTGGAACGCTCAGCGAACTTGAAGAAGCTTGCGGCAAGCTTGAACAGGCTGGGTTCACGGCGTTCGGGCTGCCTTTCGGCGGAAACTACAATCCCGGGCTTTTCATGTTCAACGTCGCGATCGCCCATCAGCCTGACGTTGACAAGTTCATCGCCGACGCCACCGCGGGAAAAGCCGATTTCGTGAACAATGAAATCATGCAGGACTGGGCTGACTTCCTCGACATGACGCTCCGGCATTGTCTCGGCAACCCGCTGGAACTCGATTTCCCCAGCCAGATGAGTACGTTCGCCCTTGAAGATGTCGCGATAACCCTTGCGAACAACGGGGCTTGGCTTTCTTTCGTCGGTATGAACGAGAACATCAAGCCGGACTATATGGCGGTACCGATCAATGAAAACCGTGAATTCAACGATGTCCTCTATGCTGGACCGTCCACATACTGGGTCGTGAACAAGAATTCCGCAGTGAAAGAAGAGGCGAAGGATTTCTTGGAATGGCTCGTCACGAGCGACCGAGGCAAATATTACCTGACCGATGTCTTCAATTTCATTCCTGGACTTACCTCGATTTCCGTTTCAGATCAGGCCGATCCCTTGTCTCGCGCGGTCAGCGAAGCAGTCGCGAACGACAAGGCACTTGGATGGGAATGGCCGAAGTATCCTTCGGGAGCGCAGTTCGCCTGTGGTGATGCAATCATCGAATATGCCGCAGGAAGGCTTACACGCACCGAGCTTCTCAAGAAATTCGAGAATATCTTCGTCAGTTACGCTGCTGAGAAATAGGTGGGAAAATGATCAATGATCTCGAGTTGAAGAACTATCCGTTCGGGGGAGACTACTCCCCCGAACAATGGCCAGAGGAACTTCAGGAGAAAGATATCCGCCTGATGCAGGAGCTAGGTGTCAACACTGTGACCATCAACGTTCATTCATGGATATTCGATGAACCGGCGGAGGACGCATACGACTTTTCGTGGCTCGACAGGGTGATGTCCCGGCTGAAAAAGGCGGATATCTCCGTTATCATGGCGACGGGGACGACCGCGACTCCCGCCTGGTTGTACCAGAAGGATCACGGGATTCTGAAGACCGACATCAAGGGCCGGGCGCTCAAGCATGGCGTACGCGAGCGATTCTGTCCGACCTCCCCTACCTATATCGCGGCGATTGAAAAACTCGTGACGGCGCTCGCCAGCCATTATCAGGATGAGAAGAGCATATTACTCTGGCATCTCAATAACGAACTTTCAGGGTTTTGCTACTGCGAGCACTGCGAGAAAGAGTTCCGTATCTGGCTGGAAAGAAAGTACGGAACGATTACGGCCCTCAACGACGCCTGGTGTACTGCGATGTGGGGAAGATATTATACGTCTTTCGATGATATCATGGCTCCTACGGAACTCAATGAGTTGTATGTAAACGTCAATAAAGAGGGGTTTGACCTCGACAGTCTCCCGACAGAGGCGATTGAATATGCGCGTTTCATGTCGGAAAAGCATGCTGAGCTGTTCGCACTTGAAAGCGAATGTATCAAAAAGTACGTTCCCGATGCCGTCTGTACGAACAACTTCCAGTTTCGTGACCGCTTCAACTACCATGAAATCGCAAAAACCTTGGACGTGATCGCTCTCGATATCTATCCCAACAGGGGAGAGTCCTCGTATGAGGCGTCATTCAATCTCGATGCGGCGAGAAACTTCATTACGGAAGACAAGCCATTCCTGATCATGGAGATGAGCCCCAACCATGCAAGCTGGGCGAAATGCTGTTCCTCAAAGCGTCCGGGTGAAATCGGCAAGATCGCGATGGACAATATCGCGCATGGTGCGAACAGTGCGTTGTATTTCCAGATCAGGCGGACTCCCGCGGGTTTTGAGAAATTCCACGGAGCCATGATTTCCCATGCGGGACATCTCGACACGAGGATCGCCCAGGAGCTGAAAGCATTGGGTGCGGACATTGCGAAGCTTCCTCTCGATCTCCAGACGGAGGGGCTTGGTGCGCAGGTCGCGGTAATCCACGACTGGGATGAAAAGCTCGGCGTCGAGATTCCCTGTACCGTTCAGAAGATGATTGACTATAGTGCGGAGGTGAAACACTACTACAGGTATTTCCACGACCACAACATCAACGTCGATGTCATTTCGCTCGATCAGGAGTTCGCCCGCTACCGACTCATCGTGGCGCCTATGGTCTGCATGGTCAGAGAGGAATATGCCCAGCGGCTTGAAAACTTCGTCGAGGACGGCGGAACGCTGGTGCTGACCTACTATTCGGGTTACACCAATGAATGTGACTACATGTACCTTGGCGGACAGCCGGGACCATTCAGGAAAATCGCAGGGCTCTGGGTCGAAGAAATCGATGGGGCGCGGCCCGAAGATGACAACAGCATGGTATTCCCTGATGGTTTTACGTGCGGCGCCGGTTGGATGTGCGATGTTATACGAACCGAAGGTGCGAACATACTTGCCCGCTACGGCGGCGGCTACTACAAGGACACTCCGTGCCTGACTGAGAACACATATGGAAAGGGTACGTGCATCTACATCGGGACAAAACCCGACCAAGCAGGAACTGACCGTATCCTTGACATGGCTGTCGGCAAGGTCGGCGTCAATCCCGTCCTTTCCACTCCGGGGCTTGTGCGGGCGACAAGGCGCGGCGCCTATCTGTTCCTCATCAACCATGGCGAAACAGAAGAGACTGTCGATCTGCATGGAGAGCTGTCGAATGTCCTGACTGGAAAGATGGAACGACACTGCGTATTGGCCGCAAACGCATACGCTGTGTATCGGGGCTAAGAGTCCGAGAAGCCTGGTTTTGTCGGAAGCTGAATCGCGAACCAAGACTGTCGATACGATGTTGATGGTTCTGGGGGATTCAGCTTCCGGCGTTTTAGGATTTCAGTTAGGGGCTTACAGAATCATACCAACGCATTCCCCGCCTATCGCCTGGATGTTTTCTTGAGGATTCACCAGATATGGGACGACCGTCCGGCAAGCGACATAGCCCGTCGCTTGCTGTAGTTCAAAAGCATCTTGCGGTTGTTCCGCGATTTTTCTTTTCAGCAAAACGAGATTTTTGGTATCGCTTCGGTCAGGATGCTCATTCCATTTCGCTTCAAGCAACCGACAACCATTGCCGATTACCAGAAAATCCACCTCCAAGCCGCTATTTTCCCGATAGTAATAGAACTGTCTGTTCAGTCCATTTGCCAAGACATGCTTGCGAAGTTCCGAGTAGACGAAAGTTCCCCATATTTCGCCAATCATCATGGAATGAGTCAATTCATCGACAGAACCGATCCCCTGCAAGAAGCAGAGCAAGCCGGTGTCGTTGTAGTAGACCTTGGAATTTTTCACCAACCGCTTGCTCAGATTTCCCGACCAAGGTTGCAGGAATGATATCACGCAAGAAGCCTCCAGTATGGAAAGCCAGTCCTTAATGGTAGGAACGCTCACTCCGACTCCAGCGGCAAGGGCGGTCATGTCCAATTGACAACCGCTGCGCAAGGCAAGCAGTCTCATGAACCATTCAAATTCCCTGAGGCTTCCGATATTTCTGAGTTGCCTGACATCGCGCTCCAGATAGGTAATCAAATAAGAACTGTAGAACCGGTTCAAGTTCATTTCCCGGTTTCCGGCAAGTTCCGGATACCCTCCGCGCAAGATTGCTTCATTGATAGAAACATATCCGGCCTCTTCAAAATCCATGCCTTCCATCTGGAGGACACCGGCCCTTCCTGCCAAGCTTTCAGAGATGTTCCGCATCAACGCAAAGCTTTGGCTTCCAGTCAGAACGAATCGGCCCATGGCATGGTGGGCTTCGTCCACATCCTTCTTGATATGGTTGATACATAATCGCCTTGAGCGACTCATCGAACTCAATCACAGCTTTTATCTGTGAATAAGCGGTAAACGGCAAAATATTTTGTGGAACCTTACAGTACCGATACCCTTTGTATCCATGAAAATACCCCTGCAAAAGAAGATGACGTTTTTGGGCAGTTCCACCAATGTTTATTCCGGAATTTCGGATATGTTTCATCAACGCATTATAAGTTGCGAACTTTCTTGGCATATAGACATGCTGCCACAGAAACAATTCACACAACAATCTTAAAGAATATTTATGAATACAAAAAAACCGCTCCCCCACCCCGGCTACCCGGAACAGAAAAGCGGCTTTCGCATATTTCGAGACATCGCTTTGAAGCAATTCCCTCTAGTTTAGTCCAAGTCTAACCGACCCCGAACTACTCCAGCTGCTGCTTGCTGGCGACGATATCCTGTACCTGTTTGATGAACTCGTCGGTAGTCATCGTTGACTGCTTGCCGGTACGGGTACGGACCGCGACCAGATCACCGGAGGCTTCCTTCTCGCCGATGACCAGCATGTACGGGGTCTTCATCTTCTGGGCGTTGCGGATCTTGGCGTTCATGCGGTCGTCGCCCAAGTCGCTGCCGACCCGCAATCCAGCCTGACGCAGGCGGGTTTCAAGCTGCTTGGCATAGTCGAAGTAGGTCTCCCCGACCGGAACGATCTTGACCTGCTCAGGGGCGAGCCACGGCGGGAACGCCCCGGCGTAATGTTCGACAAGCACGCCGAAGAACCGCTCGATGGAACCAAGCAACGCGCGGTGGATCATGTACGGACGCTTCTCAACGCCGTCCTTGTCCACGAAGGTCAGCTTGAACCGTTCGGGCATGTTGAAGTCGAACTGTACGGTCGAAAGCTGCCATTCACGGCCGATGGCGTCCTTGATCTTCAGGTCAATCTTCGGGCCATAGAACGCACCGCCGCCCTCGTCCACATCGTAGTCCAGCCCTTCAGCAACGATAGCCTTGCGAAGCGCTTCGGTAGCGGCTTCCCAACGCTCCGGTTCACCGACGGCCTTTTCCGGTCTGGTGGACAGGTACGCCTTGATCTCCTGGAACCCGAAGGAATGGAGCATGTACAGGGAGAAACGGAGGACTTCGCGAATTTCATCATCCATCTGATCAGGAGTGACGAACAGGTGTGCGTCGTCCTGAGTAAAGCCGCGGACGCGCATCAGCCCATGCAAAGCGCCGGCTTTCTCGTATCTGTAGACGGTACCAAGCTCACACCAGCGGAACGGCAGGTCGCGGTAGCTGCGCTTGCTGTTCTGGTAGATCATGATATGGAACGGACAGTTCATCGGCTTCACATAGTAGTCCATGTTGTCCATCTGCATGGGAGGATACATGCCGTCCTTGTAGAAACCGAGGTGTCCGCTGGTCTCCCACAGCCAAGACTTGCCGACATGGGGGGTGTAGACGACTTCATAGCCGTTCTTGTAGTGCTCTTCGCGCCAGAAGTTCTCAATCTGCTGACGGATGCGAGCCCCTCGCGGATGCCAGTATACCAAGCCGGGACCGGCTTCTTCGTGGAGGCTGAACAGATCGAGTTCCTTGCCGAGCTTTCGGTGGTCGCGCTTTTCGATATCGGCCAGATGGTCCATATAGAGGCGAAGTTCCTTGGCGTTGTTCCATGCGGTTCCGTAGATACGGGTCAGCATGGGGTTGGTCTCCTTGCCTCTCCAATACGCCCCTGCGATGCTCAGCAGCTTGAACGCGTCCGCATGCAGTTCCTTGGTGGATTCCACGTGGGGACCACGGCACAGGTCGGTGAAGCCTCCCTGATTGTACAGGGAGACTTCCTCCCCTTCCGGGATCGCGTCGAGCAGTTCGAGCTTGTATTTCTGATCCGCGAACTTCTGGCGGGCTTCATCGCGGCTGACGACGGTCCTCACGAACTTCTTGTCCTGGGCGATGATATTCTTCATGCGTTCCGTAATCTCGTCCAAATCTTCGTTGGTGAGCTGGCGCGGCAGGTCGAAGTCATAGTAGAACCCGCTTTCGATGGCAGGTCCGATGGCGATCTGCGCGGTAGGGAACATCTCCAATACGGCCTCGGCCATGACGTGGGCCATCGAGTGGCGGATTTTGCTCAGCTGTTCCTGCGCCTTCTGTTCTTTCTCGGTCAGTTTCTCTGACATATAACACCTCTCTTCCGTACTACGCTACGAACCTACGCCGTCCCTATGCAGTAGCCGGATATTGATTTTACGCCCGCGCCATCCTCCACCGTACGCCTCGCATCTACGTCATGCGATCATGCTACGGCGGCCTGGGGCGGAACTAAAGTCCTGTATAGTCTTGTCAATGGAGAATAACCCCATGTCAAAGTATTTGCAACAGGATACCATTTCTATGGTGTTTGTTGTAGGTGAAAAGTTCTTGCAACTTGTAGTACCATGCCAGAAAGCAGCCTAGCAGGCCTACATTACTTTATACCCTACTTTCCCATGGAAGTGTTGTGGTTTCTTGCAGGATATGGGTAGGTGGCTTGGAATCATGAGGCAAAGAGTAGTTTCCCCTCTTCAGTCCTCCTTGGAAAGCATTCTCGATAGTACTACAACATATTGTGTTCTTGAACAATCTGCAATCCCAGAACAAACCCCACGATCATCGGCGTCCAATCTCTGTCGAGATCAGAATAACACTACATTATCCATCTGAGAATATACCACTTTGACACTTCCGGAAAAAGCGGAAAGCACCGTGAAGTGATTGCCTCTGTGGTTCTGACATGGAATCTATCCAATTACTGGAATAAATGACTGTTTTCGCAAAAACTTAAAATAATTGTTGCTTTTTCTTTAATTGCAGTTTACTCGAATAATATAATGAAGATTAATAACAATTCAAGTTTTCGAATAGCTCATGTCAGAAAAATGGCAACCGGCGAGTGGGACATGCCACAGTTGCTGATTGACCATCTTGAAAAGGTAGCGGGCCTATCTGCAATGTTTGGAGATAGTTTTCATTCGTCGGAATGGGCTTTCAATGCGGGTCTTGGTCATGATATAAGCAAAAGCCGAAATGAATGGCAGACATATGTGATGGCAGTCAGTGGATATGGGACTGATGCTCCACCAATGGAGAGTTACCAAAAAATTGAACATGCATCATCAAGCGCCAAAGTGGCTGAAGAAATCTTCGGAAAGGCAATAGGCCGGATTCTGGCGTATCTGATCGCCGGCCATCATACAGGACTACCGGATTGGTCCGGTTCAGTCAGCTCTCTCCAATATAGGCTGCAACTGGCCAAAACAGATTCCATTCCATCCCAATTCCGTCAGTTGCTGGAAAAACGAAAGAAAAGTATCGTTGTTCCTCCTTTCAAATTCGCCCCGAAGGACATTGGGTTTTCACTCTGGATACGAATGCTGTTCTCTTGTCTTGTCGATGCCGATTATCTGGATACGGAAGCTTACATGGTACCGGAGAATGCTGCCAAACGAAACATGTATCTTGATCTTGAACACTTGAAACGCAAGTTCAATGAGTACATGGAACGGTTACAGAAAGAAACCCTACAGAAATCCGATACCCCGGTCAATCGCATCAGACAGGTTGTTTTGGGAGATTGCCGTTCCGCGGCAGATCAGCCCCCCGGCTTTTTCTCATTGACAGTACCCACTGGTGGTGGAAAAACTCTCTCCAGTCTTGCATTCGCGCTTGGGCATGCTTGCAGATATAAAAAGAACCGAATTATCTATGTCATGCCATATACCAGCATCATCGAACAGAATGCTGATGTATTTCGCACTGTTCTTGGTGATGACCAAGTTATTGAACACCATTGCAATATTGAAGAGAAGAATACTCAGGAAGAGGCCATTGCACGTTTGGCGATGGAAAACTGGGATGCGCCGGTCATTGTCACAACAACCGTGCAGTTCTATGAATCCCTTTTTGCTTCAAAGCCAGGAGCATGCAGGAAACTCCACAATATCGCTGAAAGCGTGGTGATCCTCGATGAGGCACAGTTGATGCCTACAGAATATCTCAAACCGATTCTTTCCTGCCTGCAAAGTCTGACTGAGCATTTTGGCACTAGCGTCGTTGTTTGCACAGCGACTCAGCCGGTACTGGAAAAGCAATCAAGTTTTCCAGGGTTCCCTGGACTTCCCGAAGGAAGTATTCGCGAAATCATCAAAGACGTCCCTCTGTTGTATCGTACATTGCGCAGGGTCGAATTTGATCCGATTGATGTTCAAAGCATCAGGACATGGAATGATATAGCCGAAGAGATCTCTAGCGAAGAGAGAGTATTGTGCATTGTTTCGGACCGAAAAAGTTGCAGGGAACTTCACGCCCTCATGCCAAAGGGGACTTATCATCTATCCGCTTTAATGTGTCCGCAGCACAGAAGCGATGTCATCAAACGCATCAAAGAGGATTTGCATGGTGATATGCCTGTGCGAGTCGTCAGCACCCAACTGGTCGAAGCCGGTGTCGACATCGATTTCCCTGTTGTGTACCGGTCCTTGGCCGGCCTAGATTCCATTGCACAGGCAGCGGGGCGTTGCAATCGGGAAGGACTGTTGTCTCAGGAAGGAAAGCAAGGGCGGGTCGTTGTTTTCAGAGGTCCTAGGAATACGCCAAGCGGGATTCTACGCAAAGCATCTGAAACTACAGCGGGAATGGTTATGAACGGCTTGACAGATCCCCTGGCTCCTGCAAATTTCCAAACTTTTTTCTCAGAGTTGTACTGGAAAGCAAACACTTTGGATGCACACCAGATTTGTGAGCTCTCAATCCCGGATACAGAAGAATGCGGGATTCAGTTCAGATCCATTTCTGAAGCTTTTCATTTGATCGAAAGTTCCAACATGAAGACTATCTTTATCCCATATGGTAAGGGGAACACACTGATCGAACATGTAAAACGATTTGGACTGGATACAAGGACGCAAAGAAAGCTGCAAAGATTTTCCGTCCAGATCAGGGACGCCCAATTCCAACAATTGTTGCATCGAGGGTCGTTGGTAGAAGCGTCTGTTAATTTTTTTGCATTGCAGTGTCATATCGAGTATAGTGATGAAGTAGGTTTGCTGATCGATGAAATCAACGACAATCCGGAATCATATCTAGCATAAGGAGCAATTCGCACATGAAAGACTGGTGTCTGGAAGTTAGTGGAGAATACGCATGTTTCTCACGTCCTGAAATGAAAGTCGAACGTGTCAGTTATGATGTGATGACACCATCCTCTGCCCGTGCGATTTTTGAAGCCATTTTTTGGAAACCCGCCATCAAATGGCACATCACGCAAATTGAGGTTCTGAATCCCATACGATTCATCTCTGTCCGCCGAAACGAAGTGGATCGGATAGCTGGAAAACCGACCAGAGCACAATTGGATGGCGCTGTAACGGCTCCTGCGGGGTTCTTTGTCGAGGAACACCGCCAACAACGTGCTGGATTGCTACTCAGGGATGTCAGATATCGTATTCATGGCTGGTTTGAGTACATACCACCTGAAAATCGTAATGATAACACAGCAGCCGATGATAGGTACTGGGCGAATCGTGAAGAGGCTGATACCAGTCGACGGACTGACGAAAGCCCTGCAAAATATGCGGCGATGTTTGAGCGCAGAGCTCGAAGGGGGCAATGTTTTCATCGTCCATATTTTGGCTGCCGTGAATTTGCTTGCCATTTCCGCCTGCTTGATCCCGATATGATTGCCCAAGAACCGCTGCCAATCGATGAATCCAAGGATTTAGGCTGGATGCTCTATGATCTTGATTTCTCTGATCCTCAAGATATCAAGCCGGAATTCTTTCGGGCATACCTCGATAATGGAAGAGTCGATGTTGACCGTCGAAATGTGGAGGTTCGCTCATGATCTTACAAGCACTTAAAAAGTACTATGACCGAAGAAGTGCCGATCCTGACAGCGATATCGCTCCTGACGGATGGGAGAAAAAAGCGATATCGTTCGTTATCGTTCTGGATGCCGATGGGCATCTCGTCCAGATTGAGGATACCAGAGTTCTGGAGGGCGGCAAGAAAGTCCCGAAACCCTTTACGGTGCCATTGGGTGTAAAACGGGCATCTGGTATTGAGGCAAATCTCCTATGGGACACAATGTCGTATGTATTTGGCGAAATAGGTACCGATATCTCATTGGAGAATGACCACAAAAAGCAGGAGAGGATGTTGAAACGCGCTCCTGAACAGCAAAAGAGTTTCATTGGGAAGATCCGGCAATTTCTGCCTAATGATCTTAAAGCACAAAAGATCATCGACTTCTTGGATGCTGTCACGGAAGATGATTTGATCCAGTCTCCTTGCTGGATTGAAATGAAACAAAGCAATGCTTTAGTCAGCTTTCGATTCCAAGGGGAGAACCATCTGTTCTGTGAAGATGAAGACATCCGCCGGAAAATCAATGACCAATATGCCCAAGGGAAACAGGATGGTTTTTGTCTGATAACAGGAGAAAAGGCTGAGATTTGTAAGTTGCACACCTCGTTGAAAGGAGTGAGAGGAGCACAATCGAGCGGCGCGAGCATCGTATCATTCAACTTGGATTCTTTTTGTTCATATGGGAAAAAGCAGGGATTCAATGCTCCAATCGGCAAATCGGGGATGTTCGCATACACCACCGCCTTGAACGAACTGCTCCAAAGCGGCTCCAAGCAGAAGCTTACATACGGTGATGTCACCTTTGTGTTCTGGAGTGCACAACCCACAGAATTTGAAAGTGTTTTTTCTCTCTTTTTCAGCGAGCCTGCGACAGATGATCCACGTGCCCAAACGGATCAGGTCAAAAACCTTTTGAACGCACCACAGACAGGCGCATATGTCATGGATTCTGGGTCAACAGAATTCTATGTATTGGGGCTATCCCCGAATGCAGCACGAATCTCTGTGAGAATGTGGAGAATGGAAACCGTATCACGGTTTGCAGCTCACATTCGCCAGTATTTTGAAGACATCAAAATTGTCAAACCATCGAATGAGCCTGAGTTTTATTCATTACGGCATCTCTTGGTCAATATCGCAGTGCAAGGGAAGAGTGAAAATATCCCACCGAACATTACGAATGACCTCATGATGTCAATCCTAGACGGCACACCCTTTCCGGCTAGCATTCTTCAAGCTGCATTGCGAAGGGTTATTGCGGATACATCGAGACGTGTTACATCGGCTCGTGCAGCTTTGATCAAAGGATATCTGAATCGGTATGTTCGGATGTATCCGAATAAGGAGGATAGAGAAATGGGTGTATCATTGGATGTAAACCATCCATCTGTAGGGTATCAGTTAGGCCGTTTGTTTGCGACATTGGAGATGATCCAAAAGGATGCAAGCAAGGGAGACTTGAATTCAACGATTACAGAACGGTATTACAGTGCAGCCAGCAGCTCACCGGTTTCTGTATTCGGAACGTTGCTTCGTTTGACGAAATTTCACCTTGCGAAGATCGATTCAAAAGGAAGGGTAATTTTCCTCAATCAAAACTTGAACGAGATACTCAGTCACATTCAAGATTTCCCGACGCATCTCAATCTTCAGGAGCAAGGACGTTTCGCAATCGGATATTATCATCAGAACCAGATGTTTTATACCAAAAAAGAGTCAGTACAGGAAGAAAAGGAGAACTGAAAATGGATATACAGGGACGTTATGATTTCGTTTTGTTTTTCGATGTGAAAGATGGAAACCCAAATGGGGATCCTGACGCTGGTAATCTCCCACGCATTGATCCAGAAACTGGCAATGGGCTGGTCACCGATGTCTGTTTGAAGAGGAAGATACGCAATTTTGTTGATCTGGCCAAAGGCAACCAGCGGCCGTATGAAATTTTCGTACGAGAGAAAGCTATTCTGAATGACCAACAGGAACGCGCTTATACAGCATTGAATGAAGACCTGAGCAAGGATGCAGGAAAGCGAAAAGGAGGCGATCGAGTTGGTGAGGCAAGAGCCTGGATGTGCGAGAACTTCTTTGATGTGCGAACCTTTGGAGCAGTCATGTCCACTGGAATCAATTGTGGGCAAGTCCGGGGTCCGGTCCAGATCACATTCTCCCGTTCGGTAGACCCTATCGTAACTGCAGAACATAGTATAACGCGCATGGCTGTAACAACCCAGAAAGAAGCAGAAAAGCAATCGGGCGACAACCGAACGATGGGAAGAAAATTTACGGTTCCATATGGACTGTACCGAGCATATGGATTCATTTCTGCTCCCCTAGCCCGTCAGACCGGTTTCTCCAGTGAAGATCTTGACCTGCTCTGGGATGCTTTGATACATATGTTTGAGCAAGACAGATCTGCCGCGAGGGGACTGATGAGCACACAACGTCTGGTTGTCTTCCAACATGACTCACTGATGGGCAATAAGGCGTCGCAGGATCTGTTTTCCAGAGTCACTGTGGAGCGGGCAACAGATTCTGAAATCCCGCCGAGAGATTTCACGGACTACAAGGTTTTGTTGGATGGACATCCTCTGACAGAATTGATGACTATCGTAACCGTCTAATCTGTATGGAAAACGAACTACTGATTCCAGTTTCAGCCTTACAACATGTATTGTTCTGCGAACGTCAGTTCTCACTGATCCATGTGGAACAAATATGGTCTGAAAACCGGTATACAGCAGAAGGGAAAATACTCCATGAACGGGTGCATGTGGAACATCACGAGTCCAGATGCACCACGCGTCAGGAATTCAACTATTCGATATACTCCAAAGTGCATAATTTGATAGGAATTTGCGATCTTGTTGAAATTCAGCAAGATCACAAAATTCCTTTGAGTGTAACCCCTGTCGAATTCAAGCGAGGTCATACAAAAGATTCCGATGTTGACCTGGTCCAGCTCTGTGCACAAGGAATATGTCTAAGTGAAATGTTTGGATTGGATGTTCGCTCAGGACAAATCTACTATCTCCAGGAACATAGGCGCAAGACTTTCATATTCGATGATTCATTGTTTGAAAAAACTATCTCTTTGATAGAACGATGTACAGAACTATTGGTTCGGAACGCAACACCTCATGCACAATACAATCCAAAGAAATGCAATACCTGTTCTCTCTTTGACGCTTGTGGACCAAAGAGTTTCGGAGCGGGGAGTAAGCATGTGGGGAAATACATCCTGAACCAGATCAAAAACCTTCAATCGGAGGTACAATCATGAAAAAATTGCTGAATACCCTGTATGTGAGAACCCAAGGATCCTATCTCCATAAAGAGGGGGAAACAGTCGTGATAGAAGTTGATCATCAGAAAGTGCTTCAACTTCCCATTCATAGTCTTGCTGGCATCGTGTGTTTCGGCAATGTCAGCTGCTCACCATTTTTGCTTGGCTTTTGTGCAGAACGAGACATATCCGTCTCATTTCTCAGTGAACATGGCCGTTTCCTTGCATCCTCTCGGGGGCCTGTTTCAGGTAATGTATTGCTTCGAAGACAGCAATACAAAC
>JAXEWB010000020.1:0-24011 GCA_034114085.1 Sphaerochaetaceae bacterium | reverse complement strand
CGTGTTTCATTTGTTGGGTTGTTTAATGCGGTGGGGGGTTGGGGGGCGGCACTTCCTGCTGTATGTTTAATAACCCACTATGACAATTTCAGCCCTTCGGTCTGCAATGTGTCGTGGGCTCTCCGTGGGGGGGTGGGGGCTTTGCCCCCGGCAACTGCGGTTGCCTCCCCCAGCAGGGCCGCCCTTTGAAAAGGGCACCCTGCACCCCGCCTAAACTTTGCTGCTCCCCGTGACAGCCGTGACGACCGTGACGATGTTTCAGACACCGCCGCCACTCTCAAAAAAGCCGTCACAGCCGTCACGGTCGTCACGCCTGGGACGGTTCCAGCGTCAGGCTGATACTTCTCCCGGCGTGGCTCCTGCTGTTCTCATAGCGGATGTGGTAGTCTATCAGCAGCTTCCCGGCCCGGACGTTTAGCCGCATCGCCAGGGCGTTGGGCTTCATGTCGGTCTGGAGCGCCGCTACCAGCTCGGTGGCCGTACCACCCCAGGTCGGCTTCTCCGCCGTCACAAGGGCGGCTATGGCCTCCAGCACCGGGTCGGGCGGCTCTGTCCATGCCTCCGTTTCCGTACGCTCCAGCGTCCATATCAGCCGTTCCTTGTCCCTGGTAAGATAGAATCGCTGGTCTTGCTGGTCACGCCCGGCCACGTCCAGAACGGCGCTGCCGTCTGTCCGCTTCTCCTTTTGAAGAAGAAAGGCCCCGTCCGCCGCTCCCAGCAGACCGTTGGTGCCGGAGATCATATCGAATTTGTCATCTGCCTGTTGCTTTCGAGTGTGGTGTACCAGCAGGAGGCAGACGCCGCAATCATCGGCAAGGCGTTTCAGCTTACCCACCACCTCGTAATCGTTGGCGTAGCTGTACTTATCCCCACCAGCCTCCCGGATTTTCTGGAGGGTGTCAATGATAATCAGCTTGGTGTTCGGGTGTTCCCGGACGAACTTCTTTAGCTGTTCCTCCAGGCCAACGCCAAGCTGTTTGGCGTAGACCGCAAAGAGCAGATTGTCGGTGCCCTCTGTGCCGAACATTCGGTATAGCCGCCCCTGCAAGCGGCGGTGGTCGTCCTCCAACGCCAGATAGAGGACAGTCCCCTTGTGGACAGGGTAGCCCCACAGGGGGAGGCCCATGCTGACATGGTAGGCAAGCTGGGCCATCAGGAACGACTTGCCCACCTTGGGCGCTCCCGCAAAGAGGTACGTCCCAGGGTAGAGCAGACCGTCTATTACGGGCGGTCTGCTCTGGTAGATGTTCTGGTAAAGGTCGTTCATGGAAACTGTGTGGAGGTAGGCTGGGTCGTTCATGCGCCGCATATCCCGGAGCATTTCCTCTAAATCTTTCTCTTGGGGGTTGTTTTCAGCCGTTTCCTCTGCTATACTTTGGGTAGTTGTTTGAGAATTGGGCTGTTCCCCGTCTGCGCCAACAGACGGAACCGGGACAGTCCTTTTCGTTTCTCTGGAATCCATCAATCTATCAATCCTCCTTCATGCCGCCCAGCGTCACTGAGATAAGGTCAATGGTGGCGAGAAGTTCATCCCCCACGTCGCCCCCGGCCTCAATGCGCCGCAGTTCCCCCAGGACGGCGGCGAGTTGGTCACGCAGGGCCTTGTAGACCCTGGGATTGCCCTGCACCACCACGGCCCGGTCTAAGAGCCGCCGGGTGATGTAGTCCTGCTTCGTCAGGCCAGAGAGCCGCACAGCGGCGTCAATCTGCTTGTTTTCCTCCGGGGATACCCGGAAGGCCACGGTCTTGTTCCTCCAGCGGTTGTGAGTGTCCAAATTCTTAGCTGACATTACGCTCCCATCCTTTCAAAGTCCAATTTGTCTGCCATTTCCGTCTGCTTGGACGGAAACAGGTGGGCATAGCGATAGGTGATCTCGATACTCTCATGCCCCACACGGTCAGCAATCGCCACAGCGGAGAAGCCCATGTCAATCAGAAGTGAGATGTGCGAATGCCGGAGGTCGTGGATTCTGATACGCTTGACCCCTGCCGACTTCGCCCCTCTGTCCATCTCATGGTGGAGATAGCTTTTCGTGATGGTGAAAATGCGCTCCTTCTTCTTGATACCGTAGAGCATCCCCAGGTAATCCTTCATCTCGTCACAGAGGAAGTTGGGCATTTTAATGGTGCGGTTGCTTTTCTTCGTCTTTGGCGTGGTAATGACGTCCTTGCCGTGGAGCCGCTGATAGGACTTGCTGATTTTCACCGTCCCGGCCTCAAAGTCAAAGTCTGCCGGGGTCAGGGCCAGCAGTTCCCCCTCCCGAATACCACACCAGTAGAGCATTTCAAAGGCGTAGTAGGAAACGGGCTTGTCCATCATGGCATCTGCAAACTTCTGGTACTCCGCTTTCGTCCAGAACAGCATTTCCTTCCGTTCCTCTGACCCCATGTTCCCAGCCTTGGCGGCGGGATTGGAGCGCAGCTCATAGAAGCGGACAGCGTGATTGAAGATGGCGCTAAGCTGGTTGTGCAGGGTTTTGAGGTAGGTAGCCGAGTAGGGCTTGCGCTTCTCGTCCCGGTAGGCCAGCAACTCGTTCTGCCATGCGATCACGTCCTTGGTGGTGATCTCGCTAATCTTCCGCTTGCCAAAGTAGGGCAGAATTTTCTTCTGGATGATGTTCTCCTTGGTCAGCCAGGTGTTCTCCTTGAGCCGGGGTTTCATATCCTTGGTGTAAAGCTCGGTAAAGGCTTCAAAGGTCATATCCAGGTCGCCGGAGGTCTGCATCTGGAAACTGCGCTCCCACTCCTGGGCCTCCCGTTTGGTGGCAAAGCCACGCTTGCACTTCTGTTTGCGCTCCCCCGTCCAGTCCTGATACCGCACCATGACGTACCATGTTCCTCTTGCTTCGTCCTTAAAGACTGGCATTTAGTTCCCTTCCTTTCTGGCCCCGTAGAGCCGTTCGTTGAAATACTGGCGGTTGACCCGCCCTGCGATGGTGATGAAGCCCTTGTCCTTCAATTCTTCGTTGAGCTGCCGGATGAGTTTATAGGCGTAGGGCTTCGATACACCCAGCTCGTCCGCAACTTCTTCCGCCCGGATGAATCTGTTCTCCATATGGATTCCTCCTTTCTTTTGATTTAACGCTATTTGCTTAACGTAGTCCTATTATACTAACTCTATTCCGTTATGTCAAGACCTTCCAACGAGAAAATATAAACAAATTTATTTATTTTTCTCTTGACTGGTCTAAACATATCTGTTATACTTCAAGTGTCCCCATTACATAGATTGGAGTTGGCAGTTATGGCGATTGGTGAACGTATTCGTTTCTTCCGCAACATGAAGGGCATCACACAGAAGTATCTTGGCATGGTGGTGGGTTTCCCGGAACGCTCCGCCGATGTGCGTATGGCACAGTATGAAACCGGGAGCCGCACCCCCAAGGCCGACCTGACAAAGACCCTGGCTGACTTCTTTGATATTTCCCCTGATGCCCTGACCGTCCCTGACATAGATACCGACATCGGCCTGATGCACACCCTCTTTGCTTTGGAGGATATTCGGGGGCTGACTATTGGGGAGATTGACGGCGAGGTTTGTCTGCGTCTGGACAAATCCAAAGGCAAGACCTATGCCAATATGCTTGATATGCTGTCCGCCTGGGCGGAGCAGGCCAAGAAGCTGGAGGCCGGGGAGATCACCAGGGAGGACTATGACCGCTGGCGGTACAACTACCCCAAGTACGACACCACCCTGCGGTGGGCAAAAGTTCCCTCACAGGAATTGAGTGATTTCCTGGTGGATGCACTCAAAGATAGCCCCGATACTGATGAATAGACAGCAAAAGCCCTTACCGACGTTGCCATCGGTAAGGGCTTTCTAATATGGTTGTCCTCACTTATAAGCCGCAAAAGAACATTCTTTACCCGCAATCCACTGGGGATACAGAATGATACGGCCTATGGGGAGCGTTATCAAATCGTTATCAAAAGAGAGATATAAAACCGCAAAATCGTTGTGCCGCAACGGGTTCGGAGTTTCAAAAACTCACTCCCACTCAATCGTCCCGGGCGGTTTTGAGGTAATGTCGTACAGGACGCGGTTGACCCCCGCGACCTCGTTGCAGATACGGTTCGCCGCCCGTTGCAGGACTTCGGGCGGGAATCTGTACCAGTCGGCGGTCATGGCGTCCTCGCTGGTGACGGCGCGGAGCGTACAGACCTCGCGATACGTGCGTTCATCGCCCTGCACCCCGACGCTCCTGACGGGAAGCAGGCAGGCCAACGCCTGCCAGATGTCGCCGTAGAGCCCGGCCTTGCGGATCTCGTCGATGAAAATCGCATCTACGTCACGCAACGTGTCCAAGCGTTCCTTCGTGATTTCTCCAACGCAACGCACGCCCAGCCCGGGACCTGGGAACGGGTGCCGGTAGACAAGCTCGTCGGGAAGTCCCAGCTCCTTGCCCAACTCACGAACCTCGTCCTTGAACAGTTCCCGAAGCGGCTCCAGCAACTCCCATTTGAGATCTTCGGGCAATCCGCCTACATTGTGATGGCTCTTGATCGTGGCGGACGGACCACCGCTGGGAGATTTGCTTTCAATCACATCGGGGTACAGCGTCCCCTGCGCCAAGAACGCGATGTCCCCGACCTTGCGAGCCTCGTTATAGAAGGTGTCGATGAACACCTTGCCGATGATCTTCCGCTTTGCCTCGGGTTCAGAAACTCCCGCGAGAGCGTCAAGGAAAGACTGTTCGGCGTCGGCATACTGCAACCTGATGTTGAAGTTATCCCGGAACAGCTTCAGCACCATGTCGGCTTCGCCCTTGCGGAGCAACCCGTTGTTGACGAACACACAGACCAGCTGGTCGCCGATCGCCTTATGGATCAGCGCCGCGGCGACGGAGGAATCAACGCCGCCGGAAAGCCCGCACAGCACCTGCCTATCGCCTACCTTGGCGCGTATGTCCTCAATGGACTGGTTGATGAACGAATCCATGCTCCAGTCCGCCTTGGCCCGGCAGATGTCCAGCACGAAGTTGCCAAGCAACTTCGTCCCGTCAGTCGAATGGACGACTTCAGGATGAAACTGCACTCCGTACCATTTGCGGCTCTCATTCTCAATGACCGTATACGGGCAATTCGGAGTGGAGGCGGTGGTGACGAAACCTTCGGGAATCGCCACGACGGAATCCCCATGGCTCATCCAGACCTGCGAGCCTTGCGGAATGTCCCGCAGCAACCGCGATGAAGTTTTTGTGACATCCAAGTTGGCCAGGCCGTATTCACGGTGTTCCGGCCGCTGGACGGAACCGCCGTTCATCACGCTCATGACCTGCAAACCATAGCAGATTCCAAGAATGGGAATCCCCAGTTTGAAAATATCCGCGTCAGGGCGGGGGGAACCTTCAGTACCTACGCTTGCCGGGCCACCGGAAAAGATAATGCCCTTGGGAGAAAGAGCTTTCAGCTCCTCCGCGGAAATCGTGTACGGCACGATCTGGCTGTATACGTGCAGCTCACGCACTCTACGGGCTATCAACTGGCTGTATTGGGCGCCGAAGTCGAGGACGACTACCGTGTCATGTAAAAACCGCTGCATAACGTATATCTCCTTCTCTACCGCATAATGCTCAAGATTCATGCGGGGGCCGTAGAGCTCCCCTGGATTATCCGTAGCTCTACGTCACCAGGCCAACGAACGTACAGGGGGGTACGCCCGCCGTACCGCCTGCGAAACCGCCAGGCCGAGAACCACGCCCACTCCACTTTGGAGCAGGTTGGCTGGAATCTCGACCGCGGCGACGGAAAAACCGCTGATGAATGCGCCCCCGCCGACAAAGTAGCCTCCGGCGACGATAACCATCCCCACTACGCCAGCGAGAATCTTGCGCCACAGGGGAATCACGATTTCAGCCTCGGCGCCATCATCGGACTTCACCCGCGAACGGACCAGCAATGCGATCGCAAGCCCCTCCAGACCGTGGACGATGAAGGAAATCGGCGCCCACTGGGCGTAGCCGCTGATCAGGTCGGCGAGAGCGGTCCCCAGGCCTCCGGCGATGAACGCCGACCAAGGGCCGAACGTGAACGCGGTAAAACAGATGGCGACATCACCAAGATTGATATATCCCTTCGCGGTGGGAATCCTCACAATCATCGTGAACACGACAGTGACTGCCGTAAGGACAGCCGCTAACGCAAGCTTCAATGCAACCTTACTGGAACCGCTATGAGTCTGAGACATCATGTACCTCTACCAAAAGAATAAAATATGAGCGTGCGGGGCTACCGCACAGCGAAAAGAACCCACAGGAATACAGGAATAATAGTAGAAATGAACAAGTCGGTAAAGAGTCTCCAAGTCGTTTCCAGGACATGATAACTAGTTCTTCTTCCTTCCAGGCCGAATCCGCGGTGTTCCAGGCTCATCGCCAGATGGGGAATGGCGCGCAACGCCACGACCAGAGCGCTGGTAAGCGTCGGCAACAAGTCACTGAACCGGGCACGATAGCTTTTCTTCGTCTTGGCATCTTCGATATTGGGATTGCGCAATCGGTGGGAATCCCTGATCTGGCTGAAGCTGTCCGCGATGAAGGGAATGAACCGAAACGCCAGAGAGACTACCAGCGACGCCTTGTAGGGCAGCCTGTACCACCGCAAGGCCAGCATCACCTTGCCCATCGGAGTCGTCTGGAGCGTCAAGGTGCAGACATAGGTGATACCGACGAAACGGCTCATCAAGCGAAGCGTCTGAAGCAGCCCTTCCCTGGTCACCACGACGAATGAACCGACAGACCACAAGGAAACGCCACTGCGGACATTGAACGGAATGAACAGTATCATGAACACCAGCATCGGCAGAATCGTCAGGAAGGTCTTGCATACCTGCTTGAACCCGATGTTCCGGATTCCAGCGCAGACAACGGCGAGGACGACGCACCAAGCGCCTGCAAGCGTTACCGGAAGAAAAAACCAGACGCAGAACAACACCATCAAGAGCAGTTTCGCACGTGGATCGAACCGATAGAGGAAGCCTTTGCCTGCGATGTAGGTGTTCGTCGTCATAGCCGCCCCCCCTTCCCGTCTTGCGCGGCACCTCCGCGGCTGGAACCGAGAAATGAACCGGTGCGGCGGTTTGGTTCGCTGGAAACAGGGGAAACATCTTCGTCCTGAAGCAATGTGCCGTCAACGATATGGCAAGAACGTTCCGCGAGCGCATCAGCGAACTGCTGGTCATGGGTAATCATCAGGATTCCCGCGCCGTTGCGACGAAGCAGGCCTATCAGCTCAAACGCCGTCGCATAGGTCAGGGCACTGTCCAGCTCGTCAAGGATATAGAACGGACGATCCAGCAGGTAATAGACGGCCGCTTGCAGGCTCTTGCGCAAGCCGAAGCTCATCGTGGTGGGTGTCGCCCGTACATCGAGCCGGAACAGGTCGGCGCATTCTTCAACACGTCCGCTGATTTCCTGCTGGCTGAGCTTCGCCCGCTTGAGAGACCAGGCAAGTTCTTCCCTGACGGTGGGAAGAAAGATCTGGTAGTCGGGATTCTGGAACAGATAGCCGACCGACCGGTTAAGCATCGTCTGGGTCGCCGGTCCATCATCCAGCAAGAACGTTCCGGCGTCCGCTTCGTCCAAACCGCACAACAGCCTGCTGAACGTACTCTTGCCGGAGCCGTTGGGGCCGCAGAGAGACATGATACTACCCGATTCTAACTGGAAAGCGGGTACGGAAAGTGAAAAAGGCACTTCTTGAATCGAGCTGCGCCGACGATTGGTCACCGAAACGTCCCGGCATGCAAGGCTGTGCTTCGCCTGCTTCGGCAGGACCTCAATGGCATCCCAAACAGCGTCGGTGGCAAGGCTGTGCTTTTCTTGCTTCGACATGACTTCCAAGAAACCTTCTGAAGTAGCATCCCAAACAGCGTCGGTGGCAAAACTATGCCCCGCCTGTTTCGGCATAGCTTCCGAGATGATTTCCCTGGTAGTATCCGAGGCAAGGGGGACAAGAGGGGCGAAGGGACGCGCACGCACACCGTCCAGATGTGGTTCATGGAAACCATCGGCCGATGGCGCAACATCATCCCCGGCATAGGGAGTTTCGCAAAGCCGTTCAAATTCCAGGGCGATGTCGGTTTCGTCCCCGAAGGTCAGCGTACCGCCGTTCAGCAGGGCGTACCGGTCGAACGTACCGTGGAACTGCTCCAAGTACCTGGAACCGAACGCCAGCGTCGTGATGCCTCTGTCGCCGATACGTTCCAGCAGGCGTTCCCGCCAGGAGATGTCAAGGTCATCAAACGATTCGTCCAGTATCCAGAGCCGGGGACATACGGCGTCCTGGACCGCCAGCAGCAGGCGTTTGCGCTCACCGCCGGAAAGTTCCTGGGCGTTGGCTTCCCGCATCGGTACAAGGCCCCATTTCTCCAGGGAAGCGCGGACGTGGCGGATGATTTCATATCGCGGCAATCCCAAGGATTCAAGGGGGAATGCGATTTCATCCTCGCAACTGGAGGCGATGAATTCCTCCGAGGGATTTTGCGAGACATACCCGCAGGACCGCACGAGTTCCCAAGGTTCGGTCGTCGACAGGTCATGCCCGTCAACAACGATGGAACCGGAAAGGACACCATCCATGTATTTGGGAACGAGTCCCGCCAGAATTCGGGCCAACGTAGTCTTTCCGCTGTCAGGAGGAGCGAGAACCAACGTCCGGGACCCAGGTTCAAGATGGAGGTCGATATGGGAGAATACGGGAACGCCCACGGCGTCCGTGCCGCGGGATTCCCAGTTACGGTAGGAGAAACTCAAATCAGTGACAGAGACGATATCAGACATACTCCCCAACGGATTTTCAGAACGGACGCACGATATCCGAACGATTTCCGGACATCGGCGTTTCTGACTTTTCTTATTTAGTCGGCGCGGGCAATTCCGCGAAACGAGTCTCTATTTCCCCATAGACTACATTGTGCAGGTCCTTCAACTGCTCATCGTCCAGCTCTGCGGTAGGAATAGGCTTGCAGACCGATACATAGGCGTGAACCCTGCGAAAACTACTGATTCCCTCCAGGCCGGGACGAATCCCTCTGATGGCAATCGGGACGATCATGGCCTTCGCGCGGGTGGCCAGCTTCAGGCTACCGTTCTTGAACTCACCCAGCTTTCCGGTCTTGCTACGCGTGCCTTCTGGAAAAATGAACATCGGAATGCCGTTCTTGATGTTCTGCACCCCTTTTAAAATCGCTTCAATGGAAGAACGGGGGCTCTTCCGGTCTATATACACACAGTTGATGGACTGTACCCAAAAATTGACGAGCGGAACTTTCTTGAGTTCTTTTTTGGTGATGAATCCAGCCCAGACCCCCAACGGCCCCACGACGACAGGAACGTCCAGCAGGCTCTGGTGGTTCGCCATGAAACAGACAGGCGTACCTTCAGGCGGCAGATTCTCCGTACCGTCGACATGGACCTTCACGTTCAGCATAACCAGGATCAGCTTCGCAATGAACGTACCGTTCATGCGCATCCACCGGTCCGCAGCCTTCCGGCCATGGAACAGCTTCATGATTCCCGCGGGGATAATCGCCACGAATACCGACAGCAGCAACGCCGGAACGACAACCAAAGCCGCTATACCTATCCTGATGAACTTCATACTCGCCTACCCTTCATACAGTTTCGTCACTCAGAAATGCGCACAATCGACAATAACCTTGTAGTAGCATAGCGTCCCGATATCGTCAATAAAGCGATATGGGAATCAGGAAAAATCCTGATTATGGTACAACCGGGCGTAATGTCCGCCCCGGGCCAGCAGTTCCTCATGAGTCCCAGTTTCCGCCAGCGTCCCCTTGTCGATGACGAAAATATGATCAGCGTCCTTGACGGTCGTCAAGCGATGCGCGATGACAATCGCGGTACGCCCCCGCGAAAGGCGGTCGAACGCATCCTGAATTTGAGCCTCGCTCTCCGTATCCAACGACGAAGTAGCCTCGTCAAAGATTAGAATCGCCGGATTTTTCAAAAACACACGAGCAATGGAAAGCCGCTGTTTCTGTCCGCCGGACAATCTCGTTCCACGCTCCCCGACCTGCGTCTCCAGGCCGTCTGGCAATTCCCTGACGAACTGGCCGAGGTTCGCCGCGTCCAGCGCGGTCCACATCTCCGCCTCGGTTGCGTCGGACTTGCCATATCGCAGGTTCTCCCTGATACTGGCGTCGAACAGGAACACGTTCTGCTGAACGAACCCGATCTGCCGGCGAAGCGAACTCTGGGTAACTTTCGAGATATCCTGTCCATCGATCAGAATCCTACCGGAATTTGGTTCATAGAACCTTGGGAGCAACGAAGCGATCGTGGTCTTTCCCGCTCCTGATTCACCGACAAAGGCGACCGTACTCCCTCCGGGGATGTCGAGGGCAAGGTTACCGAGCACCTGCCCGCTGGCGTCGTCATAGCTGAACCGCACATGGTCATATCGAACCGCTCCTTCTGTCACGGCCAGTTCCTTGGCGTCAGGCACATCGGTGATGTCCGGTTTGACATCCAGCACCTCGATGAACCGCTCGAACGACGCGATTCCCTGCTGCAACTGCTCAGTGAACTGAATCAGCCGGTCCAACGGAGGAAGCACGATACCGACATAGAGGATGAACGTCACCAGGTCGTACACCGGTATGACATGGTAATAAATCAGAACCGCACCGCCGACTACTGTGGTGAAATAATAGAAATCGCGAAAGAAACCGAGTACGGCATGGTAACTCGCCATAACCTTGTACTGCTCTTCCTTGCTGGTTTTGAGGATATCGTTCACTTCACCGAACTTGTTGTTCTGGTACTGTTCCTGGGTAAAAGACTTTACCTCACGAATCCCCTGCAAGGAATTCTCTACGGTGCTGTTCACATCGGCGACAGTACGCCGGACCGCACGGAACTTTTCCTTCATCTTGAGTCCGTAATGGATGCCGTAGAACAGCATGAACGGTAACGGAATCATAGAAACCAAGGACAACGGGACGCTATAGCTGAACATCACCGCATATGCGCCCACGATCGTCAAAACGCTGATCAGCAAATCCTCCGGTCCATGATGGGCGATTTCTGTAATCTGGAACAGGTCGTTGGTGATGCGGCTCATCATATGGCCGGTCTTAACCTTGTCAAAATATCCGAACGAAAGGCTTTGAAGGTGGTCGAACAGCTCGGCCCGCATGTCGTTCTCCATTTTGACACCGAGGATGTGCCCCCACCGTATGCGGATGTAGTTGGAACCCATCTGGACCAGATAGATGGCGAGCATCAGACAAAAGACGATGAACATCGCCCGCCAGTCGCTTTCGGGGACATAGGTCTTGAGCAACTCCCTGGTCAACGCGGGGAATACAATGGAAAGTACCGCGGACAATACCGCGGTACCCATGTCCATGAAGAATAGACCCTTGTATGGACGATAATATGAGATGAAACGACGTAGCATCGGCTTTTTCCTATCAATCCTGCTTTTTCTTTCCGAGACCGAACAGCCGCGCCAAGAAACCAGGTTTCTTCGCAGGTGTCGCGGGAGTTGCCTGCGCAGGTTTCGCCTGGAGCGTCTGCGTCCCGGCGCCAGTGGATACCGGACCGTTTTTCCGGTTCCTTGGCCGACTTTCAGCAACGCCTCCGGTTTTCTGCGCACCGGTTCTCTGGGCGCCAGTCTGCTGAGGTCTTGTCCCAGAGCGCTTTGCACCGCTCGTCTTTGTCTCTCCAGTTCTTGAACCGGACTTCACACCCGGCTTCTCGGTGGATTTTCCCGTACTTCTTCTGTCCGTAGTTCCGGGCTGTCCGGCGGAAGAACTTTCCGAAAGCTCCTGTCCGTACTGCTTCTTGTAGTACGCCATTCGTTCTTCCAAATCCATCTTCTGGATTTCAGCGTAGCTCTTGGTACCTTTCGCCCTACGCTGGGGCTTTCTATCCCCGGCTTCGGGTCTTTGGCTGGGTTTCGCCGCTTCTTCCATGTCCGCAGCGGATTTCGGTCGCCGGATACGGGAAGCATCCCTCCCGGAGCCGCCGCTCACGGAACGGGAACCGCCGCGGCCGCCCTGTCCGGAACGTCCGCCGCTCCGTTGTCCGCCCGCGGGCCGGCGTCCGCCACGGGACGCATAGCCGCTATGGTCGCCGCCATGTCCGGCATATTCTTCTTCGCTGACCAAATCGCGGAAACGCATTCCCTCGCTCTTGTCCTGAACCACGGGAAGTTCCCCCTCGGCGGGCCAGATTACGGGAATCTTCATCTGGATATATGTTTCGATAGGTTCAAGACCGTAGATATATTCCTCACAGGCCAACGTAATCGCCTTACCGCTTTTCCCCGCACGTGCGGTGCGACCGATACGATGTACATAGCTCTCGAAATCCTCAGGGATATCGTAATTGACCACCAGTTGCAGACCATCGATCTGAAGTCCACGAGCTGCAACGTCAGTCGCGACCAAATACTTGATCTCGCCGTCCTTCATCCGTTCAATCGTCTTCAGCCGCTTGCTCTGCGGCATATCGCCCATCAGATATTCGGTTTTGAAACCGTTCAGCGTCAACCGTTTGCACAGTTCCACCGCTTTCGCTTTCGTATTAGTGAAGATCAGTGCGTTCTCCGGCTGTTCTCGTGTCATCAATTGCAGGAACAGATGGAACTTATCATCCTTGGAGACATGGTATAGCTCCTGCTCGATCGCCTTGACGGTGATTTCCTCGGGCTGGACTTCGATTTCATCCGGCTCGTTCATGTAGCTCCAGGCGAGGTTACGAACCCGCGTACCCAGCGTGGCGCTGAACAGCATGGTCTGACGCTCCTTGCCGGGGCGCATATAGCTGAACATTTTCTGTACGTCGGGATAGAAGCCCATGTCGAACAGGCGGTCCGCTTCGTCGATAACGAAGGTATCGAACATCCTGTAGTCCAGCTTGTGCATCTTCTGGTAGTCCAGCAGACGTCCGGGAGTGCCGACATACAAATCGCATCCATCTTCAATCAGCTTGTCCTGCTTGCCATACCCGACGCCGCCATAGAAGCAACCGACCCGGAAACCGGGAATCCCGCTGGCGAGCAGCACCGCGTCTTCCTCAATCTGGACGGCCAGCTCGCGGGTTGGCGACACAATCAAGGCGACGGGCTGGCTCTTCTGGGAAACAGTGGAAACGACCGGCTCGGAACTCTGGGCTATGGACCGCTGTTCCACAATCGTATCGCCAGAAGCCTGTCCAGCGTTTTCCCCAGCCTGGCGAGCTTCAAGCGCCCTGGCGTATTTTTCAAGGATTGTGACAAGGAACACCGCGGTCTTCCCGCTTCCAGTCTTGGACTGGACCATTACATCCTTTCCCTGCAACGCAACAGGGAGCACTCGTTCCTGAACAGGCATGCAATCGGAGAATCCCGCGGCATCAATGCCTTTCAGTACATCTTGGTGAAGGGTTAAATCAGAAAATTTCATGTGTTTTATATATCGCCTTTGTACGTAGTTGATTTTCAAAACAAACCGTTGCAAGGAGAATGATTCACAACGGAAAAAGTCGTAATGCACGACAACAACGAATGATAGAATAAATCGATGGTTATGTCCACCTATAGGAAACCATGATAAAAACAAAGTGTCGGACTGTGTCGTGAAAAAAAGACCAGCGACCGCAAATAGCTAGTCGTCAAGCTCCCACTGGCGGACCTGACGGCAAATTGCGTTGGTCCGGTCATACGGGCCCGCCATGATGCGGGCGTCAACCTTCCGCACCGGCATGGCTCCCATACTGGTCGAGCTGATGAACATCTCATCGTACATATCCGTAAAGAGATCGCATGCCAGCGGCGGGTCGAACACGACTTCGATCCCCTGTAACGCGGCGGCCTTCAATATGCGGTCACGGGTGATTCCCTCCAGCACAAGGTCATCTGGAGCGGTATGGAGCTTGCCGTCATGGAATGCGAAGAAATTGCTTCTGGTTCCTTCCAGCACCCGATCATGCCGGTCCACGAGCAACGCTTCAAACGCACACCGGTCATTGGCCGCATGGAGGGCGAGATAATTCAGCAACAGGTTGCTGGTCTTG
Source organism: Sphaerochaetaceae bacterium (assembly GCA_034114085.1). Lineage (GTDB taxonomy): Bacteria > Spirochaetota > Spirochaetia > Sphaerochaetales > Sphaerochaetaceae > Spiro-02. The sequence continues at coordinate 9,987 of JAXEWB010000020.1, read as the reverse complement.
CACGATGGCAGAAACCGTTCCCCCGCATACGTGATCACCTCGATTCCCTCGCTATAATAGCTGTCGGGATAGGTCAGCAACGGCGCGGCGGTAATGAAGCACAGCGACGGCCGTCCGCCCACCAGCAGGATACGGACGGTAGCCTCCATGATATCGTCGGCTTCGATCAGCTTCCTCACCCAAAAGATGAAATCATCGTCGGAAATAGAATGGACAAGCCCGATGCCCTTGCAGGAGTTGTTCAACCGCCGGATATGGTCTTCCAGATGTACGGCATGTCCTTTGACGATACGAAGCGCTTCATAAACGCTGAATCCGTACTGTATCTCCTTCCTCGTCACAGGGACGACGGCCTCAGAAGCCAAAACCACGTTGCCGTTGCAAACGGCATGTACTCCAACGGTCTCCATTTCATCCTCCGATGCTCCGGGACGCACAAAACACATGCGGCAAGTCCGGCCCCGGAGAACTCAACCTACGGCACTATAACACCAAAACGTAGACTCCGCCATGCCATACCCTCAAATTCATGGTGAAGAACGCCGGTCGGCCTCTATATGACAGTACCTACGTTTTTCCGCAACGGCAAGCATCTTTGCCCATCGATACGAAATACCATCCTGCATATGATGAGAAGCCCCATGCGCCGTACCGAACGAAAAAAGCACAGGTTACACTGGGCGTCCCACCTGCCGACACACCTATCGCCTGGAGCAGGATTCGCAATCAACCGGCCTAGTCGGGGAACTTCAACAGCTCGCGCGGCTTGCTGCCGTTCGGCGGCCCGACGTATCCCAGCTCCTCCATCTGTTCGACCAGACGGGCGGCGCGGTTGTAGCCGATCTTCAGACGCCGCTGGAGATACGACGCCGACGCACCATTGCGTTCCACGACGATCCGCAACGCCTTGTCCATGAGCGCGTCGTCGCCATCGCCGAAATCACCATCCCCGTCGTCACCGGTGTCTTCCGGCTCGTCATCTTCAAAGAACGCTTCATCGATATAGTCGGGCTCCCCTTGGGAGCAAGCGAAACCAACGACCTTCTCGACCTCCTCGTCAGAAAGGAACGCGCCCTGGATGCGGGACGGCGAGGGATCAGCGTTGCTGGAATAGAGCATGTCGCCCTTGCCCAGCAGTTTCTCAGCGCCAATTTCATCAATGATGATGCGGCTGTCCATCGCGCTAGTGACCGCGAATGCGATACGAGACGGAATGTTGCTCTTGATCAGACCGGTGATGACGTTCACCGACGGTCGCTGCGTGGCAAGCACCAAGTGGATGCCGACGGCACGGGACATCGCGGCCAAGCGGGCCAATTGGGTTTCCAGTTCCTTACCTACCGTAGCCATCAGGTCGGCGAACTCGTCAATGATAACCGCGATGTACGGCAGTTTTTCACGGGCCAGCCGCGCTTCGACGATCTTCTTGTTGTACGCCTTGATGTTTCGGACGTTCAACCCCTGTAGCAGCTTGTAGCGACGGTCCATCTCATAGATGCAGAACTCCAACGCCTTGATTGTCTTCTTCGCCTCGGTGATGACGGGCGTCAGCAGATGAGGAATCCCGTTGTATATCTTCAGTTCGACGATCTTCGGGTCAACCATGATCAACCGCACTTCCTTCGGGGACTTGCGGTATAGGATGGAACAGATCAACGAGTTGACGCAGACCGACTTGCCGCTTCCGGTGGAACCGGCGATCAGCAGGTGGGGCGTACTGGCCAGGTCGGTAACAATCGGTTCACCGGTAATCGTCCGGCCGAGCACCATCGGGATGGCGAACTCCTTGGCGTCCATCGAGGGGATCATCTCCTTGAAACCGATAATCTGGCGCTTCTTGTTCGGCACTTCGATGCCCACGGCCTGCTTGCCGGGAATAGGAGCGACGATGCGGACCCGTTGTGCGGCCAACGACAGCGCAATATTGTCAGCGAGGTTCACAATCGTGTTGACTCTCACGCCAGGAGCCGGAGAAACTTCGAACATCGTGACCGTCGGGCCTTTGACGATATTCATCAACGTCGCCTGTATCTTGAACTGACGCAACGTCTCGATCAGTAGCTCCCCATTCTGAATCGTTGCCTCGTCAACATCGTTGCCATGGTCCGGATAGGTCACCAGCAAGTCGGCGGGAGGGAACTGATAGACCAGCCGCTTGCGGTTCAGCAAGGCGGATTTACCGGCGTTGGACGAAGAAAGACCGCCGACGCCGGACAGCACGTCCATATCGTCCTCGGGATTTTTCGGTTCAGGGGCCGGAGGCGGAACAGGGGCGTCTTCACTTATCCCGCCGTTGACAGGACGGGCGGTGCTATGCGGTGCGAAAGAACTGATTCCCTGTTTGGGGGGGACGGCGGGAGCGGAAGGTATAGACGCTACGGAATGCGCAATCGACGCGGAAGGCGTGACCGATGCGGCTGAAGCAGCAGGCATGGCCGGAACGACCTTGGGCTGTGTGGCGAGACGCTCTCGAAGCGCCTGAAGTTCCGGAGACATCGCAGGCACTGACGGCATGTCATCAGCCACCTCGGCGGATTGCACGGGTTCGTCAATTTTCTGAGGCTCATCCAATGAAACGGAAGGTGCGGACATTTCCCCAGAGGGGTCGGACTCATTCTTTTTCTTCAAGGAGGGGATTCCGAACAGCTTATGGCGCAGCTTCATCGGTTCGGGTTCCGATACTTGCGTAACCGACGGCGTAGTTCCAGCGACTTTCATGGAAGAGGCATCCGCCGCAGACGGTTCAGTCCGAGAGAAGCCTTGGTCCTTCCTCGCTTCCAACCGGGCCCGTTCCTGGGCTTCGGCCAACGAAGAATGAATTTTTGACCGGGAACGGCCGGTACTGGTAGACGTGACGGGAGTTCCTTGCGCCTGAGCGACCGCGGCGGCGAGCTGCCCGGCTTTGAACACCTTGCTCGACGCCACCGGTTGCGATTCCGCATTGGTCTGCCCTACGGCGGACAAGGCGGCTTGCAAGAATCCTGAAACGGGGGCGTCTTCATTTTCGGACGTTTGGATATCTTCAGGTTCCTCCACGGAAGGAGCCGGATTCTCAAAACCGAAAACAGGTGTCGGTACAGCGGGGTTTCCATCCGCACTCTTTTTCCGGGAAATCCGCTTCAACTTCGGACCATCGATGATTTCAGGGAATACCAACGGAGCGTCGGGGTCAATAGGCTTGACGGGATGAACAACCCCGTTGTCAATCTGGTTTCCGTCAGAATCCAGCTCGAACGTAACCAATGTCTCTTCGGAAGTCTCCTTAGCCAGAGAAGCGTCGGCATCGGCCTTCCGCTCTTTCCGCTTCTTGCCCTTCTTCGTTTTCAGCGGTTCCGCACCCTCGGAGGACTGTTCGACAGGAACGGAAAGGCTATAGTCCTCCGCCAAGGTGGACAACTTCGCCTCCTGTTCTTCCTTTCGTTTACGGGAGGCGACGGCGAGGACGTTCTTCTTGCGCCATCTGGCGTTCAACGCCATGGAAAGCATCAGCAGCAGGATCCCGACCAACGTCTCCAATAAGAACGCCAGCAGCAGGAGACCGGAACCCCCGCGGGCCGACCTTGCGTACAATGCGTCGAGAATCCAAGCCGGTTCAGGGGACTGCTGGAGCATCATCGCAAACAGATAGACGGTGTAGAACATCACCCCGGAAACGGGAAGCATCCACCAGAAAAAAGGCCGCTTGCGGCAAATCAACGACAATATACCCCAGGCATAGAGCAGAACGACGGCCGGTATCAGGCCGCCGACATGACCGGACGCAGCGAATCCGATATATTTCTGAACAAACGCGACTATCGCGGCGGAAACAGTTCCCAATATACCGGGCAGCTGATCCGACTGAATGCCGATACATGCGCCGACGACGCTTCCAACCAAAAGAAATACAATAGCTATGATGATGGGAAACATCCCTTTCTTCACGTACCTATCCTCCATCAGGCGACTTTCAGCTTGTAGACGCTTCTGTTCCACCCAAGACACCGCCGCCTAGCGTCATGATTATAGCATCTCCCTCATGGAGATTCCACCGCGACGGATGCGAGGGGGCGCCTACTCTCATCTCCCGCCCTCTCCAACAGACACAGCATCCGTTGAGCATCAAGGAACGGTACCTCGACAGGCACAAGATCCGAGACCCAACCGGACGCACTTCCTCCTGCGCCCCGACGGACGAGTCCTTCAACCGCGGACAACTCCCGCTGGACATTCTCTTCGCGGCTTTTATACGCACAGACCACCCCGGATTCCGCCAGGATTGATCCGATATCCTTAATAACATCCTGTAAAGGATGAAACGCCCGAAAGGTTACAAGATCAAATTCTTTTTTCACCTCGGACACATCCGCCTGAACCACCTCGACGCGCTGGGCAAGCCGGGCGACGGCCAGCGCATTGCGCAAGAACCCTACCCGTCGTCCCATACGCTCCACCAGCGTGAACGGCATGTCGGGAAACGCTATCGCAAGCGGAATTCCCGGCAGTCCCGCACCTGAGCCGACATCACAGAACCGACAGGCATCCCACCCCTTTTTTCGGATTACATCCCGTATTACCGATACGGCGGACAGACTGTCCAGCAAATGCTTGACCACCAGTTCATCCCCTTCCGCGCCGACCAACCGGTACGTTGGGTTCCACAACTCAATTTCATCGAGATAGGCGAACAGCCGGCGAAACTGATCATCGTCAAAAACAAGGCCGAGGGCCGTTACCCCTTCGCGGCACAACCGCCGCAACCTGTCATTCGGCATCGGCGTCCTCCTTGTTTTCATGCGACGCCTCACCCCCGGGACGGGCAATCCCGGACGCAGAACAATCAGACCGGCACGAGGACACCCCTATGCAACTCTTTTCGTCCTGCCGTGCATCTCCGTGGCGGAGAGCCCCATGCCCCAAATGCACCATCAGAATGGCGACATCGCTGTTGCGCACGCCACTGATCCTGCCCGCTTGCCCGATGGACATCGGACGGACCTGCTTGAACTTCTCGCGCGATTCAGCGGAAATGCCATCCACCGAATCATAGTCGAAATCGCCGGGAATCGACATTTCCTCAAGCTGGGCGAACCTGTCCACCTGCCGTTCCTGACGTTTGATGTATCCGTCATACTTGATATCCAGCTCAGCCTGATATCGCACGGGAGCGTCGAAGGAAGCCAGTTCAGGAATGTCGGAAAGCAATCCGTCAATCGTGATTTCAGGACGTTTGAGCGCCTCCAGACAACTCTTTCCCTCCAGCTTGCGTGAACCAAGAAGTTGTTTGATCGCTTCCATACGCTCCAGTTTCGCCCGCAGCCGCTCCATATGCCCGACGGTCTGCAAGCCGACGGCAAAGCCCTTCGGCGTCAACCGCTGGTCGGCGGAATCGTGGCGGAGGTTCAACCGGTACTCCGCGCGACTGGTGAACATCCGATACGGCTCCTTGGTTCCCTTCGTCACCAAGTCGTCGATCAGGACACCGGTATACGCCTCGGTCCGGGAAAGTATCAGCGGGGCTTCACCCTTCAATTTCTGGGCGGCGTTGATACCGGCCATCAACCCCTGGCAGGCGGCTTCCTCGTATCCGCTCGTCCCGTTCGTCTGCCCCGCGACGAACAGCCCCGCCACACGCTTCGTCTCCAGCGACGGCAGCAGCTGCAGCGGGTCGAGATAATCATATTCTACGGCGTATGCCGGACGCATCACCTGGGCGTGCTCCAATCCACGTATCGAATGGATGAACGCGGTCTGGACATCTTCGGGAAGCGAGGAAGAAAGCCCGTTGAGATACATTTCCTCAGTTCCGATTCCCTCCGGCTCAATGAAAATCTGATGGCGGTCCCGGTCGGGGAAACGCACCACCTTGTCCTCGATGGACGGACAGTACCGCGGCCCGCGACCGACAATCTTGCCGCCGTACAGCGGAGAACGATGGATGTTGTCGCGTATGATCTGGTGCGTCCTGTCGTTCGTCCAAGTAATCCAGCAGCTCAGCTGCGGACGATCCACCATTTCATAGTCGAAAGAAAACGGTAGCATCTGTTCGTCGCCCGGCTGTTCCTCAATCGCGTCAAGATCCAGGCTACCCTTGCGCACCCTGGCGGGAGTCCCGGTCTTCAGACGACCTACCGAAAAACCTTTGGCGCGCAAAGCCGTCCCCAGCCCGACGGCGGCGGGCTCTCCCAAACGCCCGGAGGGAGCGTCGTATTCACCGATGAAAATCCGCCCCTCCATGAACGTCCCCGTCGTCATCACCACCACTTTACACGATATTCGATGTCCTCGTTCCGTGACAACGCCACATATTGTATGGCCATCAGGCTCCAAAAGGATATCAACGACAGTATCCATGAACAATGAAAGGCAGGGTTGCGCCTCCAACGTCTCCTTCGCCAGCCGGTGGTAGGTGAACTTGTCGGCCTGCGCCCGGGGAGCCTGTACAGCAGGACCGCGACTCCGGTTGAGAATCCTGAACTGTATCATGGCATGGTCGATCAGATGCCCCATCTCGCCCCCCAAGGCATCGACCTCCCGCACGAGATTGCCCTTGGCAAGTCCTCCGACGGCGGGATTGCAGGACAGCCGACCAATCGCATCAAGGCTCTGGGTAATCATCAAGGTCCCGAATCCCATCCGGGAAAGGGCGAGAGCCGCCTCGATTCCGGCATGCCCGCCCCCTATCACTATCGCATCATAATCCATCTATTTCATTTCCTTCATTCTTCGCATTGTCTTCCAGCGTCACTTCCCGACGCAGAAACCGGAGAATATCCGCTCCAGGATATCGGCGCCAGTGGCCTCGCCGGTCAACTCCCCCAAGGCATGCAACGCCTCGTTCAGCTCCATGGCTACGATATCCAGCGGCACTGCGCCACGTTCAAGCCCGTCGGCCCTGCGCAACGCCCCGGCGGCTTGAAGCAAACCGTCCCGCTGACGGTCGGACTCAATGACCAGCCGTTCATCCCCGCTGGCCCGGACGCCTCCCTTCAGACGCCCCGCCAACGTAGAGACCAACCGGTCCATCCCCTCGCCCGTCCTGCCGCTGACCACCAGAGCGTCACGAGGCGGGGCTTGGCACGACAGGTCGCTTTTGTTCCATACAAGAATCGTCCGGGGATCGGCGGCGATGGAAGCGTTGCGCGCCAACAAATCCTTTGCATCGGATTGAGAACCATCGACGAGCAACAGGATCAAGTCGGCCTGCTCCAACAGGTGTTCGGTACGCCGTACCCCTTCCGCCTCAATGGTGTCGTCGGCGTCACGCAGTCCCGCGGTATCATACAGCCGAACGGGAATGCCCTCTATCTGCATCCACGCCTCCAAGAAATCCCGCGTCGTCCCATGGCGGTCGCTGACGATGGCGCGCTCCTCCTTGAGGAACAGGTTGAACAGCGACGACTTGCCGGCGTTTGTCGCGCCGGCGAGCACCACCCGCGCCCCCTGCCCATACAGGCGACCGGTCTTCCATGTGGCGGCCAACGCTTCCAGCGCGGCGACCACGTTCTCCAGCTTCAGGCGGGGAAACGTCGTGTCCCCGCCGATTTCATCTTCCGCATAATCGAGCTGAACCTCGACGAAACTGACGATATCCAGCACCTCTTGCTTCAATTCTTCAATCCGCCGCTTCAATGCGCCACCCAAACGAGACAACGCAAGGCTCTGGGAAGCCGCGCTTCGGGCCGCGACCAGTTCCTGCACCGCCTCGGCCTGCGTCAAATCCAACCGGCCATGCATGAAAGCACGGAACGTGAACTCCCCCGGCTCGGCGGCGCGAAATCCGTTGGACGCGAATACGTCAAGGATACGCTGTATCCCCGGCAGACTGCCGTGACAGGTAAATTCAACGGCGTTTTCACCGGTATAGCCATGCCCCTCCCGGTAGACGGCGGCGACCACCTCGTCTATCCGTTCCAAGGTCGCGGGATTGACAAGATATCCATGGACAAGCGTCGCCGATTTTGCCTTTAAAAGCGCATCATGCCGAGAAAAACATTTGCTGGACAAAGAGATAGCATCTGGCCCGCTTGTGCGAATAATCGCCAGGGCGCTTTCCGCCCAAGGAGTCGCAAGGGCGTATATCGTATCGTCGGTATTCATCACCGCCGAGTATACCGTACACCCTAGGGTCTGGGCAACAACCAAGGACTTTCATCATACGGATGGATAATACGGTGGATGATGAAATCCCCCCGCGAAAACACCTTGGCATGAAATGCCTATGGGGGACGGACAGCGACTGCATACAGGACTAGAGCCGGATATCACAACAGCCATCCCCGCCAAGGCGACGATACACCGTCCATGAAAGCCTATGAGAAGTGACAGTAATTTCGCGCCCCGACATCCTTGTCCATCATCCATGGTGATGATATAGTGGCCGCATGCTGGACATGACATCATCAACCGGACGCAGCAAATTATTTTCCGCCATGCGTCGCTATTTCGACGACCACGGGTACACCGAAGTCGATACCCCGGTACTCTCCCCCGACTTGATTCCCGAACCGACGATCGAGAACTTCGCGACGACGTTCACCAACGAATTCATCGGCAATCGCGAGCTGTACCTCGTCCCGTCGCCGGAAGTCTACATGAAGCGGCTGATCGCCCAAGGTTCCGGGAGCATCTACCAGTTCTCCCATTGTTTCCGCAACTGTGAGCAACTGGGACGGCACCACAACCCAGAGTTCACCATGCTGGAATACTATACCGTGGGGGCTGACGACGAAGATTCCATCGGCATTACGGAAGATATGGTCGCCCGAACCGCATTGCCTGGCTGCCCGGAGCATTTGCTGCCGCCGTTTCGGAAGATGACCGTAGCGGAAGCCTGCAAAATCCACGCGGGGGTGGATCTGGATAAAAGCCAGAACCAGCGGACGCTCCGAGAGGAGGCTGTCAGACTCGGCCTGCACGTCCCCGACGCACCGGAAAGCTGGGAAGAAACGTTCAACCGGATATTCCTTACGTTCGTGGAGCCTGCGCTCCCCCAGGACAGGCCGCTGGTGCTGAGCGAATACCCCGCGCAGATAGATTGCCTGGCGAAGAAAATCCCCGGCAGACCGTATCGCCGACGGTGGGAGATGTACATGGGGGGCGTCGAGGTGGCGAACTGCTACGACGAGGAACGGGACGCTTCCACCGTCAGGGAATACTATCGCAAGGAATACGCGGCGCTGATTGAGCGACGGGAAAAGACCGGCACCGTCATACCGGACATAGACCTCTCTTTCGCCGATTGTTTTGAAAGTGATTTCCCGCCTTGCTCGGGGGTCGCCATGGGCATGGACAGAATGCTGATGCTGCAACTCGGAAAAACATCCATCGAGGGGGTGATTCTTTTTCCCTTTTCTGTTATGATGGCCGACAGATAAAATCGTCAATTCAAAGAGATTAGAGGTAATACAATGATTAAAGCAGGTCAGATTGATAAAGGTACCGCCTTGCTGATCAAGGGGCAGCCTTTCGTTTGCGTCGAACGCGAATTCGTCAATCCCGGCAAAGGTTCCGCCTTCGTCCGTCTCAAGCTCAAGAGTCCTTCCACCGGTCAGACCCTGAGCGAAACCATGAAGACGCAGGACAATGCGGAAGACATCACCGTAGAAGATGTCGACTACCAGTACATGTACAACGACGGTGAAAATTTCCACCTGATGAACACTGGAACATACGAGCAGATTGAAGTGCCCATGGTGTCCTTCCCCGACTACCAGTACATTATGAAAGATGGCGAAACCTACCGCTGCACCATCTGGGAGGACCAGATCCTCGACATTCAGGTTCCGAGCAAGGTCGTGTTCCTTGTGGCTGAGGCGGAAGAAGCCGTCAAGGGCGACACCGTTCAGGGCGCCACCAAGTACGTTACCACCGAAACCGGTCTGAAGGTCCGCGTGCCCATCTTCATCAAGCAGGGCGAAAAAATCCGCGTCAACACAGAGACCAAAGAATATCTGGAACGGGTCAACAGCTAGGTCCGGCGATTGCGGGCACAGGAAACGACAGGCG
>JAXEWB010000019.1:0-12331 GCA_034114085.1 Sphaerochaetaceae bacterium | reverse complement strand
CCGCGAACAACGACTCCTTCCAGTACTCCGTCCTCGACCAGAACGGCCGCGTCGTCGAGGTGGAGAACGGCCGCGTCGTGGCCGACGCCGGGCAGATGACCTTCAGCGTCATGGCGGTCTGACATCATCGGCAACCATCCCTCGGGGGAACCAAACACATGCGGAGGGATCCGCTCACTTGCATCAAAGGCCGGCTCAAAAGCCGGCCTTCGTTTCGTCCAACGTACTATTGCAGCGCTATTCGCAGCCCCAAGGTAAACTGGCAGTCCGAACTTCCCGCGCCATAGGTCCGGGACGACCGGGTGTATTTCCTTCGCCCTACCCAATCAAGCCGCGACCATACGGACATCCCGACCCAGTTGGAAAACCGGGGGATCCCGTATGTGCCGGACAGACTGACAGTCAACGATTCATCGATGACATCGCCCGATGGCGTCCGGCCGACATAATTCGGGTATCCATCATTGTCATCACCCATATTATGGGATTTGAACATATTCATTTCCCCATGACGCATCCCCATGAGCGACAGCGTGACAGCGCCGTAGCCCGGCATTCTGTAGGAGACCTCCCACTGTAGCACTTGCGCATCCCCGCCATATGGAAATCCGATATAGTCGAAATGCAATATGTAGCTGTAGCCCAGAGTAAAATACTTGCGGTACATGAGGAAATCCACTCCGTCACGCCGATAGAGGCATGGAGTCGTATAAGCGCATTCCAGCGAAGAGGACAATACGCCGGGACCAAGAACATGGGCATACTCGACACCTCCGAGAATCCCCCAAGCATCCGCCTGAGCCGCACTTTCGTTGGGAGCCTTCGCCTGATCCAGTACAAACTGCCCGTACAAATTCAGCCCCTGATACAACATGATATCCAGTTCCGCATGGGCGATGGCGTTGAACATGGAGCGATTGTTCAGGTTGTGGAAAATAAAAGAGGGATTGATGAACCTGAAATCGGCGCTCGGCGCCCGGTACATGACATTTTCAGAAATGGCGAACGTCAGCCAATCCCAAGGCCGAAATTCCAGACGGTGGGCCATCAGCATGCGAACCTCAGAAATCATTGCTTCGCCGCCAACGGGATTCGTATCGAAAAACAGGTTCAGCCAGTCGTATTTGAAATGGTCGGTGAAAGCGACAAAGCGAAAATAGTCATGGAAATCAACATGGTCGTCCACAATGAAATTACCGATATGGGAATTCCCCCAGTCGATTCGGTCACGGGCCAACGAGACATTCCAGAACATCCCTCCAAGGGAGAATACGGCACGTTTGGGCCACTCAAAGTCAAAAGCTGCTGATGTAGGGGGAACATTGCACGACACGCCCTTGCTATATACGGCGGAATGCGTCACATAGTTGGTCGTGCCCGCTCCCACATTCCGGGGGATGATCGCTCCCACTCCTACCCAACCCGGCAAGGATTCCAAATGCACGACCGTATCATGGGGATTCGTCCGTCCCATCCCGTAACGCAGATCCACGTATGTATAGAGGAAGTCCTTGACACCGAAATCCAACCAAGCCTTGAGAAACGGCCGACGCTCTTCAAACCTGTAGACCCAGTCCGTATCTTTTCCAAAATCCTTGCCGTTGGAATGGGCATGCATTTCGATATTCGACTCAAAACCAAGCCCCAGGCCGAAGCCGTCGGAGAACTGCCAGCGAAGCCCCGGCCTAATCTCATTCGCAAGGTGGTCATACAACGTCCGAAAAACACCCCGCAACGCATCGGCATCGACCCTCGCGAGAATATGCCAGGCTTCCCCCTTCGACCAAGGCCGGGCATTTGACGGAGTCCCGATGCCCATGACCGCATACAGATCGTCCATATCCCGGTACACAGGAGAGGAAAGGGGTATCATCTCCGAATAAGGCCCCGCCGCAAACAACGTTCCGGCGCACGCCAAAGCGAACAACACAGATACAAGCAACATTTTTTTCATACGGCACCCCGAAGAAAGACCTCCCCCGTATCAGGGGGAGGACCATGACAGAATTCCCGGCTATATCGTATAGGAAAGGCCAACGGTCAGCTGCATGTCGAACAGGACGGAGGCGGCCTTTACGTTCCCCGGATTCCAGACATTGATGAAATCCAGCTGACCGAACACATTGAGCCCGGGCAGGACGGTATAGCCGCCGTTCACTCCGGCGACCAACGTGTGGGAGACGGCGTTCCGGGTCGCCTTGGCATTCGGATCCTTGTGGTTTCCTGTCGCATGCTCAGTGGAAGGAGTGGAAGGATTGACAGGATACGAGCCATCCCCATTGCCGACGTATGACCAACAGGTCCACTTGTCGTGCGTTCCATGCACCATATAGAAGACATTCCCCTCGATATACCAGGAACCGAACACCCTGAACCCGCCGTTCAGATTCGCGACGATGGCGTCGCCGCCATATTTGTAGCCGAGGAACTCTTCATCGTAATATGTACCGGATTCAGAATAATTTCGAACGGCGACCACCCAGTTGATACCATACTGGCCAGGCTCCTGCTTATAGTCCGTTCCTCCATCTTCTTGCCCGCGGTCGCGCAGGTACAGGTACGGGTCGGTCATGGCCCATTCCGCCGAGCCATAGAGCATCCCCTGGCCGACCGCACCCGCGCTCTTGACGCCGAGCATGTAGCCCAGCCCGTTGGGAAGGGCGACCGAAGCCTTGCCGGGCACAGGTTCGCCGGGAAGCGGGAATTCATCCATGACGATCTGCCCGTAGATATTCAGATGCCTGACGGGCGTATAGTCCAGTTCCAACGACACGATTGAATTCGCATTGCTGCGGATGTAGTAGTCGTGGAATATCATGCAAGGATTCAGAATCTGCAAGTCAAGGAAGTTCGTAGCGGATTGATACATGATCGCCTCGGTCAGCGTCAAGTTGACCTTGTCCTTGAACATCCTCCATTCCAGCCTATGGGACATGAACATGTTGATTCCGTCCAACACGCTGAACTGCCCGCCGGGAGACATGCCCCATTGAGCGGGGTTTAGAGACGCATAGTTTTTCGGATGAGGGAAGAACGAGGTCACGAATGTATATTTGAAGGAGTCGAAATACGTGGTGAACCGAGCCATGTTGTGGTATTGCAACGTATCGCCGACTACGAAATTACCAGTGGCGCCAGGTCCCCAGCTCATCCGGTCGCGACCGACCTCCAGGCTCCAGTGATCGCCGCCAGCGGCCGCGAAGGCACGATATGGCATGTTGAGATTCAAGTAACTTATAACGAACTGCGGGGGATTCTGAAAGCCTAGGATATTGGTGTTGAAGACAGTCTCCCCGAAATCCAGCCAGCCATTGCCGGTATCCTTCGTATGATAGTAGTTGCCGATCGATAGCTCCGCGTATCCATAGAAGCTCCGTACCGGCCATGTCTCAAATGAACCTTTCAGCATGGGTTTCTGCTTCAGTACGCCGTAGTTCCAGTTGAACCGCCCGCGGAACAATTCGGATTCCGTATTGGTATGCGTATAGGTTTCGAGCGAGACCTCAAGACCCCATTTCATCCCGATACCCGGCGCGGGCCGCCAAGGAATGAAATCAAGCTCGCCCTTGACATAGTCATAAGTGGATTTCGCGCCCTCGGACAACTCCTCGCGATTGATCTTCGCCAGCATGCGGTCGAGTTCGTCCGCGCTCCATGGACCGGTGGTTGAAGGCAACGCATGCCCTTGGGTGACATACAGATAGGTAATCGCCCGATACAGCTCCGAATCAACAGGATATATCTTCTGTCGGTTGGAATACCCCTCCGAACCAGCGAATGCAGGAACGGCTAAACACAGACAGATGAACACAATTCCAAGAATCCGAGCAATACGAAGCCTCATATCTTCCCCCTATGGATATGATACCTATACCCTATCATGGTTCCTGGGTTTCCGCATCACCGATTTCCCATGGCGAATGACACACACCATAAGACGAGACTCGATGGAGGAAGGAGAAGAAACTACGCCGTTAAATCTGATATGTGGCACCGACCATCAACTGAAAGTCAAACAGCGGGCCTGCGTCCTGGGAATGATTCCTGTGCCATTGTGTCAGAAAGCTGAAACTGCCACGGAATGAAAGGCCTCTGCCCATCTCGAACGAAACAGAGGGTTCCATGCGCAAAGTGATTTCCACAGGGCCTTCAAGCGGACCTTCGTAACTCGATCCATTGACTTCAATGGATGTGGTCGGGCTGCTCTGGGGCTTGTTGTATAAATATCTTGACCAAGGGGTATCGATGCCGACGAGTCCCTTGAAGCGGGCCTGCGCCAGCAACGCGCTGGTAAACTTATCGGGAACCGCATAGCCGAAACGCAGATTCCCCACAATGACATCTCCGCCATATTCATAGCCCAGATAGTATTTATGATACTTTGAACCGCTGCCGCTTATTTGTCCGGCGGTATTGTTCGACTCCCTGAACGCGACGATGTATTCCACGTCCCCGTCTCGTTTATAGAGATACGGATCCGTATATACGGCTTCCAAAGACCCGAAGAACGTCCCTTTCCCATAGGGGAACACAAGCTTTATCCCGAGCATGCCGCCCATGGCGTTGGGATTGGAATCAGGCCCGATGGTTGGCTCGGAGCCAATCGCAAGATCATCAAGCAGGAACATGCCGTAGATATTGAGGCCATTGACCGGAGTAACGTCAAGTTCGAAACCAAGCAATGAATTGGCATTGCCCCTGACATACATGTTGTGGAACAGCATCAGCGGACTCAACACCTGTATGTCGAAATACCCATCGAGCGTCTGGTACATGACTGTCTCGCTCAATGCGAACGACAGCCGGTCCTGAAACATCCTGAACTCAAAGCGGTGCCCCATGAACATGCTCAGTCCTTTCATCTGATAATTCGGATCACTGAGTTTCTTTGCGATGAATTCTTCGAGGCTCTGTCCGTCATCGGGCCTGTAGTTCACAGGATGGGGGAAGAACGAGGCTACAAATGTATATTTGAACGACTTGTGATATGTGGACAGTCTCAGAAACTGATGCATCGGATAGTGGTCACTCAAAATCAGATTCCCAGACTCCCCGACTCCCCAGGACAACCGGTCGCGACCAACCTGGAAGCTCCAATGAGAACCTCCGGCAGATAGAAATGCACGATATGGCATGTTCATGCTCAATTCGCCGAGGGAGGCTCCTCCCAGCATAGGAATATTGGAACGGAACCTGTCGGTATACAGCAATTCCTGCGCCCGGGAAGGAGCAGCCGTACCGGCGACAGTGGAAGCCGCAAAAGATATTGGATAGTCGTTATGGTGATATCGCGTCAGCCCCAACGACAGCTCGACGAATCCATAGAAATGTTCTGCGGACCAGACCTCGAACCGAAACGCCAATGGAGCCTTGCGTTCCGTAAATCCATAGTTCCAGTCAGGCTCGGTATTGAACGCGGCGTTCGTGTGGAAGTAAAGCTCAGGAGCGACGGCAAGCGCCGGGGAAAAACCAAAGGAGTCTCCGGAAACGAATCGTGGAAACGCATGGAGGGCGTTCGCTACGGTTTCGTATAACTTCTTCTGGCCGCCGGACAGTGTATCATACGGAACCGTCTGCAACATGCGAAGCAGTTCATCGGCGCTCCAAGGCCCGGAGGACGAGGGCTGCGCACGCCCTGTAGAGACATAGAGCATCACCAGGCTTTCATATACAGGAGAGTCGACGGGGAAAATCTTCTGTGCGTTCGCATACGGAACGGACGCGGACAACGAAAACAGGCAAGAGAGACATACAAGGAATACAATGAGTTTTCGTTTCAGCTTCATCAGCCCACCCAGCCACTATGTACGAATATACAATCAAATCCATTAAACGGCGAACGCCACTATCAGTTACAAAACTACTGATATGTCCGCAAACTGTCTACAATCCGTAACGACAATGGATAAAAAAAACAGAAAAAGCCCGGAGACGCGACAGCCCACCGGCAACTCCAGGCTTTCAATGCGGTGCAGGCAAAACCGGATAACGCTAGAAATCTCCCAAAAGCGCGGCGTCCTCTCCGACTACTACGCCCGTATCCACAGGAGCGACGGCGGCGACGGGCGGCTCATAGTGGGACAGCCATACATCATGGTCCGCGCCTCCAACCAACGCAGGAATGGAAAGCAGCATCATATCCTCACCCAACGGCACTGAAAACTTCCATGTTTTCTCGACATCTTCATAGTTTTCGTCAGTATATCGAACGGTAATCCTATGCCCCTGATCCGTCACCACCGCCATATCGCGGTCACGGGCGGCCAGCTCCAGCCACTCCCCTTTGTCAACTTTCACCTCAACGATGGAAAGCGCCTTGTAGGAACGTCCGTCAACTTCCAACGTCTTGTTGTCGAGCAATATCGTGTGCTGCTTGCCAATCCAGAACATCAGTACGGCGAGCAACAGCACAACGGCGATCGCGGCGATACGAATCCAGAATCTCCGTGTAATCTGAAACTTCTTCATGTTCACGCCTCCTCTGACTGCTGGGCGGCCAGCTCGCGACCAGCCCGCGCCTTATCCCTGCGCTTGCGCACCTCGTACAGCACCAGCGACATTGTGATAACCCCGTAGGAGACGAATACTCTGAAATATTCCCCCAACTGCGCTTGACCAATCAGGTTCTTGCCCGCCATAGGGGAGACGATGAACATCAAGTGGAACAGCGTAACGCCAAGGAATACGTTCCCGATTCCAGCCTTGCTGACCGAAGCACCGCCGACAAGCAGCGCCGCGACAGAGAACATACCGATCTGCGAATGGGAATTGTATGTATTGAGCGTACCGATATTGGAGAGGTAGATAATCATGCCGTAACCGGCAAGGACAGTGGACATCACGATCGATACGATACGCGTATGCTCAACCCGGATTCCGGCGTCGCGAGCCACATCCATGTCCTGCCCGACGGCAAGCATGTCCTGCCCCAGCTTGGTCCGGCGAAACCAGATTACGAAAATGCAGAGCAACGCAATGACGAAGAACGTCGCCAACGGTAGGGAAATGCCCAAAATCCGCACCGACAGCAGATTGTCCAGGCTCTTGCGGATACCGATCAGATTGACCGTATTGCGGATGCCGTAGCCGCGGGGCAGCACGAGGGATGAACTGCGGATCGGCAGGAACTTCGTCCCCATGATATAGAGGACCACCAGCTGGTATACGCCGTTCATAAAGAAGGCGATGATATAGCTCGTGACCATCTCGCGTCCCTTGGCCATGTTGAGGATCTTGCCGCAGCCCCACCCCAGCAGCATGGAGATGGGGGTGGAGATAATCATGGCGAGCACCATGCCGGGGATACCGACGATACCCCAGTCGGAAATCAGGATCAGACCGACTTGGCCGGCCATCGCGCCGAGCGTCATGCCGAAGTTCAGGCCCATTCCGGCCATGATGGGAATCAAGAGCGCAATGATCAGGAATGCATTGCGGGAAATGCGGACCACGACCTCCTGGGCCAGATACGAAGCGGAATATCCCGACATCGGTATACCGATCGCACAAATGACCAGGAACAGCACGGGAACCGTATTGTTCTCCAAAAAGTGGAGCAGCTTCTGCCAATTCGTCTCTTTGAGCGGGCTCATCTGGTAGCCTCCGATTTTCTGGTCAAGGCATACAGGATCATGCCGTTGGAGACGATAATCCTGATAACCTCGGACATGTCGGTATGAATGGCGGAATTCATTACCGAAGGAGTCATGGTGACGATCCCTTGGAACAGGAACGTACCGATGATGACATTGGTGATGGAAGCCTTGTTCACCGACGCGCCGCCAATCAATATCGCCGATACAGCTGGCATCGCCATGTAGAACGGTCCCATGTACAGCTGTATGAAGCCGAAGCTCTGCTGGTACACCAGGATCCCTACCGCGCCTAGCCAAGTCGACATAATTACGCTCAAAGTCCTCATCCTGTCCACGTTGATTCCACTGGCGCGGGCGAATACGGGATTGGAGCCGACAGCGGTCATGGCCGTACCGGTCTTGGTGTGGAGGAACGCCCACATGAGGAACGCGAGCAATGCGAAGAACAGAATCATGCCCGTCGGGATCACCAGATGTGAACCTATCTTGATTTGCAGGAAATCATTGAGGACGTGGTAATAGTATCCCTCCGTAGAAATAGTGGTACGTAGCCCGCTGCCGGTATATCCCCAGACCATCGTCGGGTTGGAATACGGCAGAAGAAGCCACATCATACACATGAAGGAGACCACGGAAAAGCCGACATAGGTGGCTATCATCATCTCCCCGCCCTTGACCTTGTTCAGCAACGCGCCATAGGCCCAGCCAAACAGCACGGCAAACGGCGTGGCGAGCACGATGGCCATGATAAACGAAAACCCACCGGAAAAGTTACACTGCATCGACAGCGTCCCGCCCAACAACCCCGCGATAATGCCGACGGGCAAGCCGAAGTTGAGGCCGCAACCGGAATGAATCATCGGAACCATCGCCAGGACCATAACGCTGTTCATTCCAAAACGAATCAGCGTATCGCTCAGCGAAGTGCTTACCTTGACTTTTACAATCGGTGCGGCGATGAACAACAGCAACAGGAACACCCCGATGATGATCCTCGGCCACCCGAAGGAATGGATGAAATCTTGTATCTTCTGTTTCATACGTCCGCTCCTCTCTGAACATCCCGAGCCAGCCGGCCCGTCTCCCCGAGCATCAGCAGGCCAAAATCGGCGGAATCATTTTCCGCGGGAAGGATGCCGCTGATCCTGCCGTCCGAGACGATCGCAATCCTGTCGCAGATGGAGCGCAATTCCTCAAGCTCCGAAGAAATCATCACAATGGTCGTTCCGGCCTGTTCGTTATATTCTCGCAATGCCTGCAAAACCAGCCCTTTCGCCCCGATGTCGATGCCCCGCGTCGGTTCAGAAACGAACAACAGCTTCGGAGCCACTGCGAACGCCTTGGCAAGACAGACTTTCTGCTGGTTTCCCCCTGACAGCTCCTTCGCCTTCTGGCGCGTGCTGGTACAACGGATTTCCAACTGGTTGATATATTTCTTGGTAGCTTCCTCTATCGACTTCTGATCCCGCCACTTCAACAATCCGCCCAAATATTTCTTTAGGAACTTGTCCTGGATCTGCATCGCGGTAAAGGTAATGTTCCATTCCAGCGACTCGTCCAGCAACAAGCCGACGCCGCGGCGGTCTTCCGAAACGAACGCCAATCCAGAATCCAAGAAATTACGGGGGTTGTTCAAGGCGATTTCCTTTCCGTCGAACACTACATGGCCGCCGGCGGGGAACAACCCCATGGCGCCGTTGGGAATACCGAGCTTCCCTTGTCCTGCAAGACCGCCGATACCGAGGATTTCCCCCCTGCGGACATCGAGCGACACATCCCGGACCGTCTCACCCGGCATGTCCACCCACAGGTTCTTCATAGCAAGGACAATATCATCATCCCGCCCATTGAAATGCCTGCGATTGGAGGAAACCGAAACTTCGCGACCGACCATCCATGTCGCAATCTGACGGGTATCGGCTTCTTTTGCCGGCACGTCCTTGATAATCTTGCCGTCCCGCATGACCAACAGGGTATCGCAGACATCAACGATCTCCTGTAATCTATGGCTGATGAATATCACGGCGATACCCGCTTGGGACAGGCGGCGCATCGCATTGAGCAGGGATTCGGCTTCCTGCTCTGTC
Organism: Sphaerochaetaceae bacterium; assembly: GCA_034114085.1. Taxonomy (GTDB): domain Bacteria; phylum Spirochaetota; class Spirochaetia; order Sphaerochaetales; family Sphaerochaetaceae; genus Spiro-02. The sequence goes on along the minus strand of JAXEWB010000019.1, from coordinate 2,649 downwards.
AATACGGCGGTAGGCTCGTCCAGCACCAGCAGCCTGATGGACGACTTGCTCAGCTCACGTGCTATTTCCGTGAACTGCTTGTGCCCCACCGGCATCTCGCTGACCTGCATGTCCGAGTCAAGTGCCACGCCGAGTTTTTCAATCGCGGTGATGGCCTGCTCATGCATGGCCTTTCTATCCAAGGTGTTCATTCGATCCCCGAACACCTCGGAAAGAACATTCTTCCGCACAGGCTCCCTGTTAAGGACAATGTTTTCCGTAGCGGTGAAATCGGGCAGCAGTGAAAATTCCTGATGTACCATGCCGATTCCCATGGCCAACGCATCAAACGGGGTCTGGAAATGGACTTCTTCACCATCGATGAGGACCTGTCCACCATACCCCCCCGTCTCATGAATCACATCCATGCCGAAGAGAATTTTCATCAAGGTACTTTTCCCTGCGCCGTTCTCCCCTACCAAACCGAGGATCTCTCCTTGATGCAGGGTGAAGTTGACATCGGCCAGCACCTGATTGCCAAAGAAATCCTTGCTGATGTTCTTCATCATCAGCAAGGGGGCGTCACTCTGTTTCATATGTCTTGTCATTCCTTTCTCTCATGGTTCCAAGTCTTCCATCCGACGCTGAATACCGGTATCCGGCATATCCGGCGCATATCGGAGCGGAACGCTTGGCGTCATCAGAGCCATTCACAGTTCACAGGAACCAACGAGCCGTCATGGCAAGGGGGAAAGCGACGCATTACAGCATGCCGATACGACCTTGCAGAACCCAATGCGGCCAGACGTTCATTGTCCAGGCAAAACAACAACATGGGGAGAGTTTGCCTCTCCCCATGCACAAAACAATGTACAGACGGGACCTACTTGATCAGGAAGTACTTCTCAGGAACCGTGATGTCCGGAGTACCCATGAAGCCCTTGCCCATGATATAGGTATCCTGATAGATCAAGACATGGTTCTTCGCGCGGACGCCGGTGGTAACGTCGCTATAGAAGGAACCGTTCCACTTGGCGCCGGGAGTGTACTTGCCATACGCCTTCATCAGGTCGGAAAGCTTGAGCAGCTCGCTTTCGCCATTGAGGACGTTGATAGCGTGCTGGCCAAGACCGGCGGTGGTAGTATAACCATAGGAGAACGCCCAAGTTCCGAAACGGCCGGCGCCACCCTTGTCGGCGATAGCGGATTCAACCTTCTTGAGAATAGCGGGGAAGTCCCCGGCTTCTGCGGAAAGGTCAATGCCCAAAGCGCCAGGATAGCCCATCAGCGGAGAAGGCAGGTCGGCTTCGATGAAGTAGCCGCCATAGGTGAGCAACTGCTTGAGCAGAGGCTCGGTGTGAGCGTCGTTGGTGCAGAAGAACGCGGCGTTCTGTCCATACTGCTCGATCCATGCGGGAAGTTTCTCAAGAATGTACTGCTGGGCGCCGGCGACACCGACATCGCTGGTCGGGTCCGGAGCAGTCTCAAGGACGAACTTCATGCCGAGTTCTTCACAGGTCGCCTTCATGATGGCGGCGCGGCGGCTCATGGTTTCATAGCTCATGTGCCGGGGGAAGGAAACATGCACGAACGTGTCGCAACCAAGTTCATGGGCGGTATTGATGATCAGATAGCCGCGGGCGACAAAGTCGTTGTTGACCGCCAGGTCGGCGGCGCTCTGGATTACTCCGGGATCTTCATGAGCTTCACCAGCGAGGCAGAGCACGTCAGGCCTTCTTTCCTTGATACGGCGGAACGCCTCGGTAGTGCCGGGAACGGCCTGGTTGACGATAACGGCCTTCATGAGGGGATCGTCGGCAAGACCGGAGATGACGGAGATAGTGGTCTCGGCTTCATCCATGAAGTTATCGGGATAGGTAACATGCTGGATGATACCGCCATTGGCCACTGAGCCGTATTCTTCAATCAGGCGCTCAGCGCCGCGAAGATCGTCTTCGGACTGGGAAACGGTACCAGTTACGATACCGACATGGAACGCCTGTTTGGCTGGTGCGCTGGAAGAAGCTGGAGCAGCGGCTTCCTTGCCGCCGTTTGCGAACACAACGCCGCACACCAACAGCAAAGCAAGCAGCAGAGTCAGAGTTTTTTTCATTGAAACACCTCTCTCCTAATAGTGATAATTTTGTTCATAATACGCAATAAAACATCAGTTTGCAAGAAAACAATGCAGGAACATACATAAATATACAACCCACATTCATTGACCGGATCTCAACCGACTGCCCAAAAGATAAAAAAAACGCACCATCTTCTGATGTTTTCCACATAAAACATACCGAAAATGGTGCTGAATCGAAAAAACCTCTATAAGAAATTATTTTATCGCATTTTCCGCCCGCTGGCGTCTCACTTCGTACAACATGATACCGGTGGCTACGGAAACGTTTAGAGAATCGATATGCCCGGTCATCGGAATCGAAACAATATGGTCGCAGCTTTCCCTCACCAAGCGGCTGATACCGTCTCCCTCGCTTCCCATGACAATCGCCGTCCTGTGTGCGAACTGAATGCCATGGACGACCTCTCCGTTCATGTCCGCTCCATAAATCCAGAACCCATGCTCCTTGAGAATTTGGATTTCCCGGGTCAGGTTGGTCACGACCGCCATGGGGACATACTGGGCGGCACCGCTGGATACCTTCGTCACCG
>JAXEWB010000018.1:0-44546 GCA_034114085.1 Sphaerochaetaceae bacterium | reverse complement strand
GACCGCTTTGGAAGCCTCGTTGGACGATATCGTCTCCCGTTTCAAGGCCGCGTTCTGATACGTTCGCAGGTTTGCCGGATGCAGGATGGCGGTCGCCCCTGCTGATGGACGCTGGATGCTGCCGGATGGCTAGATCGCAAGAAGGAGACGCATATGCAACGTTGCTACATCATTCATCGCCATAAGAAGGATACGATATACCTTTCGCCCTTTCAGGATATCACCGCCGCCGGAAAGTGGGATTCCGAAGAACCTGTCGAGTGGTATAGTGCAAGTACGCTGACCATGCAGGAAAAGAACGAGGCCGCGTCATCGTTGTATGCCGCGATAGACCGGGGCGTCGACCGCTGGATCCAGGACATGCGGTATGTCCCTCGGCTCCTGGTGGTGGCGTTGGTGTTCCTGGTAACGTACTTCATCTTCTCGCTTGCAGTCCGCGATCCCATCCCCATCATCGATGAAATGCTCATCGCCGGCGCTGCTTCGGTCGTACTATGGACTTTTCTCGCCCGTAGGGACAAGAAATCCGCCGTAGCGATGAAAAAACGGCTGGAACTCAAGCAAACGGCGGGAAACGCCGCAATCAAGGAGCTTCCCGCTCTTGACGTTCTGGAAGCATACCTCGCCGATATCAGCGCCCGTGATTCTATCGACATTTGCGACCGTCTCGCCATGTGCGGTGATGGACCGCTTCCTCGGCTTGTCTTGTCCGATGACCAGAAAGGACCTTGGCTGGATGAAGTCCATGGCCTGCTGGTCGCATGGGTGAAGGGGCATGAGATGATTGTCCACCGCCGTTTTTCTCAGCTTCGTCAGGTACGCCGTACAGGTAAAGGGGATGAGGCGCTCAGTGCGCGGATGGTTCATCAGGCCATGGCTTGTCAGCTTGACCTGTCATTGTTGGCCCTTTGCGTCGCCTTCAGCGAACTTGTCTGAATCTTCATTCCAGCTATCAGTAGCGCGCAGGTCCTGAATCGCCGCGGAGTTTTTTTCGCATATAGAAGGCATGTCGATAAAAAACGCCTCCATATCTCCATCTGCCATCGTACCGGATCCTCAAGCCTTGGGTATGTCCGGGATGATGGATTCCTCTGGTAGCTTCTTCGTTTCCAGATGGCTTTCCGCATTGTGTCGGGTCTTCGTTTGCGCTGGTATTCCAATGTTGTTGCTCGCCATCAACAGCTTCCCCGATTTTCTAGCGGGCCGTCACCTGGTTTTGTCCTGCGGTTTCGCGTTCTGCGCCGTATCGTTCGCATTCCCCCCGTTCGTTCCCGCATCCCGGTTGCGTTGTCTTTGTTTCTGGACGATGACGATCTGCGTCCTGCTATACTGCCAGGCCGGTGAGGTCTCATGGCGTACCGAGGTGAGGGCGGGAATGCCGTTGCCCAGGATTACCGCGGTCGAAGGTATGCTGTGCGCCGATTCCTCCATAAGCGGAAAAGGCAATCAGGTGTACAATGTCGTTCTCGACAGATGCCGCGGCAAGGACGGCTCATTCGCATCCTGTCGTGGAACATCGCTGGCCGTAGGCCGGGAACTTCCGTCCCATCTTTCAGGTGTTCGGTTGATGCTGCATGGCACCTTTGCCACTGGTGATGATATCCATCCCGGTGAGCTGTTCCTTGTCGAAGACGTGCGCGAACTGCCGGCTCTAGGTCATCTGGACACCGCAGGAAACCTGTTGCGACGGATACGACGTTCCTGCATTGGCTGGATTGCCGGACGATTGGGACTTGGCGGCAAGGAATATGGTCAGCTTGATCAGCGAAATTCCTCCTATCATGCCCGGCTTCTTGCCATGATGCTCCTGCTGGGGCGATGTGATGATCCTGCGTTCCCGTTGAAGGAACTGAGCCTGACCAGCGGCTGCGCCCATGTGCTGGCGTTGTCGGGAATGCATTTGCAGTTTTTCGCAGGAACGGTCTCCTGGATTGGCTGCCGGTTGCTGGGACGCCGCAGGGGGCGATTGTTCGCCGTACTCCCCGTCCTGGTGTTCCTGTTCCTCGCAGGCCCGCGTCCTTCGCTGATCCGTAGCGCGTTTATGTTCTTCTGTACAGTCCTCCCTCTGGCCGTAGGTCGAGAAGGCCCATCTGCCGCGACTGCCTATACCATTGCGTTCCTCCTGCAACTATTCTTGTTTCCCCATACAGTCGCAACCGCTGGTTGCCTGTTTTCCTACGCAGCGCTGGGAGGTTTGCTGTTGGTGGGAGGGACCTTCGGTACTCTCTATTCCCGCTTTATGCCGCGCCGGGCGGGGAACGCCTGGGGGACCGCGTTTGCGGCGGTCCTCTGGTCCGCCCCCTGTTCCCTGCTGGTGTTCGGATACTGGTCTCCGGTCGGTCTGGCGCTGTCGCCTGTGGTAGGAGCCTTGATTGGTCTGTTCATGGCGTCGAGTGTGTTGCTACTCTGTACTGGCTGCGGTACGGCTTTGGGTGCCGTGGCGGTGGAGCGGTGCGCCGTCCGCCTGTACCGCTGCCTTGAGATGTTGCTGCGTTGGGGAAGCGATGTCGGCGGACATACCCAAAAGTACAGCGGGGCGGAAGGACTGTCATTCTACGCTTTCCTGCTGTTGACTGGTTCGCTGGCTATTCTGTATGCTGGTAGGGTATTACGCAGAAGGAGCATACGGCGACATGAGTTGGAACTTTGCATACGATTCCCCGGCGGCGATCACCGCGTTGTTGAATGAGGCCGGCTTGTCCATGTCCAGGAAGTTCGGACAGAACTTCCTATTGTCGCCGCAAGTCCGTGAGCGGATTGTCCAGGCCCTGCGTTTGCCCGACGGCGGTTCTGTCTGGGAGATCGGCCCGGGAATTGGCGCGCTTACCTCGTTGCTGGTCGCCGGTGGATATCAAGTCACCGCATTTGAAATCGACCATGGCTTTTGCCGGTTGCTCCGGGACAGGGCGTTCGGGGATGACGCGAACTTCCGGCTGGTCGAGGGGGACGTCCTCAAGACTTGGGAGGCGGTATTCGCCGCTGACGGGTTGCCTGACCGCATTTGCGGGAACCTGCCGTACAACGTCGGCTCGGTTTGCATCGCCCGGTTGCTTGAGGAACAATGCCTGCCCCAACGGATGGTCTATACCTTGCAGAAGGAAGTCGCTGACCGGCTGTGCGCCAGTTTCGGCGACAAAGACTGGTCCTCGTTCACCATTCTCGCCCGGATCGACTATGAAGTGGAATTGCTGTTCTCCATCAGGAGCGGCGCTTTCTATCCCGCTCCGAATGTCACGAGCGCGGTGATCGGCATGCAGAAGCGCGCCGTCCCCCTCGTCCCCTCCGACCTACGTCCGGTGTTCATGCCCATGGTCAAGGATTTGTTCGCCCAGCGGCGCAAAACCGTCAAGAACAATCTGCAACAGGGAAAGTTGGGAAGCCGTATCGGCAAGATGGGGGTGGATGAATTGCTCTCCTCCTGTGAAGTTCCCGCGAACGAACGGGCCGAACAACTGGACATCCCCGTCTTGCTCCGGCTCGCGGAGAAAGCGCGTACTCTCTTTCAGCGGTAGCGGGAAACGGTTCAGCCCCAGGCATTGAGCCATCTGCCGCTTCTGAATCTCCACAGGCAGCAGATACCTCTGACGACCAAATCGCTCATCATGGCGATCCATGCTCCCGCGAGGCCCAGCCCGGTGAAGGATACCAATATCCAGGCCAGCGGCAGGCGCACGATCCACATGCCGAGGATAGAGATCAGGAAAGGCCCTTTTGTATCGCCCGCGCCACGCAGAACGCCGAAGACCAGCATCGACAAGCCGAAGAACGGCTCTGCGAACGCCTCAATACGCAAAACCTTCGCGCCGAGTTCTATGACGGCGGTGTCTTTTGTGAACACCCTCATCAACGATGGCGCGAATACATACAGTAAGATTCCCATAGCCGTCATCAGCGCCGTACCGTATACCGTGCAGAGCTTGCCGTACCGTTTGGCAAGTTCTTTGTCCCTGTTCCCCAGCGACTGCGCCACCAGTGTGGTCGCCGCCGTTGAAAAGCCCGACGGAGGCAGATAGGTGATTGATTCCGCGGTGTTCGCCAGATGATGCGATGCCAAGGAGACCGTCCCCAAGCCCGCAACCAGCTTGGTCAGGGCGATCTGCCCGAAGGAGAGCGTAGCCCGTTCCAACGCGACCGGAGTACCAAGGCGCGCTACGGTTTTCAGTAGGCCCGAATCAAACTTCCAGTCACCTTTCCATGAAATCCTCGCCGGATGGTCCTTCACGAACAGGGCGATGAACAGGCAGATGCCACTGAAGCTGGTCGCTATCGCGGACGACAACGCCGCTCCGCCGACTCCCATTCCAGCGCCCCACATGATGAATGAGCCTCCCCCCGGATGCAACCGGCGGGTAGGGAAGATCAGCAAAAAGTTTCCGATGATGTTGAGAATATTTGTCAGAAGATTGAACAGTAGCGGAGTCCTCGTATCGCCCGAACTGCGGAGAATCGCGGAGAACACGATCATTCCCATGGTAAAGGGAAAAACGGCGGATATGTACCTCATATAGGTGACTGCGTTCGGCGCCACATCCACGGCGGCTCCCATCCAATAGGGAAGCGCCCCGGCGATCAGCTGCATAGCCACTGAAAGCGTCAGTCCCATGATGACGGTGGACAAAATCGATTGCCGCACCACGTCGCGGGCGTGAGCCAGATTACCCGCTCCAATCTCGCGGGCCACTAGTACGGAAAAACCTACCGCCGCCGCGTTCATCAGACCGTTGAGCAGCCAGATCGTCGAGGTATTGACCGCGACCGCCGCCGTCGCCGCCGCTCCAAGCGCCCCGACCATGGCCGAATCGACATACTGGACCATCGATTGGAGTATCTGCTCAATGATGGTCGGCCATGCCAGATACCAGATGATTCGTTTGGGCGAGACATTTTTGTCAAGCAGGTTGAACTGACTGATTCGCTGTCTGGAAGACACGTTTTTTTGCTCCTTGGCTACTCGGATATGCTAGCGATTAACGACTCTGGAAGCAAGTCATCAACTACGTTTTCCCCTCGTTTTGGTTTGTCGTCCAAACACTCTGAGAAGTATTTCTTCGCAAAAACGATGTATCGGGAAAACTGCATTCCAGACATTGGAAATGCAGGCGCTGAATCAGCAGCCCGTTTTTTCCTCCCAGTAAGGCGACCAGCGTCAGGTTCGCTGGTCTCACAGGGGTAGCCTTGTGGAGAAAAGACAGGAGGTACTGTATGGAATTACAGACCAACGTAGAGATCGCCGCCATGTTGCAGAAGATGAACCAGAAGATCTCGCTTGCGCTTGATCCGATTTTCAAGATGGTATTCAGTTCGTCGGAAAGTACGTACCTTCTTGGAAGCATGCTCAACGCCGTATTGGGAGAGGAACTTGAGCGTCTGATTGAAGAGATATGGTTTCTCCCGCAAGAATATGGCTCGACAGGGGCGCCAGATGAACGGGGCTGCCGGATGGACATTGTGGCGAAAGATCAGATCGGTCGCATACATGATATCGGAATGCAACGCGGGTATGACGGCGTATACAATGACCGGCTGTTTCTGTATGTCTCCCGGCTTGTGGCTCACTATACGCCGCAAGGCGACAAAGAGTTGCAATTGCAAAAGGTGATAGGCCCGTCGTTTGGTGGACAAGCGCTTCCCGGGTAGGAAAAATGTCCCAGTCCATTTGTAATCATCCGAGTTGGAACGAATCAGCCTGGATATCACCCTCGTGGTTCACTACCCAGGACCCTTCATGTCAACATGCCGCTGATAAGAGCTTTGGGCGACGGCAAGGATGTGGAAGATTTTGACGAACAGTTGTCTTGGTGCCGCTATAAAGCAATGGAGGGAACCAAGATGACTGCGGAGGAGAGTGCGAAGGTTATGCCTCTTTCCCTTCCTGCGGCGCTCCTCCCTGTTTCAATTCTGGCAGCACGGTACAGAGCATGGTGATGAAACACGCCGCCCCGCCGATGAAGTTTGAGATCGGTTCCGCGAGGAACACGCCATCGACACCGAGTCCGTATAGTTTCGGAAGAAAGATCGTCAGCGGTATGACGATGATCGCCTTGCGGAACAGCGAGAAAAATACCGCCTGTTTCGCTTTGCCAAGCGACTGAAACACCGTCTGCCCGGAAAATTGCAGGGCCATCATGAAGAATCCGAAGAAATAAAGTTCTATAGCGGGTACACTTGCTTCAATGAGTTGTGAATCATCGTTGAATATTCTGATAAACAGCTGCGGAAAACTGATTAGTATGAACCATGAGACCAAGGTATAGACGATGCAGACGGCTGACGTGAAGGTAATCGCCTGCTTCACCTTTCCGTATTCCTTCGCTCCATAGTTGAAACCCAGTACTGGAGTCGCTCCGTTGGTAAGTCCGTGTACCGGCATCGTCAGTATGTCCCTGATTGAGCTGAGAATCGTCATGACGCCGACATATAGATCCCCGCCGTACATCTGGAGGTTCGCATTGCAGACGATTTGGACCGCGCTATTGGTCGCGGACATCACAAAACCGGAAAAACCAAGTGCCACGATTTTCTTCAGTCGATTTCCCCGAACCCGCATCGTGCTGATCTTCAGTTTTAATATCGCCTTCTTGCCTGTCAAGAACATCAAAACCCAAAAAGCCGACAATCCTTGAGAGATGATTGTTGCCAACGCCGCACCCCGTACGCCCATATGGAGGACGAAGATGAAGATGGGGTCGAGGATGATGTTGGTGACGGCGCCCAGCAAGACCGTCATCATTCCAGTCTGGCCGAAGCCCTGGCAATTGATGAAGCTGTTCATCCCCAGCCCGATCATGACGAATATGCTGCCCGCCAGGTAGATGACGACATATTGTTGGGCGAAGGGAAATGTCGCGTCGCTCGCTCCGAACAAGTATAGAAGTGGCTTACTGAAAACGATGCCGACGAGCGTCAGCGCCATGCCACAGACAAGAAGCATCGTAAAGGAATTACCCATGATAAGTTCAGCTTCATCATGGTCGCCTTTGCCCCGTTCTATCGAGCAGAGCGGCGCGCCGCCCGAACCGAAAAGGTTCGCGAACGCACTGACGATCATGATGATCGGGAAACAAAGCCCCAGACTCGTCAAAGCGAGCGTGCCGGTCTGCGGGATACGTCCGATATACATTCTGTCAACCATATTGTACAGTAGGTTGATCAGCTGGGCCATTGTCATCGGAACGGCGAGATCAAGGATGTTCCGTCGCACGCTTCCTTTCGTAAAGTCCGTCTGGTGGGGATTCATAAGTATCCCAAGTTGTAATGCGCTTGCGCCGTCCTGTCAACGGTATATCCGGTATCTTCATCGTCCGTTTTGGGTCCATATGACCGTATCGCATCGATATTTCTCATTGCTATCGCTGCTTGACCGAAGCTTCCATCCATGTCCATGCAAAAAAAGGACGCCCCTTCGGTAGCTTCCAATAAGACGGTATCGAACAAATACTGACATAGGGTAGCTGCCGTACAGGGTGCGACAAGAAAAATCGGCGATACTTGGTTTTAACAACCAGGTGTCGCCTTTTTTCATTCTCAACATACTTTTGAACTTTGATTGGAGGTACGCACGATGCAAGAACTGAACTATATTCGTTGTAGTGACTACTATATCCCCGACATTCGCGTGCCTGATGAAACAAGACCTGTCGGTCGGTTTGGACGGAGGCGCAGAGAGTGTCTGAGAGAGCGTCGCCCCATACGTTTTGATGACCTTTGCTTGACCGGAGAGCTATGGACATATCCGGCCGATTTGAATGAGCGGGCACAGAGCCGTTTGGAGGTCATTATCAAGCAAATGAAGGCTTCTGAAAGTGTGACAGAGGCTATGAAAGCAACTGACCGAATGTCATGGGTCAGTGCAATGAACAGCATTCGCAATCGAGCTGAAGAAATCGTTATAAGCGAATTGCTTTATTGCTAACTAACTAAAGCGCAAATAAGTGGTGTTCGGCAAATATTGAACATCACTTACTTTTTACACGCTTAAAACACATTATGAAGCACTTATGCATTGTTCGCTGTAAAAAGTGTAATTTTTTTTCTAAAAATCGTTGTATTTTTTGTATGAACTGGTAAGCTTATTATGGACACGGCCAGTGTATAATTGAGTCATGCACTGGATAAGATGTGGACATCAGCTACAATTATATCGGCATACTCCCCGCCAATTTATTCTATGACATTCAAAACGGGAAAACGGCATGACTTGCGTCATGCCGTTTTCCGAAAACATATTATACTGTTTTATTGGACCGCACCCTTCGGACGTCCCTTCGATGATTTCTGGTATTCGGCTATCCTGCTTATTTCGCCGCGGCCTGCGCCAGCGTGATGGAAGCGGTGACTACGATGTCCTCGACGCTGCACCCGCGGGAAAGATCACTGACCGGCTTGGCGAAGCCCTGAAGGATCGGGCCATAGGCTTCCGCCCCGGCGAGACGCTGGACCAGCTTGTATCCGATGTTTCCTGCCTGGAGGTCGGGGAAGATCAGGACGTTGGCCTTGCCAGCGACGGGAGAGCCGGGAGCCTTCGACTTGCCGACGCTGTCGATGATCGCCGCGTCGAGCTGCAACTCGCCGTCAACCTTGAGGTCGGGGCGCTTTTCCTGGACCAGTTTGGTCGCCGTGGCTACTTTTTCGACCAGATCGCCCTTGGCGGAGCCTTTTGAAGAGTATGAAAGCAACGCTACGACAGGCTCGGTATTGAGGAACACCTTGCAGGATTCTGCGGAGGCTTCGGCGATTTCTGCAAGCTGTTCGGCTGTCGGGTTCGGGATAGTCGCGCAATCAGCGAAGATAAAGGAACCGTTAGCACCCAAGTCGTGCTTGTCTGTCGCCATCACGAAACACGAGGAGGCGTATTTGATTCCAGGCTTGCACTTGATGATGTTGAAGGCGGAAAGCAGTACGTTTCCAGTAGTATTTTCCGCACCGGCCACCATGGCGTCCGCCTGTCCGAGCCGTACCATCATCGCCCCCCAGCGGAGCTGGTCGGCAATTCCCTCATAGGCCTGCTCCGGGGTCATGCCTTTGTGTTTACGTAGCTCACAGTATTCATCCGCGAAAGCCTGACGGTCAGGGGACGTAGCAGGATCCACGATTTCGATGCCACAGAGGCATACGCCGGCTTTTTCGGCGGCGGCATTGACCGCCTCGACGTTACCGACAAGAGTGACCTTGCTGGCGATTTTTTCATCGATGATTTTTCTGGCGGCCTGGAGAGTACGAGGTTCAGTCCCCTCCGGGAGTACCAGCTTCTTGTTGGCGGCGACCGCCTTGGCTTTCATTTCTTCTGCGAATGTCATATACATGCTCCATACCATTGGTTTTGGATGGCGGAATGTGTCTCCGCCATAGAAAAGCATATCACGATTGAAGGCTCAAGAGAATACTTGAGGGCCATTTGTTTGTGAAAACTCCATTCTTGAACCTCTTGGAGTCAACGTTAATCCTATCATGGTCCCTAGAACCCCATCGTCCCGGAGTGAACACTGAGCGAACACCAACCAGGCCTAGGAGAAAACACTCCGCAAGCCTTGTCTGAACACCGGGCAACTCTTTGCAATCTCCAGCGGCTTGGCCCCATCAATCCCCCTCCAACCCTGTACTTGCCCACGGTTTCATGCTATGCTCATGCCGAAGCGTTCCTTTTGGGAATGACGGGGGTCATGTTCGCATCGACGGCGCCACGCGGGAAACGTTCTGGGATTAGCTATATCCTCTTTCTGATGATTGTGGTCAATGCTTTGGCCAGTAGTTTGTTCGGTCCGTTGACGAACGATATCATGGCTACCTGTTCCATGAGCCTGACGGAAATCGGCGCGTTGGTATCCGCGAGCCAAGCCGCGGTTTTCGTATCGTTTTTGTTACAGCCGCTGCTCAGCCGCAGGTTCGGCTCCTACTGCATGCTGCTGTTCGGAGTAGTGGGGGGTGCGCTTGGCTTCCTGCTCATGGCCTGTTCCCGCGTAGCCTGGATGTTCTCCCTCGCTTTTCTCACGCAATCGTTGCTCGGCTATTTCTATTCGAGCGGCAATTACGCCGTCATGGCGGAATGCGACGTTGGACGGCGGACGACCAATATTCCGTTGATGCACCTTGTCTATAGTGTCGCGGCTATCGGAGGCGGGGCTTTCGTCACATGGTCCAAGGGGGCGACCTGGTACAAAGGGTATTGGACTGCCGCTGCAATGTACCTGTTTTGCTTCCTGTTGTTCCTCTCACGTTGGTCCGAAGCCCGGTCGAATCCATTGCTGATGCCCACGGTCAAACGTGTTGAATTGAAGAACGGGCGTCCGGCCCGCTGGAATCCATTCATTGGCTTCTCGTTGCTGAAACGCCATGAATTCCAAGCGTTCTTCATCTTCCTGATCTGTTTTTCGTCAATCGAGTATTGCGCTACCATCTACCCCGTTCTATTTCTTGAACTTTCATGGACCGCCTCCGCGGTGATGACTGGTATGGCCGTCACGGCGTATTGGGTAGGCAGTACCGTCAGCCGGATCATCGTCATGCCCGTATTGAAAAAAGGTCGTGACGCCACGAAATTCCTCTCCGTATTGACCGGCCTGTGCGCGGTTTCCCTCGGATTGCTGCCGATTATGCCGTCGCTGGATCTCGCCGTCTGCATCATGCCGCTAATCGGATTCGCATTTGGCGCATTGAATCCGGTGAGCCAGATCGTTGAGATCAGACGATGGTCGGACGATATGGATCAAGTGGCGAACCTCCACATGATTAGTGGAGTGATTGGACGGCTGGTCTTGCCCGTCGTGGTCAGCGCGATAGGGGAGCGCGTGGGGCTGGAATGGGGGCTCGCGCTACTCGCCGCCCTGATGGTCTTCGCCTTGTCGTCGTTGTTGCTTTCCGAACGGTTGTTCAGTAAGACCGTATTGCAGGATGCCGCGACAATAGTATAGAGTGACGCTATCGACATCGCCTTCTCGACCGCTTTTGTAGTTGTGATGGGCGTCCTCCGGTTGGGCAGACTGCCGGTTGGGTCGTAGCGAGGACAACATGCGTATCGGTGTATATGGTCTTGGTCGTTTTGGATTCTTCTGGGCTGGTTTGCTGGCGAAAGCGGGACATGAGGTCTGCGGTTTCGGCCGGCATGCGGTATCCACGCCGGCGGGAGTCCGCTTGGTTTCCGAAGATGAGCTTCTTTCGCAGGACGTCGTTTTCTTTTGTGTGACGATTAGTGCGTTTTCGGAAGTAATCCGGCGTGTTGCGCCGAAACTGAAGCCCGGTACCGTGGTCATGGATACCTGTTCAGTCAAACTATATCCCGCCCAGATGATGCATGATTGTCTGCCCGCGGGTGTCCATAGCATCGCCACCCACCCGATGTTCGGCCCGGATTCCGGTCGTAATGGGGTGGACGGACTGCCGTTGGTGATTTGTGGCGTTGATTGTCCGACGGATATCGTTGACCGCTGGAGTGAGGAATTTTCTTCCTGGGGGTTGAAAGTCCTCCACATGAGCTGCGACCAGCACGACCGTGAGGCGGCCTGGTCGCAGGGCGTTACGCACTTTGTCGGGCGTACCCTCGATGAGCTCCATCTCCAGCCCACCGAGCTGGCTACGCTGGGATATTCCCGGCTCATGTCTATCGTCGAACAGACGTGCAACGACCCGCTGCAACTTTTCTATGACTTGCAGCGGTACAACCCATATGCCCCTCAGATGCGGTTGGAACTGAAACAGGCGTTGGAGAAGGTCATGGCGGCTCTTGCCGCGCAGGATGCCGGGACGCCGCTATGATGAAGATTTGCGTCTATACCCTTGGTTGCAGGCTGAACCAGTGCGAAAGCGAAGCCATTGCGGACGCATTTGCGAAAAGAGATTTTTCCGTCGTTCCTGACGGAGACCCCGCAGACCTGTATATCGTCAATACCTGTACCGTCACCAGCAAGGCCGAGCAGAAGGCGAGGCGGATGATCCGTAAATACGCCTGCGAGCCGCAGTCGCCTACGGTGGTGGTGACTGGTTGCTACGCCCAGCTTGATTCTGATGAAATCGCAGCGTTGGATGGCCGTGTCGTAGTCGTTCCACTGGACAAGAAAGCCAATATGCTCGACCTGCCCGAGTATGCTTCCGCCCGGTTGCTGGAAGGCTTCTCCCTTCTGGAAGCCTGTCGCGCCTTTGCTGGCCTCGACGGCGATGCGCTGGCTTCTCTACGTGTCGGACCGTCTGTGGAGGATAATGGCGTCAAAAGCACTATCATATCACCTTTTGACTATGATGCCGCGACGTTCAGCTATCATTGCCGTGCATATTTAAAGATTCAGGACGGGTGCGACAACGCCTGCGCTTTCTGTCGCGTCCATGTCGCCCGCGGAGCCGCCGTAAGCCTTGATGCCGCTGAGGTAATTCGCCGTGCGCTGGCGTTGGAACGACAGGGCTTCCATGAAATTGTCCTGACTGGTGTGAACCTGACCATGTATGACCATCGTGGCGATGGTCTTGGCGGATTGCTCCGGCATCTGCTCTCCGCTTTGGGGACTGACATCCGTCTGAGGCTTTCCTCGTTGGAGCCGGACCATGTGGACGACCTGTTGCTCGACCAGCTGGCCGACCCCCGGATGCAGCCGCATTTCCACGTGCCGGTGCAATCGGCGAGCGATGCCGTTCTTGCGCGTGTGAACCGTCGCTATAGTGTCGAGCATCTATCCTATGTCATTGAACGCATGAGGCAGGTAAAGGACGACCCGTTCATCGCGGCCGACGTAATCACCGGCCTTCCCGCCGAAGGTGACGCCGAGTTTCAGGAAACCTATGAGTTCTTCGTCAAGAACCGGTTCGCGCAGATGCATGTGTTCCCGTTTTCGCCAAGGCCCGACACCCCGTTGTTCCATGCGAAGGACCGCGTACCCGAAAGTATTCGCGACGATCGCGCTGCGGCGCTCAGAACCCTGTCGAACAGGCTTCATGACGATTATGTGCGGAGACAACGGGGCAAACGGCTCGAGGTAATCCTTGAACAGCGGAAAAAAGGGGCTTGGTACGGTCTTGCTGGAAACTATCTCAAGGTCCGGGTTTTGGACGTCCCCCCCCAGGCTGTCGCCGGAGACCTGCTGCCGGTGGTCATGGAACCGAACGGGGACGGCATGGTCATTCCCTTGGTCCGCGTGGTCAAGTAGCGCGCGGGACGCATCGATTGAAGACCTCGCTTGGTGATGGGTTGAGCGCACGCGATATGTAGAATCATATATGACGTGTCGGACGAACATGCGCTTCGCCGGGGTACTTCATCATCCAGAAAAGAATTGGAGGGGAGTTACTGGACCTTGCGCCGCCGGAGATCCCGGTAGACCGTCTTCGGTTCCTCCATCAAAACCATAGTATCTTCGGGAATGCTTTCCTTAATCCATACGTTGGAGCCGATGATTGCGTTCCTGCCTACAGTAATGTCGCCCAAAATCGTTGCGTGGGCGTATATCGTTACATTGTCCTGAATCGTCGGATGTCGCTTCGCCCCGCGTATCAACGCCCCGCAGGCGTCTTTCGGGAAACTGAGCGCTCCGAGCGTCACGCCCTGGTACAGCTTCACCTGGTTGCCGATCACCGTCGTTTCACCGATGACTACGCCTGTCCCATGATCGATAAAGAAGGATTCACCGATCTCCGCTCCCGGATGGATGTCGATGCCGGTCTCCCGGTGCATTCGTTCATTGAGCATGCGGGGGATCAACGGGATGCCCTGCTTGAACAGGAAATGCGCCACCCGGTGGACGGTCAAGGTCTTCATGCAGGGGTAGGAGAGGATGATTTCATGGACGTTCCGGGCCGCGGGGTCGCCGGCGAAACCTGCGGCGGCGTCAAGCTTGAGCAACCTACGAATCGTGGGGAGTTCCTTCATGAGAGCCGACAGCGCATATTCAGCTTGTCCTGCATAGACAATGGAAGCCTCCCTCTCCGGCAGTTCCTGAAGGTTCTCATACCGCAAGGCGAGATATATCTGCTGATTTAAGCGGCTGGAGAAATCGGCCAGATGTTCACTGACGACCTGTTCGAGAGACTGGCTTCTGTCGTCCCGCCCACACCGGCCTGGAAACATCAGCTCCATGAGTTCATCGGCGATCTCTCCGATAGCCGACATGGATGGGAGCGGATTCAGTCCATGGAAATTCGCTTTACTCCTGCCCGTCCGATCGAAGCTGGCGAGAAAATCCGCCAGATACGGTTCACTGTTGAAATCCTTCGTGTCGTCGCATATGCTCATCGCATTCCAGCCCCTTGCTACAATGATACAATTGGAACGCTCAAAGAGGGAAGCCTCCGTAACGTGTTTATTGTGTAAAACGTTCTCGGAAATTACGTGCCAGAATCACCGCGACAATGATTTTGACCGTATCGCCGATGAGGAATGGATACATCCCTCCCGCGAAGGCCGCGTTCCATGAAAGCTGTCGGTTGATCTTGAGCCAGGGGACTCCTACGCCGTAGATACCGACGAACGTCGCAAGCACCGCCCCGACACAGCACCAAATGGTGAATTTCATCCTGTTCGGCTCTTCGCCTTCCGCATGCCTGTATCCGATGTCGGAGCATACACCCGCTATCAAGACCGCTGGAATCAATCCGAAAAGGAATCCTCCGGTAGGCCCCAGCATCGCTCCGATTCCTCCACCGCTGGTGAACACCGGTAGCCCGATAGCTCCGATGAATAAATAGATCGCTACGGACGCAAGCCCCGTCTTCCATCCGCACATCAGCCCCGCGGTCAGTACGAACAAGGTCTGGAGTGTGATCGGTACCGGAGGAAGCGGTACTTTGATGTACGCACCCACCGCCATCAGCGCGGCGAACAGCGCCGTCATGAGGATTTTCTTCGTCTGTACACTTTTTTCCGACTGTGAGTCCATGTCAGTGTTCTCCTGTATGGATGAGGGTATAGCATATTGTACGATTATTGTAAACCAATTTTTAATTATGGTTTACAATCTGTGTGGGGTGCATGGTATTCGTAGAAATCTGTCGTATGGATGCTGATATCGAGTTCTTTTGCATGGCTTGCTTCCCTTTTGATTTTCTGAGGTATGAAGTATCACTTTTTTGATGATTTTCTCGATGATGGACAGTGACGGGTGAACATGCCGCTTTTGTTCTGATATCTTGGTGGCGTCCAATTTCCGATATAATCTGACTTGCATGCCCCCCCCCCCGACTTCTTGCCCCTCGTGGCATCCGCTGGTACAATGCCATCATCATGCGAGTGAAGGACCGATTGCTCGGCTATTTCGAGCAGCATAGCGATGAACATGTCTCAGGAGAACGGCTTGCCTCCCGGCTCGGGGTGTCTCGCGCCGCTGTGTGGAAGGCGGTTCAGGAATTGAAAAGCGAAGGCTATGCATTTTCCGCCGTGACGAACAAAGGCTATCGTCTGGAACAATGTCCGGAAGTGCTTTCCCTGTCAGGTATCGTCTCCTGTCTATCGGAAGATTTTGCGTCCAGCGTTCATTTTCATGAAGAACTCGAATCGACGAACAAAACTGCCAAGCTGCTCGCGATGGACGGCGCCCCCCATGGGACTGTCGTCGTAGCGGCCAGGCAGACCGGGGGGAGAGGGCGTCGCGGGCGATCGTTTGCGTCCCCTGAAGGCGGTATCTACCTCAGTATCATCCTGCGCCCATCCGAGCTGGCGATGAGCCTTGACGGAGCGTTGCTCGTCACTTCCGCTACTGCGGTGGCCATCTCCCAGGCAATTTCCGGAACATGCGGGATCGAAGTCTCAATCAAATGGGTCAACGACCTGTACTTCCGGGGCAAAAAAGTCTGCGGAATCCTCAGCGAGGGGGTGGCCGACCTCGAAAGCGGCGGCTTGGACTGCATTGTCGTAGGTGCCGGTATCAATTTTTCCACCCCCGTCGAAGCGTTTCCCGAAGAGCTCCGTGCGATAGCCGGTTCCCTGTTCGCTGATCGGACTCTGATTCCCCCCTGTGCGAGTCGCAACCGTCTGGCCGCGACGATGATTGAAAAAATCCTTTCGGTGTGCGTCGGACTTGAACAACGTCGGTTCCTTGATGAATATCGCCGCAGATCCTTTCTCATCGGACGGCAGGTGCTGGTTCTCGCCGGTGACTCCCGGTTGCCCGCTACCGTTTTGTCGATTGATGATGATTGTCGCCTCGTCGTTCAGTACGAGAACGGCATGGTCGAGCATATCGGCACGGGCGATGTCTCCATCCGGTTCGCCCGAGAGGTGCGAGATTTGACCTGACGTCCAGGACCTATAACGTAGTTCATGAGTCAAGCTTCCATGGAACAACCCATGAGTCAAGCTATCGAGAATCGGGCCGGTCCCCTTGCCATGTGGACCAGTTCTTACTATAGTTGGGTACTACGGAAATCATTCATCAATCCTCACATAGGAAAGGTACGGAACATGTTGCAGAAGGTACGACAGCAGTGGAAGGATCTGGTCGAGGCTCAATTGGCCAGTTATGCGAAAGAAGTCGTGGGTGAGGAAATCGCCTCGACGTTGGTTCCGTTGGCTGTGCAGACTCCGCCGAAACCGGAACTCGGCGATATTGCTTTCCCTCTGTTCGCCTATGCGAAGGCTTTGAAGGTCGCCCCGCCGAAAATCGCCGCCGACCTTAAGACCCGTATCGAAGGTCTTGCTGACCGTCCCGCCGGAGAACTCTTGCTCGCTGGTCCGTACTTGAACGTCAAGGCCGATATCGCCGCGCTCGCCGCCGACCTTTCTGCGGAGATCCACGAAAAAGGCGACGCTTTTGGTTCCAACACCAACAGGGCCGGTACGAAGGTGATGATCGAGTTCAGCTGTCCCAACACCAACAAGCCGCTCCATCTAGGTCATATGCGCAACGATAGCCTTGGTGAGAGCGTCAGCGCCATCCTCAAGGCCAATGGAGCCGATGTCCGCAAGGTCAACCTCGTCAACAACCGTGGCGTCCATATCTGCAAGTCGATGCTGGCCTACCAGAAGTTCGGCAATGGCGAGACGCCTGAAAGTTCCGGTATCAAGGGAGACCACCTCGTAGGAAAATACTATGTCCGTTTCGCGCAGTGGGAGAAGGAAGACCCGACCGCCACCGAGCAGGCTCAGGCGATGCTCAAGAAATGGGAGGAAGGCGATCCCGAAGTTCTCGCGTTGTGGAACACCATGAACACCTGGACTCTCGACGGACTAGCCGAAAGCTACCGCAAGATGGGAGTCAGTTTCGACGCCTACTATTACGAGAGCAACACCTACAAGCTTGGCAAGGACGAAGTCCTCAAAGGTTTGGAGAAAGGAGTCTTCTACCGCGAGGCGGACGGCTCCGTATGGATTGATCTCGCAGAAATCAAACTGGACAGGAAGGTCCTGCTCCGCAAGGACGGTACGAGCCTCTACATGACCCAGGACCTCGGCACCGCCGTCGCCCGTCACAATGACTGGCCGTTCGATTCGCTGATCTATGTGGTCGCCAGTGAGCAGAACTACCATTTCAAAGTACTGTTCTACGTACTGGAGAAGCTTGGCTACTCTTGGGCGAAAAACCTGCATCACCTCTCCTACGGCATGGTGAATCTCCCCGACGGGAAGATGAAGAGCCGCGAAGGTACGGTCGTGGATGCCGACGACTTGGTCGACCAGCTGACCTCCTTGGCTGCCGATGAAATCCGCGCTAAGGAACGGGAGTCAGAAGTAGGCGATGTCGACGCGACCGCCCATGCCATCGCCCTCGCCGCATTGA
This sequence comes from Sphaerochaetaceae bacterium, assembly GCA_034114085.1. GTDB lineage: Bacteria > Spirochaetota > Spirochaetia > Sphaerochaetales > Sphaerochaetaceae > Spiro-02. The sequence goes on along the minus strand of JAXEWB010000018.1, from coordinate 26,859 downwards.
ACTACTACCTACTCCAGGTCAGCCCAACGAAGGACATGGTGTTCAATCCCGCCGAGTCGATTTCATTCAACGGCAATACCGGCCCTTACCTTCAGTACATGGGGGCCCGTATCTCCAGCATGCTTCGCAAATACGCCGAGATGGAGACGGGCTATGCCTCCGTTCCGTTCGACCCTGCACTGTTGGATCTGGAAGATGAAAGGGAACTGATCAAGTCGCTCGCCGCCTATCCCGAAGCCGTAGCCAAGGCTGGCGCCGAGTATGATCCTTCGATCATCACCGCATATCTGTACGACCTTTCCCGTCTGTTCAGCCGTTGGTATCATGACAACCAGATACTCAAAGCCGGTACTCCCGCGCTCGTCAAGGCGAGGGTGGAGCTGTCGGCCATGGTGTTGCAGGTGCTGCGCAATGCGTTTGCGTTGGTGGGGATTCCGTACCTCCCCACCATGTAGCCAGCTTGTAAGAAATCCCCCTTACGTCGTTGTCCGCAACAGGCCGTGCGGGAGCACTGTCCTGTTTTGACGGCCTCGTCAGGTGGTTTTCTTCCGGCGCTGGCGTAGTCTGCTCGGCCAAAGGACGGAGGACTTCGTCATGTTCGACTTGCCGTACCGGTGTACTGTCAAGCATCGCTATCCTTGTTCTCTGTTCTTTTCCCTTCGTAGCATAAAAATATCCCCCCCTTACGCCGTTGTCCGCAACAGGCCGTGCGGGAGCACTGTCCTGTTTTGACGGCCTCGTCAGGTGGTTTTCTTCCTTCGCTGGCGTAGTCTGCTCGGCCAAAGGACGGAGGACTTCGTCATGTTCGACTTGCCGTACCGGTGTACTGTCAAGCCTCACTATCCTTGTCGCGTGAATAATCTGTTTTGTAGAAACACGTTTCTTCTCACAAGCGATGCTGTTGATACGAAAGTAGTGCCAGTTCAGAGTGAATACCGAGCAATCACTGAGTGACCACTAATCGAACCTAGAGCAAACACTAATCGAACCTAGGGCGAACATTTTCCATACAGTTCGCAGAATCGCCTGATAAAACGCTCTTCTTGCCATTCTAGGTCGTCATCCTCATCCAAAGCCTCCATCTCCGAAATCATCGAGCGGATCAGGAAGGATTGTACCGTACTGGAGAACATCGTCACAGCCAGATCAAGTTCCTCAATATTGAGCCGGCCTGTTTCCGACAACGTTTCCAGCAGGATTTCCGACTGTCCCCGCATCATCTGACTGAACGTTTGGCTGGTTCGGGCTGCGATGGGAAGAATCAGCTTCTGCGACTCGACAATCCTGTAGAAGTAGGAGAGCGGCGGGGTAGTGTAGAGTCTGTGCCAGTGTTCCATGGCCCGGGAGAGTACCTCCTCCGCGGCTCCATTGAACGAAATGACGATCCCCTGCTTGGACGCTTGCTCGGAGCAATATGCAAACATTTGTTCAATCATGGCCTCACGTGAGGGGAAATGATAGTACAGGCTTGCTTTGCGGATGCCCGCGACTTGAGCGATGTCAGACAGGGAGGTGTTGTCCAGCCCTTTCGTGGCGGCGAGGCGCAACGTGAGAAGAATCAGCCGTTCTCTGGTATCATGGACGTTCTTGTCTTCTATTCCAACGGATTCTTTGATGTTCATATCATGAATATAACCTACCGACCGATAGGTAGGCAAGACTGTTTTGCGGCAGTTTTTGGAAGATTCGCATTTCAGTCCGTTGAAAGTATTTCCGAGGGATGGTATAACACAGTCCGAATAATTCAATTGAAGGAAGTGATCGTCATGTACGCACTGGTAGAAATTCTCGGAAAACAGTACAAGGCACTCGTCGGTGCCACGCTGCAAGTGGACAAGCTTTCCATGGAGGAAGGATCCGCTCTGGAGCTGGAGAAGGTACTCGCTATCGTCGATGAAAACAGCGCCAAGTTCGGCACACCGTATGTGTCTGGAGCCAAGGTCCTTGCGACTGTCGAAGGCGAGATGAAAGGTGACAAGATCAAGGTCTACAAGTTCCATCGCAGGAAGGGCTATCGCCGGACGCAAGGTCATCGTCAGCAGTATTCTCTCATCAAGATCAATGAGATCATCGGTTAAGGAGTTCAGAAATGGCACATAAGAAAGGTGGCGGTAGTTCCCGCAACGGACGCGATTCCAATTCCCAGCGCCTTGGCGTAAAGCGCTTTGGCGGCCAGTTGGTCAAGGGCGGTGAGATCATCGTTCGCCAGCATGGCACCCAGTTTCACCCCGGTGAGAATGCTGGCCTGGGTTCTGATTATACTCTGTACGCCAAGGTTGGCGGTACTGTGAAGTTCTACACCAAGAAGAACCGCAAGTACGTCAGCATTGTCACTGAGTAATTGTTTTAGTACCTTGGCTACAAGAGGCCAGAGTAATACATGTTTGGATTTTCAGACGAGACGTATATAGACGTTGCCTCCGGAAACGGGGGCAACGGTTGTGTTTCCTTCCGTAGGGAGAAATTTATCCCCAAAGGCGGGCCGGACGGCGGCGATGGTGGCCGTGGCGGCGATGTCGTCTTTGTGGTGAGGCAGAACCTCCGTACCCTCGGACATCTCAAGCTGGTTCGCACCTACAGAGCCGAAAACGGCAGGCCTGGAGCGGGGCAGCGTTGCTATGGACGGGATGGAAATGATATAGAGATTCCGGTTCCCCCCGGTACGGTCATCAAGGACGCCCAGTCTGGTGAAATCATCAAGGATTTGACCGGTGAGGAACGGTGGGTGTTCCTCAAAGGTGGGCGCGGTGGCCAGGGGAACTGGCATTTCCGTACCGCTACCCGACAGACCCCCCGGTTCGCCCAACCCGGTGAGCCCGGTCAGGAAATGCGTGTCGGAGTCGAGCTGCTGGTGATCGCGGATATCGGTTTCGTGGGCTTTCCCAATGCTGGCAAGTCCTCGTTGCTGAACCTGCTGACCAACGCCCGGTCCAAAGTCGCCGGGTATCCCTTTACGACGAAGATCCCGCAGCTGGGGATGTTCCGGTACGGCGACCATGACATCGTTCTCGCCGATATCCCCGGGATTATCGAGGGGGCGAGCCAAGGTGCCGGCATGGGGTTCAAATTCCTGCGCCATATCAGCCGTACCACTGGACTCGCATTCCTGATAGATTTGTCGGATGACAATTATCTGGATGCTTATGATGTGCTGTGCGAGGAACTCCGTGCGTACGCCCCAGAGTTGCTGGAGAAGGAACAGGTGGTCATCGGGACGAAACTCGATGAAGACGGCGCTCCCCAGCATCTTGAAGAGCTTCGCAAGAAGTATTCCGACAAGCATATCATAGGGATGTCCATCTACATGGACGAAGGGCTGGAGGCGGTCAAGCAGGCTTTCATACAGATGGTCGGAGACGCTGAAAACCCTGCGTTGGAAGTTCTGAGGACAAGCCGCGGCGGTTTTACCTCCACGCTGGATACCGACGCCTATTATCCTGAGCCTCCAGAGCATCACGCCGAAGATTGACGAGGTTTTCCGATGGCTGACACGACCGCTATGAGACGAGCGCTTTCCACTGCGATGATCGGCGGCAGTTTCGACCCTGTCCACTTGGGGCATCTGCATCTGATTCATTGTATCGTAGAAAATACCGATTACCAGCGGATCGTGCTCGTCCCGGTTGCGTTGAACAACTTCAAGCAGGATGAACAACGTCCCGCTTCTGCTGACGACCGGCTGGCGATGCTCCGGCTCGCCGTAGGGCAGTATCATGAACTTTATCCTTGTGACAGGGATTTTGAGTTGATAGTCGATTCTTGCGAGCTGGAACGGGGTGGGGTATCCTATACCTACGATACCGTCCGGTATTTATATGGAGCGTATCCGGTCGATGGCTCCATTGCTGTTGTTATGGGTGATGATTTGTTGAAAGGCCTGCCTCGGTGGCATCGTTTTTCCGAACTGAAGGAGATTGTCACCTTTGTCGTCTGTCGGCGGGAAAACGCTGTTCCGGTTGCGGAAGTCCCTGAAGGCACCGTCGTCAGGTTCATCGACAACGTTGTCAAGGAGGATTCCTCGACTGATATCCGCAAACGATTGACGGAGCTGTCTCCTGAAGGAGGTTTGCCTGCGGACGTGGTTTCACTCATGCCCGGCAAGGTGGCGGAATATGTACAAGAACGGCATCTATACAGAACTTGAACGCTATGTTGCCGGTCAGGTGAAACCTAGTCGTTTCGCACATTGCCGAAGCTGCGGCATGACGATGAAAGGGCTTCTTGAACGGTTTCCGCAGGTCTGTGAGAACGACCCCGCTGGAAGCGATGCCGGTCTGTATATCGGTCTATGGCACGATGTCGCCAGGAGCTGGACGGACGACGTGTTGCTCGCATACTGTCTGGAGCGAAACCTTCCGATGGAATCTGAGGAACGGGAGCAACCGATGCTGCTGCATGGTGCCGTCGCGGCGGAGTTGATGAAAACAAAGATTGCTTGGTGTCCCGAATCGTGGCGGACAGCCGTTCGATGGCATACGCTGGGGGATGTCTCCATGGGGCCGTTGGGTCTCGCGATGTATATCGCCGATTATCTGGAACCGCTACGCAAGCACCTTGCCGATGCGCATCGAGCGTTTCTGTTGTCCCAACCGACTATGGAAGCCATGGCGATGAGGATCATTGAGGATCAGTCCGATTATTTCAAACATGCCGGCATTTCCCCTGCCGGCTGCACGCGGCGGCTGTACGAATACATGAAAGACGGGGGGCGCCTGTGAGACGAAGAAACCTCGCTGTTTTAGGTCGTATACTGGCATGCCTGCTATTCTCGCTGACTTTGTCCTCCTGTTCAGAGGAGAAGTATTCGGTTTGCCGGTACGGCTGGTTTGGGGACGAGGTCCTGCTGCTGTTGCAAAGCGGGGATGGAAGAAGCCTTGTGACGGTCTCCATTCCTACCGGGGCTGTTGATGGGTATCAAGCCTATCTGTCCGCGAGTGGACGTGAGGTTTCCAGGGAACAGGCCCTAGTCGATCTGTGCGGCTTTCCCTCGTATGGTTTTTTCGGTGGGGATGTGTCTGACCTGTCCCGGCTGAGAAGTTTGCTTGACGGTCTCGCCATCGAGACGGGGGTGAGCTTGACCAGCGTTCCTACGGCGACACAGCGAATACAGGCGCTTGTCATGTATATGGAACCCTTGAGAAAAACCGCGATGGTCGATACACTGGGAAAACTTGCCGGAGTGGATGCGGTCGACGGCTTGTTCGATGAATTAAGAAAAGTGACCGCTTGCGCCGGATATGACGCCGGTGGTTTCATCATTATTGACAATACAACGGATTGGGAGCGTACGCGCCAATGGCTGGCGCTGTGGCTGCGGCAGGCGCTTGCTTCCGTTCAGAGGAGTAGGTAATACATGACAGAAGAGAGACGTGAGGTCGCCGACCAGATCGCCAAATTCATTGAGGACCACAAGGGAATCGACGTTACAGTCATCGATGTATCGGAGGATTGTAGTTGGGCGGATTGTTTCATTATTGCGACGGTCAACAGCGTGGGGCACCTGAAGGGTGTCGCCCATGAGCTGTGGGGTGAATTGAAACGGCTGGGGGTGGACGTGAACAACCGGCATAAAAACCCTTCCTCGGACGGTTGGGAGCTGATCGACGGCGGGGATATCATCATCCATCTGATGAGCGCTGAATTCCGCGAATTCTACGCGCTTGAGAAGCTTTGGCAGAAACCGAACCGCTGATAGCTTTCGCTATTCTAGTATAAATTTCTTAATCGCCGCCGCTACTCCTGATTCTATGTTTGAACCGGTTATGTAGGCGGCGTTCTCTTTTACTATTGAAACGGCGTTTCCCATGGCTATACCCAAGCCTGCTTTTTGAATCATCCCTAAATCATTATGGAAATCCCCGATCGCCATGATGTTCGCTACTGGAATTCCATAATAGTCGGCTAATATAGTGACAGTGTTCGCTTTATCGATACCGCTGTGGACAATTTCAAGATTTGTGGGTGCTGATCGAAAAATTGAAAGCTCATCTCCGAATGTATCCTGCAATTCCAATTCTATTTTTGCGATTTTTTCTGTATCAAGATCTTTCGCCAATAGTTTATATGGACATTCCCCCGATTGTTCAAGTTTTTGGAGGCTTTCTCTGAAGGACCCGACATGCCCAGCGAAACGGCTCATCTGTATCTGATGCTCATACCAATAGCCCTTGTTTTCGATATACCAGTCGTCGAGCGTAAAAATCAATGATTGGATATTTCGCCGTTTGATAATCTGATCCGCCTTTCTGATTTGGTCGAATAACAAGGGTTTTGAATACAATGTTTTTCCGTCAGCCTCGATATATGCCCCATTGAAACATGACAATGGTCCGGTGATGTCCAGTTCCCGCTGGAGGAATAGCATGCCTGCCCGGAACCGACCGGATACCATGGCGAATATGATACCTGCATCAACGGCTTGCTGGATTGTCTCCCTGTTTTCTGTTGAAAGCCTTAACTCAGGATCAAGTAACGTACCGTCAATATCAGAGCAGACTAATTGGTATCGTGCCATACACGGACATCCTCAGATACAATAGGACGTGGATACGGTATCGCCGCCGTGACCGGTCCAGTTCGTATGATGAAATTCCCCTCGCGGTCTATCAGTACGTTCATATGTATGGGCACCGAAATAATCCCGTTGTGCCTGTATGAGATTCGCCGGAAGCTCCGCGCTACGAGATCCATCAAACCATGCCAATGATGCCGCTAGCGCCGGTATTGGCACCGCAAGCTGGAACGCTGAAGCCACGGCCTGTCTCCAACTCCGTTCCGCAGATTTCAGGTGTTCGCTGAAATATGAGGAAAGAATCAAATTCTGAAGGGTAGGGTTTTCCACATACGCCTCCTTGATCCTGTTGAGGAAGCTTGAGCGAATAATACACCCACCCCGCCAAAGCAGTGCGATGTTTCCGAGGTCAAGATTCCAATCCCTTTCTTTACCAATTGCTCCGATAAGTTCAAAACCTTGGGCGTAGGATACAATCTTGGCGCAATACAAAGCCGATTCAAGAACATGGATTTGATTGTTCCGTTCATTTTTTGAAAACTCAGATCGCATGATACGATTTGGAAATACCTTGCTGGCAGTCAACCTTTGTTCCTTCTGAGATGACAGTGAACGGGCGAACACAGATTCGACAATAAGGGTAAGCGGCGTATTGGCGTTCAATGCTGCGATGCCTGTCCATCTTCCCGTTCCCTTTTGCCCTGCGGAATCCAGGATTTTATTGAGTAGTGGCGTTCCGTCTTCATCTGTATATCCGAGAATGTCGGACGTGATCTGGATGAGGTATGAATCCAACCGACCATTTTTCCAGCGGTCGAATACCTGGTGGATTTCCTGATAATCCATTCTTAGGCCATGCTTCATAATCCAGAATATTTCACTGATCAGCTGCATGTCCCCATACTCGATGCCGTTATGTACCATTTTAACGAAATGACCGGCTCCACCAGGACCAATCCAGTCGCAGCAGGGAGTTCCGTCTTCAGTTTTCGCCGCGATATCCTGAAATATCCGTTGAACGGCGGGCCAGGCTTTGCAAGAACCTCCCGGCATGATTGACGGGCCATGCAAGGCGCCTTCTTCTCCTCCGGAAACCCCAGTCCCGATATAATACAGTCCCTTGCCCTCTACATAACGAGTCCTTCGCTCCGTATCTTCAAAATATGAATTTCCCCCGTCTATGATTATGTCGCCTGGTTCCATATAGGCCAGAAGTTTATCTATCGTTTCATCGACAGGCTTTCCCGCTTTGACCATCATCATGATCTTCCTTGGTTTTTCAACACTGTGGACAAGCTCTTCAATGGAATAGGTCCCTGAGATACACTTGCCGTTCGCCCGGCCTGCAAGAAAGGAATCTACCGCGCTGAGCGTTCTGTTGAATACCGCTACAGAATATCCTTTGTTGGCCATGTTGAGCACAAGGTTCTCTCCCATGACCGCAAGTCCGATCAAGCCGATCTGAGCTTTCATTTGCTACTCCTCTGAACACGATAGGCGAGGGGGGCTGTCATACTCTTCTTGATGCTATGATATCCCTCATCTTTTGAAGATGATCCACCCCCTCCATATCCTTGAGTTTCATTATTTCTACATATAACGTATCGATTACCATAAGCTGGGCGATACGAGCTGTGAAGGATTCCGCTACAGGAGTCGCCGTCGCGACCCTGACTGACAGCAGAATGTCGGACTTCCTTGCCAGTGGCGAGCGCGGGGAACTGGTCAGCACTATCAACGTAGCGCCTCGCCCTTTCACTTCTTCAGCCAAGGACAATGCATCCTTGTCTATACCGGTATGGCTGGTAAGCAAGACGACATCCTTGCCCGTCAATTGTGAAGCCTGCATGAGCTGCATATGGAAATCCTCAGCGAAAAAGCAATGTATACCAGTTCTAATCAATTTATGGAATGCATCCCTACTGACAATGTTCGATCCACCCAACCCCATGAAATATAAGGAATTCTCCGCAACGATACAGGTGCTGGCCATTTTGATGGCTTGTCTGTCGATATGTTTTTTTGTCTCATCCAAGGTGGATATCGCAGCGTTGAAGATAATATCGACTTCATCGTCTTCCGGTGAGATCGGTGTCTCAAATACCTGCTCGGCGGGTGTCACAGTCTCCCTCGCCAATGAAATGCGAAACATCTGATATCCTGAATATCCCAGTTTTCGAGTAAAGCGAACCATAGTTGATTCCGATATCCCTATTTGTTCGGCAAGAACGTCGATGGTTGGAGTTACTACGGCAGAAGGATTTGACAGGATATAGTCCGCAATTTTTTTTTCTTTCATGCTGAACGAGTCATATTTGCTTTTAATAATATAGATGCAACTTTCGTCGATCATGGATTCCTCGCTTTGTCCTTTGATAGTATAATGTGAATAAAAATTTTATGCAAATGAAAAAAATATTTTTTCTATCTTTACAGAATCAAAAATCCAGCCTAATAATAATGGAGGCATCGGTCAGGTTCTACAAGTCTTTTGATAGGGGATGTGGAATTATTCGACTCTTTTAGGATCAGTGGATGGGAGAAGCATGAAAATTTTACACGGAACAAGAAAACCGATGGATCCGATTATGATAATCACGATAGTCTTGGTAATGGCGTCATTGATCATCTTCACGGTTATTCCATTGATAAAAATATTGGTTCAAAGTTTCATTTCCTACGATGGAACCCTCTCTGGTAAAGCATATGTGAGGGCGTTCACGTCAAAGGAAAACTTCAATGCATTGACAAACAGCCTTGCGCTGGGGGGTGCAAGTGGTATTCTCTCAACGATTATCGGCTTTCTGTTTGCCTATTGCGCATCATACGTGCAAATGAAAGGGAAGAAGATATTTAACCTGATCGCCATGCTTCCCATTGTATCGCCACCTTTCGCGGTAGCTTTATCAATCATCCTGCTGTTTGGTAGTCGTGGTTTTATCACTTATACGTTGCTGGGCTTGCGTGATGTGAATATTTATGGGTTCAGAGGGTTGATTTTCGCTCAGACTCTTTCATATTTCCCTATATCCTATCTGCTGCTCAACGGTGTCCTTGGTTCCATCGACCCATCAATCGAGGAGGCGTCACGGAACATGGGTGCTTCGCGATGGGCGACTTTTACTCATGTTACGCTACCGTTGGCGTTGCCGGGTATCGCAAATTCATTTCTATTGGTATTCATCAAATCCGTAGCGGATTTCGGTAATCCGATAACCATCGGTGGTAATTTCCCTACGCTGGCGACACAGATATATTATCAGGCGATTGGAAACTATGACATGCAGGGCGGTGCCGCTGTAGCTATCCTACTATTACTGATTTCGATGAGCCTGTATGCCTTGAGCAAGCTATGGGTGGAGAAGAAGACCTTTGTGACCATTACCGGTAAAGCTGCCAGGGAACGTGTAATGATTGATGAAAGGCATATAGCGAAACCCTTGTCGCTCGGCTGTCTGTTGATTTCTTTCATAGTCATCGGTCTATACATATTGATTCCTATCGTATCGTTCATCAAGCTATGGGGAATCGACTATTCGTTTACTCTTGACCATTATCGCTATGCGTTCAACATCGGCATGAAAGGATTGAAGGATTCTACGATGATGGCGGCTTGGGCCACTCCTATAACTGGTATTCTTGCAATGGTGATTGCCTTTCTTGTCGTCAGGAAGGATTTCCCGGGCAAAAGGACAATGGAATTTGTTTCAATGTTGGGCATGACTGTGCCGGGTACCGTCATGGGTATCGGCTATGTGTTGACTTTCAATACTCCCCCGCTTGCCATTACGGGAACCATGCTGATCATCGTTCTTTCCTATGTATTCAGGTATTTGCCGATTGGAGTACAATCTGGAGTTACTTCTTTAAAGCAGATTGATCCTGGGATTGAGGAAGCCGCCGCCGACCTGGGCGCTAATTCTTTCAAGGTATTCACCACCGTGACGCTTCCGTTGATTAAGACGGCGTTCTTTGGTGGCTTGGTCTATACGTTCGTCAAAAGCATGACTTCTGTTAGCGCCGTCATCTTCTTGGTATCGGCACGTTATAAGCTCCTTACGATATCCGTTCTTGACCAAGTGGATTCAGGAAAATTCGGGGTTGCTTCCGCAATGTCAACGATGTTGATTGTAGTCGTCTACATTGCCATCGCGATTCTTTACTGGGTAATCGGAAAACTTGGTGTGAACAAGAAAGACATCAAACTGGTGTAGTGAGGTAATGAAATGAGTAAGAGACAAGAGCCGAAATCAGTCAGATTAGAACATATCGTGAAAGAATACATTTCGCCGAATAAATCTGTATTCTGCGCTGTGAACAATGTGAGCCTATTGATAGAAGCCGGAGAGTTCGTGACGTTGCTGGGACCTTCCGGGTGTGGCAAGACCACTACGTTGCGCATGGTAGCCGGTTTTGAGAATCCTACGGAAGGAAACATTTTCCTTGGAGATGAAAGAATCAATGACCTGACTCCGGATAAAAGAAATACAGCCATGGTATTTCAATCTTATGCGTTGTTTCCTCATTATGATGTCTATAACAACATTTCCTATGGTTTGCGATTGCAAAAGCGTCCTGCGGCTGAAATCGCCTCCCGAGTGAAGGACATTATCAGTCTCGTCGGTCTGGAAGGAATGGAAGAGCGGTTCCCCAATCAGATTTCTGGTGGCCAACAGCAACGGGTGGCTTTGGCCCGAGCTCTTGTCATGGAACCTGGCGTCATGCTGTTCGATGAACCATTGTCCAACTTGGATGCAAAGCTTCGGGTGAGCATGCGCAATGAGATTAGGAAAATACAACGGCGCCTAGGTGTCACGAGTATCTATGTGACCCATGATCAGGCCGAGGCGATGAGTCTGTCGGATCGAATCATTATCATGAACAAAGGTATTGTTGAGCAGATAGGGACTCCTCAGGAAATCTACCAGCAACCGGCTTCCGCCTTTGTAGCGGATTTCATCGGCCGCGCGAACTTTATGGCAGGCCAGGTGCTTGGAATGGATGAGTTGGGTGTTGCGGTTGATGTTTTCGGCAAGCAACTTCACGTCAAAGGAAAAAAAGACAGACGGTATCTTAGGGGAGAGAAGGTCACTGTGGTCGTCCGACCGGAATCAATTACTTTAGGTGAAAACGGCCAGTTCGATGGTATTGTCGCATTGTCGACGTTCATGGGGTCACATCAGGAATATTTCGTTCAAGTAGGTGATGTTTCCCTTGCTGTGGAACAAACCAATCCGACGGTCGGGACGACCTACGGGGAAAATGAAAGGGTTTGTGTGAGATTCGACGAATCAAGCATGTATATCGTAAGCTGACCTTTAAGTGCGGGAGAGTTTTATTTTATTTATTTGATGGACGGACCGCTGTCCATCCATCACAAAAGGAGAAGAACATGAAAAAAGGTATTGTGTTGATGCTTATCGCGCTGTTTGCCATAAGCATAGTGTTCGCACAGGGAAGTTCGGAGATTACGCCAAAGGCGGATGTCCCCAAGCAGCTGACCATGTATATCGGGGTTGTTGAAGAACAGGCGATGAAAATTGCCGAGGAATTCGAAAAAGCTACTGGAATCAAAGTGAATTTCGTCCGTATGAGCGCTGGTGAAATTCTTGGTCGTATCCGTGCCGAGAAAGCTAATCCAAAGGCGAGCGTCTGGTATGGTGGATCCGCGGATTCCTTCATAGCTGCAAAAGGCGAAGGGCTGTTGCAGCCATATGTATCTCCGAACGCCGCAAAGATATCCACGCAGTTCAAAGACAGCGAAGGGTATTGGACCGGTATCTATCAGGGGTATCTTGGATTCATCTGTGACCAGCGGTGGTTCGATGACAACCCCAGTGTTAATCTCCCTCATTCTTGGGATGATTTGTTAAGACCCGAGTTCAAAGGCCAAATCATTGTATCTAATCCTGGTTCAGCTTCTACCGGATATCTGTTGCTTTCCACTATGGTTCAGATGCGCGGAGAGGACAAAGGTATCCAATATATGAAAGCCCTCAATGAACAGGTCAAGCAATATACCAAGAGTGGCGAAGCTCCGTCCCGCTCCGCCGCTTTGGGCGAATGTGCGATTGGCATTACATTCTTGCACAATGGTATCCGTCTCATGAAACAGGGGTATACCAACATCACTCTTTCCGTACCGGAAGAAGGCACTAGTTATGAACTCGGCTCCGTCGCTATGATCGCCAACGCTCCGGAACCTGAAGCTGCGAAGATCTTCATTGACTGGTGTTTGACGAAAGACTGTATGGAAATCGGGCAGACTTATACGAATTCCTATCAATTCCTGACGAATCCCGATGCGAAGACCCCCGATGAAGCTGCTGCGCTGAAAGATACGAAATTGATTGAATATGATTTTGTCTGGTCTGGAGCGAACAAGGGGCGTTTGCTCGAAGAGTGGAATGCTGCGATCAAGTAAACCATTGTTGCTTTAATGGATTCTTTGGCATCGGCTTGTCCGATGCCATTTTTTGTTGCAACCCTTCGTTCTGCTGTCATCCTGACATTCACAAGCGAACATTCATTTCACCTTCCTGTCATTTCTATGATTTCTTGGCAAAGTGATTAGGTAGGTTCATAATTTTTATATTTGTATGTAATATTTCAAAAAAATGTATACATAAAAATATATTTTTGTGTTCACTGTAATTAATATGAAATATATAATTATTTATATTTAATAAAATTAATTATAAACAAAAAAATATAAATAGTATTTGACAATTTGATAATATGGTAATAAGCTATACCTAATAAAAAATATGTATACAATTAATCTAGATATATGTATACAAAAAAGGAGGTTGCTATGCAAAACAAGACAATCGCAGTCATTCAAAAATGTACAGTGGTCATAGATCGGTTGAATCGATTATTCGAGTATGTCGGTCTTGTACTTTTGTCAATGATGACCATCATTGTTTTTGTTGCGATCGTTTCCCGATTTTTTGCGGGGATATCCTTGAGCTGGGTTGAAGAAAGCGCGACTTTTTCCATGGCTTGGATATGTGCCTTGGGGGCTGGGTTGGCTAGCAGAAAAGGTGGAATGACGACCATCGAGATCGGAATTATGAAGTTTCCGTTTTCGGTAAAGAAAATAATTAGGGTCACAGCTTGTATCCTGAGTTATATATTCTTTTGTACTATGATTTTGTTCGGTTACAAAATGGCTATGGTCGTTCGTACCCAATATGCAACAACGATTCCGTTCATGAGCATGTTCTGGGTCTACGTGGCGATGCCTGTGGGTTTTGTCATCATGTTCATCAATTCTTTGGCATACATGGCTGAAATTATTTTCAGCAAGGAGGATGCATCATGATGATTGGTGTCGTATGTTCGCTTGTCGTCTTGCTGTTTCTGACCGTTCCAATCGCCTTTTCCTTGGGGGGCGCTTCGGTAATAGGATTTCTCTTGTCCGATACTAATCTGCTGGCGCTTAGCCAGAAGTTGACTTTGGGTATCGCGAAATATTCATTGCTTCCCCTTCCGTTTTTTATCTTCTCTGGGTACCTGATGGGGCAGGGTGGTATTTCAAGGCGACTGATTAAGGTCGTCCAGGCATATACCGGCCATCGTGTCGGAGGCGTGGCGATTGTCACCATTGTTTCCTGCATGATTTTTGCGGCGCTCTCTGGTTCCAGTTCCGCTACTACCGCGGCAATAGGTTCCATACTCATACCTGCGATGATGCAGCACAACTACGACAAGGCGTTCGCCGGTTCCGTTACAGCGGTATCCGCGGAACTGGGGATGATTATCCCGCCGAGTATCTCCATGATAATTTATGGCGTCATTACAGAGACCTCCATCGCCAAACTATTCATGGCTGGTTTTCTCCCCGGTATCATGATAGGTATCACCTTGATGATCGTGTCGTATGTTCTTTGTCGGAAAAAGGGGTATCAAGGTGCCGAAAAGACATCGAAGGAAGAGCGTCATGCGGCACTGAAAGAGTCTTGGCTGGCATTACTTATGCCGGTGGTGGTGCTTGGTGGAATCTATACAGGCGTCTTCACTGCGACGGAGTCCGCCGTTGTCTCCGTGGTTTATGCCATAGTGGTCGGAGTCCTTGCATATCGTGAGATTACATGGGCAAAATTCAAGAAAGCTGCGATTGATACGTTGAATACGGCGGGAATGATCATGATGGTCATCGCTTGTGCAAGCGCTTTTTCGTATTTGTTGACGAGAGAGCAAGTTCCACAAATGCTGGCGTTGACTTTTGGTAACATCGCACCCAATTCATTTGTATTTCTCCTGTTGACGATAGTCTTGCTGACAATCACTGGAATGTTTTTCGATTCAACTTCTGCGGTGACTGTTCTGGCCGGCATTCTCACTCCTGTCGCGCTTACATTTGGGATTGATCCGGTTCACTTTGGTGTCGTCATGATTGTAAACATGGCAATTGGTTGCGTAACGCCTCCTGTCGGCGTGAATCTGTTTGTCGCATGCAAGCTGGGTGACATCAAGATGGAGAAGATGTTCAAGGAATTGATACCGTATTGGGGTGTATTGGTTTTTGACTTGTTGCTTATCGCGTTCATCCCGCAAATAAGTTTGTTTCTCCCTAGTCTCATGAGATAGGGAATATGTAAAGGAGAGAATCATGAAAAGGAATCTATGGTTGTGTTGTATCATCGCGCTCATGTGCGGAACTTTCGCCATGTCTTGTAGCAAGGAAGCTTCCAAGACTGAAACTTCTGCCTCGGAACCTAGAACTGTGATCGCCGCTCATACCGGTAATGAACGCACGACTTATCAGGTGGGGATGGAAGCCTTCAAACGGGAGGTAGAGCGACTTTCCGAGGGGCGGTTCAAAGTCGATATCTATCCATCTACCCTCGGCGGCGACAAGGAATTGATGGAAAGCCTACAGATCGGTACCGTGGATTTTGCAGAAGTGAATACCTCGGTCCTGGCGAGCATTGTTCCTGAACTCGGCATTTTTGACTTGCCATATCTATTCATATCGCGTGAACATGCCTACGAGGTGTTTGACGGTGAAGTCGGAGATACATTACTTGGAAAGGTACGGGACAAAGCTGGTATCACGCCAATAGCATATTGGGAGAATGGATTCCGCTGTTTTACTAACAATGTTCGCCCAATTACAAAGCCTGAAGATCTTAAGGCGCTCAAAATGAGAAGCATGCAGAGCAATATTCATCTCACCGCGTACCGGCTGTGGGGTGCCGATCCTACTCCGATGAGCATTTCTGAAATGGTAACTGCGATGCAACAGGGCGTGATCCAAGGGCATGACAATAATATTGATACTGTCGTTGCGAACAGCATGTGGGAATATCAGAAATATTTTACAGAAAGCTGGCATTTTTACGGTAGCAAGGTATTGGCTTTCAGCAATCAGTTTTGGAATTCACTATCTGACGAAGACAAGGTTGTTTTTACCCAAGCGGTAGAAACGGCTAGAGACGTGGAACGGGCTGAATGCGCTTCACGTTATGGCGTATCGTTGGAAACCTTGTCCAAGAATGGTATGCAGATTACACATAAGGATGAAGTTCTTACCGAAGCATTCGTAGAGTCGGTCCAGCCCGTATGGGATTCCTATGTCAAGCAATACGGTGATGCCCTCATTCAGAAAATCAATGCGTTGAAATAAACAAACATAAGGAGATTTTGATATGCGCAAGTATAATATCGCCCTGCTCCCCGGCGACGGTGTAGGGCCGGAAGTTACCAAAGAGGCGGAAAAAGTTCTCCGCTCAGTCCAGCAGGTCGTGGGAGGGTTCGAATTTGATTTTCAGGAATACTATGTTGGAAACAAGAGGTATCTTGAATTTGGAGAAGTTCTTCCTGAACAGACTTTTCAGGATTGTAAAGCTGCCGATGCCATTTTGATGGGGGCCATAGGTCTTCCGAAGGCCGGTATGAAGCCTGTCACCGATAAAAGCGGTACGGAAGTTACTGGGCATCTCATGTTCAAGCTTCGTTTCGACTTGGAGTTGTTTGCTGGCGTCCGTCCGATCAAGTCGTTTCCCGGAGTGCCTTCCGCTCTCTGCGGCAAGGATCGGAAGATTGACATGATTATTCTTCGAGAGAGTACAGAAGGGCTGTTTTCATCCTACGGCGGAGGGGGCGTTGTTAACGATGTGTGCGCTTACGACACCCAGATTATTACACGGATGGGCACTGAACGAGTTTCTCGCTATGCCTTTGAATTGGCGAAAGGCCGCCAGGGACGGCCTGCCGATGGTCGCAAGCTGGTGACCTGTACCCATAAAGGGAATGTATTCAGATCATTCGCCTATATGACGAAGGTGTTCAATGAAATTGCCGAAGAGTACAAAGACGAGGTTTCATCTGAAACTACGATGATTGATGCGATAACATTGCTCATGACGCAATATCCTGAGAATTATGATGTCATCGTGGCGGAGAATGCGCATGGCGATATCATTTCCGATATGGCGGCTGCATATGTAGGGGGGATGGGAATGGCTCCCAGTGGCGATATCGGATATGAGCATGGACTGTTCCAACCGTCCCATGGTTCCGGACCTTCTATCGCTGGTAAGGGAATCGCAAATCCGACGGCTACGATACTTTCGGGAAAAATGATGCTTGAATGGCTTGGAAGGAAGAATGATGATCCAGCTTTGCTGGACGCCGCTAGGAGAATTGATCAGGCGGTATATGATACGTTTATGGATGGCGTCAGGACTGCTGATGTCTCTGGGACTGCTTCGACTGCCGACTTTGGCGCCGCGGTAATTCGAAATTTGGAAAAGCATTGATGGGCTACACCGTCCAGTGTTCTGACATGTTCGTCTGGACGCTGGACGTTTTTAACAAGATATGTTCCAGCGTTTTCATGACTTTTTCCATATCGCATTGAAATACCAGGAGGAACTTGTGCATCATTGTGCAATCATGGTCCGGGATCTTGAATGGAATATTGATTTATTTACCACTGTGTTTGGCATGAGGGTTATACAAACCGGAGAAAATGAATTCGGTTGTCACCAAGTATGGCTTGATGGTGGTCTTCAGTTGATTTCAGCAAATGAGGAATTGTACTCGGACCATGGTCTATTGAACCATATCGCCATTGCGGTGTCCGATGTCTCAGATTGTTTGGAAAAGGCGCATCGGTATCCGATAACGGTATTGCCGAAAGGGGCGAACTGGATTGTCCTTCCGACAGGACTCTGCATAGAAATCCTTTCAGATGGGGGAGAACGCTAACCCATGATACCAAAGATCGCGCTTGTCCATACTGTTCCTACCGTCTATTTATCGTTTGCTCAGAGACTTCTGGAGGAAATTCCTTCCGCGGTTATTTCCAATACCGTAGATGAATTTCTTGCTAGCGATGCTGAAATAAAGGGCGAATTCACAAAAAATAATCTGAACCGGCTATTGCGGATACTGAAGGCTGCTGAAGAAACAGAAGCGGATGTCATTGCGGTGACATGTTCCACTCTTTCTCCGTCCGTCGCATATTGTCGCCCATTTTTTTCCGTTCCTTTGGTTACTATTGATGAACGTATGATTGGTGAGGCTGTTAAACTTGGACCGAATATACTTGTTGTTTCAACGGCGGGAAGTACTATTGGGCCGACTTTTTCAAAACTACGTAAGGCCGCGGCTGACTTGAACAGCGTTGTTCATCTGGAACATGTTGTCTGTCAAGACGCCTACGTGGCGATCAAGCAGCGGAATCAAGCGCTTCATGATCAGATTGTTCTTGAAACGGTGAAAAAAATTGATCCCCACCATTATGACGCCATAGTCCTCGCTCAGGCTTCCATGGCACATCTGGAAGCTCCTATGTCACGGCTTACAGGTCTTCCCGTCTTGAGTAGCCCGCGGTATTGCGTATTGGATATATTGTCGGTGCTCGGTAACAAGGGCTTGTCTTTTTGATCTCCATGAGTTTATTTACATTGGAGGGTATTTCCACTAGTATGGAGTAAGAAGAATAAGTGTGGTATTGATATCAATGAGTAAAGATGAAGCTGGAAATAATTCATATGAAGTCGCATACAACCGGATCAAACAACAAATCCTGAATGTGGAGATTCCACCGGGAGAAGGTTTGTCGGAACTCCGGCTATCGCAGGAATTGGGAATTAGTCGGACTCCTGTGCGGGAAGCTCTCCGGATTTTGGAGCAGGAAGGGCTTGTCGTAAGCCATAACGGCAGGAAGAAAGTCTCGATTCTGACTTCAGAGGATTTGAAGGATATCTTTGAGTTAAAAATTTCTATCGAGGGTTTGATTGTGGAAAATGCTGCGAGAATGAGGACTGAGAAAGATATCAAGATTCTCCGTTCTATTTCTGGCGACATGGAGGGGCTGGCAAGGAGAATGTCGGTTCAAAAAGAAAAATTCGATTATTTTTCTGAATGGAAAGTTATCAATTCTGAATTCCACAATACGTTGTACCGGATAGCGGGAAATAAGCGTGCTGGAGCCCTTGTAGATAATTTGAACCTCCAATGGCATCGGTGGCGAATGGGTGTCATGGCGATGGAGTGGCGTGTGGAAAGAAATATTCATGAGCACGAAGCCATTGCTACAGCGATAATTGACGGGACTCCCGAAGTCGCAAGGCTGGCCATGAAGAACCATTTGGAAGATCTTTATAATACGGTGGTCAGTATTATAAAGACTTTTGGGATTCAATGAGTATTCATCGAGTTTTGGTTTGATGGATGAAACATCATCTCCAATACGGATTCATGGCATGTCCATCTTTTAATCAAATCGTAGATGGACTATGCGCCTCCGGATTATCAAACAGATGCGGTTCCATGAACAGCCTCCACGCGACCTCGGAGGCGAGCTCCCTCGCTTTGAACCAGAGTACTGGCGCATCGCCGAAGAACCCCCTGCGCACGATTCCTTTTCCCAGGCAGTCGGGGAGGATGCGGTCGAACATGTCTGATGGGTGTCCGGTATGCCGTCGTGAAGGCACTTCAATCTTGGTACCGTCGGGCTGGACGCTGTAGTACATCGTATGAGTGTCCGTCAGGCGTCCTGGAATATCCAGATATTCCTCGATTCCATGGATGAACGTGTTTCGGATGAACGTTACGCCCAGCAACATGATTACCGCGTCCCTATCCAACAGCTTTCCCCATGAGGAGCCTCTGGCGCACGGCGTATCGAAGCGAACGTCATCCGCGGTAAACGTTTGCGCGTCCATGCCTCGCGCCGCTACGGAATGCGTCGGATGCCCCGACCTGACCACCCCCTGCCGTTTTCTGAACAGTTCTGGCAATATCCCCGTACAGCAAGAGGTGTCGGCCACATTGAACACTGGATTTTCAGGATTGACTTTGTCCCAAGTGTGGGTGGGGAACACCAGTAGTCCTTGCTTGAAGTAGTCTTGGAATATATCAAGTATCGTGTCTGCTCCGCCTTCGACCGGCCCGACGCTTTTGCATGAGGAATGGATGAGGACCGTCGAGTTCCGGGGGATGCCGAAACCGGACAAGTCCGCAGCCAGCTCTAGCTGCGTATGCGGCGCTTCCGGCGTAGCCTGTCTGGAAAACTGAGGCTGAGGCCGGAAAATCGCAGGATTTCCCCATGCTCCAACAGCCGTATCGCATTTTAGCGTCAATTTCACCTTGCATTCAAACAGCCTGTCCCAAGGAAGCTGACAAGAGACCGAATACGGAATAGTTCCGATGAAATAGTCGATAGCCAGCGGCATGAGGTACTCAATCATCCGCTTTGCGCCGTCGTCCGCGCCATGCCATGCGGAAGGGTAGAGCGCACCGGTCAATTTTCTGACAACCGACTGATAACAACAATCGTCAATCAACCTTTGAAGAACCAGTTCGGAGGTATCGGCTCCGGCGAGGGTCGCGCAACCCAGAGCCAGAACGGTTCCCAAAGAATTTCCGTTCGTATTGATCGCGCTGTAGCCGGAGAGTTTTCCCAGCAGTCCCCGTTGTTTCAACATTTGCACAAGCGTCAAGTCGGAACCATTGGCATAGGCCACGTCGGCCACCAGAACCGGCGTTCCTGTTTCGATGATACGTTCCACGGTATCGGCGAATGCTGCGAGCGCTTCGGTAGGTTCCCAAAGCCGCTGTTCGCTACTTTCCCTCATTGCGACGGACGGAGTATTGACGGCCAGTACGATGTCCACGCCGTTGAAATCCCCATCGGAATACCCCTCGGACGACACCATCTCCATACCGGCCGATTCAACATGCTGCCGTACCGTCTCCCGGTAGGGCTGGCCTTCGTACAATGGAATGATGTCAGGTCCGCTCACCGTTGACCAGATAACTCCGACTCTGGCCCGTTTGGGGGCCAAGCCGCGGACGGTTCTGGAAAGTAAACTACAACCGACCTCATCCGCGCCGGGATATATCTCCACCTGTAGCCCACCGTTTCTGATTTGCTGGAGCAGGGCTTCCCGTTCCAAGACCTGCAGGCCAAGAGGGGAGTTGTCATCCTGCGGAATCACAAAGTCATCGAACGTCCGGTCTGCGTACAGTCCCAGCAGATACTTCGTGACCTCATGGTTGGTCTGGCGTCTGCCGAGGAACTCTTTACGGATTTCTTCCGGTATTTCGGCTTCAAGCAGCGAAAGATTCTTCGCCACCGCACTGTCCGCTGGATTTTGGTGACGCAAGGCGAGCGACTGCGAATACTCGAAAAGCTTCCGTCCCCAACGTTCATGATAGTCCGGTTCCTCTTCGTCGCCGTCATAGGCCGGTATCCGCATAATCAGGCTGAATACGAGAATCCTCGCCGTCGGATTCAAGATGCGAAGCCTTTGGAATCTTTGTGCGGCCGATAGCAATTCCTCTATGGAATGATGATGGGTGCGTGAGGGGATCAACCCACCGTACACCAGGGTTTCCGCGGAAAGGATTGCGGCATCGCAGGAGGGGAGCTCTGAAAAGACGAACTCCCACAGGCGTTCGATGTCCGCCGGTTTCTTTTTTGCACCCATCATCGATATCGGCGGCTGTACATATTCAATCCCTTCGGCGCTTGCGGCAATCTGCGCGGCATAGTCGTAGGTGAACGGTCGTTCATCCAACGGAATCGATAATATCCTCATTCGTCGCCCTCCCCGGATTGTCGTTCCCAAAGTCCCGGCATGCCGTGCCACGCTCTTTGCCCGCTTCGGATGATGAAGGCTGACCATACACCACACCATACCAGCTTGATGATATGTCTATCGGAACGTCTCGCTGCATGCCAAACGCACGTTCCGTCCCCCGCTGGCCGAACCTTGAAACACTAGGCCCGCCGGTCACTCTTTTTCCTGTGTCGCCGTGTATGGACAGAGCGTCATGGCCAGGACGAACCGCATCAGATTACCCGCTTTGTTTTCCATCCACCCTTGATAAAACGTGCGCAGAAGCAGATGGATCTGAATCCCCAGTCAATATACATGGCGATCCAGACGCCTTGCAAGCCCATGCCCATCCATTTTCCGAGCAGATGACTGCCGCCCACCCTGAATATCCACATGGACAGCATCGAGACGACCATCGTATACTTCGCGTCGCCCGCCGCACGGAGGAAGTTCGGTATGGTAAAGGCGGTCGGCCAGATGAAGCAACTGACGATCAGACAAAGTTGGATTACCTCCACCGCCATTACCGAGGCAGTCTGGCTCAGATTGAACACGCTGACCAAAGGCTCCGCGAACATGAACAGCGGGACGCATATGACCGCAATGACGAGATAGACCATGAACAGCAATCGTTTCGCGTAATAGGTCGCCTGGTCGATGTTCTTCGCCCCGACACATTGTCCGATGACAGTGATGGACGCAAGTCCGATTGCATTGCCCGGTACATTCATGAACCCGCAGATGTTGTTGGTAATGGCGTTCGCGGCCAGCGAAGCCGTTCCGAACGTGGCGGTGAGGCTCTGCACCAACAGCTTGCCGATGTGGAACGTGCTGTTTTCAACGCCGCTGGGGATACCAATGCGCAGTATCCGTTTCATCATGTCCCCACGCCACTCGAACCGGAACAGTTTCTCGACGTGGATCGGGTGCTTCCTGTTGTTGATCAGGACCAGCATGACCAGCGCCGCCACGACTCGCGATGCCAGCGAGGCGTAGCCCGCACCGGCGACACCCATGTCCATCCCGTAAATCAGCCATGCGTTTCCCCCGATATTGATGATGTTCATAATCAAGGAGACGAACATCGACACCTTGCTGTTGCCCATTGATCTGAACAACGCGGTACAGGCGTTGAACAACGCCAAGAAGGGGAATGATGCGAGGATAATCTCGAAGTAGATCTCGGAATTCAGCATGACGTCCGGCTCAATGGACCCGAACACGAAACGAAGGATAGGGCCGCGGAAGGGAAGGCCAAGCGCTACCAGCGCCACCGATACCATCAGTGATATATAGACCAGCTGCTTTGCCGCCACACAGGCCGAAGGACGATCCTTTCTGCCCAAGTACTGTGATGCCACAACGGCGCCCCCCGTGGCGAAGGACGCAAATATCTGGATGAACAATTGGCTGATCGCATCTACCAGCGAGACGGCGCTTACCGCCGCCTCGCCGCAGGTCGCCACCATGACGGTGTCGGCCATGCCGATAGTCACCGCCAGGAGCTGTTCTATGACCAAAGGAAAAATCAACTTCGCCAAATAGGAATTGGAGAATATCAATGCCTTTGGTTCAATCGGGCCGCCTTTCTGTTGAAACACGCTACCTCATTCCGCCGGCTAGGTAGTCAGCAAGCCTTCATCAGAAGCGAATTCCTTCTTCCTGATGTTCTTGAACAGCTTGACCAACTTCTCTACCGTCATCTTCTTTTTTTCCGCGCCGCGGATGTCGAGGATGATATGTCCTTCATCCATCATAATCAAGCGGTTGCCGAATTCGATGGCGAACTTCATATTGTGGGTGACCATCATTGCGGTGAGCTGGTATTCCTTGATGAACCGTTCCGTCAATTCCATGACAGTCTGTGCGTTCCTTGGATCCAACGCCGCCGTATGTTCGTCGAGCAGAATCATCTTCGGATGGCTCAAAACCGTCATCAACAGCGTAAGAGCCTGCCGCTGCCCCCCCGAAAGCAATCCTACATTGTCCTTCAGCCTGTCCTGCAATCCTATCGGCTCCAGTTGTTGCCGGAAGAATTCCCGTTTTTCCGCATTGAGGCTAATTTTTAACCCCCGCATCCCCTTCGTCAGCGCCGTAATCATGTTGTCCTCGATGGACATGTTCGCCGCAGTACCTTTCGTCGGATCCTGGAATATTCTTCCGATAGTCATGGCTCGCTTGTACTCGGGCATGTGCGTCACATCCTTGCCGTCAAGAACGATTTTGCCGCTCGTCACCGGATACGTACCGCTGATCAAGTTGAACAGGGTGCTCTTTCCTGAACCGTTGCTGCCCACCACGCAGATGACATCTTCCTTGTTCACATGAAGGTTGATGTCATCCAACGCCATTTTCTCGTTGACCGTACCGGGGTAGAAGACTTTGGTCATGTTCTGTATGTCTAGCATCATTATTTCTCCTCGGCCTTCGACGCCTCTGCTGCGTCACTTGCCCCACTCACATGTTGCTCACATGCCCGTTCGTTTTCCGTCCCGTCCTGCGGAGCATTCATTGTCTCAACAGTAGGATTTGATTCCATCTTTGAAGGCTGGTTCTCGTTTGCGTCGCTGACCGGTTCTACGATGTGCGAAGCCGCGGCGAGGGCCGCTTCATGGTTCGCCTTGCTCCGCAACAACGCCTTTTTCCTCGCTCCGGACGACGAAGCCATGGTTCTCGTCTGGGCAATCAGAAGCGATGCGATGACCAGAATGCCAGTCAGCAACTTGAAGTCGTTCGGGGTGATATGGATCAGGTACCCATACTTGCGGCCGAAGAACATCAGCGCTTTATAGATGATCGCTCCAAAAACCGCCCGCAGCGTAATCAACGATATTTTGTTTGATGAAAAGAGAAATTCCCCAATCATGATAGCCGCCAGCCCCTGGACAATCATTCCTTGCCCGAGGTTCGCGTCGGCGAAGCCCTGATACTGGGCGAGCAAGCCGCCGGACAAAGCGATCAATCCATTGGAAAGACCGATCCCTATCAGTTTGAGGAGACTCGGACTCATCCCTTGGCTGATAACTACCTGCTCGTTACCACCGAGCGCACCGATCGCCAGCCCGAGGTCGGTTCTGAAAAAAATGTCGATGCATACCTTGATTACCAGCACGAATACCAGCGTGCCGATCAGGGCCGCCCATGCCGAAGGAAGGAAAGAAAATGTTTCCGGCATTGCGGTATAGATAGTAGCCTTGCGCAACAAAGGTACGTTCGCCTTGTTGCCGAGTATGCGGAGATTGACTGAATACAGCATCGTCATGGTCAGAATACCGGCGAGCAGCCCAGGAACTTTCAGTTTGTTGTGAATCGCCGCCGTAACCGTTCCTGCGAGGACGCCTGAAAGAAACGCCATAATCAGGCCGACAGTCACCCCCATGCCGTTGACGATACACATGGTTGCGACCGCCGCTCCCGTCGCGACAGAACCATCACAGGTCATATCTGCGAAATCTAGAATTCGATAGGACATCAGTATGCCCAGGACCATGATGGAGAAGATCAGCCCATCGACGAAAATACCTTCAATCATGAAGAACCACCCTTGGAAAATCTATTTACCATATACACGAAGACCGCCGGTACTTGCAACAGCCCGGCGGTCGATGACAATAAAAAACACTAGTTCTTTTTTAGCTGCTGCCCGGCTTTGATAATACAGGCCGCGGAATCAACCAATTCCTGAGGAATCGTAATCCCAAGCTTCGCCGCGGTATCGAGATTGAACCAAAGCTCGAAGTCGGACGGGTCTGTGAGGAAGATCGTTCCAATCGTCCCAGAGGGAGTTCCGTTGATGATTTGCTCGATCGCCTTACCGGTGGCAAGTCCGAGGCTGTAGTAGTTGAATCCCCAGGCCACGAGACAGTCAAGCCCGGGAACTCCACTGGGATCTGCGCTCATCAGCGGCTTGCCAGCCTTGCTGCAAACTTCATCGACGGACGGGAGTGCGCTGATTACCGCATTGTCGGTAGCGATGTAGATGGCGTCCACACGTCCGATAATTGACTGGGCGGCCATTTTTACTTCCGATGAGTTGGATATTGCGGAAGCGACAAAATTGACGCCGAGCCTTTCACAGGCCGCCTTCGCCATCTCCATCAATACGACGCCATTGGCTTCTCCGCTGGCATAGATGTTGCCGATCGTCTTCGCACCCGTCAGATCGACAAGCAGTTTGATTTGTTCCTCTACTGGATTATTGTCGGAAACACCACAGATATTGGTATTCGGATTTCCTTCGTACGAATCAACCAAACCGGCGGAAATAGGGTCTGTGACGGCACTGAACACTACCGGCACATCAGTAAAGACCTGGGCCAACGCTTGAGCGGTAGGAGTAGCGATGCCGACGGCGATATCAATGTTGTCATTCTTGAATTTCTGGGCGATGGAGACGGAAGTAGAGATATCCCCGTTTGCATTCTGGAGGTCATATGAAACGGGCAGCCCCGTGGTGGCTAGATAATCCTGCAACCCCTGCTCAACCGCGTCGAGCGCTGGATGCGGCAACAACTTTGAAACGCCGATTTTAGTCTTCTTTGAAACGGACGCGGCGGACTGCTCGGTTGAACCGCCAGCGAAGACGGGCAGGACAATTGCGATCAACAGGAGCAAGACTGTTGAAATGCGCATGATTTTTTTCATAATACTACCTCCAAGGATTCGTGAATCTGAAGTTTTCTTTCAGATTGGGCACACTATACAACGGACAGTTTTTTTTGTAAATCAGAATATACGTAATTATGAATAAAGATTCATAAAATATGCATAATAATATAAAGGTGAATCGATTGTCGATGAAAATGGTGCGGCTTCCTTATTGACTCATACCATCCTACGAATGACAACCGTTCATAATTGGTGGAAATGTGCTTGAGGGTAGTATGGCTAAAGTTCGCCATGAATAAAACGTAGCTCCGACATGCAGGACGCAATCCCATCATAAAGGACGCAGCAACAACATGCAGGACGTAATCCCGACATAAAGGACGTAATCCCCACATAAAGGACGTAGACGACAGATAGCTCCGACATACAGGACGTAATCCCGACATGCAGGACGTAGACGACAGATAGCTCCGACATACAGGACGCAATCCCGACATAAAGGACGTAGCAACAACATGCAGGACGTAATCGATAGATACAGGACGTAGACGACAGATAGCTCCGACATACAGGACGTAATCCCGACATGCAGGACGTAGACGACAGATAGCTCCGACATACAGGACGCAATCCCGACATAAAGGACGTAGCAACAAC
>JAXEWB010000017.1:0-35381 GCA_034114085.1 Sphaerochaetaceae bacterium | reverse complement strand
ACCGCCGACACGACGATTCCCGAACTCGCCAACATGATGGTTGGTAGGGATGTGGTGCTCCAGGTTGACAAGACGCCCGCGAACCCAACGGATGTCGTTTTGGATGTACGGGACCTCTCGTATCGCAACGGCAGCGGTATCCAGATGATGCATGATGTCTCGTTCCAGCTGCGGGCGGGTGAGATCTATGGTATCGCCGGCGTTAGCGGCAATGGTCAAGACGCCCTTGTCTCCTGTCTGTGCGGGATGCATGTCCCTACGTCGGGGACGATTTCCCTGCTGGGCGAGGACATTTCCCATTTCACCGTTAAGGCTCGCCGTAGGGCGGGAGTCGCTCATGTCCCTGAGGATCGTATCCATGTGGGGCTGAACATGCAGGCGTCCGTTCAGGAAAATACCCTGATGGGATTCCAGGAACAGATTCCGTTCAAGCAGAAAGGCATGCTTTCGTCTTCCGCCATAGCCACCCATGCACAGGACATCATCGACGCCTATTCCGTCGCGGGCGCTTCAATCGACAGCCCCGTCCGGATGCTCAGTGGCGGCAACATGCAGAAAATTGTTCTGGGCAGGGAACTCGCTTCACATCCGAAGCTGTTGATTGTGAACCAGCCCACTCGTGGGCTGGACGTCGGCAGTATCGAATTTGTGCATCAGATGATCATCCGCCAGCGGGACGAGGGTGTCGCCGTACTGCTGATTTCAGTCGAGCTGGAAGAAATCCTTTCGTTGAGCGACCGTGTCGGCGTTTTGTTCTCCGGCATGCTCCAAGGAGAACTGGAAGGTGAGGACATCAATGAACGGAATATCGGTTTGCTGATGGTAGGAGGGACCTGCGCATGAAAAAGAATCGAAAGCTGGGCCTTGCGGTCCTGATTCCCGTTACCGCGATACTGCTTGGCATAGTCGTTTCCTCCTTGTTGATCGCCTTGACCGGGGTCTCTCCC
Source organism: Sphaerochaetaceae bacterium (assembly GCA_034114085.1). Classification (GTDB taxonomy): domain Bacteria; phylum Spirochaetota; class Spirochaetia; order Sphaerochaetales; family Sphaerochaetaceae; genus Spiro-02. The sequence continues at coordinate 34,434 of JAXEWB010000017.1, read as the reverse complement.
CTAAAGGCGTTCGGAGTGTTGGTTTCCGGGGCGTTCGGTGTGTCCGGCAAAGTCTGGCCGCTGTGGATCACTCTCGGGCAGGCGACGCCCCTGATCCTTACCGGTCTTGCCGCCACCTATGCGTTCCGTGTCGGCATATTCTGCATCGCCCAGGAAGGTCAGTATGTATTCGGGGCGATCATGGCGGCTTGGCTTGGTGTGTCGCTCGACTGGCCGCCGATATTGCTGATTCCGTTCGTCATGCTGATGTCGATGTGCATCGGTGGGCTGTATGGCCTGATTCCCGCGGTGCTCAAGGTCAAGCTGGGTGTCAATGAAATCATCTCGTCGATCATGCTGAACAACATATCGACACTGGCTTTGGAATATCTGGTGGCGTTCCCCCTTCGTGCCGACGCAGGACAAAAAGCCCAGTCGGCGGTGCTGCCCCGCAGTATGTGGCTGCCCCAGTTCATCAACGGTTCCCGATGGGGCGTTTCGTTTGTCATCGCGATTACGATCATCATCATCTCCTATTACTATATATGGAAGACTCCGAAGGGATATGAACTGCGCATGGTGGGGCAGGCCCCTCAGTTTGCCAGGTATGGCGGATTGAAATCGGACAACATCGTGCTGCGGACCATGTTCATCAGCGGAGGGATCGCCGGGTTGGCTGGATGCCTTGAGGTGTTGGGCAACTATCACCGGATCATGACGGGTTTTTCCTCCGGGCTTGGTTTCGACGGCTTGAGCGTGGCCATGCTCGGTGGTTCACACCCCGTCGGAGTTGTTGTCGTGGCGATTCTGCTGGCCGGTATCCGGCAGGGAGCGCAGCTTGGCTTGCAGATCAATTTGAAGATTCCGAGGGAGCTTGGCGGTGTATTGATCGCGTTGGTGATTCTGTTCATCGCCACGGAAAACATATATAAGCCTGCGTTGGAGAAAATCTACAATCGCACGATTGATTTGGGACGGCGTTGGAAAGAAAATCGCACATTGAAGAAAACAATTCCCGTCTGTTCTACCGGAGCGTCAAGCTCTGCCGGAGTGGCGGATTCGTCAGTATCGTCAGGCTCGTCCGGCATGTCCGGCATGTCCGGCATGTCAGGCTCGTCAGGCTCGTCAGGCTCGTCAGGCGGCTCGGATGGGTCGGATGGGTCGGAGACAAAAGCCGATAGCACCATCAATGGCGCGGGAGATGTGAAATGAGTGATTTCTTTGATTTCTTCACGATAAATCTGCTCAGCAGTTCAATCAGGCTGGCTACACCCGTCATTCTGGCCGCATTGGCCGCCGCAGTCTGCAACAAGGCCGGAGTCCTGAATCTGGCTATCGACGGCGAAATGCTCTGCGGTGCGTTCGTCGCGATTGTCTCGACCTACTACATCAGGAACTTTACCGCGTTCGGGACGGCTCACCCAGTCGCCGCCACCTATATCGGCGTGTTCGTCGCAATGCTGTTCGGCGTGCTGCTCGGCATGTTCCTCGCTTGGCTCCATACCCGGTACAAGGTCGATCTCGTCATCCTTGCGATTGCGCTGAACATGCTGGCGCTGGAGATTACCGTCTATCTGATGCGCGTTCTGTTCAAGCAGTCCGGCACCTGGTCCGACCCCAGCATCGTCCAGCTTCCCACATATACTTGGGATTGGGTGGCGAAAATTCCTGTAGTGGGCAAGCTTTTTACCGGCTATAACCTGATTGTCTACTTCACATGGGTCATCGCCGTCGTCCTGTGCGTAGTCTACAACAAGACTCGGTTCGGGCGGCACCTCAAGGCCGTCGGTGAAAATCCCGATGCGGCTCGCTCGGTGGGCATCTCCGTCAAGCGGATGCAGTACTTCGCATTGATTTTCAGCGGCATCCTCTCCTGTCTGGGCGGCGCTTTCCTGTCGGTCGGACACCTGACGCTCTTTACCCGGGACATGAGCAGCGGACGTGGATGGCTCGGCAACGCCGCGGCGCTGTTCGGCTTCAACAATCCTGGAGGCACATTCCTCGCCGGTCTGTTCTTCGGATTCGCCGACGCGGTCGCCCTTCGATTGCAGAACGTGACGAAGATACCTCCGTATATCGTCCAGATCATGCCGTATTTCCTGACGCTGGTGATACTGAGCGTGGTCTCGTACAAAGCGAAGACGAAAAAACTGCGCAATTCATTGTATTGATTGCCGCGGGATGATGAATGATATGCGAGCCGCCTCCGGAGTCTCCATACGAGGATTCCGCCGTCCGGCTCCATCAGGGAGATAATAACATGGAAACTAAAAGAACTGTCATCGAGGCTGGTTGCGTACTGACGATGGATGATTCCTACCATCTGTACAAGCCGGGGTATGTCATTGTCGAGGGAAACACGATCAAGGCCGTAGGCGAGGGCGCCGCCCCGGTTCACAAGGGTGATGACGTAGTTGACCTGAAAGGCCATCTGGTCATGCCCGGCCTGATAAACTGCCATAACCACACCCCGATGGTGCTGACCAGGGGCATGTGCGAAGGGGTGTCCCTGTTTACGATGGACGGTTTCATCAACACCTTGCGCAGATATGAGTCCTTCGCCGACGCGGACATGGCCTCGGCCACCGTCCCCGTCTCCTGCGCGGAAATGATTCGGACTGGAACGACCTGCTTTGTCGATCAATACTTCTACGCGGACCGCATCTATGAGAAGGTTGACAAAGCAGGTCTTCGTGGCGTACTCGCCTATGGCATCGTGGAGCTGGGGGATCCCGTCGCCAGGGAACGCGAGCTTGGCCGATGCGAAGCGTTCCTGGAACTATGCCGTGACAATCCCCGCATTACCGGCTGGGTCGGCCCCCACGCGTTCTTCGTGGACAACAGTCTCGATCTGATTGAGAGGGAGATCGCGCTGGCCAAGAAATTCAACGCCGGCTTCCATATCCATTTTGCGACGAGCAATGAGGAAAACGACTATTGCGTTCCCCATTTCGGCTGTACCGCGGCGGTGAAGATGGAGGAACTCGGCATCCTCGATATCCCTATCATGGCCGCGCATTCCATCACCATCTGTCAGTCGGACATCGAGTTGCTTGCCAAGCATCCCTTCTATCCGGTAATGGCTCCCTCCGCGGCGATGCGTAGCGGTTTCCCCGCCGCTCCCGTCAAGGCGATGCGCGAGGCCGGCCTGAACGTCGTCCTCGGTACGGACAACGTCTGCAACAGCAATACCTACGACATGTTCAGTGAAATGGGCGTCGCCGGCAAGCTGATCATCCACCGTGAACAGGATGTCAAGGCGATTACCGCCAAAGAACTTGTGACGATGGCCACTCGTGGCGGCGCGAAGGCCATTGGCCGTGAAAAAGATCTCGGTTCCTTGGAATCCGGCAAGAAAGCCGACCTGATCGCCTTGGATCTCCATGACATTGGCTGGGGACCGTTCTGTGGGCAGGACTATTACACGCAGCTGGTCTATTCCGTATCCGGCATGAGCGTGACCCATACGATGGTCGATGGCTCCTGGCTCATGAAGGACCGCCGTCTACGGACATTGGACTACGATGCCTGCGAAGCGGCCCTGGAGGGTGCTACGTCCGAGCTGTTGTCCCGTATGGCGGCAGAGAAGCGTTGACCGCCACTGTACGCAACGGCGCAAGAAGCTGACTTACAAGCGGACCGCCCTGTTCCAAACCCACCTGGAACAGGGCGGTTTTCAAAAAAATGTGTTTTCAGACAGTCTGGGGATGAAATAAAGTCATCCGCCTCGTTAATTGCTGGTGTCGCGGGGTGTGGTATGATACTCTTGTGACCTGATCTGACCTTACCTGACACTTGAACTGACCTGATTTGACAAGGATGTGGATAAAGATGACGACGGCATCATTAGGAATAGACATCGGGACGACCGCGATCAAGCTGATATTGGTTTCGAGCGACGGCGAGGTGCTTGGCGCCTGGACCATGGGTCACGACTTGCACAGCCCGCGACAGGGCTTCGCCGAAGAAGATACCGAAACATGGAAAGCGAACCTGTACCGATTGTTGGCTCAGGTCGTCTCCGAGGTAGAGCCCTCCTGTATCAAGGCAATCGGAGTCACCGGAATGGTGCCTACTCTCATAGCCCTCGACGAACAGTACCGGCCATTGATGCCATCCATCCAGCAGAACGACATCCGCGCCGTCGCGGAAATCGCGGAACTGGAAAACAAGCTGGAGCCCCGCTGGTTCTTCGAGCATACCGGCAACAAGGTCAATCAGCAGCATATTTTCCCAAAACTGCTCTGGCTCCGCCGCAACAGGCCGGAGCTGTACAAACAGGCCCGGCATGTCATGGGCTCATACGACTACATTTCATTCTTGCTGACCGGCACGCTCCATGTGGAACGCAACTGGGCGCTCGAAAGCGGCATGTGGGATATCAAAAACGGCGGCTGGTTGCCGGAGGTGCTGGATGCCGCGGACATGGACCAGAGGCTTTTGCCCCCGGTGTACGGGCCGACGGATATCATCGGGACTACGACCACGGCGTTGCAGGATGAGACTGGCTTGCCCGCTGGAATCCCTGTCGTAGCGGGAACTGCCGACCATGTCGCTTCTTCCTTCTGCACGGGAGCGAGGGAACCCGGCGACCTCGTGCTGAAACTCGGTGGCGCCGGAGACATCCTCCTCGCCCTCGACAAGCTGGAGACGGATCCCCGGATGTTCATCGACTACGGTTGCAGCGCCCATGTTCCATTTTTGCTCAACGGCTGTACGGCAAGTAGCGGTTCCATGCTCAAATGGTTTCAGACACAATGCTCGTTGCCCGATTTCGTATCGATGGATGATGCCGCGAGACAGATTCCGCCCGGTTCGGAGGGGGTGGTAATCCTTCCGTACCTGCTGGGGGAGAAGACTCCGCTGTTCGATGTGGAGGCGAAAGGCGTCGTATACGGCCTGACGCTTTCCCATACCAGGGACCATGTCTACAGGGCCATGCTGGAGGCGGTCGCGTTCAGCTTCCGGCATCATCTCCAGGTGTTCGAGGAACTTGGCCTGCCGGTCAACCATGTATTCATCACCAATGGCGGTTCAAAAAGTACGTTGTGGCGTTCCATCATGGCCGATGTCGTGGGACATGACCTCCGGTATATCAAGAACAACCCCGGCTCTTGTCTCGGGGCGGCCTTGCTGGGTGGAATCGGGACGGGTATCATGACGGAGGCGGTCGCCGACCGGTTCTTGGAGCAGTATGTCGATGTTCCCCATTCCGAAGCAAACCACAGGCTCTACGAGGGCTGTTTCGCGACCTACCGCTCAATCTACGAGGCGTTGAAGCCGGTGATGCACGGTCATCCAGTCGCAGGACTCTCAGCGCTATAGCCCCGTCGTCCGTTGAATTTTCAGAATTTTTTGTGTGATGATGTATTGGAAGCCATAGCCGCCGGTGTCAAACCCTGGCGGTTTCCAGATACTCAGGGCTTTATGGCCCGCACTGCGATGAAGGTTGGTATATTGAACTCTTGCAGCTTGCCGGAGCTGTTCGTATCCTCATACAGATCCGTGATTCGCAACCCCGCTTGCAATATGCCGCCGAGCTGTTCCTCAATGGTGTGGGAGAACTGTATGCCGCTGTCGCTGTCCATACACTCCTTGTACAGGACGGGATCCTTCAGCGGGTTGAAGGGCAGCTTGTGGGTCAGGGTAGTCTCCGTATCATCGAAGATATAGTTGACGCCATTGTCTACGCCCGCCAGCAATACGCCGCCTTGCTTCAATATGCGAAAGCATTCCTTCCAGATCGGCAGGACTTCCTCCACGTAGCAGTTGGAGACGGGATGGAAGATCACGTCGAAACTTTCATCATCGAAGGGGAGTGGTTTCGTCATGTCGGCATGGATGATGTCAATGACATACCCTTCCCTGCGGGCTACCTCACGTTCGCTGTCCAGTTGTTTCTGTGAATAGTCCAGTATGGCGCAAGACGCGCCCAGGGCTGCGAAAATCGGCATCTGCTGCCCGCCTCCAGAGGCGAGGCCAAGAAGTCTGCTCCCGGCGAAAGGGGGAAACCAATCATGGGGAACGACCTTCGTAGGTGTCAGCACCACATCCCAACGACCTTCTTTCGCTTGGATGTAGGTATCATGGGAAATCGGGCGTCCCCATTCCCATCCTGATTCCACCCAGCCGTCGATAGTCCGTGAATTCAGCTCCGTATACTGTTCTTGCGTCATGCCATGCCCCCTGAACTGTCCGAAAAGTATCTTTTTGGGAATCAATCCCTTCCAGACAGGCTTGAAATGCAGATTTTCTGTTGTGAAACTGACTTTTCAGACAGTCTTTTCCGCAATCCTTTGCGATATGGTGTCCGGCTATCGTATATCAGAAAGACTGTCTCCGCAACCGCAAGACGATATGCCGCCACTATTCGCTTGGAGCTGTAGTCTTCCGCATTCCAAGACTTTATGGCGCATAGTCCGTAGCCCACAATTCCAGCCGTAGTCCATAGCCCGTAGCAGGGCCGTCAGGTCAGTACTGTTCTCCGATATACGGGTTGCCAGCCAGTTCTGGACAGGCCATGCCCTCTGGTTGCAAGACGGATAAAAACCCCTTGCCGGACAACAGGATGTCGATGCATGAACCGTCAATCGCATGGACGGTGGTGATGTCTCTTTCTATCAGCTTTTCAATCAGCGATGTCGCCGCTTGTGGCGACTGGGCAGCCGTTTCCACAGCCTCGCCGTCCCGAATCAGGGCGTACGCGGTTCCTCCCGGAACATCGGCTTGAACCACATCTTTTGGCAGAAATTCATCCAGGAGGATGCGCCACGCCGTCTCGTCCCTGAGAAGCCCCCCATGGGCGGCCAACGATGCCTCATACGCCTTGTTGAGCCGGGACAGATCCACGACATGCGTGCCGGCATCCAAAGCCGTCATCGTCTTTGAAGCATTCCCATCATCACCATGGAATGGAATCTGCTCCGTTGGGGCGACATGGCTTTTTCCTTGGAATGCCCCGCGACCGAGTTCTCCGCTCAAATCGTAGGTTTTGCTGAAAGAACAGCTGAAGAATCCGTTCTTTTCATAGAATCCCCGGACGGCGGGATAGAGGAGGACGGGTTTTCCCGCTTCCGTCCTGACGTGCCTGAGCAACGCTTCCATGCAGCCCCGTTTGCGATAGGCTTCCAACGTGGCCGCGCCGACGATATACAGGGCGCCCCCTTCGTTTCCTTGCCCGTCCCGAAAACGTACCGGCAGAGCATGCAGCGCGCTGACGACCATTTTGTCCGTTTCGACCAGAAATATATTGTTCGGATGGAAACGTGAAGCGAAGAAATCCTCCAAAAAGCCAGCTTCTTCGCTGAATACGATACGCCATAGCCCTTTAAGACTTTCTTTGTCCGCCCCCGTCGCCTTCCGTATCAGCATATGCGTTCCACCGTATATTTTTCGACCATCAATGCGGGATGGTACGATTGTTTCGCCTTGCGCAGCGATTCAAGCCCCATGTCCTCCTGGCGGTTCACATAGGTGACTTGGGAAAGGTGCGTGGCGCAGAACAACCTGTTGATCACCGTATAAATCCCATGATAGTCGGTATTGCCTTTCTCGAAGTGAATGATCGCTTCCTCCGGGCTGACAATCTCCCCGACGGTGAAAGCCTCGACTTTCCCGTCGATCCGAATAACGGCCCCGATGAAATTGAGGAAATCCCAATCCCTGAAAGCCGTTTCGATGGCCATCCGCTCTTCCTGAACTTCCGGGCTGTCATGCTCCGCGTTCCATCGGGAGTCGAGTTCCAGGCATTCGGCGATATCATCGGCCGTAATCGGATTGAACGAGAAGGAATAATCCCGTTCGAACTGGGAGATATGGTTGCGTTTCGCCTGGAGATGTTTGCCGGAGAGGGAGATGAGTTTTTCGGATGTATATACATAGTCGTCGAGATCCCTGGTTCTCTCTATGGTATATCTCGGATCGTCCTTGACAAGCGCCACGACGGATTCCGGCACGCTGGTAAGTATGCAGGGGATATCCTGTTCCCTACAGTGCCGGTACAGCCTGTCGAACGCTTCCGGCATGTCCTGTGAAATCGGCGCGAGAAACGTCCGGTCATGGGGGCTGTAGACGTAAGCTGCGTCATCTTCTATGCAGACCTGCAAGTCTTCATAGTCTTTCCAGAGCCAGAGGTATGAGAATCGATATTCGTAAGCGAGACGTGAAACCTCGTGGCATAGTCTTTCGTAGGCTTGCTTGTCCGTTGCGACAGGTGAATGGAATTGCACAAAAACCTTCCTTGAATAATCCTGTTCCCATGAAAGCGGGTAGGAGAGTGGTCCGACAATGTTCTATGCCTCTTTCTCCAGAAGGTCAACCATGTGAACCCGGTCTACATGAAAATAATCATGATATGGGATTCCGTCCAGAAAAAACAGACCTCTTGCCGTGACCTTTTATCGAGACTCTTTACCTGGACTCCTTGCCGAACACGTGTTGCACTTCGTATGCAAAGACCCGGCTACGATGTTGGCGATATGTCCCGTTCGTCCGTTTCGCATGGTTCGCATGGTTCGCATGGTTCGCCCCGTGCCGCCGACTGGACGCTGTCCGCTCAAAATCGTTTGCCGGATATCGCCATTCCGACCGTCGGGCATGAACTAGCGATGTTCGTCCAGGGATGCGTTCCCAAGCTTCTCTACAGCTTCTTCCGCCGTTTTCATAAACGACACGTCCGCCCCTTTGTTGCTCTCGTAGATGAAGTCCCTTAACGGCTTGCTGGTCGCGGCATACTTGGAAAAATCCCCGTAAATGCCGATTTTGATGTGGTAATTGATGAACTTCTGGAGAATTTCACCGGCTTGTCCCGTACTGAGGATATAGAAACTCTCCGCGAACGCCTCTTTCGGCACGACGATCCGGTCGCATCCCGTTTCGTATTTCACCGCCAGGCAGAACTCGAGGGCCGAGTCCGCATCCCCCATGACTGGCGCGTCACAATGAACCACCGCAATCTTGATGTTGTTATGGATGATGGTCTCCACGCCGTCCATGCCGGCCTCCTTTCCCATCGTCTCCCCGTATCGGGTGATGATTGCAACGCAGTATACAGTAACGCCCGACGGTTTTCAACGGTTGTCTTTGGGAACCCCGCCGATGTATAATCTTCGTATGCGTCAGAACCCTTCGATTCAAGTCCTTTCTGAAATGGAGCTTTCCCTTGCCCATACGCTTGACTGCGGCCAATGTTTCCGTTGGATTCTTGCGGATGATGGAGCTTGGGAAGGTGTCGTCCGTGGACGGTTCTTTCGATTGCGTCAGTCGGACGTGTCTGATCCGACCAGCCCGATATACGCCGATCCATCGCTCACCGACTACTTTGACTTGACCCTTGACTATCGGAAAATCAAAGCAGGATTGTCCTTCGTCGATCCCCACATGGCTTTGGCCTGCCGCTATGCACCCGGCATCCGCATCCTCCGACAGGAACCTTGGGAAGCGTTGTGTTCGTTCATCATCAGCCAGAACAACAATATCAAGCGAATCCGGTTGATCATAGAACGGTTGAGCGACCGCTATGGGGCGTCCGTCGCGGGAACGTCCCGTCATGCGTTTCCTTCCGCGGAGAGTCTTGCGGGTACGAGCGACGAGGCCCTTCGTTCCCTGGGAACTGGTTTTAGGGCGCCGTATATCCTTGACGCCGCTACAAAGGTCGCGAACGGGGAAATCCCATTGAACCAGCTTGCCGCGATACCGATGGACGAAGCCCGCGCGATTCTGATGCGGATTCATGGCGTAGGCCCGAAGGTGGCCGACTGCGCATTGCTCTATGGCCTGCACCGGTTGGAGGCGTTTCCGATGGATGTCTGGATGAAGCGTGTCATGGCATCGCATTTCCCCGGCAGGGACTGCGGCTGTTTTGGTCGATATGCGGGCATTGCCCAGCAGTATCTGTTTCATCTGGAGCGCACGGGTGGCGTAGACGTGAAACCGTCTGCTTCGCAAAAAGGAGAAGGCCGATGAACGTCGGGCGTCTGGATATCCACATGTGCGGTATCGATCATGATACGGCGCCCCAGTCGTGTCGGACGGTGTTTCTGCTTGGTCGGACTCAATGCCAGGATGCCGCCGTCAGAATTCGGTCCCGGATGAATGCGCAAGGTTGCGTCGTGCTTTCCACCTGCAACCGTACCGAGGTCTGGGTTCAGGGAGGGCAGGGGGGCGACCCGTACAGAAGCCTGTGCAATGCCTTGTCGATTCCTGCGTCGGAGTACGATAGTTGTTTCTACCGCAAGTCGGGCGATTGCGTGGTCCGGTATGTGTTTGAGCTGGCCTGTGGCATGCATTCCGCGTTGTTCGGCGAGGATCAGATCATCCCCCAGCTTACCGACGCCTTGTCCTGGTCGCGTTCAGTCGGTTGCTCAGGTCCGGTTCTTGAACGCTTGTTCCGGGACGCCGTTACCGTCGCCAAGCAGGTACGTACCCATGTCAGGCTGTCGGAGGCCGATGAGACCGTCGCGGAGCATGTCCGCATGCTGATATGCGGCTACCTTGGCGTGCAGGAGCTGACCGGTATACCGGTGCTGATTATCGGCAGCGGCGAGTTGGCCCGTCTGGTCGCCGGGCGTCTGGTGGAATCTGGATGCGTAGTGACCATGACGTTGCGGGATATGGCGAAAGCGCCAGCTCTGGTTCCTGCCGGCTCTCTTGTGAGACCATATGAAGAACGGCTGGAGCTGCTGTCTGGACGTCGGATCGTGATTAGCGCCACCGCCGGTCTGTACCATACCTTGGAGTTGCGGTCGGTAGAGTCCGTATTGCGGCAGCCGACGCTGTTCATCGATCTTGCCATGCCGGTTGACATTGACCCTTTGATAGGGACTCTCCCATTCGCCACGCTGGTTGATCTGCGCCACTTGGACTGTGACCGGCCCCGCAGGGCGGCTGCGATCGCACGAGCTACTACCCGTATCGATGCCCAACTGACGGAATTTTTCCAGTGGTATGATTTTCGGGGTGCCGTTCCCCAGATTCAGCAGATGGCCACTGATGCCGCTGGCGACACCCTGTGGCGGTTGCAACGGCCATTGCGCCGGTTGGGGCTGTCCGATGCTCAGTTTCAGGACATTTGCGACGCGATAGCGGACTCCTCCCGAAAAGCCTTCGCCCATCAGCTCTATTCGCTCAAGGGCGTCAATCGGGAAAAGTTAGACATTGAACACGAAATGTCTAGAAAAGACGGGGTGGATGGTTGACTATAATATGATTCGGTAGAAGTATGAAGATACTTTTTTCTAACGGAGAGATATGTCTATGAAAAAGAGAATCGCAATTGTCCTGTGTGTCCTGTGTGTCCTGTGTGCCCTGTTGTTGGCGGGAGTTCCATTGTTCGCCGCCACCGAGCATTGGCTTGGGTTGGGAGGGGAATATGGTTTCAGCGTAACGCCGAACAAGAATACTGATAGTACCTTGACTCATTCCGCCGGGTTCGACCTGATGTCCTATAACTTCTTCAGCGCAAAGGGCTCTGTAGGCGTCTACGCCGATTTTGCGTTCCTGTTCCCGATTAAGCAGAGCGTGGGGAATGTTTCAACTGATTCCAAGTTGCCGATGCTGTTCAACATGATCATCGGCCCTGCGTATCGTTACAACATCAACAAGAACGTGACCTTCAGCGCGGCTGCGGGCCTGAACCTCGGTGTTCAGGGGCAATCCTCTACTTCCGGTGGGATTACGGTAAAGGGTACTGCCGTAACCTTGGGCTTGGGTGTCGATGCCGGCGTTCAGTTTGCCATCGATGATAAATTCTTTGTCCGCGCCGGATCCAAGTTCGGTTTTGATTTCGGTCGCTACAACAAATGGTCTGTCGGCGGTGGCGGTTCCAGCATTGGCAATGGGGGCTGGGCCGATGGTTATTTCCGTTTCTCCGCTACTCCGTACATCGGTGGAGGCGTCTACATCAATACCGGCAAGAAAGCTGGCCTTGGACGTCTGTAGTCACGTTTTAGGTTGTTTTATAAGTAACTGGCCGAAAGGTCAGTACATTGTCGAAGGGGCTGTCGTGAACGCCATTGACCATGGCTTTGCGATGGTCCCTTTTTTGTTTGTTGCACGTTTCGGAAAGCGAAATTACTCGCTGGCAACTAGGCTGCGGCCCGGTTTTTCCCGCTAGACTTTCCCGCCCGGCCGACCTGCGAACAACCCGGGAACATCCCGGCGATGGTAGGTATAGTGGACATTGAGCCTGGAGCGAACCCAGAGCGGACCTTATATCAACTTCCGGCTGATTGTCTTGCCCTTGGTTCTTGGTATGAGGCTATCTATGTTCCACGGTGCATTCCAACGTATCCGGTAGTGTCCTCAGAATCCGTTCCTTGATGAATTCCGGATATAGGTATGCCTGTGGAACATCCTCAATCGGCATCCATGAAAAGACCTGTCTCTCATTGGTCCTTGATTCCATACAGGAGAAACAGTCGCCACGATTCTGAATATCCGTCTTGGAGATATCGACCAGGTAATACATGCAGATTTCGTGGTATTGTTCCTTGTTCACGTCTTCGATGAAAAAACTCTGGTTGAACCAAAGTGGCCTGACGATTGTCGCCGTAATTCCCAGCTCTTCCTGAAGCTCCCGCAGTACCGCGTCCCGGGCGACCTCTTGCATCTTGACCCGTCCGCCGGGCAGGTAGTAGTAGGGGGACCTTTCGTCCTTCATGACCAGCAGACGTCCATCGTCCACGATGATCGCGGCGACCCGGTAGTTGAACCGCCCCTCGACGGTACGGAACGTGATATCCATGACGGCTCCTTGAATAGGCAAAGTAAAAATGCCCGGACAGTGTAGACTGAAGAGGTAGTCTTGTCAAAGCTACGGTTCGCTTCAGAATCCACCGCAGGAAATGCCATCATCCCGCCGATAACGACGTTCATGATGAAAAACGATGTGCCGCTGGTCAATGGATTCATGCTGGAAGCAATAATAAACCAATAGAATGCGCGGGATTGCATTGAACCCGACAAAGCCTCCATGGTAGGATGCTCTAGTTCCTTGTGGAGGGGGCTTTCCCATGTCATCTCGATCAGAAAGCGCGGCCGATGAAAAACGTTCCGCGAAGAATCGTTGGAGCGACGTATACCGTTCCGATGCAAGAGTTCGGGCGTTTTTGTCGGTCCTGCTGTTTTCTAGTCTTGCATACGGTTTCTACCGAGGTATACAGGACAATTATCTCGCTGAAATCGTACATATCTCTGAATTTGAGCGAGGTGTCGTCGAGTTTTTTCGAGAACTCCCCGGGCTCTTGCTGATTTTCATCCTTGCGGCCATGTACCGCTTTTCTGAAAGCAAAATATTCCGAATCGGGACGGCGATCATGCTGGCGGGAAGCCTGGGCCTATTGTTTGGAAGTTCGGGAAAGGTTTCCGTCATCGCATTCATGGTGCTGTACAGCGCCGGTGAACATATCGTGATGCCGGTGAAAAGCACCATCAGCCTTGAAGCCGCGAAACCCGGCAAGGGTGGCGTCTCCCTCGGTATCACCAGCGGAATCGGACATATCGGCAATATCGTGGGGTTCTTGGTCGTCAGCCTGCTGTTCATGCTGTTCTCCCATTTTGGAATCGAGCGCGGGGTGTCCAGCTTCAGAATCATCTTCGCGATAGCGACCGCGCTGATGATAGCTTCTGTGCTGATATCTTTCGCCATGAAGGATTCTTCCATTTCGGTGGCTAGGAGAAGTCGATTTTATTTCAACCGCAAATTCAACAAGTACTATATGCTGGAAGTATTTTACGGTGCCCGCAAGCAGATATTCCTGACATTCGCCCCGTATGTGCTGATCCTCCAGTATGGTGCCGATACAGCGGTCATATCATTGCTGCTGGCCATTTGCGCCGCATTCGGCATCGTGTTTAGTCCGCTGATTGGCAAGCTGATCGACCGCCTTGGCTACAAGATTATCATGGTCACTGATACGCTGATACTCATGGTGGTCTGTTTCTTCTATGGATTCGCCCATCGACTGTTTCCGCCGCATATCGCCTATATCGTGGTCTGCGCCAACTATGTGCTGGATTCAATCATCTCCTTGGCCAGTATGGCGAGCAACGTGTATGTACAGGACATATCCTCGACGCAGGAGGAGATGACCGCGACCATCACCACGGGAATTTCGGTGAACCATCTGATCAGTATCCTGATTGCGTTGTTCGGCGGCTGGATATGGCAGAAGACCGGCATCGAGGTCTTGTTCACACTGTCTGGGGTGTTGGGTCTGTGCAATACCCTGTTTGCCTGTACGATTAAAAATCCCAAGGAAGCCTTGCAGCCTTGAAGAGGAACGCATGCCATGGAAATGAAATTTCAACTAGCGTTGCCGGCCGTCAAGGACGTGGAGGTCTCAAAGAAATTTTACAACGAGGTTTTCGGACAGACCGTAGCCTTGGATCTCGGCTGGAACGTGACGTTCAGCGGCGGATTCGCCATCCAGCGGAATTTTGCGTGGCTGACCGATGCGCCGGAAGAAAGCGTCGTAGCGGAATCCCACAATATGGAGCTTTATTTCGAGGTTGATGATTTTGACGAGTTCCTGCTACGCCTGCGGCGTTTTCCTTCCGTGGAACTCGTGCATCCTCCCAAAAAGCATGAGTGGCAGCAACGGGTGGTGCGCATCTACGACCCTGACCGCCACATGATTGAAATCGGAGAGTCCATGGCCGTGATCGCCAGACGGTATCTCGCTGAGGGGCGTTCCGTGGAGGAGACGGCCAAAATCATCCTGCATCCGGTGGAGTTCGTCCGCTCCTGCCTCTAGTCAGTACCCTGCGGATATCTTCCGCTTGATCGTCCCCACTACATGCATATCGTCGTCCATCAGCACGAGGTCGGCGTATTTGCCTCGTTCGATAGAACCCCGGTCGGAGAGCTTCAGCCGTTGAGCGGGATTTGTTGACGCGATTTCAAAGAACTGCGTCTTGTCGATCAAACCTTCGCTGTATAGTTCCCTGGCGGTATCGCAAATCAGCATTCCTGAACCAATCAGCGTATTGTCATCAGAGTAATAACATGCCTTGCCGTCGCTATGGATATCCTTGCCGAGATATCGGCCTGTTCCTTTTCCCATGCCGCAGAAGCTCATTCCATCCGATATCAGGCACATCCTGTCCGCTCCAAGCCGTTCCACGGTGAAACGAACCATCTCCTTGTCCACATGTACATAGTCGCAAATCAATTCATAGGTCGCGTTTTCGTCCAGGAATGGCAGAAGGGCCAGCCCCGGCCTTCTATGCTCCAGACCGACCATCGCATTGTACAGATGGGTGAGGTGAGCGTTTTGGCGCGAGGGGGACCGGCGGGAAGGAAGCTGGTCGAAATAGGCTTGGGAATGACCCCATGCCACGACGACGCCTGCATCCTCCAGCTTGCGTCGGATGGCCGCTATGCCCTCCAGCTCCGGTGCGATCGTCATGGTAGTCACAAGAGGCGCGCCCCTGTGCCGGATACTCAGTATCTTGTCGAGGTAGTCCGAATCGGGAGCGCGGATGCTTGACAACGGGATTCCGCCTTTCTTCCCCGCCGCGATGAACGGCCCTTCCGGATAGACGCCTGGAAGACTCTCCGCAAGGTCTGGCTGCCCGTCCAAAACCTCGCCGATATGCGCCAGCAGGTCGATGTCCATGGCGATAGCAAGCTGAAAGCTTGTGATTCCATGCTCTTCCAGAAACCGCGCCATCCCCCGGAGATTCCGCGCCAGGTCTGGTTGCGTGGTATCGAATCCGCCACAGCCATGGATATGCATGTCTATCAGCCCCGGTCCGACGGTCTTGCCGTTACAATCGACTATAGGAAAGGGATCGGCCACGCGAGGGCCGTCCTGTACGATTTCTTCTATGCGTCCGTTACGGATGAGGATTGTCGCGTTCTCGATAATATGTTTGCCGCTGACCGCATCCGCATGAACCAGCGCGAAGGTATCCGTCCATCTGTCCATACGACCAGTATAGCACACGCCACGCATATCCATTGTCTAAAAAAACAGACATGTTTTCGTAAAAATACCCGTCGTAGTCGCTATCCCTGCCGGATATGTCTACAACGGGTACGGATATGTATTGTGATGATGAAATCGCTCTTAGAACACCCGGAATGTGTTGATGAAGGTTTTCTCCCCATTGGGGGCAAGATACATCGTCTGCGGCATTTCCTCCAAATCCAACGGGCGGGTGGTGTCGCCGAAGGAATACATCGGTTCGACGCAGACATATTGGGCATGCTTCGGCGCGCAAGTCCAGACGACGAGCAACGGCATCTCACCCATATCCGCGACGACGCCGTGCGGCCCCTTGTCGCAGACGAGCTTTACCTGCCGGGACTTGACCGTCGGCAGCACGACAGGCCCCTTGTCCGTTTCCTTTCGGGAAAGCTGGAACGACTTGGCGTTGTCGAGGAACTTCGGTTCCACCTGGAATACTCCGTTCACCTGATACTTGCGGTCGCTCGTCTCCGCATCGGAGAATTCCACGCGATACGCCTCTATCGGCGTACCTTTCCCGTTCATGTCAAGGGAGAATGCCGGATGCCAGCCAAAGGTGAACCACAGCCCCTTTTCTTTCGCATAAATAATCGCTTTCGCTTCGTAGCCGTCATCGAGCAGAGTATAGGTCGCTACCAGCTTGAACGGGAAGGGGTAGTATTTCAACGTCGCGGGGGATTCCTCAAGGACAAATACCGCATGTGCGTCATCCGCTTCCGCCACGGAGAATTCAGTATCGCGGGCGAACCCATTGCCCGGCATTTCGTATTCGATCCCCTCAAACGCCACCTTGTTGTCCTTGGTCGGACCCGTCATGGGGAACAGCAGCGGAGCATGCCTGAACCAGTATTCAGGATCTCCGTTCCAAATATACTCGCAGCCGCTTTCCTTCGCGAGCAGGCTTTGCGGCTCCGCCCCAAGCTCCGCGATTTTCATGACAAGCTTTTTATTCTGTAGAGTGACCATTTCAAACTCCTTTTCACTATCGTCGTCCGCTGTTGGAATACAATGGACGGTTTTTGGAACATTGTTTCAAAATCATACCGCATGTCTGATGAAATCGCAAGGGGAGGCGTTTCTTTTGTTTATGGACTTCCCTGTCATGGACAATGCGACTTGACGGAACCGCATGGCGGAACGCTCTGCCCCGACGTGAAATCGCGATGAGCGAACTATCTGCCAGGGATGAAATCGTTACTTGCGGCCTGTAACGCCTAAAGCTTTCATGTGAAGAAACAAGAATGGGTTCTCCCCCCGAAAAAGCCCCTCCGCTTTTGTGGTACAGGCTACCATGCGGAGAAAAACATCATTTTCTGGTGAAAAGCGAATTTTGCATGATATACTATAACCGTCAAGAAGGATGCGACGGCATTGGCTGGCGGTCCATCCTGACGAATGTCGGCAAGGAGGAGGAACCTTCATGAGCATGCAGACGATTTTTACAATTGGTAGACAGTTTGGCAGCGGCGGACGGCAGGTCGGTCGCAAACTCGCCGAACGTTTGGGAATCCCGTTCTATGATAGTGAATTGCTCGCCATTTCCGCGAAGGACAGCGGATTGAGCGAGGCGTTGTTCGCGACTGCGGATGAAAAGGCGACAAGCAGCCTCTTCTATTCTCTGGTCATGGGGAACTACCCGATGGCCAGCGGTGCGATCGGCATCGCGGAGATGCCGCTCAACGACCAGCTGTTCCTGATTCAGTCGAAGACGATCAAGAAAGTGTCGGACGCGGGTTCTTGCGTCATTGTAGGGCGATGCGCCGACTATGTGCTGAGGGACAATCCTGATGTGCTGAGCGTATTCATCCACGCCGATATCGCGGAAAGGGTGAAACGGGCCGTCGAGGTATATGAAGTCGCGCCGGAGAAGGCCGAGGAGACTTGTCTGAAAGCGGACAAGAAACGGGCGAATTTCTACAATTATTATAGTGACCGGAAATGGGGCATGTGCAAGACGTATCATCTATGTCTGGACAGCGGTCTGATTGGCATCGATGGATGCGTAGACCAGATTATCGCCTTTCAGAAGGCCTGGGAGCATCATCGCGATACGACGAAACCTACCGATCATATCTGATATCCCGTTGATGTGATCGTGTTCCTGGGATATCCTTTCGCGAAGGAGCGCCGTGTGTACGGCCTCCTTCGTTTCTTTTTGAGGAGGCATCGATGCTGTTTGATACGTTGGATAACCTGGAGCTGTATATTCCGGTTCTTCCTAAATTGAAGAAGGTGATAGAGGTCATGGACCGGAGTCTTCCGTATGACGCTGAACCAGGCGCCTATACCACCGACGACCCCGACGTCAGGTATGTCGTTTCCGCCTATATGACCAGCGCTGAACCCAAGCGGTTTGAAAGTCATCGCAAAGAAACCGATGTCCAGATTGTCCTGGAAGGGCAGGAGCTGATGGCCCTGACCTGGCGGGAACTTGCCGATCAGGCTTCTCCCTACGACCCTGACAACGATTGTGTATTTCTGGATGGAGATCCCACTGTGGTGATACAGGCGACCATAGGTCGTTTCGCGATATTCCTCCCTGGCGAGCCGCATAAGTCCGGTGTGGCGCTAGGGGACCCCTCCGCGGTAAAGAAGGTCGTCTTTAAAATCAAGGACTAACGTATGCCCGATGCTTTTTTTCTTTCTGACAAGTTGTTTGCGGATGTAATCGCCCCCTGCGGGATGGATTGTCGGTTGTGCGTGGCGTTCCAACGGGAACGGAAGCCTTGCGCCGGATGCCTTGGCTCTGACATGGACAAGCCGAAGCATTGTGTTCAATGTGCAATCAAGGACTGCCCTGAACATACCGGCGGTGAGGAAATCCACTGTTGTTTCTGCGATAAATATCCATGTCCGCGACTGAGGCGGCTGGATGTCCGGTATCGTATGAAGTATGGCATGAGCATGGTGGAGAACCTGGAAGAAATCAAAAAATCCGGGGCAATGGCTTTCGCAAATTCCAACGCAGAGCGCTGGACTTGCCCATCATGTGGAAAGCTGTTGTGCGTGCATCAGAAGAACTGTCCGCATTGTGAAAGGGAAAGGGGGTGATGTTTCTCCTGTCTGGAGGAACTTTCCTACGACCGTTCGCATCATGACCGATGCTGATAGATAAAGAAACGCCGTTTCCACGATATGAGGAAACGGCGTTCGCGATGTTGGCTCTCAGAAAACTATTCGACGATTCCAAGAATCTCAAGGTCGAAGATCAACAAGGAGTTCGGCTCGATATCTTGGGTGCCGCCCTCGCCATAGCCCATGGACGGATGAACCCAGATGCGCATTTTTGTGCCGACCGGCATCATGGTTATCGCTTCCGCGAATCCTGGAATAACGCCGGAGACGGGGAATTCGGCGGGAACGCCCCGTTCATAGGAACTGTCCATCACCTGGCCGTCCAGCAGGGAAAGCTGATAGTCGACCCGTACAGTGGATTCCGCATTCGGAACAACTCCATTTCCAATTCGCTCAATCATGTACTGCAAGCCACTGGCTGTAGTCTGAACTCCTTCAGCGTTTTTGTTGGTTGCAAGGAACTCTTCGGCCTCCGCCAGGTTCTGCGTGGCCATTTCAGCGAGCATCTGCTCCATCTCCGCCCAGAGTTTTTCCGAATATGCGGTGAAGATGGACTCCATTTCTTCATCAGTAAAAAGCTGTCCGTCGGCATAGGCCGCGTCCAACGCACCTGCCGCCATATAGACGGGAGTAAGCTCCAATCCCTGGGAAAGGGCTGTGGCCGCCAGCAGATATCCATAACCATAGCTGAACCGGCCGATGGTGTCGGTGCTTTCGGGGGCTGGGAGGCTGCTCAGCGCCTCAATGGATTCAATCCTTGTCCCGATGTCATCGGTCGCATTGCCCGCCATGAAGATGTTGTACTGGTAATCGTCGATGGCCGCGTACATGTCATCCACGGGCATCAACGGTTCTAAGCCGGAGATCGCGTCCATGGTTCCACGTGCGAAATAGCCTGCGTACGGATAAATGCCCTGCATGCGGACCGTATCCATCAGCATGAAGCCGTAGCTGTAGCTGAACTGATCTTCAAGCCCTTGAGGTACTTCAAGATTGGTGCGAGGTACATTCGCTTCCACGATGCCCTGTGCGACAAGCGGGTTGATCCACTGGATCGCCATGGCCGTCGCCTGCGGGGGAAGGCTCATGGTCATGATGCCGTTCGTAGTCACTGCGACATAATCACCTACGCGCATGCTTTCGACGGGAAGGACGGTCTCACAGTCCGTGGCCGGACGGAAAAGGATATCATTGCCATTGGTTCCGCGGACCATGATCTCCCACGTCCCTTCGTTCTGGCTCAATGAGACGATTTTTCCGACAACGGCGTCGGAAGCGATCTCTTTCGTGCCTTGAGCGAACAAAGCGGGAACGATGGCGAGTACGATCAGCAGCGCCATGATACATTTTGTCATCTTGTGTGTCTTCATATACCATACCTTTTGTTTCGCAATCAGATGCGATGAATGTAGGTGGAACCATCCCGCTGGAGGCGGAAATAGAAACCACTATACTACAAGGTACGGAACCTGGCGGGAAACGTCAATCGGAAAGAATGCCCTGAATGCCGCTTTATTTGTTTTTTTCATGTTGTTTTCCGAAGCGTCTCCATATTGTATCGGTTGATGAATAACGCCCGGCATGGTTTTATAACCTGGTATTTCCACCTGAATATGCCCCATGCCTCCCATGGACGGGTGGGGAGAAGGCCCGATGGGGAAAATCGACGAACCTTCCCCGTATCGCCCTCGTCCGGCAGGGAAAACGGATGGTTCAGAAAATCCATAACGTCCCTAACCCTCAAATAATCCGTCCAGCCCCCTGAACGACCTGCGAACAACCAGGCGATGGTAGGTGTGGTGGACATTGAGCCTGGAGCGGATACCGGGCAATCGTCGAGCGAACCCAGGGCGAACCATGATACAATGTAAAAAGCGGTTGCATCGGCTACAGTTCCATGGTAGGGTTGCCCTGGGTTCTTTATTAATACTATGTTGAATCCGTGTGGATATTAATGGAGGGACGGACATGGGCAACGTGCGGTTTGAACAGCCAACAGAGAAAGACATGGAGCTGTTGTATGAGACAGTGAAGGTCGCAAAGACAGCGATGGCAGCCGGCAACCATCCGTTTGGCGCCCTGCTTGCGGACAAAGACGGCAATATCCTGATGACTCAGGGGAACGACAGTCGGGGAGGAAGCCCTTGCCTACATGCTGAAACGAACCTGATGATTCGTGCCGGACGTGAATATTCCCCGGAATTCCTTGCGACTTGTACACTCTATTCGAATTTCGAGCCATGCGCCATGTGTACCGGAGCCATGTATTGGACGAACGTCCGTCGGCTTGTGTTCGGTTTGACCGAATCGCAGCTTCTGTCGCTGACGGGCGCTCACGAAGAGAACCCGACCTTGTCCCTTCCTGCGAAAGTCGTGCTTGAGCATGGGCAGAAAGACATGGTGATCGTCGGTCCCGTCGCCGATCCCGCTTTGGTGGAAGCTATCATCGCCGATCATCGGAACTTTTGGAAAAACAACTGATCCGGTCTGGTTCGCAATTCAGTCTGTAATGAATCGGAATCGCGCCACCGAACGTCCCGTATTGAAACGCGCGGGAGCTGTACGCAGGAGGCTTTACGTTTTCATAGCTTCTTTGTACTATGTCGTCATGCATACCGATAGTCATGACATAGACTCCTTGTTGCCTTTTTTATTGCAAAAAAGGAACATCGCCCGTATCGAAGGCGACGCATTGCTGATCGGCGATCGCAGGGTGTTTCCGTTTGAACGACGTTTCGTGTCGTGCGACACGGTGGATGAAGTCGTGAAATCAATCAAGGAGATGGTCACGCAGGGAGGCGGTCCGCTGCAAGTCGCCCTTACGACGATTGAATGGCTCGCCGCCAGAATGCGCCGCGGTGATACGCCGCAAACATTCGATACCTTTGCCGGCGCTTGCCGGCTTCTGAAAAACTCACGTCCGACGAACACGACGATGGCCCGGACTCTCGACGGCTTGCTAGCCGACATCCGGCCGCTTTTCCCGCCCGAATCCCGCCAGGTTTCCGAAGCTGGGGTTTCGGACGCTATCGTGGAGCAGGTACGGAGGCGGGAAAACGCGTTTGATTCGGTGTATGAACGCATGGGACGGTTGGGAGCCGCCTTGATTCATGACGGGGACAAGATACTGACTACCTGCTTTGCCGAACATACCTTCCTGCTGAGTCTGATTTTCGCACGCCGGGAAGGACGTGCCGCATCGGTATATGTCTCTGAAACCAGGCCGTATTTTCAGGGGGCCAGGCTGACCGCGCCGAGCCTTGAGGCTCTGGGGTTTGAAGTCCGCCTGATTTGCGACGGAATGGGCGCCCACTATATCGAAGACGGGACGATCGACCGATATATGACCGCCGCGGACCTTGTATGCGCGGATGGAACCGTCGTGAACAAGACTGGTACGTTGGCCAACGCCGTCTGTGCCCGTACCTTCGGTATTCCCTACAATGTGTTCTCCATGGCTCCCGATCTCTCCCGGCGGGGGCGCTCCGACATCGTGATGGAGGAACGGAATGGTCGGGAAACCTGCCTGGCGATGGGACGGCCCACGACACTTCCCGATGTGCCGGGATGCTATCCTGCGTTTGACATCATCCCGCCGAACTTTGTGAGTTCAGTCATTACCGCTGAAGGAATATTCAAACCCGATCAAATCGGAGGACATGAATTTTCACGCCCCGGTGTCGGGCATTCGGAGGAGACGATATGAAATCCGCCATCATCGGAGGAACCGGCATTGATTCTTCATTCCCGATTGCAATGACGCGACGTACCGTACAGACCCCATACGGGGATGTGGAATTGTATGAAGGCGCCGGGCGGGACGCAGACCTTGTGTTCCTGCCACGACACAGCGTGGGACATTCCGTACCGCCGCATCTGATCAACTACCGGGCGAACATCGCCGCATTGAAACGGATGGGGGTCGGGCAGGCCATAGGCATGTACGCGGTCGGCTCGATTACCGGACTATTGCCTCCCGGATCGTGGGGGCTTGTTGATCAGTTCATCGACATGACCGGGGGTGTTCGTGAGCATACTTTTTTCACAGGCGGCGATGCCGGGGTGAAACATGTGCCAATGGTTCAGCCGTACAGCCTGCCATTGCGCAAGGCGATTGCCTGCGCCGCGCGGGAACGGGGTAGGCGGGACATCGCCGTGAACGGAACCTATGTCTGTACGAACGGACCTCGACTGGAAACTCCTGCGGAAATCCGTATGTTCAGAATTATGGGCGGCGACTATGTGGGCATGACGGCGGCTACGGAAACCGTACTCGCCGCGGAAGCTGATTTACCGTTCGCCGCCATAGCGTTCTCTATAAACTGGGCCGCAGGACTGGACGAAGAAGGTGTTTCCTTTCTGGAAGACGAGACAATCAATCGAATCACCAGGGAAATCGTTGGCGTCGGCGTCCTTGCGCTACGCAGTTGAATCGTCGGGTGTCAGCAGAATTGGTTGAAGAATGGCAAATGGAGAAACTGTACGTGAACAATCCTGGAGGGAGGAGCCTATGTCCGTGACAAGCTCTGTTAGAATTATCAGGGAAGCGACGGGTGATGACGCAGAAGCTCTGCTCAGGTATATCAACGATATCGCCGGAGAGTCTGACAATCTGACCTTTGGCCCCGGAGAGTTCGCCATGGGTGTCAAAGATGAATCCGAGTATCTTGAACGGTCTCTCCGTTCCAGCAATTGCCTGTATCTGCTGGCATTGGATGGCGACAGGATTATTGGCAGCCTGCATTTTTCCGCACATTCCCGCCCTCGCGTGGCCCATGTCGGAGAGTTCGGCATCTCCGTCCGCCGCGAGTGCTGGAATCAAGGCGTCGGGTCGGCGTTGCTGTCCGCTTTGCTCAATTGGGCGCATGGACAGGAAACCGGCATCCGCAAGATAAACTTGACCGTCCGATCTGACAATCAGCACGCCATCGCGCTTTACAAGAAGTTTGGTTTCGTAGAGGAAGGAAAGACCAGCCGGCTGTTCCGGTTTGATGATGAATTCATCGATGGCCTCCATATGGGGCTGTGCATCGACTGAACGCCCATATATCCATACATGACTATTCCGTTTGCGCAAGGTAAAACGAAGGCCGGCTACTTAGCTAGCCGGCCTTGATGCAAGTTGTCGATGGATCCCTCCACCAAAATATGATTCCCCCGAAAGGTATAGATGTAATAACTCAGACAGCCATGACGGAGAAGGTCATCTGCTGCCCCGCATCGGCCACAATCCGACCATTCTCAATCTGAACATTCTGTCCATTCTGGTCGAGTACGGAGAAATTGAAATCGTCGTTGTTGGCTGCGACGGAAAGCTGTCCGTCGACATCCGCGGAGAAAGAAGCGCGGGGAGCGACGTAGCCGCGAAGTCTGAGGACCGCGGTATCGGACGTAGACGCGGCGAAGGCAGCTGACGCCAAGCACAGCAGGATGATTACTGCTACCAGTTTGCTTGTCTTCTTGAATGTGTTATGCGCCATATCGTCCGTCCTTCTGTTCAAACTTCTTACTGTTTGATATAAGCACTATATACTCGGTTATAGTGCAAGTCAATGGTAAAAATTAATTATTTATTGTAATATAAGGAATTATCAAATGTCATGAGGTTGCTGTGAATTGTTAAAACTTGTAACATCTTACATATTCTTTGAACATATTTGAATATGTGAGGAGCTCGGGCTGATTAACTTATGACATTGTTCTGTTCTGTGCGTAACAGGGGTTATCCGCCGTTTTTTTCTGAATTTTGCAGGAAGGCACGTATAAAGTTAATATGACATATGCGCTCTTGTGACATCGGACAATATCATGGGTACCTGAATGTAGTCTGACAGAAGTTCATCCAGGATATTTCGCGTAAATTTTTTTTAAAATATTTTTTGATGTAAGAAGTAAAGATGGGAAATCTAAGCCTTCCGAGTGATTTTTGCCTATGGGGTATAAAAAAACCGCCTCGACTAAGCGGGCGGTTGGAGTTTTCCGGATATCACCGGTTCAGTCAGGAACCGTCAGTTCACATACCTGATATCCTGCCAGATATCGTTGTACAGCTCCAGGTCGTCTTTCAAGTCCTGCAATACCTCAAAGTTATCATTCACATCCTCGGCCCGATAAAACGGCTCGTGCTGAGTGTATTTGCCCGCTTCGGTGTTCGTAATCGCCGGATACCTGAATGTATCGAGAAAAATCGCGTAGACTTCCGGCCTGTGGATGAAGTTGATGAACTCATGGGCAAGGTCGGAATGCTCGGACCCCTTTACGATGACCATGTTGTCAATGGAAAGGGCTCCTCCTTCCGGAGGCAGAAAGAAGTCGATTTCCCCCCATTTGCTTTCGGGGAATTCCTCGAAAATGTTTTCTGCGTATCCATGGACCGCCCAGAATTCTCCGCGGCTGAACGCCTTGCCGAACCCCTCCGCATCGAATTTCACAAGGTTTGGCTTCCATGTGTCGTTGATCAGCGCCTTGGCCTCCGCCAGCTGCGCCTGGTCGATGGTGTTGACGGAATATCCGAGGTGCTTCAACGCGGCTCCCATGACTTCCCGCATGTCGTCGAGCATGCTCATCCTGTTGGCGAACCTGATGTCCGCGAAAATCGACCAGTCGTGTGCATATCCCTCTGGAGCCTTTGTTCTGTTGACGGCCACCCCGGTCGCCGCCATGTTGTACGGTACGGAATAGATCATGCCGGAATCATAGACGGCCTTCTCACGTACCAAGTCGCTGATATATTTTAGGTTAGGCAGCTTTGCATGGTCCAGTTCCTCCACCAGGCCGAGGCTGATCATAATCGACGTATAGTCCGCAGACGGGAATATGATGTCGTAGCCTTTTCCACCGCCAGCCATCAGCTTGGCGAACATCTCCTCATTCGATGAGAAATTGTCCACTATCACGTCAACGTTGAATTCCTTTTCAAACTGTTCGATGATCTCGTCCGGCGTATAGTACGTCCAGTTGTACAGATAGAGCTTGTTCGCGGACGCGGATCCTCTGGCATCCTTGCTACAGGAAGCCACCCCCACCAGGACCATGGACATCACGGCGATGGCCACTACAAGATGCATGGCGCACCGCCATGGCACCCGTTCAGTTTTGCGCATGGCATTAACCTCCCAGAAGAGTGATTTCAATATCATCGGGCAGATGATTCCACGGCTTGCGCCGTCAAACGGGGAGTGAGTGCATAAAAAAAAGCATCACCACCTCATTTCTGTACAGTATACCTGTTAATCACCCCTCAGACAACAGCCCGCAGCGTCTTTGCAAATCGCGGAGACGTACGGGAGCTGTGCGGGAGACCTTATGTTGTGTTAGCTTAGCTGTTCGCAGCTATGGTCTTGAGAAAACGCCTGAATATCCATGCGATCACCATCGTACCAAGAATCATCACGAACGATAGTGCGTTGATTACCGGCGACACTCCGTAGCGGATCATTGAATAGACGTACAGGGGGAGCGTGCCCGAACCGGGGCCGGAGACGAAGAACGTAATGACGAAATCCTCCAGCGACATCGTAATGCTCATTAGAAAGCCAGAAAGCACTCCCGGCATAATCGACGGGATAATCACACGTAGCAGCGTCTGTCGTTCGCTCGCGCCAAGATCCCTGGCAGCTTCGATTGTGGAATAGTCGAATTCATCAAGCCTCGCCGCGACGAGCATGAACACGAAGGGGAGGTTGAACGTGGTATGCGCCACAAAGATGGTGAACATGCCCAGCTGGATTTTCACCGCGGAGAAGAAGATCAACATCGAGATACCGATGATGACCTCAGGAAGCACCATGGGCAGGTAGCTGATCGTCGTGATATACGACCTGCCTGGAAACCTGTACCATTTGATGCCAATCGCGGCGAGCGTTCCCAGGACCGTGGCCGTGGCGCTGGAAGTCAGGGCGATCACCAGGCTGTTGCGGAAAGCCGTCCAGAGGGACGGACTGTCGAAAATCAGCTTTTCGTACCACACCAGCGACGCATGGTCCCATGACATCCCCTTCGCCGAGTTAAAGGAATAGAGTACTACTACGAACAACGGCAGAAACAGAAACGCCACGACCAGCACCATGACGATGTTGGAAAAGGACAGCGTCCTGTGGTCGCTGAACATGACCTGCTTGCGTTCAGAAGGGCGGGACGCCTTCCGCATATTCCGGTTGTCGCTCATGCTTCCCCCCCCTTGTGATGCTTTCGGATGTTCATTTCGGCTTTCTGCTGGTTGGTGACGACCTTCTTCTGCGCCTGTTCCTTCTGTGAGCTCATCATCATCCAAATGACACCGATCGTGGAGATTAGCGTGAGGATCATGGAGAATGCCGACGCTAGCGGCCAGTTGCGCGTCTTGGACACTTGGTCGACGATGATGTTGCCGATCATGGTGGAATCCTTGCCGCCGACGAGCAACGGTACCGTATACGCTCCAAAAATCGGTATGAACGTGAATATGACGGCTGTGACCAGGCCACTGCGGATATTGGGCAGCATCACCTTCCGTATCGCGCCGAATTTTGTCGCGCCGAGATCCCTCGCCGCATCCAGCAACGAGAAATCGAACTTGTCGATGGTCGTGAACAACGGCAGCACCGCGAAGGGCAGGTACATATAGATCAGGACGAGGATGACCGACCCATGGTTATAGATCAGATGCAACCCTTCGTCGACGAGCCCCAACGCCTTGAGGATCTCATTGAGAAACCCTTCCGTCGAGAGGATCGATATCCATGCGTAGATGCGGATCAGGGAATTCGTCCAGAAGGGAATGATGATCAGAAACAGCAGCAGCGTCTGACGCTTGCTCCTCGCCATGGCATACCCGGTCGGAAGGGCGAGGAGAATGCAGCCGAGCGTCGCCACTACGCTGATCCAGATCGTCCGTACCAATACCTTGCCGAAATTCGCGTTGAACATCTGCTTGTAGGCCGTCAGCGAGAACTCCCACTCTACGCCGCCGTATAGCCCTCGCTTGAGGAAGCTGTAGAGGATGATGATCGCCAGCGGAGCGACGAAGAAAATCGTAAACCACAGCCCCATGGGGGATGAATAGGACAAGCCGAGCCTTCGCTCCCGGAGTTCGGGCTTCCGTCTCTCAGCGTTACGGTTCATTCGTCGATCACCTTCACCAGATAGCCGTCGTCGGCGCTCCATGCGACATAGACGAGGTCCTTCCATTCTATTTCCGGACCGTCATCCATGAAGTTGGTATGCTGCTTGAATACCTTCATGACCGTACCGATGCCATCGAGCTGCACATAGAACTTCGATTGGAAGCCGGAATACACCGGTTCATCGACGATGCCGTGGAACGTATTGATTCCCTGCTTCTGCTTGACCGGCCGCTCGCTCGTAATGGTAATCTTTTCAGGACGGACGGTAAAGTTCAACTTGCGGCCGACCTCCATCGGCTCTTCGTCGGTGACGAAGATGTCTCCGCCGAGGGCCGGGACGTCGATCGTTATCATGTATTCGTCTTTGTAAGGTTCGCAACTCTTTACGGTACAAGGATACAGATTTGTCTCGCCGATGAACTTGGCAACGAATTCAGTCGCCGGGGCTTCATAGATTTCGTAGGGAGTCCCTATCTGCAACACCTTGCCGTGGTTCATAACTGCGATCCGGTCGGAGACGGACAGCGCTTCGCTTTGGTCGTGCGTAACATAAATAAACGTAATCCCCACCTTGTCATGCAGTTCGTCCAGTTCTATCAAAAGGTTCTGGCGGAGCTTTGCGTCCAACGCCGAAAGCGGCTCGTCCAGCAGCAGGACGCGAGGCTCGTTGATCAGAGCCCGGGCGATCGCCACCCGCTGTTTCTGCCCCCCGCTAAGCATGTTCGGCTTTTTGTCGATATGTTCGTCCAACTGGACGAGATGGACGTATTCGCGCACTTTCTTGTCTATCTCAGCCTTGTCCACGTGCCGGAGACGCAACGGAAACGCGATATTTTCATATACGGTAAGATGGGGAAACAACGCATACGTCTGGAAAACCGTGTTCGACTGGCGTTTTTCCGGGGGAAAGGGGAGAACGTCCTTGCCGTCGAACAGCACAGTACCGCTGTCGGGCGAATCGAAACCGGCGATAATCCGCAACAGCGTGGTCTTGCCACATCCAGATGGTCCAAGCAGTGAGAAAAACTCACCCTTCTTGATGTTGACGCTCACGTCGTCGAGCGCCTTGAAGTCCCCGTAGCTACGGGTAACATGTCCTGCCGTTACTTCAACGCCTTTCAATCTTTTTCCCATTCCTCCCGTAGCCTGAGCTTACCTGTTCCGACGGTTTCCGAGAACAAAGTCCCTTGCTGACAATTGGGACTATCGGACATTTCCACTACGATGTCAATACATAGTTTTCGTAAAAGTTTTTGTTTATATATAACTTTATATATAATGATGAAATAAAGTTTAGTATGGGGTGCATTAGGCATTTTGGCGCAGTATGATGCCCTCGCTTTGCCGATAGAAAACCGGTGTGTTGTCGTTCATTGCGTTTCGATGGCGAATCATGCTGTCGGTGTTGCCGATTATACTGGCGAACAGTCGATTTCATTTTACAAAATTAACGCTCTATGCAAAAATAAGGCAAGTCTTAAATTTCTGAGGTTTAGCATTATGGAGGTCGCATCATGAAACGCATCGGAATGCTGATGGTTTTTTTGTTTGTATTCGCGTCATTGGCGTATGCGTCGTTATTGAATGAGTCCATCGACTTTCTGTTGGATGTCTCTTCCGCGGCGACGGAAGCGAAGAGAAAAGGGACGTCGGTCGAGCAATTGAAGCTTGACCTGTCCACGCTGGACGTCGCGTCCATGGATGAAGCGCAACGGGTAACCGTATACAAGGCGAATGAACTGAAAACCGGCGGCGCGTTCGCTTTGAACCTGTTGCTCGGTTTCGGCAGCGGTTCGAAGAAACAGGGGGATACCCTGGGTACCGTCGTCGGAGCGGTCGGGGACAGCCTCGGCGTCGGGGCGCTAGGGGTGAGCTTCGGACTTTTCATGGTCGACCTGCTCATCATTCAGCCGACGATGGCGATCGGCAATAAACTGAGCGGTAATGCGTCGACGGGCTCGCTGCAAGATACCCCGTTGCTGAAAGTCGCCTTGTATACCGCCATAGGGGGCGGTGCGCTGCTTGTCGCCACACGTATATTTGAATCGATACGTGTCTTCACCTATGCTTCACGATACAACGGGACGTTGCGGGACGGACTGGGGCTGAACAAGAAGCTTCAGATCGCAGCCTTGCCTGTCATTGACACATGGTCTGGTGATACTGGGATGATGGTCGTCGCAAAAATCGCGCTGTAAAGAACTTTCATTGATTTCTTTGTTCTGGATTCCTTGTGGACGATTCTCCTTTCCGCATGTATCTTCAGTATATACAGGAGGTTCTGCATGGACTTGGAGAAGCTTTCTCTTTCCGGACCATATGCAACCACGCGTGACAGCTATGACGCCTGTGCAAAAGCGTATGATATCTGGTGTCGGAGCTACGCTCCCTACAGGGAGTCTTGGGATGTATTCATCGATATGCTTCCCGCGGCTCCCCGGGTAGTCGATCTTGGCTGTGGTAGCGGTGCGTTCATGGAGCGGCTGGCGGCCAGACGTGCCTGCGCCGAAATTGAGGGGTTCGATTTTTCCGCCGAGATGCTTTCGTTGGCGAAGACCGCGGTTCCGTCCGCGAAGTGGAACCTCGCTGATATCCGTTCCGTCGTACTTCCTGGCAATAGCTTTGACGCCGTGGTCCTTTCGGGTAGCCTGACTCATTTGAGGACTGGCGAATGCACGAAGTTGTTGATTGAATCAATCCTCACCTTGCGCAGGGGAGGACTGCTCTACGCCAGCTTCACTGAGGCGGAGACCGTCCGTGTGGAGAGGGGGAGCTTCGAGACCTCTGTATTTGGCGGTGAACTTCCGTTCTACTGCAACAGGAATGCGGTGCAGGATGTCGCGGCCGCGTTCAAGGGCGCGGGACTGGAGCTTCTTTCCTTGGAGCGGATTGGGGCCTGTGGCGTGGAGGCCCCCGCTTGGCATGCTCCTGAAGCCGTGGTCTACGGAAGGAGAAAGTAGTTGCCGCCGTCCGGTTGCTTCATGGGGCCCGGTATGTCCGGTCCATTGATAAGACGGCGTTAATATGCATTGTTTTTTTCATGTGACGCCTTGGCGACGGACTCATCATATGTCGATATTGAATGCATGAAATAAAAAAGTCGCCATATGCGGAACAATGGAATGATACAACGGCTTTGGCCGGTTGGAATATGTTTTTTATCTTCTCTCTCCCTGATGGGTCCTGTGTCATGTCATGTACGGGGCCCATCTTTTGTAGTTGACGTTCGGTTGCCAGTGTCGGTCGCCCGCTGTATCGTGAAAAGCGCTATGACGCAAAAATATAATATTTTAGTGCTGTACCTCTGTATTTTTTTAAGAAAAAATGTTACGTACGTACGATATTATTGTTATATAAATTGCCTATAAGGTCTATATGATGAACAAGCATGAGGTATTAGCTACGAAACAATATAGGAAAGGGGTGCTGATTCTGATGATTTTCTTCGCAGGATCGATGGCTCCGATATATGCGGCAGGTCAGGAACATTGGTTGTTCACTGGTTTTGACTATGATTTCACATTCTTCAGTTCTTCGGCTTCCAGTTTGGAAAGTTTGGTCGGCGATGACAATGTCGCATATTTCAATTCCGTGGGATTCGACGTAAGCTGGTACGGATTTCTTGGCCAGGAGCATGATGTAGGGATGTACACCAGCCTGGGGTTCCTGTTCCCGCTTGACAATGCGAAGGACCAGATGCTGGATCCGGGGGCGAGTTCCGACGGTACGACACGTAGACGGGATTTCATTTTTTCCATCTTGCTTGGACCTGCGTTCCGTTTTCGTTGTACCGACAGGCTCGCCATGTATCTGGGGATAGGGTTGAGCTTCGCGCATCACATGACGAGCGAGACTAACACCCAGGGGGCGACGACCGCGGAAGGTATCACCTCATTCGGAGCAGGCCTTGACGCCGGGTTCAAACTTGATATCACCGATCGGATATGCTTTCGCACTGGTGTGAGCGGGAGCTATGATTTCGCCATATTGTATACTAAGTCGGTGACGACTCCGGAACATCCATACAACAATACCAGTACGTTTTGCCTGACCAACGGTTTTTCCATCAGTCCATATGTCGGCATGGGCATCGTGCTGAGGACTGGGGCCGAACAGGCGAAACCCCGTACAGTCAGCCTGGCTGCGCTGGCAGTTTCTTAATAGTCGACCAGAGCTCCGTTGGGGGCTTTCTTTCGGAAGGCTCCTTTCCCTGACACCTTCCGGCAGCCTGAATAGTTCCTGAAATGTTCACTTGTGCATTTGCCTGACATGGTATTAAATGGATACAAGGTTGAATGTGGGAAAGGAGTATTCGGGGCGATATGCGGGAGAGCGAACGGATTATAGCCTTGCAGTCTCAGCTTCAGGCACTTTCGGAAGAGCTCCGGAGGTATAAGGAATATGATTCTCTCACCGGACTGTACAACAAGGATACCTTCTACCGGGAAGTCCGGAAACGCATCGATTCTCAACCTTCTGGCGACCACGTGGTCATTTGCCTCGACATAGAACATTTCAGGCTGATCAACGATATGTACGGTCCGGCAGAGGGAGACCGTCTGTTGTGCCACGTGGCCGAGCTGTTTTCAATGCGGGCTCAACGCCAAGGGGGGCTTGCGGCTCGCCTCGCGATTGATATCTTTGCCTTGTATGTTCCTGGACCTGTGCTGGACATGTCCTCGGTAGAGAATGAAGTTCTGGATTGGTTCGCTTCCTATCCGCTGGAGCAGGCGATCGTCCCTGCCATCGGCGTGAACACGGTAGAGGATATATCCATACCGGTGAGCGTGATGTGCGACAGGGCCGTCCTTGCCTTGAATTCCATCAAGGGCAACTACATCAAGCATATCGCTGAATATCACAGCGATTTTAGGAACAACGTCCTCAATGAACTGGAGATACACAACGGGGCTGAGAAAGCGCTGAAGGAAAAGCAGTTCGAAGTGTATTTCCAGCCGAAGTGCAGCATCGAGACGGGACGCATCGTCGGTTCCGAAGCGCTTGTTCGGTGGAATCATCCTGAAAAGGGATTGATTTCTCCAAATGTGTTCATTCCGCTGTTTGAGAAAAGCGGTTTCATCCTCCGTCTGGACGCATATGTCTGGGAAACCGTTTGTTCCCAGATCCGGGCGTGGATGGATTCCGGACATAGACCCATTCCCGTTTCGGTGAATATGTCGCGCAAGGACCTGTACGTTCCCAATCTCTCTGAGCGCCTTGTGCGGCTGGTGAAGAAATACGATATCCCTCCGCGGTTGCTGGAACTGGAGATTACCGAGAGCGCCTATACTGACAACACTGAACAGATGATAGCCGTGGTCGATCAGCTGAGGGCCGATGGCTTCATCATCCTGATGGATGACTTTGGCAGCGGCTATTCATCCTTGAACATGCTCAAGGATATCAGCGTCGACATTCTGAAGATTGACCTCCGCTTCTTGAAGGATCTCGATGCTTCCGGCAAAAAGGGCGGCAATATTCTGGAATCGATAGTGCATATGTCCAGGTGGCTCAACCTTCAGGTCATCGCAGAGGGTGTCGAGACTGAAGTCCAGGTCGAGTTCCTGTCCCGTATCGGGTGCCGTTACGCCCAAGGGTACCATTTCTATAAGCCGATGCCCTGCCAGGAGTTTGAAGCGCTGATCTCCGTCGATAAGAATGTTGACTATGATTATTCCGCAGAAGCCGGCTGGAAGGAGTTCACTTACGAGGATTTGTTCCAATCCGGAACGATGTCGCAAATGTTGCTGAACAATATTCTCGGTGGCATTGCCTTGTACGAATATTCTGGTGGAGAGCTTGTCCTGCAGCGGGCGAACGCGGGGTACTATAATCTGATTCACAGTAAACCTCCCGATCTGAATGAAGACGGATGCCGGATTTTCGATGTCATACACCCTGACGACCGTCAGATTCTCCATGACGCTTTGGATACTGTCCAGGAGAACCCTGACGGGGGCGCTGAATTCCAGGTCAGGCGGTATTGTCCTGACGGAGAAATGGTCTGGCTGTACATCCGGCTGTTCTTCCTTGGGGAGAACGCGGGAAGACGGTTGTACTATGCGTCGATTCACAATATCACCAAACAACGGGAATCGGAAATGGCGTTGCATCTGTCCGAGGCGCAGTTCAGGTTCGCGTTGGACGCTTCCCGAAGCGTTCTGTTCAATTATGATATCCTCGCCAAGACAATCGTCAACCTGAATCCGGGCGATACTCCTGATATCGTCTCCAGCGCCCAGCGCTATAGCGGCGTACCCGATTGCTTCGTTGAGAAGCGTATGGTACATGAAGCCGATATACCG
>JAXEWB010000016.1:0-18530 GCA_034114085.1 Sphaerochaetaceae bacterium | reverse complement strand
ATGGATTCTTCCGCCGGATTCCGTTTCCGGCACACGCTGTACCCGATGTACGCCGCTTTCCCATCGCAGGCTGCCGTAGACATCCTTGCCGCTGATGGAAAATATGATTTCCTTGAGCCCTCCGATGCCGGTTTCGTTCATGGACATGATCTCGATCTTCCAGTTCTGCCGTTCAGCGTAGTGGGAGTACATGCGGTAGAGATCCGCGGCGAACAATGCCGCTTCTTCGCCGCCCGTACCTGCGCGGATTTCCATGATGATGTTCTTGCCAGCCAGCGGATCGGGGGGAATCAGCAGCATCTTGCACTGATGCTCGCTTTGCTTCAGCGCTTCCTTGAGGCTGGACAACTCTTCTTTCGCCATTTCCACCATGTCGGAGTCGGTTTCTTCCTTGAGAAGCGCTTCGGCGTCCGAAATCTGATCTGTAAGGTTCTGCATGTTGCACAGTTCCTCGACGATCGGCGCGATATGCGACCTCTCCTGCATGAGGGTTTTGTATGCCTTCATGTCCTGCATGATTTCAGGCGCGGCGAGCCGTCGGTCTATATCTTGTAGCTGCTGTTTGAACTCTGGCAGTTTTTCAAGCATGTCATTCTCCTGGGTTCCGCCGATGTAAGGCGGAAGGTTAACAAAAAGTATACAGGATTCCGCACCCTGTATCAACTCGTCGCATGGGGATTCTCGCCTGGGTATCCCGTGTATTCCTAGGGGGGACATCATATTGTGCATATTGTATTTCGGTTGCGTCAGCTTTGTCCCAAGGATATCAAAAAATGTAGGTAGCAATGGTTTCGTCCGCGCTCTATACTGATAATGCGGGATGAGGCTAAACCGTAGTCGGTGTGCGACTGTTTTGCCGAAGATGTGCCTGACTATGCCTTGGAGCTGCCATGAACCGTTTTCTGCTGCCTGCGCTACATCTTTTCAACGACGGGTATCTTGCCGCGATGCCGCTGTTTTTGCCATTCATGGCCAAAGATCTGGGCATTTCCCTCAGCATGGTCGGCTTGCTGGGATCTTTGCTCAGTTTTTCGGGGATCATATTGGCTTTGCCTGCGGGGATGGTCGCTGCACGGTTCGGCGCGACACGTGTTCTGAGCTATGCCGTCCTGTTGTATGGACTCGGTTTTCTGGTGCTCGGCTTGTCCTCCGGGCTGCTTGTCGTGATTCTCGGTTTCCTGCTGGGGAGTTTCGCTTTCGGAGTGTTCCATCCAGTGGCGTTCTCCGCTGTGGCTCGGGACGCTTGCGATGTCCGCGATGGTGGGCTGGGGCGACGGATGGGCACTTTCGCCGCGACAGGGGATATCGGTCGGATAGGTTTCGCCGCGACGATCACCGTACTGATTGCCTGGAGTTCCTGGCGCATGACGGCGTTCCTCTATGCATTGATCGCTGCGTTCGTTTTTTGCATCTGCATCGTCTCATCGCGGAAGGACCGGGGGTGCCTTGTGGTGACTGGACGGCGCAAGGTACTGGATTTTTCGTTGTTCCGGAACAAACGGTTTCTGATGGCCAATTTCGCCAGCGTCCTGGATGCTTTCGCGAATTCGTCCCTGTTCATCTTCCTGCCGTTCCTGTTGACCTTCAGGGGCATCGACGCAGTGTTGATGGGGTCGTTCACCGGGGTGTTCTTTGTCGGGAACCTGCTGGGAAAGGTCGTCATCGGATTGCTGGCGGACAGGGTGGGGCGGAACAGGCTTTTCATCATCGGTGAATTGTGCGTCGCGGTTTTCCTGGTTCTGCTTTCCCAGGTCCAGAACTTGTTCTTGATCATGGGAATCGCATTCCTATTAGGATTCTTGACGAAGGGCGCCGTACCGATCACCAATACCATGATAGCCGAAGCCGTAGCGGGGACCGAAGGATATGAAGGGGCGTACAGCGTCAATTCGTTCACGATGAGCATAGCCAGTACCGCGGCTCCGCTTGTGTTCGGTGTGATAGCCGGCACATTCGGTATCCAGACCGTGTTTATCGCCTGTGCTGTGATGGCCGCCAGCGCGACTGTTCCCGCAGTCGTGTTGAGCAGGTTGGTACGGAAGGAGAACGGGCTGCCGTAATCTGGCATGGTGTGAATCCTGTGCCGTTTGGAAACATGGCTGTTGGGGGGAGTGGGAGACAAGAGGTCTCCGATACGTTTTCCTCTTATTGCCGCCTATCCCGTGACGTATGGTTAATGCGGCGGGAACTTGGTGCGGCTTACCCATTTTCATCGGGTTTCACCAGCGGAGGTCGTATCTGGAAGACAGGGGGCAACACGTTGTTAGCGGGCTAAGAAGCAGGAGAAGAAATGAAACGGGAGATGGACATCCGTAATATAGAAGGGCTTCCTTCCCGGTTTGTCGGGGAATTGCGACTGGCCGACCGTACCGTGAAAGTTCGTGGGGGGATTTCATCTCCAAGAAACCGGGGATGGAAAATGCTCATCAGTTTTACAATTCTGGTTCCGTTTCACTGAAAATACTCGATATTGGGACTGTCGTTGATGGTGATTTATGTTATTATCCTGATGAAGGCATTTATCTGGTCAAGATTTTAGGCAAAGCCTTTCATCTGGGTGCCGCAATGGAGGAATGGTTGTCAGAACCTGACACCTGATGCGTAGGATTGAGAGTCTGTAACCATAAAAACTATCAAATGTATTGAGGTATTCGCATGGTCAAGCTATCGTTGTTCCCTAAATCTCCCAAGAAACTGATTCGTAAGGCGGCGTCCAAGGACCTCGACGCTATTATGGACATCGTGTGGCGGACCATCATGCTGTTGCAATCCGAGGGGAACCAGCAATGGAGCGAGGACTATCCTACGCGTGATGATTTCGTACAGGATATCTCGGAAGGAACCTTGTATGTCTGTGAGGTGAACAAGACTGTGGCGGGTTTTATCTGTTGCAATCTCACCGCGCCCGCGGAATATGCTTCGGTCGTGTGGACCGCTTCGGGTTCCCCTGCGTTGTTCATCCATCGGTTCGCGGTATCCACCGATTTGCATCGGAAGGGAATCGGCACCGCGTTGCTGCAAAAGGCTGAGGCCGTTGCGGTTTCAAAGGAATGCAAAAGTATCAGGACTGATACTTGTTCGCTGAATCTGCGGATGCGCGCGCTTTTTGCTACCAACGGATACGAGAAAATGGGAGAAGTGAGATTCAAAGGCGTGCCCCATGTCTTCTATTGTTTTGAAAAAATGATATAGGAATTGGTTCGCATTGAATTTCATCTTATGTCGGACTTCTTTGTCAGTTGAAATGAGAAACAATATCATGGGCGCCTTGTTTCGTTTTCTATATCAGGATTCCTCCGTTTTTACTCCAGAAAGGGCAATGGCTTTCAGAAGTGATTTTACTTTCACCCGCCCTTGATATCGAGGTGTCTATCTCCTCTTGGCGCATCATTTCTTGTCCGTCGTATAGCGAACCACCATATGTACTTTTGCCGGTTGCGCCGACTCATTGGAGATGGTATGTTCGACATCGCAATGGTACATCAGGAAGTCCCCCTTCCGTAGTTCCGCGGAATTCTCGCCCGCCGTTACCTTCACCGCTCCCTTGATTATTGTCAGAAATTCCTGAGTACCCGGGAAGTGCGGTTCTGAGGGGAGCGAAGTGTGCGGCTCAAAAGAGAGCATGTACATTTCCAAGTCCTCGACCATGTTCAGCGGAGAGAGTATCTGGATTGTGACGCCGTTTTCAGCCGTCTCCAGCTTTGTCGCGGCTTCCGACGCGGGATTGATGGAGAACACTCTTTTGGGCTGGGTGTCGGTATCAAGCAGATCCTGCAAGCCGACTCCAAGTCCTTTTGCGATTTTCCACACGGTTGCGACGGTGGGATTGACCTTGTCCGATTCGATCTGGCTGAGCATCGCCTTCGAGACTCCGGAACGCTCGGAAAGTACATTGAGGGTGAGGCTGCGCGAAGATCTGATCTTCTGTATGTTTTTGCCTATCATCGGAGGGTTATCCATCTTTTTCTCCTTCATGATGCCGATACCGGCACATTGTTCCGCTATGAGCCGCCACAAACGCTATCGACGACTAAAATGTTTGACATATTAAACTGTGTTCAATATACTGAACATAGTACATTGTATTGCGGCACAGGCCGGTTGTCAAGAAATGTTGTTCGCCGTGGTGGGCGGCATATGCGGGGAATACCTTGCGACGGTCTTGTAAAGGGTTTGCGCATGAAGAATATCCTTGTTATAGGTTCCTTGGGGCAGTTGGGTTCTGAAATCGCATTGGGGCTTCGCGGGAAGTACGGTGCGGAACATGTGGTGCTTACCGATATCAGGGACGATGTTAATCTGCCTCTGGTGCATGGCGGTCCGTTCTACAAGGTCGACTGTAGGGACGGCGAGACAATCCGTGGCATTGTCGCCCGACATCATATCGACACTATCTATCATCTGGCCGCCATCCTTTCCGCAACCGCGGAGAAAAATCCCCTCAACGCATGGAACATCAACATGGGCGGGCTGGTCACCTCATTGGAAATCGCCAGGGAATACGGGTGTGCGGTATTCACTCCTTCATCAATCGGTGCGTTCGGTCCTTCCACGCCCAAGCAGTTCACTCCGCAAGATACGATTCAACGGCCGACTTCCATATACGGGGTCAGCAAGGTCGCGGGAGAATTGCTGTGCGACTATTATTACCATAAATATGATGTCGATACCCGCGGTGTCCGTTTCCCCGGCGTCATCAGCAGCTTGACGCCCCCCGGCGGTGGGACAACCGATTATGCGGTGGATATCTATTACGCCGCCGTAGAGCGTCATCACTACGACTGCTTTCTCCGCGGGGATACGTACCTGGACATGATCTATATGCCTGACGCCGTTCAGGCGGCCATCCAGATCATGGAGGCGGATTCCTCGAAGCTCCGCCACCGGAATGCTTTTAATATCGCCTCCATGAGTTTCTGTCCGGAAGAACAGGCGGCGTATATCCGTACCAGAATCCCTGATTTTACAATCAGTTATGATATCGATCCGGTAAAACAGGCCATCGCCGATTCTTGGCCTGATTGTCTGGAGGACTATGCCGCCAGGGTGGAATGGGGTTGGCAACCGAAATACGACCTGGCGGCCATGACCGACGACATGATAGACACGATTGAACGCCGCCGCGCAGAAACTTTGTGATGGTGTCGCTGCGCAGTAGATTTTCGCTAGGACAATAAACGCCAGTTATGAATATATCGTGATATGATATGTGGTGGAGTACGTGATACCGTACTGGATTTGGCATACGGGCGGAAAAGGAGTTGAACCATGTTGGGAAACATCAAGACTGAGTTACGTGAATTCCTCGATTCTCTGGAGAGCCAGGGGCTCGCCAAGCATGAGCGTATCATCACTACCCCCCAGAGCGCCAGCATAGGAGTACAAGGCGGACAGACCGTCTTGAACTTCTGCGCCAACAACTATCTGGGGTTGGCCGACAACCCGCAGGTCATATCCGCCGCGAAGTCCGCGATGGACACATGGGGGTACGGCCTATCCTCGGTGCGTTTCATCTGTGGCACACAGGGAATTCACAAGGAATTGGAACGGAGGATCAGCGGATTCCTCAAAACAGACGATACAATTTTGTTTTCTTCTTGCTTTGATGCCAATGGCGCGGTGTTTGAACCGTTGCTTGGCGCTGAGGACGCCGTAATCAGCGATGAACTGAACCATGCTTCGATTATCGATGGTGTTCGCCTGTGCAAGGCGGTGCGATACCGTTACAAGCATAGCGACATGGCCGACCTACGCCGTTGTCTGGAGGAATCCAAAAATGCGAGGCGAAGGTTGATCGCCACTGACGGAGTGTTCTCCATGGACGGCGACATCGCCAGGCTTCGTGACATCTGCGATCTCGCCGAAGAATTTGACGCCATGGTGATGGTCGATGATTCACATGCCACCGGCTATATCGGGAACACCGGGCGCGGTACGCCGGAGTACTGGGATGTCATGGATCGTGTCGACCTGGTTACGACAACCTTCGGCAAGGCTTGCGGTGGCGCGAGCGGCGGCTGTATCAGCGGTCGCCAGGAATTGATCGACCTGTATCGCCAGCGCGCCCGTCCATATCTGTTCTCCAATACTGTGGCCCCCGCAATCTGTGGTGGTACCATCAAGGTCATCGACCTCTTGGAAGCGGGCAACCCGTACCGTGAGAAGACAATTTTCAATGCCCGGTACTTCAGGAACAACATGGAAGCCGCGGGCTTTGACTTAGTCGCGGGCGACACTGCGATTGTTCCCGTCATGCTGTACGATGAGGTGAAAGCCGTCGCCATGGCCGATGCATTGCTCAATGAAGGCGTATATGTAATTGGCTTCTGCTATCCGGTCGTCCCCAAGGGCAAGGCCCGTATCCGCGTCCAGCTTTCCGCCGTCCACACGACCGAGGATCTGGACAAGGCGGTAGCTGCCTTCGTGAAGGTAGGGAAACAGATGGGGATAACCGCTTGATACTGTTCTGCAAGTCCTGTCTATAACGCCAGAAACATGATACGAGGGGACAACAAGTCCCCTCATGCCACGGTTCTCTATTCTTCATAACGTCAATTCGTGGTTTGTTCCTCCGCGAACAGCTTCCGCACCAATTCCTCCCCATAGTCCCGCAGTTGCGACAGCACGACTTTTTCCTGGGGCGTCGTTTCGGTACTTTCCAGCTTTTCAGAGACTTTCCGTCGGAAGAAGGCGAGATTCACGGCGACGTCCCCCGGAGGGTTGAGCAGCCGGTTTGCTGCGAACGACTTCCACTTTCTGGCTTCCTCTTCGGGCAGCGTCTCCGGCCAGTTTCGGCAGACGTGACGCCAGAGCATCTGGGGGCAGCGCTGGTCCTCGAACTGTAGATTGAGAGTAAGTTTCTGCGCGGGGTCGGCGTTACGGATCAACGTGAACTTCCGCTGGTCGGAATCTTGGAAGAAACCGTCCGCATATATACGGAAATCGGGATCGCGCACCTGCTCATATTCATCCCGCTCCGCGGCGTTGCGGAAAAATACCGGAAGCATCGATTCCTGAAGAAGCCGGTTGTATCGGAACATGCAAGTCTCGACGTCGATGCC
Organism: Sphaerochaetaceae bacterium; assembly: GCA_034114085.1. Taxonomy (GTDB): domain Bacteria; phylum Spirochaetota; class Spirochaetia; order Sphaerochaetales; family Sphaerochaetaceae; genus Spiro-02. The sequence continues at coordinate 11,469 of JAXEWB010000016.1, read as the reverse complement.
AAGCTTGATCGCAAGGTCCGGGGTCAGGACTTTCATCGGACTGATGAATGGACACTTGTTCATGGCGATCTTCAATACGCCGGGGACGCGCATGATATCCTCCGCATCGGTCCTCAGCAATGTCGCGATGTCATTTGAGAGGTCAAAGCAAATAATGGAATTAGGATTGTTCGGAACGGCGGTAATAGGCATGATGAGATGCGAACAACCGTTGGGCGTGGTGAATTGCGATGACGTATAGAGTACTGGCTCTCCTAGAGGAACTTGTACCAATTCCTTGACTTTCGCTTTTTTCCTGAGGTCGAGGTAGTAGGCGAACAGCTTCGGCTGTTTTTCCTTGATCAGTCTCGCCACCGCGATTGTCGCGTTGACATCGGACAGTGCGTCATGGGCGCCTTCATGGGAAATGCCGTTCGCCGCGGTCAGGTCCGTCAGCTTGAACGCTGGATTCCCGTTCTCCTTTTTGGGCGGCCAGACGATTCCCTCCGGGCGGAGGTCGTATGCGGCGCGCACCAGATCGATGATATCCCATCTGCTGTTGCCGTTGGACCATTCCCTCCTATATGGATCAAGAAAATTCCTGTACAGGGCGTTCCTAATGAATTCATCATCAAACCGTACAGAATTGAAACCTGCCACGCAGGTGCCGGGGCGGGAGAATTCCTGGTTGATTCTGTCGATGAAGTCGCTTTCGCACATACCTTTCCGCTGTACTTCCTGGGGCGTAATGCTCGTGATCAGGCAGGAGAGCGGGTCAGGGAGGTAGTCGTCGCTCAGCTTGCAATAAAGCAGCACGGGCGCTCCGATCGGGTTGAGATTCCTGTCCGTCCGCTGTCCTGCGAACTGGGCTATCCTGTCGTAATGGGGGTTCAGGCCGAATGTCTCCAGATCGTACCAGAAGAAAGTTTCGTTGGTGTTCATATATATATAGTACCATAACTGGGGTGAGGAGGAAATCATCTGCAGGCAATTTCTTCATAGAGAATTCTCTTGCGGAGGATGAGCAGGACGGGTATCATGACAGCTATGATTGCCGTGCCGTCGTAATCTTCGACCGCCGATATTTCCTGAACGGAGGAAGGCATACCGATGCGTTGCATGAAAACTCTCCTGCTTCTGGTAGCTTGTCTATTGATGCCTGTTTGTTTGATGGCTTCATCTGACTATATACCCACATCAAATGATGTGAATACTTCTTTACAGGCTATCATTGATGCAACGATGTCTGCTGTGGCTTCGTATCTTGCCTCTCCTTCGCTACAGCTTCCCGGTTGCAATATCGATGCCGCTTCCGGTAAGGCGTTGCCTTCGACGGTTACCTTCTTGGACTCCGATTTGTCGCAATATCTTCCCGTTCTTCGTCCCGAAGCTCCTGCGGCCAGTTCTTGGTTCCAGCGGCTCCTGGCCAAAGCGAGCGCCGCGCTTTCAAGCCCGCTGGCTTCGACGGCGGCCAGTCTGCTTGAGAACGATGGCTGGAGGTCGCGGGATGTGGTATTGAACGGTACGCTTGACCTGTGGTTTCCAGACGGCGCGTCGGTCGCGTCGCTGATGGCGTTGCTGGTCAGCCCTCGGCCTGGCGAGACTACCGCCACGGTAGCCGTGGACATGCACTTGGCGGGCGGTCGTTTCGGAGGCCCTGTCCATATCGAAGGTGATTTCCTGCTCGAGGTTCCTCAACGGGGGACGCTGACGGTCACTCCGACCGACTTGAAGGCGAACGGACTGGTCTGCCAAGGTGGGAGAATCCGTATCGGGATGGGCGAGTCCTTTTAGCATCGCAGGTGTGTTTTTACAAACATCCTCTCAGCATTCTCCAGAGGAACCATGGGTTTTGCACTTTTTGCTGGAAGATTTCCTGAAATCGGTGACGTATGTACGTTCAAGATCGCTCAAACTAGACAAGTAATGTGTTTCCAACTAGAATATACCCACATCATCATTTATTCGTATTCCTGACGAGGGAAAAGGAGAGGGCGGCCATGAGCGATGTCGTTGCACGTACTGAGGCCTTTTTGCAGAAGTGGAAGATCACCCCGGACGCAGTTGATATGGAAAAAGTCTGCGGCCGGTTTCTGGATGAAATGTCCAGGGGGCTTGCCTCGCACCATGGCGGTTCCCTGCGGATGATTCCCACCTACGCGACGGAGAGCGAATCCATCGCCCCCGGTAAGAGCGTTATCGTTCTTGACGCTGGCGGAACGAACTTCCGCACTTGCCTTGTTACGTTCGACGAGCATTTCATCCCCCACATTTCTGAATTCCGAAAGAGCGGTATGCCAGGTGTCAAGGAAGAGGTATCCGCGGAGAAGTTCTTTTCTTTGCTGGCCGACGATGTGGAGCGGCTGATCGACAAGAGCGACAAGATCGGGTTCTGTTTCTCTTATGCCGCCGATATCCTTCCGAACCACGATGGAGTTCCCGTAGTATTTTCCAAGGAGATCAAGGCTCCTGAGGTTATAGGCAAGCCCGTCGGTGCTTCGTTGCTCGCCGAACTCTCGCGCCGGGGACATGATGTCTCGAAGAAAACAGTCTCCGTTGTCAACGATACGGTAGCTACTTTGCTCGCAGGCAAGGCGGCCTCCGGCGCGGCCTCGTGGGACGGGTTCATCGGGTTTATTTTGGGAACCGGTACCAATACCGCCTATTCTGAGCTGAACAGCGCCATTACCAAGATCGACTGCGGGACCGTCGGCAGGCAGATCATCAACGTTGAGTCCGGTTCGTTCGATTTTTGGCTTGGGGAGCTGGATGAGAAATTTTTCGCTTCCACGAAGATTCCTTCCGCCTATCATTTTGAAAAGATGATCAGCGGTGCGTACCTCGGTCCCTATAGCCACATGGTGGTCCGGCAGGCGATTGACGACGGCCTGTTCTCGCAGGTGTTCGCCGACCGGTTCGCCAAGATCGAACCTCTGACGACCACGACCATGAGCCACTATCTCGAAATGCCGCTGAACCTTGATTATGCGTTGGTGAGATGCGTCGATGGCAACGAAGACGACGCCACCGCCTTGTGGATGATTCTCAATTCCTTCATCGCGCGCGCCGCCAAGCTGACCGCGGTCAACTTGTCCGCGGCCGTCCTCAAGTCCGGCAAGGGAGCCGATCCCCGGCGGCCGGTCTGCATCAATGCCGACGGTACCACCTATTACAAGACGGAGTACCTAAAGCAATATACGGAATACTATCTCTATGAGTTTCTCCAGAGGCGGAAGAAGCGGTATGTGAGGTTTGTGCGGATTGAGGATTCGCCGGTCCTCGGCGCCGCCATCGCCGGCCTGCTCGGCTAACTGCGTCGTACCTGCATTGTCCGTGGGTAGCCGTGCTGTTGTACTGTCCTTTCTTGTCTGCCTTGATTCGATGCGGTTGGCCTTCTTCGCATGAGATTCGCCAAGGCAATCCGCGGAACGCCTGCGTTGCTGTTACAGGGGCGTGCGATAGCGCTGCCCCCGTCTTGCGGCCTTGTCTTCAGTAAATGAGCTTTCGCGTTTTTTTTGTGGTTACGTTGCGCCCGCGTTGCCTATGGAAAGTCATACCGATATTTTCAACGAAAACACAGTATGTGATCACATGGAATGCGACTGTTTTAAAGGTGTTTTTTTGTTTTTGAGCGATGTTCTCTTTTTGTGCGAAAACAGCCATCTGATACACCAATGCGCAGAAACAACAATATCGCAGAATATGCGTATAGGCGGATGGCAACTCCGTATCCATCAAGATGCAGGCGAGATGGATAGCTTCCGACATGCAGGACGTAATCCCATCATACAGGACGTAGACGACAGGTAGCTCCGACATAAAGGACGTAGCAACAACATACAGGACGTAGACGATAGATACAGGACGTAATCCCGACATAAAGGACGTAGACGACAGGTAGCTCCGACATACAGGACGCAGACGATAGGTAGCTCCCACATACAGGACGTAGCAACAACATAAAGGACGTAATCCCATCATACAGGACGTAGCAACAACATAAAGGACGCAATCCCGACATAAAGGACGTAGCAACAACATAATCCCTCGCGGCCTGCCTGTCCTCGTGGGGCATTCATCATCCATGAAGTATCCCATCATCCCCAGTATGGTCGCGGAAATACGGAACAAATACCTTCGGAGCGGCCATTGTCCCCGATCCGGCCACAAAACCGTACAGACGATACCCTATTGGAGGGGAGCGCATACGATGCCCGCTACATCAATTGTAGGGTCCAGAATAACTCGTCTTCATTGTCCCTGACGTTCTCCTGATGTTGCGGGCGTCCGGGGCCTTCCAGATGCTGCGCCCAAGCAATGGCGACCACCCCTCCAACGAGGATAATCACGATGGCGAGGGTCAATACAATCGCCGTTATTTTATGGGTGTGTCGTGTCACCTGTCTTTTCATATGTTCTCCTCTCGGCTTGTTCGTTTTATGTAAGGTTCTCCACTATCGGGAGAAAAGTTTTTCCCATGGTATGAGTCTTTTTAATGCCAGCGACCCAGCGCCCCGGTGACTGAAAGTGCAAACCGAAAACCGTTGCATAATAGCTCATTTCGATACGATGAGGATACGCCTCCGTCAAGTGATTCGTCTACAGGAATGTGGCTGGTGCGAATCGGTTGCGTTCAGCATCCTCATTGGATTTGCCGGCGGTGAAACAACCGCCCGGCAGGTCAGGCCCTTCGTGGAATCGGTGTTCTGGACGATTCGCAGGGGACGGTTGCGGTATCCAATGGTTCGAGTGCCTGCACTATCGTGGTATCCGCTTCCAAATCTTCAGATTCTTCTGAGGAAGCCACGTCCTTGACCGCGGGTTCAACCATTTCCTGTTTTCCTTCAGGTACAATCGTGCCGGAGAGGAACAGCGAAGCCTTTGCCGCCGCCGGACCGACCAGTTCATACAGAACCGCCGAGGAAAGTATGATTGTGGAAAGCAATGCAGCCATGTCCGGCGGCAATAACCGCTGCCCCAGCGCGGCGAGCCCGATTGATACCCCCGCCTGCGGACAGAGAGCCAACCCCAGATAGTTCCTGACGTTTTTGGGAAGTCCGCAGACCACGCATCCTATGAACGAGCCGACGTACTTGCCTGCTATACGGACGAAGAAATACGTGACGCCGATGATTCCCGCGGAGGCGAGCGCATGGAGATTGAGCTTCATGCCGGAGACTACGAAGAAGATGAGCAACACGGGAGGTGCGAAACTGCCGACCTGCCTGAACAGCTCCTTGTCGTCACTGATGTTCCGATATGTCGCGCCAAGTACCATGCAGCAAAGCAACGGGGATACGTCCATTACGGAGCAAATGCCGGTAAGTAAAAGGATTGTCGCCATAACCACAACGAGCCTATGGTCCTGTGAATGCCTGCGGACTATCAACTTGCGCAGGATGAGCGCCGCCAAGAATCCCATCACAATGGAAAGAAAGTTGAACAGCAACGGCAGGCCCATGACGCGCATGGAGAATTGCCCCCCAGCGTTGATTGCCTGGGCGATGGCGGCGCAGACGCTGAAAGCGATAAGCGCTACGGCGTCGTCCAGAGCGGTGACTTGGAGAATTGTATCGACGAACGGCCCTTTCGCATGGTACTGACGAATTGTCATCATCGTACTGGCTGGCGCTGTCGCGGAACCGATGGCGCCGAGCAGCAGACAGAATTCCCATGAGAGCCGGAACACCCAGCGCATCGTCAATGTGACTACGACCGCCGCCGTCAGAGCCTCGAACAATGTCAGGATAATCGCTTTTGAACCGTTTGAACGCAATTTCGACAGCTTGAAGAACTTCCCGGTAGAGAATGCAATCAGGGCCAGCGCGATATCGGTGACGACATCGAGGACTTGGACGGTTTCCGCCGATATCAATCCGAGCAGTTCAGGGCCAATGAGAATACCCGCCAGCAGATAACCCGTAACATGGGGCAACTTGGCTAGCTTGGTCACGCGGGTCATCAGAAATCCCGCCGCCAGTATCAACGCAAGGGTCAGGATGGCCGCGGTATTGTCGCTCAGGTGTAACAAGTTGTCAATCAAATTGTGCAGTTGCATATGCGTACCTCCTTGATGCAACGAAACGAAAGCCATTGCTTCGGATTGTGAAGAACGGGCATCAGGGCAAGATGCAACCACCCTGCCGGTACATGAGTACGGCTTGATGAAAAATGACGCGACTGGTGGGTTGGGTTCTTCAGGCAACAAAAAGCCGCCGGCTCCCATGGGCCGGATTTCGGTGACGAGTCATCGAACTGACTGTGTTTCTTTTCGTCTTGAATATACCTGAAAAGAATTATAAAGTCAAATTCTTATATTTTATGACATTATAAATTTTTTTGATTGGAATTTTCTTTCGTTTCGCTGTAATAATGAGACACGAAATTGTACTGAACGGAAAATCTTTAGTATATTTGTCGTTTACCTCATGAAAAGAAGGGGAGGGCAGTTCCATGTTGGATCAAAAAATCAAGACATTCCTGGCGCTTGTCGAAACGGGGAGCTTTACCCAGGCCGCAGACGTGCTCTGCCTAACCCAGCCCGCCGTCAGCCATCAGATCCGGCTTCTGGAAGAAGAATACCGGATCAAGATATTCTATAAGGCGAAGAAAGAGCTGAAACTTACCCCGGAGGGGGAAATCCTCTTGAAGTACTCCCGCCGTTGCGCTGCGATCGCCGCAAATGCGGAGCAGGCGTTGCTGGATAGCCGTCATAGCATCAAGCGCCTCATGATCGGCATGACTCCTACCGCTGAGGAGCATCTTTTGCCTCAGGTCGTCGCAATATACTGTACGGAACATGGACGAACTCATGTGAGCATCGTTACCGGGACTCAGGAATCGATTCGCAGCAGGCTAAAGGCCTATGAACTTGATATGGCGGTGTTGGGCGGAATGATAGCCGACGACGATTTTGTCAACGTACAGTTGGATACCGACTATCTCAGCCTCGTGGTGTCTCCCGAAAATCCCCTGGCCGGTCAAGGCGAAGTCTCTCTGTCTCAGCTTAAAGAGGAAAAACTCATCCTCCGTTCTTCATCCGCCGCGACTAGACGGCAGTTTGAAGAATATCTGCGGAACAACGGGGAGACTATCCGTAATTTCAATGTGATGATGGAGATCGACAACGTTCCGACGATCAAGGAGCTTGTGTCGCGAAACATGGGTGTAACAATCATCAGCCATAGTGCCTGCCTTGTTGAACAACTCAAAGGTCATCTGGTAAGCGTCCCTATCGCCGGCGTTACCGAGATGATGCGTGAGATCAACCTGGTGTATCGGAAGAATTACAACCATCCTGAAGTTGCGGAGGATATCAGACAAATCTACCTCGATCTCAAACGTTCCCGAGAAGAGCCTGACTGACATGGAGCATGCGGCCAGATGGAAGTATGTCGGAATACATGGTTTTTCAGGCGAGGCACGCGCCGAAGGCTGCATATGCGGGCCATGAAAAGAACCGAGCCGTGATGAACCCCAAAGGAGCGTATGCCACGGTGAGAGGATTACCGAAAGCACACGGCTTGCCTGCCGCGGGGAGTGGCCGGGAGAGGCAAGCCGAGCTACAAGTAGCTCCGCAGGAGCGCATGCTATGGTAATGCTTCCCACTCTTTGCGGGTGATTTCATAGCACTCCATATTGGCGGTTTTGTTCGGCGTGACCTGTACCGCATCCCGATGCGCAACCCACCGCATACCGCATTTGCGCATGACAGCCCCGGACGCTTCGTCGCCGCATTCATGAGCGCCCGAAACCTTCTCCAACCCCAGGCGGCCGAACGCCTCCCCAAGGACCGCTGACAGGGCTTCCGTCATCAGACCTTGCCCCCATTGATCCTTTCTCAGCACATATCCGAAGTCCACGAGGTCTTCCTTGACCCGTAGCTCTATGCAGCCGAGGCAACGACCGTTTTCTCTCTTGCAGATCGCCCAGACTCCGGGAATCAGGTAGAAAGTTTTGATAGCCCACAGCGATTCCGATTCATCGTGATGCGCAGGCCAGGTCAAGTACCGTACCGTTTCTTCATCATGCGCATAGGCGAATACATCGGCACTGTCCGCTCCGGTGAAGGGGCGAAGTATGAGCCGTTTTGTCGTCAACGTCGGGGAAATAGGTGGCGTTTGCATGTTTTTCTCCAGTTTTCGATGGCTCATGGTCTGCAAGAAGTCTGTCAGGACCAACGTTTTTCTGCTATAGTACGTCGTAATTCGCCGTCAGTCGAGAGGTAATCCATCCATGCGTCCGATACAATCGTCCCTTATGCTGGTTCTGACCGCCCTGATCTGGGGACTTTCTTTTGTCGCCCAAAGCGTTGGGATGGAATATGTAGGCCCGTTTACGTTCAACTGCGTCAGGAGCGTAATCGGCGGACTTGTGCTGATTCCCTGCATTTTCCTGTTGGACCGTTTTGGCGGAAAGTCCGTTCCGGTTTCTGGAAGCCGCGAGCGTTTCAGGCTTGTACCGGGGGCCTCCTCCGAGAGACGTACCTTGCTGGTCGGCGGGATTTCCTGCGGTGTCGTCCTGGCCATAGCCAGTTCTTTGCAGCAGTTCGGAATCATGTACACGACGGTAGGGAAGGCTGGTTTCATTACCGCGCTATATATCATCATTGTTCCGATTTTCGGCCTGTTCTTCAAGAAACGTGTGCCGATGATGGTCTGGATTAGCGTGGCGGTCGCAGTGGCGGGCATGTATCTGCTATGTATTACGGAGGATTTTCGCATTGGCAAAGGCGATGTTCTGGTGCTCCTCTGTGCGTTCGCATTCTCTATCCATATTCTGCTGATTGACCATTTTTCATCGCATGTCGATGGTATTCGCATGTCCTGTCTTCAGTTCCTCACCTGCGGGATACTTTGCGGTATCTGTATGTTTTTGTTTGAAAGTCCGTCGCCGCAATCCATTCTGACGGCTTGGCTTCCGATTCTCTATGCCGGCGTTCTTTCCTGTGGTGTCGCCTATACGTTGCAGATTGTGGCGCAGCAACATGTCGAGCCGACGGTCGCTTCGTTGATCCTCAGCTTGGAATCGGTATTCGCCACCATCTTCGGTTGGTTGATCTTGGGACAGGCGCTGTCGATGAAGGAACTGTTCGGATGCCTGCTGGTGTTCTGCGCCATCATTTTGGCCCAATTGCCCCGACCCCGGAAAAACGGGCTGTAGCCTGTCAAGTCCGTTAGTTTGGCGGCTTTCCCTTGGTCGTCCTGTATTTGGCGATGCCTCCAAGGTGATGTAGGACTCCTTGGAAAAATGATGGTATGTGTCTTTCTGCTTTTTTCTTTCTGACATGATGAATCATTTGACTGTCACCTATGATGAGGCTAGAATAACCATGCATTACGAATAACGCCGTGATAAAAACACAGTTCCGGTTGGTAGTCCGGACGCAGTGCTCCTGTCAGTAACCTGCCTCCTTGGTTGTCCGTTTACGGCTCGTGCATGTCATAAGGAGGACTTGCGCATGGGCGAAGCAGTGGTATGTGTATTTACCGTGTTCTTCGAGGACCCCTTCTGGGTAGGGGTTTCTGAACGTGTGTGCGATGGCCGGTTGGAAACGGCGCGGATAGTATTCGGCGCGGAGCCTACCGAACCAGAGATACGGGACTTTTTGGTGAACCATTGGGCGAATCTTCGGTATTCTTCTCCAGTGGCGCAGGAGGGGACGTTCGTCCGTTCTACCGTCAACCCCAAACGGGCCTTGCGCCTCGTTCGCCGGCAATTGTCCGATACCATCAGCACGAAAAGCCAGCAGGCGTTGCAGAATCAGCGGGAGGAACTCGCCGAGGTTCGCAAACGATGCGCTCAAGACCAACGGCAAGAAATAGAGCGACAGCGTTTTCTGGAACGGCAGGAAAAGAAAAAGCAGAAGAAACGGGGCCATTGAAGGTGTTTGAGTGCTTCGTTCCCGTCACTGAAGAATTGCGCATTGACTGTCCGGATGCGCTGAAGATGATGTGGGCATGAACGAAGAGCACCGCCGAGAGCCGTTGCCCCCTGCGGTCCTATGCCTTGCAAAAGCCCCTAGGCCCTGCCATAATTGCTGTCCATGGATAAATCCCGACACTCTATGTGCAATTGTTCCTATCCCTATACTCCGTTGCCGACTCGCCGTGCCGGACAATATTGCCTGTGGCTTCAGGAGCGATTGTCGTATTCCGGTTTCCTTGATTTTGAAGCGGGGGGAGAAGTCTCCGCCGCGCCATTGTTCGAACCTTATGGCGGACAGATGCTGGGAGTCTTGGTTTGCAGGGACGAACGGGGCGGGGAAGTCGTCCTGAAAGCCTTTTCCGGCCAGTACCATGGCCGTTGGATTGTACCGGGGTGGGTTCCGCCAGTACCGGAGGTGGAAGCGTATGAAACGACGGTCAGGCTGAACGATGCCCGGATTCATCAGTTGAGTGAACATCTGGAACGATTGTCCGGGAACGGGGATGCCATCCCTGATATCTCCGAAGATGTTTCGAGATCCATCATCACCCGTACAATGCAATCGATGCAGGACGAGCGGAAGGCTTTGACGCAGGAGAGCCAGCGCAGGATTTTCGCCCTCTATTCGTTCGCTTGTTGCGGCGGAAGCCGAAAGACTTTCGCGGACATGCCGGGGCAGGTGTTTCCGTCGGGTACGGGCGATTGTTGCGCTCCCAAGCTGCTGCACCATGCGTTTCTGAACCATCTGCGACCGGTGAGCATGGCGGAATTCTATTTTGGAGCGCCGAACCGTTCCGGGACAAGGCAACCGGGATGCTGCTATCCTCCCTGCGACGAACGATGCCGTCCGTTGCTCAAGCACCTGCTGGGGCTGGACATCCTCTATTGTGACGAGCATGTGGCGGTAGTGAACAAACCTTCAGGGCTGTTGTCCGTGCCGGGGCGGGGAGAGGACAAGCAGGACTGCGTTGAGACCAGGCTGCGGCGGTTGTTCCCCGATTGCATCAGCCAGCCCGCCGTCCACCGCCTGGACATGGATACCTCCGGACTGTTGTTGCTTGCGTTCGACGCCCCTTCTCATCGGAACCTCAGTATGCAGTTCATGCAAGGCACGATTCAAAAACAGTACGTCGCATTGGTAGACGGTGTCGTGAAAGACGCCTGCGGCACGATAAAGCTTCCGTTTCGCCTCGATGTAGAGCATCGTCCAAGGCAGATCTACGATGAACTTTATGGCAAGACGGGGATTACGCAATGGGAACGGCTTGGTGTAGAACACCTTGCCGACGGGACAGCCGCCACCCGCCTGCTGTTCACCCCATTGACTGGTCGGACGCATCAGCTTCGGGTGCATAGCGCCCATGAAAAGGGCCTTGGGCATCCTATCCTCGGAGACCGGCTGTACGGTACGGAGCGGCCCGGCCAGAGATTGTCGCTCCATGCCTGCGCATTGTCGTTCGACCATCCCCAAAGTGGTGAACGTCTGGAGTTTTACTGCGCCGCCGATTTTTGACGGCTCATCCGCATCGTTTTTGACATCGCTTTTGACTGTTGCCGGCTTGC
>JAXEWB010000015.1:0-65075 GCA_034114085.1 Sphaerochaetaceae bacterium | reverse complement strand
CGCATATCGTTGTTGTTGACCCTCATAGTGCTGGTCGTGCTTGTCACCCTGTCTTCCTGCGCCTCTTTCGTTCAGGTCCGGGGATTGGTTCCCGCGGAGATCGACCTGAGCAAATATAGGAACCTTGCCGTTGCGTCGACGAAGAGCTTCAGCTTCAATACGTACAGCAGGCCGTCCGCTTGGGTTCGCAGCATGGGAGCCGGGAATATTTCGGTGGCGAGTGGAATCCCCCGTAATCTGGAGGCTCAGGTCGCTTCCTATGCGACGGACCGCCTGGTGGCTACGTTGCAGCAGACCGGGTTCTTCAAGTTGGTCCTGCCTGAGGTTACGGATGCCTATATCGCCGGAGCCAGCGTAGGCCTCGACTCTTTCTCATTGTTGCGGCAGTCGGGCGCTACTGCGTTGATGAACAGTTCAATCAACTATATGGATTGCGATGAATACGTCTACAGCAAACTGAGGACCAAGTGGGTGCCGGACCGGTGGGTGCCTAACAGTAGTACTGGGAGTACTGATTTCATACCTGGACATGAGGTCATCGTTGGGACGGACTACTATCTGGTCCAGACTGCGACGGTCACGTTCTCCTATTCCATCATAGATCTTTCCACAGGAACGATTCTTGCCGCCAGGAGCTTTTCCGACAAGGTGAGCAAGGAGACTGAACTGGGGCGTTACGATGGTTTCGCCCCCTCAGTCGTGCCGCTTTATACCAAAATGCTTGATGCGTTCCAAGGCGGTCTGCGTAAACAGCTCGCTCCCAACTGGGTGACCAAGACCGTATATCTCATGGACAACAAGCCAAAGAATGACGCAGCGAAGGAGGTCTATAAGCAGGTGGACAAAGGGAATCTCCAGGTCGCCTATGTGTTGTTCCATGATCAGTGGCTCGATATCAAGCATGTCCCGTCCGGATACAATGCGTCGTTGATGCTTGAAGCGACGGGGGATTTGAACGGTGCGGTCGGTCTGATGCAGGAGGTCTATGACTACAGCCATGATTCTCAATGCTACGAGACGTTGCTAAGGATGCGACAGGCGCTGGCTGAACGGGCCAAAGCCGAGGAACAATTGACTGGAAGCAAAACCGTCGGGGATGGCGATGTCTTTGTTACCCAAGTAACGACTGGAAACTGAAGGCGGTTTCTTGTATGTGTCAACAAGGATGCTCCGGGCTTCTGGCTGTGTGGAACGGTCAGGAGTGCGGAGCATTCAATGTAATAGGGGGCTGATGTATGAAAGGAACGGGAAATCCATTGGTCATGGTTTATACGGGGGACGGCAAGGGGAAGACCTGCGCCGCGATGGGACAGATGCTTCGGGCGATTGGGCATGATGCGAAATGCGCTGTTGTACAGTTCATCAAAAGCAATCCAGAGGAACAGGGGGTTGGAGAGTGGCGTTGCGCGACGGAACGTCTGGGCGTGACGTGGAAGAACTTCGGCGTCGGCTTCACTTGGCAGCAGGACGGTATGGAGCCGACTGCGGCCGAGTGCCGCAAGGGATGGGAGCAAGTCAAGCGTTGGGTATCCACCGGTACGTTCGACATGATTGTATTGGATGAGTTCACCTATGCGTTGTCTTTGGGGTTGGTGGACGCAAGCGAAGTACTCATGTGGATTGAGGACCATAAAGGAAAATCGGGCTTCCCCCATTTGGTCATTACAGGAAGAAATGCCCCGGAAGGTTTGATAAAGCTAGCGGACATGGTCAGTGAAATCGTTGAAGTGAAGCACCATTTGGCTCTGCAAGGCAAAAAAGCCGCACCAATGGTCGAATTCTAGCCATCAAATGTGAACGAAGGCCTGAAAAGCACTTTAGCGATGATTTTTCTTTACCTTTTTGCCGTAACTGGGCATAATTATACTGGAGTTAGATGAAAATATGGGATTGATAGATTTCCATTGCCATGTATTGCCGGGTGTAGACGACGGGGTAAAGGACCTCGACGGAACGAAGGAGCAGTTCAAGGCCTATCAAGAAGCGGGGTTCGACCGGGTGGTTTTCACTCCACATGTATACAATCCGTACGTCCAATCCCGGATTGAGTTGTTTCGGGAGCGAACTGCGATGGCGATGGCCGCCGCCAAGGACTATGGCTTGACCACTTGGCTTGGTTGTGAGCTGTTCGTCGGCTCGCAGACGGAACTCAAGGCTATTCCCATCATGGGACGGTATGTGCTGTGCGAATTCGACCGTTTTCTCCAGCCACGTGCGCTGGTGGAACGATTGCGACAGTTGACCGACAGGCACTTCACCGTGGTGCTGGCCCATGTTGAGAGATATCGTTGGTTTTCCGTTGACTGCGAGATGTTGCACCGTTTGCAAGGTCTGGATGTCATGTTCCAGGTGAACGTGGAGGCTGTGGAATCTGGAGAAGCCGCGCCTTGGCTGGAAACCAAGCTCGCCGATATCATCGCGACGGACAACCACGGCGATGCTACATTGCCCTGCCGGCTGCGGGAGCAGTTGGGCAGGTGGCCGTATTTGGTGAAGCGGATGGAGCGGTTGCACGCGTGACAATAGAGGTCGTGCGGCGTGCGGATGGCGAATGTCATCGTCCCGCAGACGTTGAAATATGTATGACATCCCTTGGAAAGGGATTTGCAGTTGACGGGAGCTTGTATCCCGTTGTGAGAGGGAGGTAGCGTATGCTGCTGGATATGACCATTGCGAATTTCAGGTCCGTAAAATCACCTCAGACGATTTCCTTTGAAGCGGTGAGGGACAATAGACTACCTGAATCCAAGGTGGTGAAGGTCAACGACAAGCTGAAGCTGATCAAGACCGCCGCGATTATCGGGCCGAACGGGGCTGGAAAAAGCACTTTCGTCAGGGCATTGGAGGCTTTGCGCGCCATTGTCATCGCAGATCCTGAGATGGAGAACCCGTTGCAGCTATTGACTGGTACATCCTTCGCCTACGCCGAGACGAAGGGAGCCCCCGCTACGATGGTGATCCAAGTCTTGCTGGACCGTGGGGACGCTGATAACGAAGCGGTGGTCGGCCGTTATACTTTGGTGGCGGACCGTGACAAGATTTTCGAGGAATCGCTCTACCATGTCGTCGGTCGTTCAAAAAAGCTGATGTTTGAGCGAAAGCTTGTGGAAGGATCCGAAGAGGAACTTTCCTACCATTACAGGTGGGGCAAGCTATACAGGGGCGAGAAGAAGCGCTTAGTCAACAAAATCAGTCCCAAGCACACGTTCCTCGCCGCTTCCGCGAGAAAAGGAGGGGAGACCTCTTCTCCGTTGTATCAGTGGTTCGATGAATCCCTGATGGTGTTGCCGATCGGCCTTTCCTCCATTTCCGAGAAGTACCTGGTCGATCAGCTTACGAAGCATCCTGGCTGGTCGAAGCAGCTGATCAACTTCCTCTGGAGCCTCGACATCACCGATATCCGCGACGTCCGTATCCAGAATGACAAAATCATCTTCATCCACACCAATGTAACCCAGCACTACGCCGCGTATTTCGCTACGGAATCCTTGAGTTTGCGTAGGCTTTCTTTGATGGGCATCGCATTTTTTGAGAGTTTCATTTCTCCTCGGACGCTTGTGCTTGACGACTTTGGCCTGCTGCTGCACCCTGATGTACTCCGCCATGTGGTGGAGATCTTTGAGACCTGCAATACCGGGTATGGCTCTCAGATGCTCGCCGTCGATTGCAATCCTTCATTGCTTCGCGATGGACTGATGCGGCGTGACGGTATCTGGTTTGCACAGAAGGACAGCGAATCGGCTACCACCTACTACAGCTTGGCCGACTTCAAGTTCTCAAGGACCAAGGAGCGGACGACGCAGCTGTACCTGAGCGGCGCCTATGGCGCGTTGCCCATCACTTCTGAATTCTGCTTCGTCAGAGATGAGAACGAGGAGGTCTGACATGCTGCGCAAGAGAATCAATCAAAACCCGTTTAAGACAATGCTGGTGGTGACCGCCAGCGAGGCTGAGGCTCTCTATTTCTCGCAGATGCGCAAGGATTGCCGATATGCGAACATGCATGTCCAATGGGCCGGTGCCAACGTCAAGTCATTGGAAGAGTTGGTGATGTTTGCGGCGAAACTCAGGACGAGAGGCAAGTTTGACTCTACTTGGGTCATGTTTGGTTTCGCGGACCTCGGCGTGAACGCTGCGCAGGTCAAGGCAATCATGCCGTTGGCCGAAAGCAAGAAGATCAAGCTGGTCTGGACCAATCCATCGTTGCCGTTGTGGTTCTTGCTGCACTTGCAGGCGCCCAAGGGACCCGTCATGGATCCCGCGGTCATTTCCAGGGCGCTGGGCGGGCCGCTTCCCGGTTTCGCGCCGGATGCCCGGTACTTGCTGACCGATGGAATGTCCTTGCATCTGAAGCTGTACCCGGCGAAGGCTAAAGCCGCCCTGAACGCCAGCGCCTACAATGAGATCGTGGAGTCGAGGACCGGTCTTCCCGCCACCAATATCCCCGCGCTTCTCAATGAGATCAGTGATATCTGCGGGCTTGCGGATCTTTCGCACAATCAGAAGCTCGTAGGGATGAAGAACTCATAAACGATGGACGGGCTCACGCTTTTCATTTACATGATATCGTTTGCCCTAGGGTGCATGACCCTGGGGCTTTCGATTGTATATCATATGCGTTCGACATACGCCTGGACCAAGTATTTCATTGTGTTCCACGCTTCGTTGCTCGGATGCATGATGTTGCTCGCCCTGCAAGTCTTTTCAAGGATGTTCCTTGCCGGGTTGGCTTCCATAATCGTCGGATATGTGGTACGCGTCATTTTTATGGCCGACGTAACCTTCCTGGTTGTGTTCATCCCGTATTTTACGACATGGGTCATTGCGCATCCTTGGAGAAATCCTTACAAGACGTTGTTTTTTTCACTTGCCGCCTGCTATCTGGCCGTGAGCTGTATGGACCTATTCATTCAGTTCCGTTGGATGGATACCGTGATGGTTCTGCTGTTCGCGTTCGACCTGTTCTTCTGTATCTGCGTGATTATGAAGAACCTCAAGTCAATCGACAACAAGGATGTTCGGGCGATCTGTCTGGCCATCATCATCGTCTCCTTCTCGATGTTGCCGGCGATGACCGCCAGCCTGGTCTGGCCGATGCTCAAAATCATTATCTATCCAATCTACTTCCTGGCGTTCTCCATTACGATCCTGACGTTCCTGTACATAGCGTTCTCCCGCATGTCGGCTCCGGCTCCTACGAAACAGGAACTGACAATCGACCAGCTGTCCCAGTACCATATCACGGAGCGGGAATTTTCGGTAATCCAACTGATCGCTTCGGGGCTGACGAACAAGGAGATCGCTTCCGAGCTTGGAATATCGGCCAATACGGTGAACAACCATGTCGCCAATATCTTCACCAAGACGCAGGTTCGCAGTCGCATAGATTTGCTGAACCTGCTGAAAGAGGCCTGGTAGTGAAGCGACGCATCGGTTCTGCCGGGGATGTCCGGTACGGGGGCTTCGACCGGGAGTAGCTTCGGTTCAAACGGATACGGACGGTTGGACGGAAAGAAGCGTGGTTGGGACGTGAATATTGAAATTGAGCCTCGCACGTATTCTATCGGGCATTTAGGATGCTTGGATAGGCATATCTGACGATGAAAGTTTGGAGGGAGGAGGCAATCATCATGCATATCAGCTATGAAGTGACGGATTATACCATTGGACATTATCAGGACAAAGCTCCTGTGCGCGCTTGCGCCCGCCCCTGGAAGATGATACATGACGAGAAAACCGCGAAGGCGGTCCTATGCCTGCATGGATACGCAGGATATCCAGGGGAGCTTGTCCGTCCCGGCATCGATTTGTACGGGGCGGGGTTCGATGTCTACGCCGTCCGGTATCCCGGTCACGGAACCTGCGGTTCCGATTTCGCGGCTTCAACACTGGGCGACTGGCTGGGAACCGCTTATGACGCCTGCAAGGAACTCGCCGGTCGGTATGAGGAGCTGTATGTAGTGGGTCATTCGATGGGCGGCGCCATGGCCGTGGAACTTGCCGCCGCGTTCAATCTCAAACGCATGGTATTGCTAGCTCCTGGGTTGCTGATTCCGTCCTTGTCAATGTGGAAGCTCCGTCTTGTGAAATTGCTGAAAGGGGGAAAGCCGATTCCTCAGTCATGGCAGTCCGATCCCGGGTACAAGCTCTTCTATGAAGGCTCTCCTGACGATGATGCGTTTCTTGGCTCCCAATATTGGTCCTGGGTATATCCTGTTCAACTGATGGAGATGGAGAAGTTGCGTCGCATGGCTGTCGCGTCGCTGGAACATCTGGAGACTGACACGTTGGTAATCATGGGGGGCAAGGACCACATCGTTGACCCTTCGGTCGCCGATCTGGTGCTGAAGGAGGGAAGGGGGCGCAACCGGAAGCTGGTTCTGGAGAACTGCACCCATTTCATCCCCTATGACAAGGATTTTGAAGCGCGGGACATAGCCTTGGCGGAAACGGTTAAGTGGCTTTCACAGGACTGAAGTCCTTGGTTTTTTCCTGCCGAAGTGTTCCTGATGCAGGAGAAGAACCCTATGCCTGGGTGCGTTGACGTCTGTATATTGTATGTGGACAGGAGGTTCTACCATGAAATTGATTCTGGCGATTGTAGCTGCGTCCGATGAACCGGATACTGTACATGAACTGACGAAACAGAGTTTTTTCGTCACGAAGCTGTCGACCGTCGGCGGATTCCTCCAGACGAAGAATACCACGCTGCTGATCGGCACTGACAACGACAAGGTCGATGATGCGATAGCCATCATCAAGAAATTCGCGGGTAGAAGGATGTCCGTCTGTTCCGCACCGCCGATGAACACCAGCACTCCGTTTACCTCGGCGAACCTTGTGGAGGCATTGGTCGGTGGTAGTACTGTTTTTGTCATGGATATCGATCGGTTCGAAAAACTGTAACCTGTTGCCGGTTGTATTTGTATTTCAACTCGGTATCAGGAGGGCCGGATGTCTGGAACATTCAGAAAAGTACTCTGTTTTTTCTTGGAGCTGGCGATCCTGGCGTCTGCCGCGGCGTTTGCCGCGTTAGCTTTTCCTAATCCGCTTTCAGATACTGGCTGGGGATTCCTTGTTTTCTTTTCCCTGATCCCCCTGTTCCGGGTCGTGGACAGGGCTTCATGGAAGACTGTCTGGCTGCACGGACTCGCCTATGGCTTCGTATTTTATCTCGTCTACAACTATTGGCTCAGGACCTTTCATCCCTTGGCGATTCTGATTGCTCCAATCCTCGAATCTTTCCAGTACATGATTCTGCTGCCGGTACTCAAGGCCGCGAACTCGTTTTTCAAGAAACGGGGATATTTGGTGCAGTCCGTATTCTATGTCGCATACCTGTATCTCACCCAGCAGGGCTTTCTTGGTTATCCGTATGGAAACCCTTCGGCTGCGTTATGGAATTATCCCGTCCTGATACAGAGCGTTTCGATTTTCGGTATCTGGGGCATCTCGTTGTTGCTTGCCGTTCCCCAGGCCTTCGTCGCTTCGCGGCTTGCCAGGCGAGGCCGTCCATGTATGCGGGGCTGTATGCGGGAATATCGGGTTGATGGCATCGTATACCTGTCGGTTTTTGTCGTGAACCTTGCGTTCGGCCTTGTCTCCCTGCGATATTACGACGATGCGCCGGTGGAACGGACGGTACGCATCGCTACGGTCCAGCACTCAGCCGACAGCTGGGAAGGCGGGTACGCCACATATGAACGGAACTTTGAGACACTGTCCTCTTTGAGCCTCGAGGCGATGAAGGAGAACCCCGACATGGTGGTCTGGTCCGAGACGGCCTTCGTCCCTTCGGTGGCCTGGCACAAGGCCTATCCGTCGAACTGGATGACTTCCCGCCTGTGTGACCGGTTCGTGGATTTCGGCATGAGCCTGCCCGTGCCGTTGGTTACGGGCAATCCAGAGGGGTTGCTCAAGGACGAGACGCTGCCCGCTTTTCTGGAGGACGGGTCCAGGAACTGGAAGACCTACAACACGGTGATCCTGTTCGGCGGGGGGGACATCCTGGGAACCTACCGCAAGCAGCATCTCGTTCCATTCACCGAGCATTTCCCCTACGGGAAGCAGTTCCCCTGGTTGTATGAGCTGTTGCTCGCCAACGACTACAAATGGTGGGAGGAGGGGGCCGAAGCCACGGTCTTCTCTTGGGACGGCGTCAAGTTTTCAACGCCGATCTGCTTTGAGGATACGTTCGGGTATTTGAGCGCCGACTTCGTCCGCAGCGGCGCGGATGTCTTGATGAACCTCTCCAACGACAGTTGGTCGGGTTCCGTCGCCGCCCAGATGCAGCATATGCAGCTCGCCGTCTTTCGCGCGGTCGAGAACCGACGTCCGTTGCTGAGAAGCACCAACAGCGGCATGACCTGCCTGGTCCTGCCTTCAGGCCGGGTCGTGGGGATGCTGGAGCCGTTTGTCGAGGCCTGGCGTGTCTATTCAGTCCCGATAGGGCAGAAGGATGGCCTGACCTTCTATACTCGCCATCCCGATTTGCTGGGGAGACTGTTGCTCGCCGCTACGCCGGCGCTATTCGTCTTTGGCGCGGCCCGGGCCGTCGGTCGACGACGGCGAGAACGAATCGAAGCCCTGTATGCACGGTACGGACATCTGTTCGAACGACTTGACGACCGCTACGAGTGCTGACCGTTGTACAGCTGTTCTTTCGGATGTCATTCGGCCGTGTCTTTGATAAGCGCATTTCTGAATTCCTTGTTCAGCTCCGGCTCCAAAGCGATAATCTGGTCTTCTGGAAATTCAAGGGGGAGGTTGTTTTGGAGATAGAGAGAACTCGGCACAAAGATATTCCCAGCTTGCTGCTTCCCCAGCACCAAATGGGCGAATGCAGTTGACACCCCCTCATACGCTTGCTGGAAAGCGTTCTGGTCAATCACTGCGTTCAGCGTTCCGTCCTGCATGGCGGAGATCGACTGCCTGAATATTTCACTGCCCACTACGCAGATTTTGCGTTGCTTCTTCTGGATTTTGATTGTATCGAGTATTCTTGCGGTGGTTCTGGCGTTGTTTGCGTATATTCCCCGTATGTCGTCGAATTTCGTCAGGAAGTCATTGAGAGTCTCGAGCAGGCGCTCTGGATATTCCCTGGATTCATAGAGCTCGATGATCTGTATCCGGGGATTCGTGATGCCCATCTGATCGAAAAAACCTCGTACAACCTGCGCATGGTTGTATGCGTCACGTTTTGTCCCCATGATAATGACCCTGCAGAAGCCGTCGAGAACGGATCCGATATATTCCGCGGCCAATCGTCCCGTCTTATATGGGTTCGCCATTACTGTCGCCGTCCGCTGGCTACCGGGGGCGTCCGCGGAGATCGTGAATATCCTTATCCCGAGGCAAGTGAATCTATCGAGGATTTCAAGGAACTTGTCTTCTTCCCAGATGATTGTTATCAGGCCCGTCATGGTGTCATGGTATAGGTCGTATATCTGTTCCAGCTTCGTCCGCTGGTCCGCGATTGAGCCGTCGAAGGAAACCTTGATGATCTGGAAGGCGGTAGGGGACAATTCTTCCTCGCGTTTCGCGATTCCCGCCCATATGAACTGATAGAAAAAACGGTCTTCGCCAATGGGGTCGGGAAAAAGCGCCACGACGGTCTGTTGCGCCGCAATGTGCTTTGTGACCGGGATATAGTTGAGCGACTGTGCGAGCGCGAGGATTTCGCGGCGTTTCTTTTCGCTGACACCCTTGCTGTTGTTCAACGCTTTGTGTACCGTGCCCACACTCACTCCGGTCAACTGGGCTATGTCTTGAAGCGTCGTTTTTTCTTTCATCATCTTTCCCCTGATGATGAAGTATACCTGTGAAAACATAAAAAAACAAGCTTCTATGAGAAAAAAGAAAAAATATTTTTCCTATTTTCGCTAAAAAAAGTGAATGATAGAGAAAAAAATTTCTTGACTTTGAGAAAAAATGAGATAAAATGACGATATGTCCATTGAAGGAGGGCTACTGTGAATTCTTCTAGAGATATGAAGAATCTCCTGATCGGCAAGAATTTTCTTGCCGGAACGCTGGCTGTGATTTTCTCGGTCATTCTTCTTGCCACGACAAAGAAAGTCTCGAGTGCGTATCCATATGTCGTCTTTGTGATGATGCTTGCTTTCGGCATGATCGTTCTCATCGAATCGATAGTGAAGCGAGACGGGGGGGCCGTCCGGAAATTCACATTTGGAGAGATCGTGCTGATTCTGTTCTTGATCATCAACCCCGTCTTGGCGAAGCTGGCCGGATTCTATGTGTCCGCGTTTCTTGAGATTCTCGCCATATCGATTTTCATCAACCCCGTGAAAACGAAGAAAAGTATTCTGCTTTCCGTCGTTTTTTGTCTGGTTGTAGTGGGCCTGTCCTATTTGCTGTTCACCTACGGCCTGCGTATCCGGTGTCCAAGAGGGACTTTGTCCCTATTCTGATAATCAAACAAGGAGCAACATATGAAAAAAACGTTCTTGAAGACCTGTATGGTCATGTGCCTGTCGGCTGTAATCGGAGCCAGTCTGTTCGCGGGTGGACAGGCGGAAGCCGCTGGTGCGGACGGTTATCCGTCAAAAGAAGTTTCCTGCATCGTCATCGCTAATGCCGGCGGGGGCACCGACGCCATGGCTCGCGCTGTTACGAATCCCTTGGAAAAACTTATGGGCAAGCCTTTTGTCGTGATCAACAACGGCAGCGCCGGCGGACTGATCGCCATGGAGGATATTTCCGCGGCTGATCCTGATGGCTACACCCTCGGCGTATTTTCCAATACTGACGTAGCCAATTTTGCCTACGGGCAGGCGGACTGCGCGTTTACCGTCGATGACTTCACCTATATCGCGGCTTTGAATACCACTGGCGATATCATCGTCCTGAAGAAAAACTCCCAGTTCAAGTCCCTTGATGATTTTCTGGCCTATGCGAAGGGCAATCCTGGTAAAGCCACCGTCGGCTTGCCTTCCCCGATTCAGGAAATGTCGCTGACCCTGTTCTCCCAAGCCACAGGTGCGGAGCTTACTGGAGTCGTCTACGGCGGGGGAAACAAGGTGTTCGCGGATTTGCTGGGCGGTCACATCGAAGCTGGTATTCTGAGCGCGAAATTCATTCAACAGGCTTCTGAACAGAACCTGACTGTCCTGGGGTTGATGCTGGACGACCGCCTGTCTTCCTATCCTGACGTTCCGACGTTCTTGGAATTGGGGTATGAGGTCAGCAATCCTGCGAAACGTATGTTGGTTGGTCCCAAGGGCATGGATTCGGCTATCGTAGCCAAACTTGTCGCGGCGATGGAGACGGGATATGGCGCGGACATGAAGCAGAATATCGAAGCCATCGGGGAAGTTCCTGAACTGACGACGGGTGATGAACTGGCCGCATTCCTGGCTGATGATTTCGCCATGAGGCGAACATACTTCCAGAGTAAATAGGTTAGGGGGATTCCTGTGGAACTTGTACTGCAAGTACTGGGTAATTTATTGAGCGTTGATGTTCTTTTGGTAAGCTTGCTGGGAGCGATCGTCGGGGTGGTGCTTGGCGCCATCCCCGGTATGAACGGCGGTATCGGTATCGCGGTCATGCTTCCGTTCACTTACGCGATGGGGCCTGCCCAGGGATTGCTGTTCCTTGGCGGCATTTACCTTGGTTCCTCCTACGGCGGCTCTATATCAGGCATTCTGATCAATTGTCCCGGTACCGCGGAATCCGCATGTACTACGATTGAAGGACATGCGATGACTGAACGGGGGGAGGGGAAGAAAGCGCTTTATTACTCCATCATCGCTTCTGGTTTCGGAAGCATGGTCGGGCTGGTCGTCCTTGTCCTGTTCGCTCCGGTCCTTTCGAATGTCGCGGTGAAGTTCGGGCCGCCCGAGATGCTTTTGCTCTCCATCTGCGGTCTGACGATCGTAGGTAGCTTGACTGGCAAGAATATCGCGAAAGGCCTGTTCGCCGCTTGTTTTGGACTGTTCCTCGCCATGATCGGTATCGATGATGTGTCCGGTGCCGTCCGCTTTACATTCGGTATCCGCGCCCTTCGGGGCGGAATCGATTTAATCCCCGCGGTCATCGGCTTGTTTGCAATTACGGAGATGGTCAGACAGGGAATGAGCCAGTTGCAGTCACGGTCCCTCGATGCTCGCGTGGAATTGAAGCCGTCTCGATTCGGGGACGTATTGAAAAGTACCTTCACCAAGTATCTGAAGGTATTGCTCAAGTCTTCGGTGATCGGGACGTTCATCGGCATCCTGCCGGGGACGGGCGGAGCGATCGCCTCATTCCTTGCGTATGGCGAGGCGAAAGGCAAGGACAAGGAAGGTACGTTCGGGAAAGGGAATCCCGCCGGAATCATCGCGCCTGAAAGTGCGAACAACGCCGCGGTCGGCGGTTCCTTGGTTCCGATGCTTGCGCTTGGTATCCCCGGTTCCGCCACATCGGCCATCATGTTCGGTGCGTTGACGATTCATGGTCTGGTGCCTGGTCAGAGCCTGTTCACGGATCATGCGGAGATCGTCTATACCTTCCTGATCGGTATGTTCCTTGTAACTATCTTCATGATTCTGATCGGCGTACTCGGTATTCCGGTGTTCTCTTCAATCGTGAAGTTGAAAATGCGGTTCATCATCCCCGTCGTCATTCTTTTTTCATTGATCGGCGCATATAGCGTGAACAACTCCATGAATGATGTCGTCATCGCCATCGGTCTCGGAATTGTCGGGGTCGTTTTCGCCAGGCTGGAGATTCCAAATACTCCGATTGTGCTGGGTCTGATCCTGGGGGGCATCATTGAAAGCAATTTCGTCAGAACGATGACCATTGTGAAGGCTACGGGAACGAATATCTTCACGTATGTGCTTACTCGCCCGATCTGCATCGCGATACTGCTGTTGACCGTGTATCTGATCTGGGCGAACGTCCGGGCGTTGCAAAAAGGACGGAAAGTCCAGATGACGACAAGCGTCACGCAGGATCTTCGGGATGAATGACATGAAAAAACACATCGTCTACATCCTGTCGGATCAGCATAACCCATTGATAATGGGAGCGGCCGGCGATCCTTATGTCCGGACGCCGAACATCGATTCCTTGTACCGGGACGGAACGGGGTTCGACAATTGCTACTGTGCCGCGCCGCTGTGTGTTCCAAGTCGCGCGTCAATCCTTAGTGGCTTGTCCCCCTCCCATTCCGGGGTGTTCAACAATATGCAGGCGCTTTCGTCCTGTAACGCGACTTTTGTAAATTCCCTGACTGTCGCGGGGTATGAGACCGTGCTGTCGGGTAGGATGCATTTCGTTGGCTGGGACCAGTGGCACGGGTTTGAAAAGCATCTGGTCGGAGACATCACCCCTTGTTTTGTAGGCGGGGACAATGAAAGCGAGATATATGGAAGCTTCATGCGTTCGTCAGGGCAGAACCTTACCTCGATCCGCAAGTCCGGAGCAGGAAATTCCGCGGTTCTCGATTATGACGCCGCCGTTTCTTTCGCCGCCTGCGAGTACCTCGAAACGCGCGGCGATGAACGGCCGTTGTTCCTGACGGTAGGGTTCTACGGCCCCCACTGCCCGTACATCGCCCCCCGGGAATTGTTTGACTACTATTATGACATATTGCCGGAGATCGAATTTACCGATGAGGATAAGAAGGACCAGATGCATCCCGCGATCCAGCGGTGGTACGCAAATAGGAATCTATCCGAGGTGTCTCCCGCGGATGTGCGGCGCATCAGGGCCGCATACTATGCCATGGTGGAGATTCTTGACCGTCATGTCGGAAAGCTTCTGGAGGTCATCGACCGGACCTTGGGACGGGAAAATACGTTGATCGTCTATACTTCGGACCATGGGGACAACATTGGGGAACACGGGCTTTTCTGGAAAACGAATTTTTACGAAGGCGCGGCCAGAGTGCCGATGGTGTTCGTCGAGGATGGATGGATTGAGAGCGGGCGGAGAATCCCTGAGACTGTCTCCCTGCTTGATCTCGCGCCTACTTTCATTACGTATGCGGATGCTCCTCGTCTTCCCTTGTTTGATGGTCTGGACCTGACCCCTGTCCTTCGTGACCATGCGGCGGCGGATCCGTCACGGTTGGTTGTATCGATGTGCAGCGACATCAAGGGGGACAGCCCCAGCGTGATGCTCCGGCAGGGGCGTTTCAAATTCATCCGGCATGCTGGATACGGAGAGCCTCAGTTGTTCGATTTGGACGCGGATCCTACGGAGCTTGTCGATTTGGGTACAAATGAACGATACTCCGCTATCGTCAAGATGTTCGACGCCGTTCTTCCCCAATATTGGGACGCAGACAAGGCGCTTGAGGAACTTGATGCTGCGAAAACCCATTTCCAGATTATGACGAAATGGTTCAGGGCTGTGAAGCCTGAACTTGTCGGGGAGTGGAGGGGCGACGCGTCAAGGAACTATCTGGTCGATGTCGGCCAGGCACGGGAGTAAACTAATGAGAATATCGTATGAAGAGATGAAGCGTGAATTCACGAGGGTGCTGATGTCGAGAGGCTTCGACGAGGCGAGTGCCGCCGACGCCGCGCAAGTGTTTGCGGACAACAGTCTGGACGGGATCTATTCGCACGGGGTGAACCGGTTTCCGAGAGTCGTCCGGTATTTGGACCATGGGACGATCAAGCCTGAGAACAAGGCGACTGTGGTACAGTCGTTCATGGCGTTCGAGCGGTGGGATGGACATCGGGGTTTCGGACCTTTGAATGCGAGGAGGGCGATGGACCGGGCTTGTGACTTGTCCGGTCAATATGGAATCGGCGTAGTGGCGTTGGGCAACAACAACCATTGGATGCGCGGTGGGAGCTACGGATGGCAGGCCGCCAACCGGGGGTGCGTGGGGATCTGCTGGTCGAATACTCAGCCGAACATGCCTGCTTGGGGTGGACTGGACAAGAAAATCGGTAACAATCCGTTTATCATTGCGATTCCCCGTAGCGATGGTCGGCATGCGGTGGTGGACTGCGCGGTTTCACAGTTTTCCTACGGGAAAATTGAAGAATACAAACTCAAGGGACAACAACTGCCGGTGTACGGCGGATATGATGCGAAAGGCAACCTCACGACGGATCCCGCCGAGATTGAGAAGTCCTGGCGAGTGCTGCCCATGGGGTACTGGAAAGGCAGCGGTATTTCAATTGCGTTGGATTTGGTGGCGACGGTGCTGACGAACGCAAATTCTGTGCAAACCATCGGCACGTTCGGTGACGAAGTTGGATTGTCTCAGGTGATGATCGCCATCGATCCAAGGAAGATGAACAGTGTGGAGCTGACCGATTCGATTGTGGACGGCATCGTATCCGATATCCAGTCTTCAGTCCCTGAGAAGGAGGGCGGTAAGGTCTTCTATCCAGGGGAGATCGAGTGGAACACCCGTAAGGCCAATCTTGAGAATGGCATTCCCGTCATTGACGAGGTTTGGCAGGGAATCGTGGCGCTGTAGGCATTTCCGGCCATACGTTGTCAAGGACACAGGGCGCGCATGAACTCATGCGCGCCCTGTGTTATTACGGAATTCTGCGACTGCTTAATGGCAGCTGCATTCGCATTCCTCATCATCTTTGTAGAAATGTCCAACCGCATCGGCCGCCATGATCGCAGCATACACCGTTTCCGGGGTTACGGGGAAAGGCATGTTGTGGAGGGTGTCGTTGTCCGCGCAGGCGAGCTTCGCCACCTCCATGATCTGTTCCGGCTTGACTTCCTTGATCCCAAGGTCCTCAAGGGTGACGGGTAGTCCGATTTCCAGACAGAAGCCGACGACTTCTTCCAGTTCTTCGGTGCTTACGTTCTCCAGCATCAGCTGGCACAAGGTGCCGAACGCGACCTTTTCGCCATGGTAGAGCTGGTGGGTTTCCTCGATCGCGGTCAATCCGTTGTGTATCGCATGTGCAGCGGCGAGTCCACCGCTTTCAAAGCCGATGCCGCTGAGATAGGTGTTCGCTTCGATGATGTTTTCAACCGCTTTGGTGCAGACATGCTTTTCGACGGCGAGCTTCGCTTTCATTCCATCCGCGAGCAAGGTGTCGTAGCAGAGGCGGGCAAGGCTCATCGCTGATAGCGAGCAGGTTCCTCCGACGCAGTTTGCCGCATTGGAACGCTGACAGGCCCTGGCTTCGAAATACGTGGCCAGGGCGTCTCCCATGCCGGATACGAGCAGCCGCTCCGGAGCCGCGGCGATAACTTCCGTGTCCATGATGACGGCGTTCGGGTTCGCGGGCAGGAACAGGTAGCTTTCAAACACGCCCTCGTCGGTGTAGATGACGGAGAGGGCGCTGCACGGTGCGTCGGTCGAGGCTATGGTCGGGACGATGACTACGGGAAGCTTCGCATAATGGGCTACGGCTTTCGCTGTATCCAATGTCTTGCCGCCGCCGACGCCGACAATCACCTGTGAACCGTTTTTCTTGACATTCGCAACGATGCGATCGATTTCCTTGCGGCTACATTCCCCATTGAATTCCTCCCATGTAATGGACGTCGGGGTTCCCTTCATACCGGTTTCAATCATTCCTCCCACGCGCTTTTTGCCCGATGGGGTGATGATTACCAGTAGCTTGTCACCAAGCTGGGAGGTATAGTTCGCCAGGTGCTTCAATGCGCCCCGCTCCTGGATGTATCTGCTGGGGCTTCCAATGATTGTCGCCATATTTTTCTCCTTCAAATGTCGTTCCTTGCTGCACAAGGTTTTTGTGTCGATGAATGATTGGTTCTATGGACTGCCAATCGATATGAATATACTTATTTAATCTGGTAGAGTACAGTGATATTTGTATGATTTTATAAATTTATAAGATTATATCACATCTTCAAGTGTTGTTTTTGCGAATAATTCCATATTAATCTACTATATTTAAAAATAAAATACCAAACATATCGTTTGTTGTGAACTTTCGATAATAATACACTTTAGTGAACACTGCGTCGCGTTCCTGAATTGTTTGTCTTTTTCTCTCTGTGTTCGGGTTTCCTCCAGGCTGGATGTGGATATCGACATCCTCCTGTAGTCCATCAACGAAGTATGGTCAGTACCTCTGTATCGACGCCATTTCGAAGATCATCCACGGTTCTTCTGACCAGGAGGTCAGGCTGGAGAGAACCCGCGGGGTAGGAATCGTCCATCATGAAGTATTTCGTCGAATACTGCACCGGGATACCTGAATTCGGAAGGGTGAAGCTTTTTATCTCTCCATAATGGTTCACGCTGCCGCCGGTCGGAGAGCCGACCAGCCGGCAATCGGTCCGCTGCTTCAACTGTACTGCGTTCATCAAAGCTGAAGAGAACGTTCCTGCGCCGATGAGTACGTCTATGGGAAAACCTTGTTGTTTTTGCAAAGTAGCCAATCCTCCGATCATCGGTTCCAATAGGCTGGAATTGCCTCCCCCATTGTACCGGAGGTCGACGATGACCCTCCGAGGCTTCATCTCTTCAATCAGGGAGAGTACCTTTGTGGTGAATTCATCGATCGGTAGCTGATCCCACGACATGCAGGCGTTGTACTGGACGAAGGCTGCATCATCGTTTCCTAAAGTCAACATCCTGTAGGGGACGTTCGTTCGACCCGTTTCCGGCTGACTGGTAACCAACGTCGATAAGTCTAGCTGATGGAAGGCTTCGACGGAGACTGGTTGCAGCGCGATCTCTTGGGTCATGGACGCTCCAAGCGGTAGTACTTCGAACCTCACCCGTGCCGTCTGGCTTTCCGCGATGCCGATATGCCTGTAGAGGTCGGTGATATTCAGCCGCTGGCCAAGCAGGTATTCAAGCCAGGCGTCATTGTCATGTCCGTACAGCTTGGAGGCTTTCGTGACGATGTCCTCCATGGGGTCGCCGTTGATGGCCAAGACCTCCGCCCCCAGCAGGTCGGAAAGGGCGGAATCGATTACAATGAACCGCCATATCCCATCGACCTTCGCGATTTGTCCGGGAATGGCGTGCATCTGTACGGCGATGTCCTGTGTGGGTCCCACCATCGTATGGGCGTCTCCGGCCATGGCTGCGAGCTCGCACAGCGCGAAATAGAACTCGATATCCGTCATGGCATCAACTTTGTCCAAGGCTGTGAGACACGCGGTGTCGAACTCCTCGCGGGTCGTATGGGCGAAGAAGTCCTTGTGCAGGACGGGCAGAGTCGCGCAGAAAAGTTTCAGGTCTTCAATGCGCGCGGAATCTCCCCGTGCCGGCCGCAACCGCATGGACACTTCGTTGTTCAGGGAAGCGCATCCCACTATGAAAATAGGCAATGCAAAGATGGTTATTACGACTGCGATAAATGTCGCATATTGTTTTCGTCTGATATTCATAGGTCGAGTATATGTTGTCCGGCATGCGGGGACAAGTGGAAAAAGCGGATAGAAGATACCATTGCTTCACATTGATGTCATCGGTCTGTAAATGTGGTATGATTAATTATCTGATACGCCGCATGAGGAGGTCGCCGGTATGTATGCGTGGGCTATATGGATTATTGCGGGAGTCGCGCTGTGCATCGCTGAAATGTTCACTCCCGGGTTCTTTCTGGCAAGCTGCGGCATCGGCGCCATCGGCGCGGGAATCGCTACGGCCTGCCATCTGCCGTTCGTCTGGCAGCTCGTTATCTTCTGTATCGTGACGATTCTCGCTTTCATCTTGCTGAGACCCCTGCTGAAGAAGTTCCACAAGCTGGACGGCGCGGTTTCCGGAGTCGACGCCTTGGTCGGAAAGGAAGCCTTGGTCGTGCAGGGGATTGACAACCTGAAAGGCGAGGGGAGAGTCAAGATCGGCGGTGAGGACTGGAAAGCCCTTTCAGTCGATGACCTGCCCATCGAACGGGGCGCGACTGTGGTCGTTCACCACGTCAGCGGTGTGACCGCATATGTACAAAGGAGTCGATAATGCCAGTATTCGCCATCATCATGATCGTAATCGCGTTGTTCGTGCTGATCTTTTTTCTCAAAGGATTCAAGATCGTTCCCCAGGCTCAGACGATGGTCATCGAACGATTGGGCAAGTATCACAGGACGTTGCAGAGCGGCATCAACCTGATCTGGCCGCTCTTTGACAAACCGAGGGCGATTCTCTGGCGCACCAGCAAGAAAGTCCAGGGAGACAACAAGCTGACCGCCACGATTGAGACGAAATGGATTGATCTGAGGGAGCAGGTGTACGACTATCCGAAGCAGAACGTCATTACCAAGGACAATGTCAACATCGAGATAGACGCATTGCTCTATTTCCAGATTACCGACCCAATGAAGGCCGTCTATGAGGTGGCGGATTTCCCCAACGCCATCGAGAAGCTGACACAGACTACGTTGAGAAACGTTCTCGGCGAGCTGGAATTGGACGAAAGCCTGACCAGTCGCGATACGATCAATTCACGGCTTCGCCAGATTCTCGACGAAGCCACTGACAAGTGGGGCGTCAAGGTCAACCGCGTAGAGCTGAAGGACATCAATCCGCCCATGGAGATACGTGAGCAGATGGAGAAACAGATGCGTGCCGAACGCGACCGGCGTGCGGCGATCCTCATCGCGGAAGGGGAAAAGCAATCGAAGATTCTGGAAGCCGAGGGTTTTCGGACGGCGGAGATCAGCAAGGCGGAGGGCGAGAAGCAGTCCGCGATACTGAAGGCCGAAGGCGCCGCCCAAGCCACGATTCAACGGGCGAACGCCGAAGCCGAGGCGGTGAGGATCGTTACCGACGCGTTCCCTGACAAATCCGAAGCCACGAAATACCTGATCGCGATGCGCTATATCGACACCCTTGGTTCCATGGTCACCGGCAAGGACAACAAGGTCGTCTACATGCCGTATGAAGCGACCGGGGTATTGTCCAGTCTCGGGGGGATGAAGGAGCTGTTTTCAAGCACCGCCAAATGATATCCGGAACAGTGGCGTATCGTGCTATATGATGGCGACTCCCCTTGGTAAATCCGGGTATCTGTTTTCCCGTATCGGCCTGCCCATCGTCGTCTCTTGCGTCTATGGCTTGGTCATCGGATCGCTTTTCTCCCTGACGGACATTTCTTTCGGAACCTTGTTCTGCCTGTCGTCGCTGAGTGGTGTCATGAGCGTCATCAGCGCATTGCTGGTCGTCTTGTGCGCATCGAACAAAGTCGCAGGAATGGCCCTGACCAAGTTGTGCGGTTTCCTGCTTCGTGGACTTCCCGTTCCGTTTCTTATGGGAGGGGAGGCGCAATATCTCGCCGGACTGCTCCCCAGCCTGTGGTTCTCGAAATACGCCGTCACAGGGGAGCTTCCATTCGCGTTCGAGACATTGGCCGTCTCCTTGCTCTGGGGAGTGTTGCCGGGAAGGCGTTTCTCCCGGAAACTGTTCGCCTCACGGCAACATAACGTACAAGAGGGCTGCGGGCTGATCCTCCGGATTGCCGTATGGGGCTTCTCCGCCGCCTTCCTTTCCGCCCCTTGTTTTCCCCTTTCCCATCGAATTGATTTCATGGGCAAAGTCCCGCCTTTACTTGCCATATTCGCGTGTTTGCTGTACAACTGTAGCAATCGGAAGATATTTGAAGAATAGGAGTTGTATCCTTATGGAAGTTCGAGTACGGTACGCCCCGTCTCCGACCGGTCTACAGCATATCGGTGGAGTCCGGACCGCATTGTTCAACTACTTTTTCGCCCGGGCCAACGGCGGAAAATTCATCCTGCGCGTCGAGGACACCGACCGGGAACGGTATAGTGACGAATCCTTGCAGGATCTGTTCGATACGCTTGAATGGCTTGGTATTACATGGGATGAAGGCCCCGTCGTCGGCGGCCCGTACGGCCCGTATATCCAGAGCGAGCGTTTTGACATCTACAAGAAATACGCCGAACAGCTTGTCGCCGACGGAAAGGCATATTATTGCTACTGCACCCCTGAACGGCTGGAGAAGCTTCGCGAGCAGCAGCAGGCGAGCAAGAGCGAACAGCAGGGGTACGACCGCCATTGCCGCGACCTGACCGCCGGCCAACGCGCCGAACTCGAGGCCCGGGGAATCAAGCCCGTCATCCGGCTGAAAGTCCCCATGGAGGGCAAGACCACGTTCCACGACGTCCTGATGGGGGATATCTCCCGCCGCAACCGAGACGTCAGCCCCGATCCCGTCCTGCTCAAGAGCGACGGTTTTCCGACCTACCATCTCGCCAATGTGATCGACGACCATCTGATGCATATCACCCACATCATGCGCGCCCAGGAGTGGATTCCCTCCGGACCGCTGCATGTGCTGCTGTACGAAGCCTTTGGATGGGAGCCTCCCGTGTATTGCCATCTTCCCATGGTGATGGGCAAGGACGGCCAGAAATTGTCCAAGCGGCACGGCTCGACCAGTGTCCGCGATTTCCGGGCCAAGGGATATCTGCCGGAGGCGTTGATGAACTACGTGAGCCTGGTGGGGTGGTCCTACGACGGCCAGACCGAGTTTTTCAGCAAGGAGGAGCTTGAAAAAGTCTTCTCTCTGGAGAAAATCAACAAAGCGCCCGGGGTGTTCGACTACAAGAAGCTCGACTGGTTCAACGGCCAGTATATCCGCCGTAAGGGCGACGCGGAGTTGGCCCGTCTGCTCGTCCCGTACTTGGAGGAGGCCGGGCTTGTCCAGACTCCGCCCACCGCGGAGCAGCAGGATGTCATCAACCGTATGGTTCCTGTTGTAAAGGAGCGATTGAAGGTTCTTTCCGATGTCGTGGATATGTCTCGGTTTCTGTTCGAGGATATCCCAGCCCCATCGGTGGATGCTCTGTTGCCCAAGAACCAGGACGTCAAGACCACGTTGCAGGCTTTTGAGCAGGGGTATGAGATACTGCGGGCCGGTCTTGAGGCCGGTGAGCCCGACGAACGGATTGAGCGGAGCATGGCCGACCTGTCCGAGAAGCTGGGCGTCAAGGTGAACGGGGTGTTCATGCCTGTGCGAGTTGCGCTGACCGGCAGTACGGTAAGCCCCCCGCTGTTCGATTCAATCAGGCTGGTCGGCTTGGATAAAACTTTCTCCCGCATTGAACGGGCTATAGAAATACTGAAGGACGAGGTACAGAAGAATGGCTGAAGTAACGATGGATAAGATTGTTTCCCTTTGCAAGCGTCGTGGATTCATTTTCCAGTCGAGCGAGATATACGGGGGACTGAATGGCGCGTATGACTACGGTCCATTGGGCGTTCAGCTCAAGAACAACATCCGGGACTTCTGGTGGAAGGAGATGACCCAGTTGCACGATGATATCGTCGGTCTCGACGCCTCGATCCTGATGCACCCCCGTGTATGGGAGGCCTCCGGCCATGTGTCGAACTTCACCGACCCCATGGTGGACTGCAAGCAGTGCAAATCCAGGTTCCGCGCTGACCAGATCGACCTGCACGCCGCCTGTCCCGTCTGTGGCGCTAAAGATTCTTTCACTGAACCCCGTAACTTCAACCTGATGTTCGCCACCCATATCGGCGCCAACGCCGACGCCGCGAGCACGATCTATCTCCGTCCTGAAACTGCGCAGGGGATCTACGTCGACTTCAAGAACGTCGTGTCGAGCAGCCGTGTGAAGATTCCGTTCGGCATCGCTCAGGTCGGCAAATCGTTCCGCAACGAGATCACTACCAAGAACTTCATCTTCCGTTCCTGCGAATTCGAGCAGATGGAGATGCAGTGGTTCTGCAAGCCCGGTACGGACGAAGAGTGGTTCCCGTACTGGCGTGAACAGCGTATGTCGTATTATCACAAGATGGGCATCCATCCGGAGCATCTGCGCTGGCACCAGCATGGGCCGGACGAACTGGCCTTCTACGCCAAGGACGCCTATGACATCCAGTTCCTCTTCCCCATGGGATGGCAGGAGCTTGAAGGTGTCCACAGCCGCACTGACTATGACTTGACCCAGCATCAGACCTTCTCCGGCAAGGACATGTCCTATCTCGACCAGGAGACCAACGAGCGGTATATCCCGTATGTCGTAGAAACCTCCGCAGGTCTGACCCGCAACGTCCTCATGGCTCTTTCCGACGCCTATGAGGAACAGGAGCTCGAAGGTGGCGACGTGCGTACCGTCCTGCACTTCCACCCGGAGATCGCGCCCGTGACCGTGGCCGTGCTGCCGCTAGTCAAGAAGGACGGAATAGGAGAATACGCCGACAAGCTGGAGCATCAGCTCCGCGAGGACTTCGCTACGTTCTATGACCAGAGCGGAGCCATCGGCCGCAGGTATCGCCGTATGGATGAGGTCGGCACGCCGTATTGCGTGACTGTCGACTACGACACCCTGAACGACAATACCGTTACGCTCCGTTTCCGTGATTCCATGGAACAGGTCCGCGTACCCGTCAGCGAACTGGTCTCCCGTATCAAGCAGGAAACCAAGAACTACAAGCGAGTATAGGGAGTACTCTATGAACAAAGCATTGCAGGTCCTCCAGGACCGAGGTTTTATCAATAACTGCACCGACTGGGACGGCTTGTCCGCATTGATGGACGAAGGCCCGGTCAAGTTCTATGTCGGTGTCGATCCGACCGGTCCGAGCCTTCATATCGGACATATGGTCCCGTTCTTCGCCATGCACCATCTGCAACTCGCGGGCCACAACCCGATCGCCCTCGTCGGCGGCGGTACCGGCATGATCGGCGATCCCTCTGGAAAGACCGAGTTGCGCAAAATCCTGACACTGGAGCAGATTCAGGAAAACTGCGTCCATATCAAGGAGCAGCTCGGGACTGTTGTGGATTTCTCCGAGAATCCCGCGCCCGGTGTCGGGCATGCGGTGATGATGAACAACGCCGACTGGCTTGTCGATCTCAATTACATCCAGTTCCTCCGGGATATCGGCCGGTATTTCTCCGTCAACCGGATGCTGACCTTCGAAGGTGTCAAGCAGCGTCTGGAACGCGGGCTTTCGTTCATTGAGTTCAACTATCAGCTGTTGCAGAGCTACGATTTCTATATGCTCAACAAGAACACAGGCTGTCGTCTTCAGATGGGCGGCGCCGACCAGTGGGGCAATATCGTGGCCGGTATCGATTTGATCAGCCGCATGGAGGGGCCGCAGTGCTATGGTCTTACCTTCAATCTGATCATGCGTTCCGACGGCAAGAAGATGGGCAAGAGTGAGAAGGGGGCGGTGTTCTTGAATCCTGAGATGTACTCGCCGTACGATTTCTACCAGTATTGGAGAAATGTCACGGACGAGGATGTCATCCAGTTCATGAAGATTTTCACGTTCCTGCCGCTTGCTGAAATCGCCGAATACGCGGATCCCAAGCGGAACATCAACGATGCGAAGGAACGTTTGGCCTATGAGCAGACCAAGATCGTCCATGGCGAGGATGAGGCTGAAAAAGCCCGTACCGCTGCCAAGGCGATGTTTGGAGGCGCGGGGTCCGCTACGGATCGTGAAGGAATGCCTTCCATGGAAATCAGCATGTCCCGGCTTGAAGACGGCATCGGAGTGCTGACCTTGTTCGCGATGACCGGTCTGTGCGCGACGAACAGCGACGCCCGTCGTCTGGTGACGCAGGGTGGCACCGTAGTCAACGACCGGAAGGTCGAGGATCCCAAAGCGATGATCGACGCAAGCTGGTTGGACGAGCATCAGGAACTTGTCCTGAAGGCCGGCAAGAAGCGGTATTTCAGGGTAATCGCAAAATAGTGGATTCTCATGTATGATTCGGGCGGCTCTTTCGGCCGCTCGCTTCGATTTTTGATATATGTCCCATACAGGGGCTGATAGTCGGCCATGGTCATGTTTTATAACCGGCGGTCGGGAGGTGCGTGATGAAAAACAAAATGCGTTTCGTCTGTGTGTTGTTGCTGATGTTTTCAATGACGGGCATGTTGTTCGCCCAGGCTTCCTATGAACAGCGCAAGGCTGCGGAAGAGGGCGCGGTGACTGTCCGTCTTGCGGTCATGCAGGGGCCGACCGGTTTTAGTAGCGTCGGGCTTTCCCGCGACGGCGGTGTCGTGTCCGACAACGTGACCGTTGAGCTTTCCGTGTATCCTTCACCGAACGAGGTAATTGCCCGTCTCGCCAGCGGCGAGCTTGATATGGCGGCCTTGCCGACCAATACCGCCGCGAACCTCTACAACAAGGGTATCGCGGTCAAGGCCGCCGCAGTGGTCGGGGAGGGGATGCTCAAGGTGCTGAGTTCCGACATCGCGATACAGAGTGTATCTGACCTCGTGGGTAAGACGTTGGCCGTTCCCGGCGCCAATGGTACGCCGGATCAGATGGCGCGGATGCTGATTCGCGCCGCGGGCCTCGCGGTGGACAAAGACATCGTCTTGGATTATTCCGTCGCGGCGCCTGCCCAGCTTGCGCAGATGGTGATCGGCGGAAAAGTCGCTACGGCGATTCTTCCTGAGCCGTTCGTCACGATGATTCTGAAACAGAACCCGAATGTCAGGGTGGTGGCCGACGTGCAGTCGCTCTGGAGCGAAATGATGGGTTCTGAAAACTACCCCATGTCGGTCTTGGTCGTCTCCGACGCCTTCCGTACCAAATATCCGTATGCGTGGCGGCAGGTAGTGGATGCCTACAAGGATTCCGTTGCATGGGTGAACGCTTCTCCTGCGGAAGCCGGGGCGGCGATTGAAGCTGCGGGAATCATGAAGGCCGCGATGGCCGTTCCCGCGATTCCGAGCTGTGCGTTGGTGTTCAGGAGCGCACAGGACGCCAAGGGCGACATGCAGACATATTTCAAGACATTGTTTGACTTCAGCCCCAATTCCATCGGAGGAAAACTGCCGGATGAGGCGTTCTACCTCTAGTTCCGATACTCAGCCCGTCTCTCCGGACAAATCCGCCGATTCAAGGCGGATTTCCGGCGGGAGGTGGCGGCGACACCTCGTGGCCGTAGTCTCCTGTATCGTCCTGTTGTGCCTGTGGCAACTGGGCGCGATGCTGGTCAACGCACAGGTGATCCTTCCCGGACCAGGTCCCGTGGCGGGTTCGCTGGTTCGTATCATTTCTCTCCGTCCGTTCTCAATGAACATCGGGACGACAGTGCTTCGTGCGCTTGAAAGTTTCCTGATTATCGTTGTTTCAGGTCTCCTGCTTGGTGTTTGCGCCGGTGTCTTCCCTTGGGTGAAGTCGGCCTTGAACCCCCTCCTTACCGTATTGAAGGCCACGCCGGTCATGAGTGTGATTTTGTTGGCCTTCATCTGGTTTTCCAGCGGTACCGTTCCGATTTTTTCCGCGTTCCTGATGGGATTTCCCGTCATGTTCATCCAGGTCGTCCAGGCGGTCGCCCAGATGGACCCCGCGTTGGGGCAGATGTGTTCGCTCTACGGACTTTCCCCTTCGCTGAGGCTCAAGCACTATATCGTGCCGTCGTTGCTACCCTCCATCGTTACTGGTGCCCGGCTAACGCTGTCGATGGTCTGGAAAGTAGTGGTCGCCGCCGAAGTCCTTACGGTTCCCCGATATGGCATCGGCAGCCGTCTCCAGATGGCTCAGGTGAACCTGGAGACCTCCGACGTCCTCGCCTGGACGCTGATAGCCGTTCTGCTGACGGCTCTGGGCGACTTGGTTTTCGATATCGTGCTTGCGGCAAGCCGGCGGATATCCGTTCGGCGGGCTAGGAAAACCGTTCCGATGGCTGGAGGTCGTTGACATGTTTTTCAGGCGTCTGTCGAAAAGCTATTACAGCAAGGAAGCCGGTACCACCGTGCCCGTATTCGTTGATTTCTCCCTTGATATCCCATCCGGGACCATACAGGTGCTGACAGGCCCTTCTGGGTGCGGAAAGACGACCTTGTTGCATCTTGCCGCCGGGCTGACGCCGCTGGACGGCGGGAGCATCCTCCGAGAACCCTGCGAAGTCGGGCCTGTAAGCTATCTGTTCCAAGAACCCCGGCTATTGCCTTGGCGCAACGTCTTTACCAATGTGGAACTTCCGTTGCGGGCGTCGATTCCCGTAAAGGAGGAACGCGAGGCCAAAGTCCTCAGATTCCTTTCTTTGGTCGGGCTTTCCGGGTACGAGGCGTATCTTCCGTCCGAACTATCCGGCGGTATGCGTCAACGGGTCGCCATCGCACGTGCTTTCGCCTACCCCTCTACGCTGATACTGATGGATGAACCCTTCCAGAGCCTTGATGTCAAGTTGCGTTACGAGCTGCTCCAGGCATTTCTCCATCTGTGGCAGGATGAGCGGCGGACGACGCTGTATGTGACGCACGATGTCGCCGAAGCGGTTCTCGCCGCCGATAGCGTCTGCCGTCTTGACGGACCTCCCGCGGAAATCGCCGACCTGTTTTCCATCGATGTTCCCCGTTCCCGGCGCAAGCCCGGCTTACCGGAGCTGATGTCCTACGAGGGGCGGCTGTACGGAGGTCTCACAGGCTGACCCCTCGGATGTGGTGAACTACGGGAGACGTGCGGGAGACATATAAAACAACCTTGGCGCCGATTCGCGTGATTTACCGGATCAGCCGGTTCGTCGGCTAGAGGTCGAGGTTCTCAAATGACTTGACCGACCGCCTATAGACGAGCCATGTCATCATCCCATACAGCAAGATTCCAATAGCCAGGACGATTAGCTTTTCCGGCAGATATTCAGGTTCCGGCGTATCGAGACGGTCCCTGAAGAACGGCAGCGCATGGGTGAGCGTTTCCATGACCGCCATGTACAACCCCATCGCGACACTGGCGAAGCCAAACGCCTTGCCGACTTTTTCCACGTTCTTGTAGTAGAGGCCGAAGAACACAAGGTTGAACAACCCCATCATGATATAGGCAAGTCCAAAGAACGCGATATTGGCGTCCATGCCCACTTGGTTTCCAGGCAACGGGAAATGTTGTCTGATGATGGCGCATGGTATGGCCAGAATCACCTGGAAAAGCTGTAGAAGCACAACGAGCAGAAACCTCGCCGCAACGATATCTTTTTTACGTACGGGTAGGTTCATCGTGTAGGAGACGTCGTGGTTCTCCCGTCCGTTCAGGCAGATGAAGAAAATGGCCAGCCCCGAATAGAAGAACGTTACATAATATGGATAATCTGGTATCAGTAGCATCGCCGAAAGGGCCATGAATATGTATGCCGTAGGGTGCAGGGCGAGACGGAACTCTTTGTACAGCAAGTTGTTCATACTTCTTTCTCCTTTTCCAGATGCACCATGATTTCTTCCAGATCGACCTCTTTTGCAGGTAGTCCAAGCGGCTGTTCCGTTCCCGTCTTGACCAACGCGCTGTAGCCACCTTTGGTACGTTTACGTCCGATGAGCAGCGATTCCAGTTCCGTCGGCACACCGCCTTGGGGAAGGTTCACGACCCGATAGCCCTCTACGAAGCGTTTCATATCGGTATCGGCCTTGATTCTGCCGTCGCTGATATAGATGATATTGTCGGCGCATTTGTCGAGGTCCGATGTGATGTGGGTGGAGAAGAAGATTGTCTTGCCCTGGTCGCACAGCTCAAGGAATATCTGTAGCAGTTCGTCCCGCGATATGGGGTCGAGGCCACTAGTTGGTTCGTCGAGGAGCAGCAGTTTCGCATTGTGCGACAACGCCAGCGCCAAGGCGTATTTCACCCGCATGCCGGCGGAAAGTTGCGCAGGGGTTTTGTTTTCGTCAAGGTCGAACAATGACAGATAGCGGCTGTACGCCGTATCATCCCAAGTGGTATAGAACCGTTTCGTCACATTGGTGATGTTCCGAAGTTTTTTCTGTGTATAATAGTCGATCCCCCCGCAGACATACCCGATTTCCTGCTTAATCTCCAGCTCATGCTCCGTGAACGGCTTGCCGAAGAATACGGCCCGTCCCTGGTCAGGATGGACGATATTGAACAGACATTTGAGGGTAGTTGTTTTTCCCGCTCCGTTACGCCCGATGAAACCAGTGATTTTTCCTGGCTCAAGGCTGAACGAAACATTTTTGAGTGAGAACGCTGTGTACGCCTTGCACAAACCTTCTGCGAGTAATGGAATCATAGTTTCACCATTCCGTTTTCCGCGGTTTCATGGATCGCCTCAGCGAATACTTTCAAATCTTCTGGATTTTCCTTCGGGCACTGCGGGGCGCCCTGTCCGTCGAAGATGGCTTTTGCGATTTGCTCCATGACTTCCTGCTTGTGTATGGCTATGCCTTTCTGGTTGTCGGCCATCATGATCAGGCTGTCCCCCGGCTGGATTCCGAACATCTCCCGTATCTCCTTGGGAATCACCACCTGTCCTTTCGGACCGACCTTCACTGTACTCATGAAATGGGTCAGTTTCTTTTCCATGGTTCACTCCTTCGTGTACATATCTGTAGTTTTTGCGTTTAGTGGGTAAAGTTATACTTGTGCAACAAGTGTAACTGTTGCGAGAGGCTCTGTCAAGCCGTGTGCGAAGGCCTGCCTACCGTGGGGTTGCGAAGGCCTGCCTACCAGTGTCTGCCGTCAGCTTGTCTCCAAACGTATCAAGTCGCCTGGAGACTCATACCTTATATGGCCAAGGAACACCGGGAACAACCCGGGAACGACCGACGAACAACCGACGAACAACCGACGAACAACCGGGGTATCAACCCTAGAGCGAACACCCGTCAGGTCTAGAGCAATCCCCAAGGCCAAAATACAAAAAGGGCATCGTAACGTGCGAATCGCACTGTTACGACACCCTCTTGCATGGAGATTATTCCAAACCATCAGGCGGTCGTGCGGTATCATGCCTCATGGCGACCAGGAACGCCTACGGCAAGCGGATTATACGTAGCCCTGGGCGATCATGGCGTCCGCCACCTTAAGGAATGCTGCGATATTCGCTCCGTCAACGAAGTCTCCCTTTTTGCTGTATTTTTCGGCTGCGCCACTGATATTCCGGTAGATGTTCTTCATGATTCGTTGCAGATACGCATCAACCTCCTGTGGTGTCCATTGGAGGCGACTACTGTTCTGGGCCATTTCAAGTCCCGATACCGCCACGCCACCCGCATTGGCCGCCTTCGCCGGAGCGAACAGTATACCTGCATCCCTGAACAGGTCGAGAGCTGCTGCGCTGGTCGGCATGTTCGCGCCTTCCGCCACCATCTTGATCTTGTTTGCGAGCAAATGTTTAGCATCAAGCTCATTAATTTCATTCTGAGTCGCGCAAGGGAAAGCATAGTCCGCGGGGAACTCCCACAGCGGATTGCTATTTTCTGAACCGTTGTGGGGGAGATATGTACATCCGGGGAACTGTTTCGCATATTCCGAGATTCTACCGCGACGAACGTTCTTCAATGTCTTGACCCATGCGAGTTTTTTCTCATCGATTCCTGCCGGATCATAGAGCACGCCGGATGAATCCGACAATGTGATGACTTTCGCTCCGAGCTGATTGAGCTTCTCGACGGTGAACTGGGCGACATTACCGCTGCCACTGACCAGACATGACCGCCCGCCTAGTCCCATGCCCGCCCCTTCAAGGATCGCCCCGGCGAGGTATACCAACCCATAGCCTGTGGCCTCCGGCCTGATAAAGGAACCGCCCCATGCCGGACCTTTGCCCGTAAGTACTCCGACGAACTTGTTGTTCAGGCGCTTGTACTGGCCGAACATATAGCCGATTTCTCTGCCACCGACACCGATATCCCCAGCGGGGACATCCGTATCCTCTCCGATATGGCGGGATAGCTCAGTCATGAAGCTTTGACAGAAACGCATGACTTCATGGTCGCTTTTTCCCTTTGGATTAAAGTCGCAGCCACCTTTGCCGCCACCCATGGAAAGCCCGGTCAAGCTATTCTTGAATACCTGTTCAAACGCAAGGAACTTCATGATAGACAGGTTGACGGAAGGATGCAATCTCAATCCGCCCTTGTACGGACCGATCGCGCTGTTCATCTGTACCCGAAAACCCCTGTTGATTTGGAGATTGCCATCATCATCCATCCAAGGAACCCGAAACATGATGACCCGTTCCGGCTCCACCATGCGCTCCAGAACCTTGTCAAAAACAATCTGGGGAACATCGTCGATAATCTTGTCGACTGATGTCATGAATTCCGTAACCGCTTGGTGGAACTCATGCTGTTCGGGGTCCTGCTTACGGACGTGTTCAATGATTCCGGCTGTAACAGTATGCATCGTGTACTCCTTCCTGTTCTTTCCGAATGATGAAGCCATCCTACGGAGGCGACCTCCCTCCTTGTTCGACGAACCGTTCCAGACAATATACCAGTGGCACCCAGTTCCAGCGACGTTCCTCTCGCTCCGTCGAGAGCGGCGGTACTGTCCGGAGTAGTTATATGGAACAATAATACCCTCTGGTAGTATGCGGCGGTCTCCCAAGACGGTCGTTTTGTATTTGACTTCAATATCCTTCGAGAACTCATCCTTGAATCGAGTTGGCTTCAGCGGTGTGTATTGTATTCCTTCCTTGGACGCTAAAGCCATTGCAACCGACTATAACGATTCGGCTGGAATTGGTAAAGCATTGCGAAAAACAAAAAATTGGCATCCTAAAAATACGGTAAACCGAAAAATAGTAGATTTGGCAAGTGAAGATGGGGTAGGGTTGATGAAATACTCAACCAAACGTTCTTTCTTTGAGGAAACAGCCAAATTGTCATTATGAATAAAATACTGCATAAAAATACAAAAATGTACATTCCATAGAAGAAAAAACGCCACAGACTATTTCTGTGGCGTTTTCGACTGCATGAAGAAATGAATATCACATCAATTGCTCAACCGGATTCCCTGCCTTATTTTCTCGATGTTTTCTTTGAATGGCGGTCTGATGATGCCGGCTTCGGTAATGATTCCGGTGATATTCTGGTGCGGCGTTACATCGAAACAGGGATTATAGACTCCCATTTCCACTGGAGCGACCTGGACCCCGCCTGGGTGCGTGACTTCCATTGGATCACGTTCCTCAATAGGGATGTCCGCGCCACTGGCGATTGAAAAATCTATGGTCGAGACTGGAACGACGCTATAGAACGGCACTCCGTATTCTTTGCAGATGACGGATAACGCGAACGTCCCCAGCTTGTTGGCGACATCTCCGTTTGCGGCGACCCTATCGCCGCCAAGTATCACCAGGTCGATCTTTCCATCCCTGATCAACGTCGCCGCCGCACTGTCAGGTATCAATTTGCTGGGAATTTTTGCCTGTACAAGCTCCCATGCGGTAAGTCTGGCGCCTTGGAAGCGAGGTCTGGTTTCGTCAGCATAGACGAAAATATCCTTCCCATCATAGAACGCCTGCTTGATTACACCCAACGCAGTACCCCAGCCGGCGGTAGCCAACGCACCAGTGTTGCAGTGCGTCAGGATCGTCGCCCCTTGGGGGACGACCTCGACGCCGATCTTGCTCATCCGCTTGTTGACGGCGATATCCTCCGCCCTGATTGCGTCGGCTTCTGCTTTGAGCGCATTGAGCATGTCCTCCGCCGACCGCCAATTACCGCTGGCAAGAGTCTTGTTCATGCGTTCTATCGCCCAAGCCAGATTCACTGCGGTCGGCCGCGACGCATTGAGAAATACACAGGCCGCTTCCATATTCTGATCGAACTTCCCGTCCTTTCGCCCATATTCTCGTGCGAATTCTTTAGCGGCCATGTAGACTCCATAGGCCGCCGTCGCTCCGATAGCGGGTGCGCCACGGACCACCATGTCCCTGATCGCGAACTCTACGTCCCGATAATCCTTGCAGACGAATATCTCGAATTTGGGAGGCAACAGCCTCTGGTCGATCAAGTGCAATGCGCCATCCTTGTATTCCAGCGTGATAAATGCTTCATCCATGTGGTACAACCATCCTTATATAATGATATAGAATCCAAGCCGGACATCATGGTCTTGCGAGGATATCCTTCCAACGGGAGTTGGTCTTTCGTATTGCCTCCATCTCATCGACAGTAGTCAGCTTTCTTTCTTGCATCAGCAACC
Organism: Sphaerochaetaceae bacterium; assembly: GCA_034114085.1. GTDB lineage: Bacteria > Spirochaetota > Spirochaetia > Sphaerochaetales > Sphaerochaetaceae > Spiro-02. The sequence goes on along the minus strand of JAXEWB010000015.1, from coordinate 32,254 downwards.
TGCCATGGCAGAACACGGTATCGACATCAGAAGCTTGCGCACTGAACACGAGGGCCGAAAACGGATTGTTCAACGGTGTCAAATGGCTTTTCTTCATGTTGATGAGAATCAAGTCGGCTTCTTTGCCCGGTTCCAAAGTACCAATCTTCGAATCCAGCCCCAATACCTCGGCGCCGCCCGCCGTCGCCATCCTCAGTACATCGTAGGGGGGAAGCGACAGCGTATCCCCGGTAGAAACCGTACTGAGTAGCGAAGCGACATGCATTTCTTCAAACAGATTGAGATTATTGTTGCTGCTTGCTCCATCCGTACCCAACGCCATCCGAAAACCAGCCTCGCGCAACTTCTTCACCGGCGCAATGCCGCTGGCTAACTTGCAGTTGCTGGTCGGATTATGAACAATACCGGTATCGTATTGAACCAGCTCCCGCAATTCATCATCCGTAAGATGGACGCAATGGGCGAGATATGTCCTGATTCCGTCAAAACATCCGAGCGAATCAAGATAGCGGCCAGGTGTCTTGCCGTTTTCCCGTAGTGAATCCTCTACTTCCCTATGGGTTTCACTCAGATGGGTGTGCATCGACACTCCATTTGCTTTCGCATAGTCATGGGCGTACCGGTAGGTGGAGGCGCTACAGGTATAGATCGCATGCGGCGCGACATCAATTCGGATTCTCCCTTCCGATTTCACCGCCGCCGCCTCCATGACTGGCCGCCGTTCCGCCACCCGCTGTTTCGTATCTCCAATATCTCCAAAAAGCGTGAGGCCGAGACAAGCCCTGATCCCTGCATCTACGACCGCCTGTGCCGTCTCATGGGCAAAGAAATACATATCGGCGAACGTGGTGGTACCGCTTTTAATCAGTTCCGCAATCCCTAGGTCTGATACAATCCTGATGTCGGAAGCCGTCAGCTTGTCCTCAATCGGGAATATCTCACCGAGCCAATCCTGCAAGTTCGCGCAGGTGTCCTTGTAATTTCGCATCAGTTCCATGCACAGATGAGTATGCGCATTCACCAGTGCCGGCATCGCTATCATGCCGTTCCCGTCGATGATTGAATCGGCGTTGAACGGTGTCGCTTGCGTCCCGACAAAAGCTATTTTATCGCCGTCTATGCCGATATCACCATGGAATGACAGCTCTCTGTCCGTCATGGGAATAATCAGAACATTTTTGATGATTGTCTTCATGACTGCATAGTACCATGGAGTTTGGGTCATGTCACGTCCATGGTGCTGGCGCCTGCTCGATTACATACACATTTGGAAAACTTTGATATGCGCATTTTCGCCTATCGGTCAGACGCCGTTCCGCAGAGGTATATCATCACCTGCGTCCACAGAAATTGTGTTCCGGTACAAATCCTTGGAGTTTCAAGCGAATGGCTGTCGGGTACGGAGCGTCACATATGCAGGATCGCCTGTGCTGTTCTCAATACTTTATTACGTTGGATCTTCTTTGTGCTGGTCATGGCCATCGGTTTGTCAAGGATTGTCGTTCTAGTGATCTTTTTATAAGCGACGAGCTTCTGATTGATATCGTGGATGATCTGTTCGATTTCACCACGGACTTCAGGACTGTCAAGGGCTTGGTCCTTGAAATATTCTTCACTAGGATGGATGACGGCTTCGATTCCTTCCGCTTTCAGGTCTTTTTTCTCCATGTATCCGCGGATCAGAATCTGGTCGATCTGTGGATATAGCTGGAACAAGTCCTCGATTTCTTCCGGATAGACATTCTTGCCGCCTTCCGTGACGATTAGGTTTTTTGCACGGCCTTTGAGGTATAGATATTTTTCCTTGTCCATGGAACCGAGATCTCCGGTCCTGAGGTATCCGTCATCCGTAAACAGTGCTTTCGTATTCGCTTCGTCCTTATAATATCCTTTACAGATGTTCGGCCCTTTGACCAGCACTTCCCCTACGCCGAACAGATCCGGTTCATCAATTTTCATGTCGACCAACGGGAAACACATCCCCACCGATTTGATTTTGAACTTGCTGATTGGGTTCAGGGTAAGGATCGGACTTGTTTCGGTCAGCCCATAGCCCTGTATGAAATCAAGTCCAAGTTGCTGGTACTGGTGGAATACTTTGGGAGAGAGAGGTCCTGCGCCGCAGATGCATATCCTGTTGTGGTCCATTCCCAAGCCAGAAAGCAACGCCTTGAACCACCGTCGTCCGGGGTTGATATGAAAGGTCTTTTTTAAAATTCCATTGATCCACATGAGTGAACGGATCAACGCATAGGCGAACCGTCCCCTCTCCCTGACTTTCTTCATGAGACCGGCGAGGAGCTTATTGTAGAGGAGGGGAATTCCCATGAAGATCGTCACCTGTCCCTGCTTCATGTCATTGAGCATCCTGCTCACAATGATCCCGTGTCCGAACACACATTCAGCGCCATGCTTGATCGCCTCAAGGAATACCGCCGTGCAGCAATAGCTATGGTGCAACGGAAGAAGCGCGTAGAGCACATCTTTTTCGGTGACATGGAGGAATATCCCGTCACAAGCTTGGAATACATCGCTGACGATGTTCGCATGGGTGAGCATCGCACCCTTTTCATTGCCGGTGGTTCCGCTGGTGAAAAGTATCGCGGCGAGATCGTCGCAAGTACAACGTGGCGGCTCATGGATAGTTTTCGGCTGGATATCCATAATGGAGGGACACCTGTCGCTATGACCTTTGAGAGTGAACGCACCTTTGAGCATCCTGAACCATGATTCATCGTCGGGAATCCTTTGAATCACGTCAAAGTCGCCGAAAAGGAATGCGGCTTCACAGAAACAACTCAACGTCGTGACCCGGTTCTGTGGCATCTGGTTGTCCAAGGGCACTACGACTCCTCCGGCGAACATGACCGCCAGGTACGCAAGTCCCCATTGAGGGGAATTCTTCCCATTGATGATCACCCTGTCGCCTTTCTTGAATCCCGCTTCCTGCAAATAGCCGGAGATTCTCAGCAAGTGGCCGTGGACTTCCTTGTAGGACATCGTCTTGCGTTCTGGATCAAAGGTCGTAAAGCAGTTTCTCTCTGGAAAACGACTGAGGGAAATTTCAAAAAGCTCAGGAATCGTCGGCCATTCCCCTGTGAACAGGGAGCCCCGGTAAATATCTAATTCTTCCCATGAATGCTTCATCGGCGTATAATCCTCTATATTCATGTCTGCGAACGTATGGTATGTTCTAACTATCGTATAACGTCCAGTGTTTCTTATTTCAATTTTTACAGAATATATGACGAATGTCAATAACAGATTAATTTATTCTTAAACAAAGAAATATACTTATAGTAAATTATTACTATTAGTCCGTGTGGTTTGCTTTTAGTTTGCGTCCCGTACTTTCAATGCCGACTTTCTGGCTGGAAACAAGCGTCGGCACCTTCAGTTTGCCTGGCGGGGCTTATGTCGAGGTTCTCGCGGAGGTCGTGGATGTGGAATGGACGCGGCATGATCACAGTAGCCGGATTTCTTGGTCGCCACTATGCTGTCATATTCGGTGGATGGGGGAACTCCTTTGTACGGGGGCGATGCCGGCATCCCGTGGGATTCCTGAATGTAAAAGTATTCATGAAAATGGAAATGCGGAGGGATGGTTCCCTGCTGCCGCATGCTTATCTGATCGGCAAATGGGCGGGACGGGTATGGTGTTTTTTTATAAACTATGAATTGATTGTCTAGTGTTCTGCGATTTTGCCCATGGATATTTCTGAGGTGACTGTCCATAAGGCGATATACGATAATGCGCTCGGCGTTCTTCTCCTGGCGGAGGCGTTATGAACGGGACCTCGCCGGGTATGTCGTTGGCTAGGTTGCCCATATCAATGTACGACGACCTCCATGACTGGGTACGCTTTCTCTCTGCGTCTGGTAGAGACTTGGCATTTCTTCTGCCGACTGGGAGAGTTGCCGATGCGGTGGCTTTCTCAATAATCAGCGTGGAAAGAATCTGGTATCGTCATTGATGGACAGAATGTCGGGATAGACGACGTCCGAGAGCCTGGTCAGCTTTGGGACATCGTTGCTTCCGGATAGGACCGCCACGATATAGCCGGCCTTGCCCCGGCGGGCGAACAGCATGTCCGTATCGGTGTCGCCGACAACGGCTACCTGCCCGGGAGAAAGTCCCGTCATACGGCAGAACTCATGAAACGCTTCTGGGTGAGGCTTTCGTTTCACCTCATGGTCTCTGGTTGCGATGAAATCCACAAGCGACGCCAGCCCCATATGGGAGAGAAACACTTCGCAAGATTCCGCAGTGTCGCTGGTGATGATTCCGATACGGTACCCGTGGTCTTTCAGTCGAGTGAATAACGCAATCTGCGGAGCAAAATCCATGGACTCCAATGTGCGACTGATTTGTTTCTGAGTATTTCTCAAAGCTTTCTTGTATAGCATGGGGACGATGAACAGGTTGATGCGGTGTCTGACGCAGAAGCCGAACATCTTGAGAAAGGTCTTGCAATGATTGTGCGTGAACACCAACCCGTGAGGGTTCACCCCTGTCGGCGTGATTCCCAACAAGGAAAGAAAGCTGTCGTGCAGCTGAGGGGTGTCTTCTTTCCCCAACGCCGTAAGTACGGCGGACACAGTGGAGCTCAGGACGTCCCTCCAGACAAGCCGGTAGTTGAACAAGGTTCCGTCCTTGTCGAAAATGACCCCTTTGAGTTCTTGGCCGTACAGCCGTGTGCGTTTCATGGAAACAGGATACGGGAATTCTTCCTGTTTGCCTATAGGGTGGCTTTCTGGTATGATCCGTATTTGACTTGGAAAGCCTGAAAAGGAGATGTCGGATGGAAAATGTATTCGCTGAACGGATAGTTGCCAGGACCTTGCGTTTTCGGGATGAAGTCGAACGGCTGCGCTTTACGTTCGACGGAGTTGTGTATGATCCCTTGGTATACGCTTGGGAACCCCACCGGCAGTATCTTGAACGCTATGTCCACGCCGACGTTCCCATTTTTTTCTTGGGGATGAATCCTGGCCCATTTGGTATGGCTCAGACCGGAGTGCCGTTTGGGGAAGTCAATGCAGTCCGCTCCTGGATGGGGATAGAAGCCCCTGTTTCTTCCCCTTCCATCGAACATCCTGGTCGCCCGGTAACTGGATTTTCCACGACGCGCAGCGAGGTCAGCGGTAAGCGGCTGTGGGGGTTGATGTCCGACCGGTCCGAAACTGCTGAACGGTTTTTCGCCAGTCATTGTGTGATGAATTATTGTCCTCTTGTGTTTCTCGATAGCGGCAGCCGTGCGAAGAATGTGACGCCCGACAAGCTCCCCAAAGAGGAACAACGGGCAATGGAGGTTCTTTGCGACGGCTATCTGAAGGATGTATTGTTGCTTGTCGCCCCCAAATATCTGATCGGCGTAGGTAAATATGCCCAGCGGAAGCTGGAGAAAGCCGCTGGAGAGCTTCAAAGTTCTGGATACGGTCCGTATACGGTGGGTTCGATTATTCATCCAAGTCCCGGCAATCCGCAGGCAAACAACGGCTGGGCTGAAAAAACAATCGAACGTATGGAAAATCTGGGGGCTTGGTAATGGATGCGAGTGGGGAACAGGTGGACTCCCCGCTGTTTTCGTATCCCTTGTGAAGCTGTGCGATGTAAAAAAATACGAATGTACACGAAATCTTTGGCTTGACAATGGTAAAATCCCTATTCTTGTCGTTTTTAGCACTCGACACCGTGCGTTGCCTTTGCTATGCTATTCACTATGTTGCCTAGTTCGATCACTCAGGAAGCATTTGCGAAAATCAATGTGCATCTGGCCGTTTCCGCCAGACGTGAGGATGGGTATCACGACTTGTCCTCGCTTTTTCAACTGATATCCTTGCATGACACAGTCAGTGTGGCGGTCAGCGAGGCTCCTTGTTTTTCCTGCGTCGTCAGGGGGCTGGAGGGAATTTGTCCGTCCGAGGATAATTCCATGAGCAAGGCCGCACGGCTGTGGTGCCAGTGTGCGGGTGTTTCCTGCGCCGTCGTCGTCGACTGCATGAAAAGAATTCCTGTGGAGGCTGGTCTCGGGGGTGGTTCTTCTGACGCCGCGGCAGTATTGTGTGCGCTTGAGTCCTTGTTTCCCGAGAAAGCCGTTGGGGCTCGGAAACTCATGGCTTTGGGGCTCCGACTGGGAAGTGACGTTCCTTTCTTCCTTTGCGGCTCGACTGCGGCATGGGGGCGGGGGAGGGGGGAATGGCTGACTCCGGTGGCTACACCGTCAGAATATCACGTTCTGGTTGTGATGCCCCGTTCGTTCAGTGTATCGACGGCAAATGCATTCGCCGCGCTTGACATGTTGCGGGCTGGAGGCGTTGGTGGCTGTCCAGCAACCGAGTTTTCAGTTCAGGATATTGCGTGCATATATGGGAAGCCGTGTGCGACCTGGCCGTTTTTCAATGATTTTTCTCAGGTCATCGGACATGAGGATTTCTATTCTGTGCTTGACGCCGCCTGCAAGGCGGTGGGAAATACATTTGGATCACTTACAGGCAGTGGGGCGGCCTGGTATGCGGTAAGTCTGGATAACGAGGCGCTTGACGCCGTTTGTCTGGCTGTTGCAACTGAGTTTGGGGATGAAGTCTGTACTTTCCGTGCAAAAATGTTGTGCAATCAACTTTGCGATGGTACACTGTAACCGCTATAGAATGATAATGAAATCGTTTACAGCGGAATATGTGTGCATGTCTCTGTAATTGCGTAGGGGGAATGATGGAGATAACGGATATTAGAGTAAGAAAGGTACAGGATGAAGGAAAACTGAAAGCCTATATCACTGTGACTTTTGATAAGGAATTCGTTGTACATAACATCAAGATAATCGACGGACACAATGGGGCTTTCATTGCCATGCCGAGTCGGTTGACGAAAAGTGGCGAGTACAAGGATGTCGCACACCCGATTAATTGTGATTTTCGTGAGAAATTGCAAAATGCAATCATGGAGGCTTACGAAAATGCCTCTGAGCCTGTTGACATGGGCGAAGACTAAACCGTTTTACTTGGTGCGGGATGGGTACATTCTCTCCGCATGAATCTTGTTCTCGTTTTGAGTTTTTTTTCATTGAAACACCAGGAGTCCTGTTGGTTTGCTATTGTGCAAGCCCGTGGTTTCGTGTAGAATACCGCAGCATGCATTCTTGTGATGCCACAGTGTAGGGAAGTCGCCAAGCGGTTAAGGCTCCGGTTTTTGGTGTCGGCATACGCAGGTTCGAATCCTGCCTTCCCTGTCCCCAAGTGTCATGGACACTTGTATCCCATGGTAATTGGATGTTCCGTCCTTATCGGGCTGAATAATCCCAATGAGAGTAACAGGAGTTTCAGAATGAGTGAAAAGAAGCTTTCCGCCCAGTTCAGAACCGAAGATTTTGGTTCTGCCGGTTCCCGTCGTGTTCTTCGCAGCGGCCGTATTCCCGCCGTTATCTATGGCAAGAACACCCCGGTGCATATCACCCTTGATGCAAAAGAGTTCGAAAACAAGATGAGGCATTTTTCTGAAACTACCTTGTTGACGATTTCCGCTGGTGACAAAGAGTTCGACTGTCTGATGAAGGACTTTCAGGAAGATCTGCTGCGTGGTGCCATCAGGCACGTTGATTTTTTTGAAGTAACTCGTGGGCAGGTTTTGCGCACTCATGTCGGTATTACTTTGGACGGAACTCCCGCGGGTGTTCGTGATGGTGGCGTGTTGGAGCAGATTCTCCATGAAATTGAAATCGAATGTCTGCCTAAGGATTTGCCTGAAGTCCTTATTGCTGATGTATCCGGTCTGAAAATCAATGAAAGCCTTCAGGTCGGTGCCTTGGCGATTCCTGCTGGCGTCAAATTCTTGATTGACCCCGATTCCACCGTTGCCACGGTCAAGTCCATCAAGGAAGAAGCTCCCGCTGTTGAGACTGACGCCGCGGCTGAAGCGGAGGTTACTACCGGTGCCGCTGCCGCCGACGCGGACAAGGATGAGAAATAAGGATTCGGAGGTGTATTCTGTTTTGTGTATTTGGATTGGGTAATCCTGGTACGGCATACGAGCACTCCCGCCATAATGTCGGTTTCGACGTTCTTGAGCGAACAGCAGCGTTTTTTCAGGTTACACTGAAAAAACGCTGTTTTCGTTTATACCGAGAGTCCGTTGGACAATCACGTGCAGGAGAGTTCCGTTTGGTTCAGCCGCTGACGTTCATGAACAACTCTGGCGACATCGCAAAATATTTCACTTCCTGTGCGGTTGACGATATGATTGTCGTTTGCGACAATCTTGATTTGCCCGCGGGACACGTACGGATAAGGAAGGGAGGTTCCTCTGCTGGACACAATGGGCTGAAATCCATGATAGGTGGATTGGGTTCGGCGGAATTCATCAGGATATATATTGGCATTGGGCGTCCAGGACCGGATCATACTGTGGTCGAGCATGTATTGCAACGTCCCGAACCCGGAGAAGGGCGCGAAGCCTTGGAGGCGGGGATCTCCCGTGGTGCGGAGGCTTTGGAGGCGTTGTTGAACGGCATGCCTTTGCAGGAGGCGATGGTTGAATTCAATCGGAAAGTCCATCAGAACTGAATTGACGGCTTTTTTTGAAACATACGCCATCGATTTTCAAGATGGAATTCTCGTTGCGTTTTCAGGGGGAAGCGACTCCCTGGGGTTGCTGTATGCGCTGTCGTTCATCTTGCCCCCGGGAAAATTGCGTGCGGCTTACGTAAACCATCGGCTTCGGGCTGAAGATGAGCTTGCCAGGGAGCGCGAGCGTAATAGATTGAACTGCGAAGCTTTGGGCATTCCCTTGTCCCTACTTGATCTTGGCGTCGGACAGGTGGCTAGGGAGTCCGGCCTGCGAGGGGCGGGCACCGAGGATGCTGCGCGAGTCCTGCGCTACCAGGCGTTGGAAGATGAAAGACGTCGTCTTGGATTTGGGTATATCGCTACGGCCCATACTTCTGACGATCAATTGGAAACATTGCTGATGCGGTTGTTGCAAGGTGGAACACTGTCCTCCATGAAGGGGATAGTTCCTAAAAATGGTTGTATCATCAGACCCGCCCTCCGTTTGACGAGGGAGGATCTGCGGACGGATTTGCGGATGTCCGGGTTGTCCTGGGTAGAGGATTCAACCAACGCCGCCGATACCTATCTGCGCAACAGGATTCGCCATTCCATAATTCCCGCCGTACTTTCCGTATTTCCATCGGCGAAGGAGTCGGTCTGTTCGTTCGCGGAAAGGGCTATCCCCGCCATGGAGTATCTGGAACTTGCGTCCGCTTCCGTCGAGCCATATATCCATCAGGATTCTGGTCGTGTCGTCGCCGACTACCGGGCGATTCAACGGCTGCCGGAATATCTCAGAATTGTCGCCGTCTATCGGATGTGGAATCTATTGCAAAAAGGAATGTTTGCCCCGTTGCGGTATGAAATGGCTTCCAGAGTAGCGGCGATGTTCTCAAATGATAATACTGACGAAAAAAATAGTATGATCTGCAGTTGTGGGACTGTCGTTGAGAAAGTCGCAGACCATATCATTTGGATTCGCTCGGAGAATTTCAGCACCTGTTTCTACGTATTTCCCATTGATTTGTCTGCGGATGACTGCGTCGTGCCGCTCTGTAATGGATTCGTGCTGGAGCGTACTATGAAAAATATCGATTCATGGTTGGCGGAAGCCCCGTTTGATATATATATTCCAGAAGACAGACTCGTTCCTCCATTGGTCGTAAGGACTTGGCGGGACGGCGATTCCATCCAACTCTCCGATGGTACGAAGTTGGTTTCCAGGCTGATTGGACAATGGAAAGTGTCCGCTTCCGCAACAAATGAAATACCCGTATTGGAAGACCGCGATGGTTTGGTCGCGGTAATGGGAAAGGCCTGGGGCGGACGGGATCGTCTGGCCAAGCGTTTTAAGGCCAGTCCCCTTGCCCGAATCGGATTATCACATTATAGTGTGGTGAAAAGGAATGAATGCAGTGAACAATGACGACAGATTCGATCCAAATCGCCCGGATGACGATAAGGATACGAAGCATACCGATGGCCGGAAGGCTTCCGACAGCCAGCGGTCTGACAATCCATTCTTCAGTAGGGATGACAAAAGCAATCACGATTCGAACAATGATTCGTCGAGGAAAGACTATTGGAGATCCAATGACAATAGTGGCCCGCAGCGGCCGCGCGGTCCACAGAAAAGTGGCAATCCCCTGCAGCCTGGGAAGAATCGTATAGCGCTGATCGTATTCGTCGTTCTGATCGCTACGTTCGTTTTCATGTTGCTTGGAGAGCCTGGAAATACACTTCAGGAAGTTCCGTATACGACTTTCCTGAAGTATGTGCAGAATGGGCAGGTCGCTTCCGTCGAGATTGAAGAGAGCTCACTGATTAAGTTTACGTTGATTAATTCTGTAAGCGCCCGTGCGAGAATCCCATATTTTGACGAGAGCTTGCTCAGTACGTTGCAACAATATAATGTCACGGTCACCGGTACCGTGAGAAACATCTCCTTCCTTCAGATTCTTTTGCAGATGGTGCCTTGGATTATTTTCCTCGGCTTCTCCATCATGCTGTGGAGGCAGGCTAGCGGTGCGAATGGAAAGATGATGTCTTCGTTGGGCAAGAGCCATGCGAAGGAATATATGGACACCGACGTGAAGATTACGTTCGCTGATGTCGCCGGGCAGAAGGAGGCGAAGTACGAACTCCAGGAGGTCGTTGAATTCCTCAAGCATCCGGCCAAGTTCCAGCAAATCGGGGCCCGTATTCCCAAAGGAGTCCTGCTGGTCGGCCCTCCCGGAACAGGCAAGACCTTGCTCGCCAAGGCGGTGGCGGGGGAGGCCGGCGTTTCTTTCTTCCACACCAGCGGTTCCGATTTCGTCGAGATGTTCGTGGGCATGGGTGCCGCTCGCGTCAGGGACCTGTTCGAGCAGGGCAAGAAGAACGCTCCCTGCATCTTGTTCATCGATGAGTTGGATGCGGTGGGCCGTACCCGTGGCAGCGGGCTTGGCGGCGGGCATGATGAACGGGAGCAGACCCTGAACCAGATGCTGGTGGAGATGGATGGCTTCGAGACCGCCAACGGCGTCATCGTGATCGCCGCGACCAACCGTCCCGATGTCCTTGACCCCGCTTTGCTCCGTCCCGGGCGCTTCGACCGGCAGGTCGTAGTCGATCTTCCAGATATCCAGGAGCGCGAGGACATCCTCAAGATACACTGCAAGAAGGTGAAGCTTGAATCCGATGTGGACCTTCATCGGATCGCCCGCGCTACGCCGGGTACTAGCGGCGCAGATCTCGCCAACCTTGTGAACGAAGCGGCTTTGTTTGCCGCCAGGGAAGGTAAGGAAACTGTGTCGATGTCCGATATCGAGCAGGCTCGTGACAAGATTCTGCTTGGCGTCGCACGTGAAAGCCGTTTCATGACCGAAGAAGAAAAACGCGCTACGGCGTACCACGAAGCCGGGCATACATTGTTGCACTATTATCTGAAACATCTCGACCCATTGCACAAAGTGACGATTATTCCCCATGGGCGTGCGCTGGGACTGACGATTAGTCTGCCGGAAAGGGATGCCTATACAAAGAACCGCAGCATGCTGATGGACTGGATCAAGGTCTGTATGGGTGGGTATGTCGCTGAGGAGCTTGTCTCTGGTGAAACCACCACGGGGACTAGCAACGATATCAAGCAGGCCACAGAGGTGGCCCGCCGCATGGTGACTGAATGGGGTATGAGTGATTTGGGCTTCGTTTCCTATGGAAAAGAGGATGAACCGTTGTTCTTGGGACGCGAGATCGCCCAGCACAAGGATTATTCGGAAGAGACGGCGAAGAAGATTGATTCCGAGATTACGAGGATTCTTTCTGAAGCGATGTCCGAGACCAGGGCGATTCTGTCCGAACACCGTGATCAGCTTGACAAGATTACCGAGGCGTTGGTCGAGCATGAGACGCTTGATGATCTGCAAATCAGGGAACTGCTCGGACTTGAAGCCGTTGAGAGCGCCACAAACCTTACATGACGATTTAGGAGCAATATGTCCAAGGATTCACGTTTTACGCGCAACTTTTGTATTATCGCCCATATTGACCACGGCAAGTCGACGCTTGCGGACCGTTTCATTGAGAAGGCCCGTCTGGTAACAAGCAGGGGACCCGCTCAGGCTCAGATATTGGACAACATGGATATCGAACGGGAAAGGGGTATCACGATCAAGAGCCAGGCCGTTACGATTCCCTATATCGCCGCCGACGGCAACAAGTATGAGTTGAACCTTGTCGATACTCCGGGACATGTGGACTTTTCATATGAGGTTTCCCGCGCCATCAGCTCCTGCGAGGGTGCGTTGTTGTTGATTGATGCCTCGCAGGGTGTCGAAGCCCAAACGCTGGCCAATCTCTATCTCGCCATGGAGCACAATCTGGAGGTCATCCCGGTCATCAACAAGATTGACCTTCCTAGCGCCGATATCCCTTCCTGTCTGCACCAGATCGACCATGACCTGGGACTTGACCCTGATGCTACGGTATTGGTCAGCGCAAAGACCGGAGAGGGCGTGGACTCGTTGTTCGAGCAGATCGTCCAGTTGATTCCCCCTCCGTCCGGCGACCTTGACGTACCGTTGCAGGCCTTGATTTTCGATTCCCATTACGATCCGTACCGCGGGGTCGTCGTTCACTTCCGGTTGTTCCATGGAATGGTCAAGGAAGGGGACGATATCCAGTTCATGCACAGCAAGGCGACCTACAAGGTGGAGGAAGTCGGCATATTCCAGCTTGAGTTGGTACGGACCGGCAGCTTGCAGGCCGGGGACGTCGGCTATTTTATCGCTGGAATCAAGACCATTGGCGATATTCGCGTCGGAGATACGGTTACTCTCCTCTCGAATCCCGCGGCGGAAGCGCTCGCTGGATTCAAGGACGTCAAGCCTGTGGTGTTCAGTTCGATTTATCCAGTGGATACCAACGACTACGAAGAATTGCAGGCCGCCATTGAGCGGTTGAAACTCAACGACGCTTCCTTGGTGTATGAGAAGGATTCTTCCGCCGCGCTGGGCTTCGGATTCCGTTGCGGTTTCCTTGGATTGTTGCATTTGGAGGTGGTGCAGGAACGTATCGAACGGGAGTTCGACCTTTCCATCGTATTCACCAGCCCTTCGGTAAAGTATATCGTCCATATGAAGAACGGCGAGACGTTGAACATAGACAATCCATTGGACTATCCCGATCCCATGAGGGTAGACTCCGTTGAAGAGCCATATATTCAGGCGAACATCATTACCCCGACGGCCTATGTAGGGGGAATCATCACCCTGTGCATGGAGAAGCGTGGCGTCCAGACCGGCATGAACTACCTCGATGAAAAGCGAGTGGAGATGATCTATGAAATGCCGCTCGCTGAGGTTTTGTTCGAGTTCTATGACCGGCTGAAGTCTATTTCCCGTGGATATGCGTCGTTCGACTATCAGGTCATCGGCTATAAGACGACCGACTTGGTGCGAATGGACGTACTTGTGAATGGAGAGCCTGTCGATGCGCTGAGCCAGCTCGTATTCAGGGGAAACGTTCAGGCGCGTGGGCGGATGGTCTGTGAACGCCTGAAGGATGAAATTCCCCGGCAGCAGTTCAAGATTCCTATTCAGGCCGCCGTTGGCGGCGGTATCGTCGCCAGGGAGACGATCAGCGCCTTCCGCAAGGATGTCACTGCTAAGTGCTACGGCGGCGATATCAGCCGCAAGCGGAAGCTTTTGGAAAAGCAGAAGGAAGGGAAGAAGCGGATGAAGATGGTCGGAAACGTCGAGATTCCTCAGCAGGCGTTCCTTGCGGTGCTGAAAAGCGATGAGAAGAATTCCTGAAGTTGTTTCATTTTTCGGTTTGAGACAGTTTTTGCAATACGTGGAGCTATCGTGGGGTACGGGTTATTCTGCGATAGCTTTTTTTTAATATCCTATCAATATATAGTATTTTCTTTTCCATCTAATAATTCTTTCCTAATATTTTTTTTTCTTGCGTTTTTTTTCTTTTGTGCTAGAATGTGCTAAGAAATAGTTAAGGTGCGATAGGTGTTTTCAGTTTTGACGGAAACATCGTCGGAACTGCCGGACATGTTTTCATCCCGTAGGATGCAAAAGTGTTTTGTGCAGGCAGCCGCTGATGTGTATGTCTGAAAAGTATATTCAATTTTATGGAGGCTTGTATGAAAAAGCTTGTATGTGTCATGATGTTTTTTTTGATTGTCATTACTCTTCCCTTGTTCTCCGCCGGTACAAGCGAAACTGTATTTCCCGACCCGGAAAAGACGATTACCATTGTAGTCCCCCATGCCGCGGGAGGTGGTACCGACCTGATTTTTCGTGCGTTGGTGGAAGAGATGAAAAGGATCTCCGGACAGAATTTCATCGTGACAAATATCACCGGAGCCGGTAGTGCGACTGGTACGAACGAAGTTGTCAATGGTTCTGCTGACGGGTATACCATGCTTGGTGCGGGGACCCATACTACCGCGGCTACTATGCAGGGGCTTACCGAGGGATATAAGGCTCTGGACTATATCGTCGCTTTGAACTGGGATCCGTTCATCATTGCCGTGCGTAACGACAAGCCTTGGAGAACTTTGAAAGAGCTTGAGACCGCCGCAAAAGCGAATCCTGGCAAACTCTCCTTCGGTAACGCAGGAATGGGCGGAGCGACTGGAGTGGCCTGTGTCGGGATGAACCTTGCTTTTGACAAGGTGTTCAATGTTACGCCATTTAACGGTGGCGCGGATTTGATTGCTTCCGTTCTCGGAGGACATTGCGATGTAGGTATCTTCAGCCAGTCCGAAGTCAAGGCCAATATGGATTCCCTCCGCCCCTTGGCTATTCTCGGCGGCGCCCATAGCACTATTCCTGAATTGTCCAGCGTACCGACTCTGGCTGAAGCGGGGTATCCTTCATTGAACATCCCAAGCGGGTCTTTCCGTTCTCTCATGGTTAAGAATGGAACTTCTGAAGAGGCGAAGAAATGGTTGGCGGATATCGCTGAAAAGGCTTTCAATTCAGATGGTTTTCAAAAATTCATGTCGTCCAACGGTCTGATTCCCGCGTTCCACAAGCTTGATGATTTTGCAGCTTATGATGCGACTATTATCGCTGATTATGAGCCGATTCTCAAGGAAGCCGGTTTGTACAAGCTATAATGGTACAAAGGACGAACAGTATGTTGAAAGACAGAAAACCAATTCCGATAGCGTTCTCCATGCTATCCATATTGTATTTTATCTATGTTGTCAGTTCCGGTAGCTCAAAAATGATTGGGGACGAAATCGGGGGAGATCCCGGCGGAATGGTTTTGCCGTTGTTCCTCTCCATCTTCATGTTCATCAGTTCTATGTATCTGCTTGTCACCGACAGGAAAGATGCAGGGGAACGGGATAAGATGAGTAGGGAGGAACGGCAGCTGTTCGTCCTGACTTTTGCCTTTGCAATTGGCTATATCCTGTTGACTAGGTTTCTGGGTTTCATTCTGTGTACTGTCCTGCTGCTTTTCTTTCTCTGTTTCGCGAACCTCCGGAGAGGAGTGCGAAAGGAAGATTGGAAAGCTGCGCTGGTCGGATGTGTTTCATCGGTCATTGGAATTCTTGTGGTGTATTCTTTGGGTAGGGTGATTACTCGTTCATTGCTGTTGGCCGCAAGAAAGGGAATCGTTCCTTCTTGGCTGGGGGCTTCAGGGACGACTTCCGCATTGAGCGTGCTTGTTGTCATTGTATTCACTGTCATCGCCATCTTGGTCTGCCGACGGTTTTGGGCTGCTGACTCTTCGCATGATTGTGGACATTCCAGTTGGTTCGCTGGGGTGATTTCAGTAACGACGACTGAGATTCTCTATATCATCTTCAAGCAGTTGTTCCTTGTCGAGCTCATCAAGGGACTGATTACCTGGTAGAGGAGGAAAAAAACATGGAAGTATTCTTGCAAGGCCTCTCCCAGGTCGCGAATATTTCAACTGTCCTCTGGATGGCTTTCGGATCCGTCCTGGGAATTATTCTTGGCGCATTGCCTGGATTGACCGCTACGATGGGCATTGCGTTGATCATGCCAATCAGTTTTCAGTTGCCAAGCGCCACTGGCATCGGTCTGTTGCTCGCTGTGTATTGCGGTGCTGTCAGTGGCGCGTCGATTCCTGCCATCTTGCTTGGTATCCCTGGAAATCCAAACGCTATCGCCACCGTCGAGGATGGTATCCTGATGACAAAGAAAGGAAGGGCGGGGCAAGCATTGGGTGGTGCGGTTGTTGCGTCCTTCATCGGCGGAATGGGGAGTCTCATATGTCTGATTTTATTCGCGCCGTTGATTGCCAAGCTGACATTGGCTTTTGGACCTGCTGAGAAAACGTCGCTGGCATTGGTCGGCCTGGTGGTCATCGCTTCCGTATCTGGGAAGAATATCATGAAGGGCCTGTTGATGGGTGCGTTTGGCATGGCGCTTGCGTTTCTTGGAACGGATCCGTTCAGTGGACAGCTCCGCATTCCGTTCTCCAGCCTGCTTGCCACGACGCCTCTTGCCAAAGGTCTGGATCTGACTTCGACACTTATCGGGTTGTATGGCGTCTCTCAGGTATTTTCAGAGATGAGGAAGATCAACCAGCCGAGGATTGAGGCTCGGAAGGTTGATATCGGTCACATTTTCCCTCCGCTGAAAAAGGTAGGGCGGATGTGGAAAATCATTCTCAGTTCTCTAGGAATCGGTACCGTTGTCGGCGCTATACCCGGGACGGGGGCTTCCATCGCCGTTTTCCTTGCTCGCAATACTGCGAAGAACATCTGCGATGCATCCGGTGGAAAACTCGAACCTCTTGGGAGTGGCTGCCTTGAAGGTGTTTTCGCTCCCGAAGTCGCCAACAACGCTGTTACTGGAGGTGCGTTGATTCCCGCGTTGGCTTTGGGAATTCCCGGTGACGCGGCAACCGCGGTCCTGATTGGCGCGCTGATGATCAAGGGGGTTACCCCGGGTTTTCAACTGTTTCAGCAGAATATGCCGTTGGTTTACGCGATATTCATTACCTTGTTCATTTCCAATATCTTCATGGCGACGTTCCAGCTCGCTGGAGTACGGCTGTATCCGAAAGTGCTTGGCGTTCCTTCCCAGCTGTTGCTGCCGTTGGTCCTTGTTCTTTCGTTCATAGGTTCCTATGCGATTGCGGGGCAGGCGACGAGCGCGGGTCTCTACAATATGGGTATCGCATTGGTGATGGGTTGGCTGGGATATATTCTCAAACGTGACGGATATCCTATTGCGCCGATTGTATTGGGATTGATCCTCGGAGGCATGTTTGAGGAAAATTTCCGTCGGGCGGTAAAGCTTGCCGGTGGAAATTATTTTACATTCTTCACAAAACCGATTTGTTGGATTTTCATTATTCTGGTGATTCTTTCGGTTGTTCTCCCCGCGGTTTCCAGGAAACGAAAAGAGAGGAAAGTCTGATATGAAGGTTTCGTTTCTAGGACGGCAAGGGAGCCTGCACAGCGAGAGATCGGGAAATACCTGTTTGCTGATTGAATCGGGCGGGATTCCTCTGCTGATTGACACAAGCGGTGCTCCCGCTCAATTGATTCGTCAGGCCGGCTATGATCCTATATGGCTCGAGATGGTGATTCTGACGCACAGTCATGTTGACCACCTCTATGGATTACCTTCTTTGCTTCACAACCTTTGGTTGTTGAAACGAACCGCTCCTTTGCGGATAGTCGGCAATGCCGAGACGTTGGAAAAGGCGAAGGCTCTTTGTGATGTGTTCGGCATTAGGGAGAAACCGGGGATGTTTCCGCTTCGATGGGAATCTGGTGTCGGACGTCCTTTGTATCTGTCGGATTCATTGCAGATTCAGCTTTTTGATGTTGACCATGGTGTCCCGACGTGCGGAATATCCTGTACCGATGGTTCTGTGAAGTTCGCATATACGGCCGATACACGTCCCCTTTGTACGGTTCCCCTTGAAATGTTTCATGCCGACTTGTTGGTTCATGAGGCGGGCGGCGTTGAACAGGATGAACCGAAATTAGCGCAAGGAGGGCATAGTAGCGCAAGACAAGCTGCATTGACCGCG
Source organism: Sphaerochaetaceae bacterium (assembly GCA_034114085.1). Lineage (GTDB taxonomy): Bacteria > Spirochaetota > Spirochaetia > Sphaerochaetales > Sphaerochaetaceae > Spiro-02. Next base: position 14,185 of record JAXEWB010000015.1, on the reverse strand, counting down.
GTGAAGGCCCAAGCCGGACGTTTGCTGCTCTGTCATATTCCATTGTCCGAAACGGCATGCGCTGCGATTCTGTCGGAGGCCGTCGGCATTTTCCCCAACACCGGTTTGCCCGATTTGTTCGTTCCTTATGAGCTCGGTTGATAAGGGCACGACGCCGTGCGGCCCGCGCATGATATATGCCGGGGCGTGTGGCCTTTGGTGAAAAAAATTACAAACAAACTATTTCCATTTTGTGAGACTCGGAGTATGGTTTTTCCCATGGAACGTAAAAAACTTATATTTATCATTGGTTTGCTGTGTCTGTTTGTCTTGGCTAGCGCATGCGCTGCGTCTTTGGATGCGATTGTCGGAGTCTGGAACATCGAAGTCGATACGCCGGTAGGCCACAAGACCGGTCAGGTGACGGCTGATTGGAATGATGCGGGCGTTTTGGTCGGTACGCTAACTCTGTTCAACAATGCGACGCCTTTCACCGACGGGACATTCGACGGTACGAAGTTTTCATTTTCCGGCAAGATCAAGATGTCCATTTTCAAGATAGACTATCAGGCTACCGGCACATTGCGTGGCGATGACGTCGCCGCGGTTGCAAATACAAAGTTCGGCGATATGCGGATAGTAGGGAAACGACAGGCTGAAGCTGGAAAATAATGTATTTGTCAGTTGTTTTGCCGGGTATGCCGATGTATACTTGTGCAGAATCCCGTTGGTTTGGATTCTAGGAGGATGATGATGGTTTCAAAGCGACCTTTTGGTACTACCTCCGCTGGCGAGGACGTCTATCTCTATACTTTGATAGCCGGACCGTATCGGGCCGACGTATGTACGTTCGGTGCGACCTTGCAGGCGTTTCATGCGCCCGATTCACATGGCGCGGTAAATGATGTCGTACTGGGGTACGGTAGTTTGGAACCTTATACGCATACTACGACGTATTTCGGAATGACCGTCGGACGTTTCGCCAACCGTATCGCGAAGGGGCGTTTCTGCATCGATGGCGCGTTTTACCAGGTAGAGACGAACGATGGCGGGGTGAACAGTCTCCATAGTGGCCGTTCTGGTTTTAGTTTCCGCGTCTGGCATGCGGAAACGTTCGAAGTCAGCGGCATGCCCGGTCTCATGTTGAGTTTGCACAGCCCCGACGGTGACGGAGGTTTTCCCGGCGCCGTCACCGTCGCAGCCAGTTATCTGCTGAAGGACGATGGTGAGCTGGTCATCTGCTATGAAGCTTCCGCCGACAAGCCGACCCCGTTCAACATGACCAATCATTCCTACTTCAATTTGGCGGGCGCGGCGAGCGGCACGATCCTGGAGCATGAGGTCGGCCTGTCCTGCGACAGATATCTTCCTGTCGATTCCGCCTTGATTCCTACGGGCGAGGTGCTTCCCGTCGCTGGTACTCCGTTCGACTTCATGTCCTCGAAGCCTATCGGCCGCGATATCGGCAAAATCGCCGGTAGCGGCTATGATCATTGTCTGATTTTGGCGGATGAGCGGTCGGGGCTCAAGGAATTCGCCCATATCGTGGAGCCTGTGAGCGGACGGACGCTTTCTGTCAAGACGACGAAACCCGCGGTGCAGTTCTATACGGGGAATTTTCTCGATGGCTCTGAGGATGGAAAAGGGCATGTGCGATATAGTCGGCACGCCGGGTTCTGTCTTGAAACGCAGTTTTATCCCGACGGTCCGAACCATGCCGGTTTCCCAGACTGTATTTTGCGTCCAGAGCGGACATACAGGCACACGACGATCTACACGTTTGGATGCAAGTAATTTCCGACTGGCGCCCGTAATGGGACGAGATTCCTTGTCTTTTCCGAAGGAAGACTGATTTTGCTGGAGGTCAGCGGAGGGCTTGGACAGGCTTCCCGCTGATTTTTTTGTATCTGGGAGTGACTGCCGTTATCGGTGGCGTCCGTTGAATCAGCCGATATCGGCGGGAGTCTGTGCTTTGTACCCCGTGGATGGAAAAATATGCACCGATTGTCGGGGATGGGAATAAGAAATTAAGAAGGAGATCAGGACTATGAAGGATGTAAAGATAATCGGCATCACTGGGGGATCCGGATCGGGAAAATCGACGATTGTACGGAAAAGCTCGGAAGTGTGTTCCGATTTTGTCTTTATCGCGCAGGATAATTATTACCGTTCTGCGGAATATATCAGCAATGAAAATATTACAGCCTTCAATTTTGACCATCCTGATGCTTTCGATACCGAGTTGCTTCACAGGCATCTTACATTGCTGAAACAGGGAAGGGCCATCGACATGCCTCAATATGATTTCGTCCATCACCGGCGGAAGGACGAGACGGTCAGGGTTGCGCCGCGTCCATTGGTCATCATCGAGGGACTGATGGTTCTGTATGACCGGCAGATTCGTGATCTGCTTGACCTGAAGCTGTATGTGGATACTCCCGACGACATCCGGTTCATCAGGCGTCTGCGCCGCGATATCAGCGAACGAGGGCGGACCGCCGAGTCGGTGATCACCCAGTATCTGGAAGTGGTCAGGCCCGGTCATTTCAATTTCATCGAGCCGACGAAGGAATATGCGGACTTGATTATTCCTGAAGGTGGCTACAATGAAAATGCGCTACAGGTATTGATTCCATTCGTCAGGGAGCTGTCGATGGATCTGTAGGGTCATTGTTCCTGTTTCTTTTCCGTCTCGGCTTATGGAAGATGATGTATGAATCCCGTATCTGTCGCCATGCGAAGCTGTCGGGGACGGGATCCGGACCTCCCATGAACGCCCTGTTGCAGCGGAGTATTCTTGCGATGCCGAGGACGGTTCCTTTCAGTATTCCATGTTTTTGTACGGCGTCGAGCATGTATGCGGAGCAGGTCGGGCTATAGATGCATGATGGCCCGATATACGGGGAGATGACGGCTCTGTAGATATGGACCGGTATGAGGAATATGTTTCTAGCCAGGCGTATGAATCGTCCCGATGTTCCTTTCATGGGGTAAGAATAATACCTTTTCTCCGTTCAGTACAATGCTTGCCTACGACAAGTCACGTGGTTATTCTTGCCACACCGAGAAATCCGGTGAAAAAACTGGACGGGTATTTGACTTAATCCATGGGAATATTGTATAGTGAGCCGAATTGTGATGAATTTATTGGAGGGATACGTATATGCCAGGTAATGTTTCTAAGAACGCACGACGTGAAGGTGAGAAAGTCCTGACCAGTCGCTGGGGCGGGGTCATCAAGATGAAATCCGTTTTTGAGAACGGCAAGCTCCGTCATGTCGCATATTGTGAGAAGAGCGGCAACACCGCGCGCAAGGCCAAGGATCTGATGTAATTGGTGTTCCTTGCCAATCATATGGAAGACCTGTGGCATGCCATGGGTCTCTTTTTATGTTCCTTCGGAATCTGTGGGGAAACTTTGTTTCTGCGCTTTGTGGTAAGCGTGGAAACATGAAAAAACCATGAAAAATTACTCTTTCTACGGTAAAAATGGAAAAAATGCCTTGTAATTTCTGTATCCAGTTTTTAGACTCTGTGTTATAGTAATTATGAATACGTAAAACAACACATGATAACGTCATGAGGAGGAAACACGTGAAACGTCTTTCAAAAACTATCTCTGCAGCGTTGCTGGTCGCCCTGTTGGCTTTTGCCCTCGTCGGTTGTCAAAGCACCGCGAAGGCTGAGCCAGAGGCTCCTGTAACTGTTGTGGTTCCAGCACCGGCTCCGGTTCCAGCACCCGCACCGGCTCCTGTAGTAGAGCCTACACCTGCACCTGCTCCGGTTGTCGAGCCTGCTCCGGCGCCCGCTCCTGTCGTGGAAGTAGCACAGGAAAAACCTGTTACAGCCACGATTAGCTATTATGGTTACCAGGCAACGGTGGAGTCCTATGATGGACAGGCGACGATCGTCTATCCTTCTTTCATCACCAATGAAGAAATCGCTGGTTTCGGCGCATATCTTGTCAAGCAGTACGGTTCTTGGCTTGAGGGAGTGACGTTTGATATCGGTAAGCCTGGTGTTCTGTCTCTTGTCTATCCGAAGGGGATTAGCAAGGACGACAGAGCCTATGCCATTGAAGTCGCGGTAGCCGCAGTCGCTGATTATGTCGAGGCCATGTTCGCATCGGCTTCTGAAGCGGTTGCCCCTCCCGTTGCGACTCCCGCTCCGGCTCCCGTCGTGGAAGTCGTGAAAGAACAGCCTGTCACCGCTACCGTCAGTTATAACGGGTATCAGGCTTCGATTGAGTCCTTTGACGGACAGACGACGATTGTCTATCCTTCCTTCATCACCAATGAGGAGATCGCTGATTTTGGCGCATATCTTGTCAAGCAGTACGGTTCTTGGCTTGAGGGTGTGACGTTTGAAATCGGGAAGCCTGGTGTCCTGACCCTGAATTATCCAAAGGGGATCAGCAAGGAAGACAGGGCCTACGCTATTGAAGTGGCGCTCAACGCGGTTGTCGATTATGTCGGGATTCTGTTCGCACCGGCGCCTGTCGTAGAAGCTCCTGCGCCCGCACCTGTTCCTGCCGTTGAACCTGCTCCGGTTGCAGAAGTTCCCGCTCCTGTCGTATATCCCTATGGCGTTACGATGATTGACAAGAATGAAGACGGCGCAAAGGAATTTGACCTGTTCGTCGTTCATACCAACGATGTACACGCCCGTATCGTTCCTGCCGACGGTGGCATGGGCTATGCCAAGCTCGCGACTTTGTTGAAGATGGGCAAGTCCATCACCGACAACTGGTTGTTGCTTGACGCTGGCGATGTCACTCATGGCACCAACTTGGCGAACATGTTTGAAGGCGAGACTGTCGGCGTTATCCTTGATATGCTTGGGTACGATGCGGTCGCTCCCGGAAACCATGATTTCAACTATGGTACTGCCCGTTTGGTCGAAGCTGCGGAAATCGCGGAAGAGAATGGATCCCTCAAGGTCCTTGCAGCCAACGTCGTTGATGAGAATGGATATTTCCTGTTCCAGCCGTATCAGCTGTATGACTTCAACGGCTTTACCGTGGCTGTCATCGGTCTGTCCACTCCGGATACGAAGACCAAGTCTCATCCGAAGAATACCGAAGGCGTAATTTTCATTGATCCTACCCAGCCAGACGTGCTTGGTGAAGCCCAGTGGGCTATTGACACCGCTCGTGAGCAGGGTGTTGATTTTGTCGTGGTACTCGGGCATATCGGGCTTGATCCCGATGGCGACTCTGGTTTGACCAGTGACAAGATCTGTGCGGCACTTAACGGAATCGACCTCTTTGTCGATGGGCATAGCCACACGACTCTGCCGGAAGGCAAGATCGTCAATGATACCCTCATCGTGCAGACTGGCGAATATCTGAAGAACGTTGGCGTTGTACAGATTCATGTCAAGAACGACAAGGCCACCGGCGTGTATCCGATGCTGATTCCTGCTGCTGAGGTTCTCGATCCTTCTACTTCCAAGCTTGCTCAGGCTTTTGGAATTACAGAAGTTCCCGATGATCCTGAAGTGCAGACGTATATCGACTACATGAACAAGCAGCTTGAAGCCAAGATGAATGTCGTTATCGCGAATGTTCCTGTCAAACTTGACGGTGCACGTGAAAACGTCCGCACCAAGCAGACCAACCTTTCCAAGATGATCTGCCAGGCCATGACTGAAGCTTCCGGTGCTGACTTTACGATCACCAACGGTGGTGGTATGCGTGCTTCCATCGAGGCTGGTCCTGTGACGATTGGTGATGTCAATAATGTTCTGCCGTTCACCAATACAATCGCTGTCGTAGAAGTGACTGGTGCCGATGTCTATGCTGCTCTTGAGCATGGCTACAGCCAGTTGCCCAATACCAACGGTGCATTCTCCCAGTCTGACTTGCAGGTCGTCTACAGCAAGTACTCTCCTGCCGGCAGCAGAATCAAGCGTGTCCTGCTCAATGGCAAGTTGATTGACAAGGCTGCTACCTACAAGTGCGCTACCAACGACTTCATGGCCGCAGGTGGTGACGGGTACACCATGTTTGGTAAGGTTATTCAGGAAGGCAAGCAGCTGAATGAAGTCTTCATTGACTATCTCTCAGCTCATTATCCTGCGAAATAACTTCGGTTGTTGAGATGGAAAAGGGTGGCTCTTCGGAGTCACCCTTTTTTTACTTGAATAACGGTTCGCTGACTACCTTGTCATCGGAGCCGTTATTCCTCGTAATAGCTTCACAGGAACATGAATATAATTACCAGTGTACTGTGAGGAGGCTTCCCGCCTTGTCTTGCATCCATTCTCCTTCGTTATGTTATGGATTGGACTGAGGGCCGTATCGCGATGATAGGGAATGTAAGGTAAAGAATTGGGTAAAAAAATAGTCCCTTACCTTGTAAGGAACTATTTAGCAAATCAATGCTCCCCCGGACGGACTTGAACCGCCGACAGGGTGGTTAACAGCCACCTGCTCTACCGACTGAGCTACAGGGGAATACTGCCCGTCATTACTGGCGAACGTTCGATAACATACCGTATTGTCCGGTTTGTGTCAAGAACCCTTGGGATTTTCATCAGACAAAGTACCATATGGCGGTTGTCAGCTGATTGAAAACAATTCCTCTCGGGAATGTCAAATGATTGTCCTAATTGCATAATCCGAGTATTCTAAAGAAAAAATACAGGGATATATATGAACAAACGTTGGTGTGCTTTGAAATTATGCATTCTCGCCGGGTGTTTGAGCGTTCTTTTGCTTTCTTGCGCCCAAGTCGCTGGTATGACGAAGAAGTCAAAAGCTCCGTTTACCTTGATGATCATGATGAACGGATCGGACTTGGAAAGCGAAAACAGTTGTGCCACGGATGATATGATGGAACTGATAGGAAGTGGATTCGACGCGGAGCGGTTGCAAGTGCTTCTGCTCACTTGCGGTACCTCTGAATGGCAGAATGGCATCATCCCGTCCGAGGTTCCTGTCATTTGGAAGGCCGGCGCCTCTGGCTTGGAAAAGTTGCTGGAGTACGCTGAACCTCTCAGCGTCGGTAATCCTGTGCTGTTGAGCTCCTTCGTCACCTATTGCTATGAGAATTATCCAGCTGACCGCTATGGTTTAATGCTCTGGAATCATGGCGGAGGTCCTCTCTTAGGGTATGGTTCGGATGAATTGTTTGATGATGATTCCCTGTTGCTTCCCGATATCGCGACAGCCTTGGCGTCCACACCGGCGGTTTTGACCCCGTTTGAATTCATTGGGTTCGATGCTTGTCTCATGGGGAATCTGGAAATTGCCCTTGTCCTTCAGAATTATGCCGGCTATCTGATTGCGAGCGAAGAAACTGAGCCTGGAACAGGATGGGATTACAATGTGTTTCGGATTTTGTCCGAAAATCCCACAATGCCGATCCCTCAGTTCTGCAAGCTGGTGGTGGACTCCTACATAGCAACCAACATGCCTTCAGATGAATTTCCGACAGGCGATACCGCGACCCTTTCTGTGATTGATTTGAACAAGGTGGAGGATGTCTCCACTGCGCTTGAGGCTTTGGCTCGCCGACTGTCGCCAGTGACTTTGGAGGATTATCCTTCACTCGCCCGCGCACGATATGGGCTTCGTAGCTTTGGAAGCGGGGGCCCGCAGTCCAGCGATGCCGACTTGATAGACTTGGGCGGCTTGGCGCGGCAGTTTGAATCTGATTGGCCTGAGCAGTGCTTTGCTCTTCATATGGCGGTAGAGGACGCCATCGTGTATTCCTCATCGACCGAAAACCTTATGGAGCAAGCGTCTGGACTTTCTGTCTATTTTCCTTTTTCGGAAAAGGAAGCCCTGTCTGATTATTTTGTATTGTATCGGTATCTTGATGTCTTGCCGGCCTATACTCAGTTCATTGAGGATTTTTCTACGATTCTCAGCGGCGTTCCATTGCATGACATTGAATTCTTCTGTATTGAAGAGGCCGATGACCTGTTCATCGGAATCGAACCGTCATCCTTGGAATATGTAGCGGAATTATATTTTGAGCTTTGGCAACAACAAGATGAATCCGAAGTCGACGGTACTTATTGGTATATTCAACTTGCCCAATTCCCTGTGGAGAGTGTATCGGAGGCTGGTGTCATAGAGAACCCGTTCCGAGATGCTTGGGTTACATTGGAGGACCAGTTCGTGTGTCTCTATATGCTCGACAGAACTCCTACCGGTACTCGCTACGCCATTCCCGCGTATTTGAATGATGAAGATGTAAATATCATCGTCGTATATGATGAAACATTTCCCGATGGTATAGTGATAGGCGCGGTTCCTGTAGAACAGGATGCATTTGCCATGCCTGCCCGTATCATGCTTCCTTTGCGTTCTGGTGATGTTATCCAACTACAATATCGGGCGCTATTGATGGCGGAAGACGACCGGGAGCTGACCGATGAGGAATATGCGGACGAGGTCTGGTATACCGGAGAACCAATTGTGCTTTCTGGACGCCCCGTCATGGGGACCTCGGAGGTAAACCCTGGAAAATATCGGTATTGTTATGTGGCGACCGACCTCCAGCAGAACCCGTTTGTGTCGGACTGTATCGCGGTGATGTTTGAACAGGTGGCGTCTTCGTTTGGCGATGTGGAAGGTCAGGGCGAGATCAACCACATGGATTAGTTTTTGTTGTTACCGATATTTTGAGAAAGGCCGTTTCAACAAGACGAAGAAACGGCCTTCTTGATTTGTTGCGGATGATTGGTTTTGCATCTTGAGTCATCAGCTGATGCCCATGACTGTGTATCCGGCGTCCTCGATGGCTTTGCGTATGGCGAAGTCATCAAGGTCCCTGTCATAGGACACCGTCGCAAGGTTTTTCTTCAGATCGACCTCGCAGGCCGCGCCCGCGATCTCGTTGACCGCGTTCTCGACGGTAACCGCGCAATGTTCGCAATGCATCCCCTCGATCCTGACGTTTTTCTTTCCCAGTACAGGCCCATCAAGCTTTTTCCTATTCTTGTCAATGGATCCGGATCCGCCGCCACAGCAACTGCCTTCACCCTTGAAATGCTTGAGGGAGCCTTTGACCGCGAAGAATATCAGGGCAAGCACAAGCAGCAAGATAATGATGTCAACCATCGTCTACTCCTCATCAGTATGGGTCGATTTCTTCTTCTCCTTGGATTTCTTGATCCAAAGGAATATCTGATAGATCGACACACCGACTAAATAGATTGCAATCAATGACGCCGCGGCGTAGAACATGGAACCAGTGGAATTCCCCATCTATTTTTCCTCCTTGAAAGCGCGCAATGCCCCTGGTTCCCTTGGAATACGGTCGATGCGATTATCCGGAGACGTAATCTCGTTCCTCCGATACTTCGATACCTTCCGGCCGGATGGGAACCCGCGGGGCAGACGTCTTTCTAGGATGTCCGCTTGCGTTTTTTTTCGGCTTCCTGAATCAGCTTGTCGATGTATTCAGTGGAACACTTGTTGCAGCTCGGGCAGGAGCCCGTACATCCAACGCAAGCGCCACCGTTCTTCTTGTCCTTGACAAGCTTATAGATTACGAAAACGGAATAACCGGCGACTAGAAGCCCTATGACGATATTGGCGACCATTGACGTATCCTCCGATAGAGGAAAGAGCCGGATTGCTCCGGCCCTTCCATCCGAACTAGATCCAAACGCACCTAGACCGTAGCGCTTTGTACGCTTCTCTTGGAATAGACCTTGAGATTCTTGTACGGATCGGGACGGAACAGCATATACAGGATTCCCGCGAGCACGATCAGCGCCACGACCGTACCGACGCCGAACCCGCCGCCCATGAATAGGTTTCCGATCTGGTAGACGCAGAGGCTGATCGCATAGGCGAACAAGTTCTGGTAGAGAATCGAGAACCAGAACCACTTCCTCGACTGCATCTGCTGGGCCATCGTGGCGATAGCGGCCAGGCAGGGGGAGTCGAGCAGGTTGAAGAGCAGGAAGGCGAACGCCGCGATTGTCGATGGGAACCACGCTCCGACCGCGCTGGCCACAGTCACGGCGTCCTCGACATCACCGGAAACGTTCGCAAGGACTCCCATCGTGGAAACAATCGCTTCCTTGGCGGTAAAGCCTGAAAGGGAAGCCGCGACCGGCTGCCAGGAACCGAAGCCGAGAGGTGCGAATACCGGGGCGATGAAACCGCCGATAGCGGCGAGCAGGCTATCCGCGCTGTCCTCCACCATGCCGAAACCATCAGGACCGAACCCGAAACTTGACAGCAGCCACATCACTACGCAGGCGAGGAACAGGATCGTACCGGCCTTGATGATGAAGCCTTTGAGCCGCTCCCAGACGTGGATGAGGACAGTCTTTACGGAAGGCACGTGGTATTCAGGCAATTCCATAACGAACGGAGCGGGCTTGCCGGAGAACGGTTTCGTCTTCTTCAGCATAATGGCGGAAACCAAAACCGCGGCGATTCCGATGAAATACATCGCGGGGGCGATCAGTCCACCCGCCTCATAGTTGCCTGTGGCATAGCCAGCCATGACGCCGCCCATCAAGGCGATGACTGGAAGCTTTGCGCCGCAGGGAATGAAGGTCGCCGTCATGATTGTCAGCCGCCTGTCATTGTCCTGCTCGATTGTCCTCGAAGCCATGATTCCAGGAATTCCGCAACCGGAAGAGATCAGAAGGGGAATAAAGCTTTTGCCTGACAGTCCGAAATGTCTGAACACCCTGTCCATGACGAACGCGATCCTGACCATGTAGCCGCAATCCTCAAGGATGGAGAGGAACAGGAAGAGGATCGCCATCTGAGGCACGAACCCCAAGACTGCTCCGACACCACCAATGACGCCATCGACCACTAGGCCGATAATCAGATCACCGGCGCCAATCGCCTCAAGTCCCGTAGTCACCCAGCCCTGGATGGCACCAACGAAGGTATCGTTCGTCCAGTCCGTCACAATTGTGCCAATCGTCGTCACTGAAATATAGTAGACGATGAACATGACCGCGATGAATATCGGAATACCCAATATTCTGTTCGTCACGACCCTGTCGATCTTGTCGGACGTGGTAAGCTTTTCTTTCTTTTTCTTAACCGTCGTAGCCACAAGCTTCTGGATGTACTTGTATCGTTCATCCGTCACGATGGACTCAACGTCGTCATCATGGCTCTTTTCCAGGTTGGCCTTCTCTTGCGCGACTATCTTTTTCGTTTCTGTGGAGAGCTGGACCGTATCCTTTGCCTTACTGTCGTTTTCCAGCAGCTTGACGGCGTACCATCTTTTCCTCGATTCCTGAATTGAATCAGGAAGCGTCTGCGCGACCGCGGTGATTTTCGCTTCCAGTCCTTCGGAGAAAATCGCCTGGGGCATCGGGGCCTCTTTCTTTTCGGCCACCTTTACCGCCTCCGCCATCAAGTTGTCCAGACCCGTTTTCTTCAGCGCGGAGGTCTCAATCACCGGGCATCCGAGGAGTATGGACAGTCGCTTGGAGTCGATCTTGATTCCTCTCTTGTCAACAAGGTCTGCCATGTTGAGGGCGATGACGACGGGAATACCCGTTTCGATGAGCTGTGTCGTCAGGTAGAGGTTGCGTTCGATGTTCGTCGCATCGACCAGATCGATGATGACATCGGGATTGTCTTGCAGCAGATAGTTCCGGCTGACGACTTCTTCAAGAGTGTAGGGGGAAAGCGAGTAGATGCCGGGCAGGTCGGTAACGATGATTTCTTCACCTTTCTTCTTGTCCCTGAGTTTGCCTTCCTTTTTTTCCACGGTTACGCCGGGCCAGTTGCCGACGTACTGGTTCGCGCCCGTCAGGGCGTTGAACATTGTTGTCTTGCCGCAGTTCGGGTTTCCGGCAAGCGCGATTTTTATTTCCATGCTGATCTCTCCTTCTCGGGCTTCACATCCATGTCTGTCAGGGCTTTCTTCTTGGCTTTGCCGCTTTCCTGCGAGGCGTTCGTTCACATGAACATGAATCCCTTCGAATCATTCCTTCAGATTTGTCTTTATTGAACCTGGACGCATTGGGCGTCGTTCTTCCTGACGGAAAGCTCGTACCCCCTCACGGTAATCTCCACAGGGTCTCCCAACGGCGCGACCTTCCTGATATACAGTTCAGTGCCTTTTGTGATTCCCATGTCCATGATGCGTCTTTTGTAGGCGCCGTCGCCCTCAATTTTCCGGACTACAACCGTGGACCCCACTTTTGCTTCTCCAAGTGTCATATCTATTCTCTCCTTGCTTTGAGATTCAATGCAGTCAAATCTGGATATGTCTCGCCATTTCTGCGTTTATCGCAATTCGTGAATCTTTGATGTTCACGATGACATTCCCGCCGATTGAGGAGAGCACCTTGACGTCGGCTCCTTGTACGAACCCTAGGTTCTCCAGATACCTCTTTGTATCGGAAGATCCTCCCACTCTGGCGATTTTTCCGGATTGTCCGATTCCAATCATTGTTAGTGGCATCATACTACCCTCATGAAATAAACTTTAAGTTAGTTTAATCTAACTTTTAATTCCGCCGTTAGTGTACTCTAACCATAACCAGTAGTCAAGAAGTCGAAGAGTTTTCCGGCTGAGACATCAATCACATTTTATCGAACTAGCAGTATTTATTGATATAAAAATATATTGTGTATATAAATAATTTGATTATACGGTATGCTGACAGAATACTCATGTCCTATTGCTTGGTGATGATGCATGGGAAAATACTGTGCTTACAGATACCACTTGATATCCTAGAAAACCCTATCATATGGATTATATGTTAGCTTTTCCTAACTGAAATTTTATGATTGCAATTCAGCCGTACTTGTTATCGCAAATACCTGCCCCGGTCATCGGCTTTCGCTCGGGAGAATGAAAAGCGTGTACGCTGCGGAGCAAGAAAAAGTTCCATCAACTCTTGGACAAGCCGCCGGCAAAGGAGAGCAGCAAGGCAAGGTGAATACGGGGTGGTGAGGGGGAGACGCAATGGGATTCGTATGATATTGAGAATGCTTGCGGGCTGTCTCGTACGAAGGATATCTGTCACCCTTCTGAATAGGTGTGGTTTCGTCAACTGTTGTGATCGCATAGGTGGGCCCTTGTAGTTTTTTCCATTACTGTGTAATTTTCCGTATCCAGCACAACGGGGATGCTATTGTTACTTATAGGTAACATTTATATACCGTAACGCCTCTGCCTGGACTATATAGTGAGCATCATCGTACTGACATGCGGCGCAATTTGATAGTTTTCCATGCTATAAGAATATATTTTATATTGTTGTCAACAAACATTATATGTGGTTACGGCAGAAAGTGGATGGTTTCCATTGCATGGTGTTTTCATGAGTAAAATCTCAAATTGTAAGGTATACCTTACAAAACCGTCATGGAATCCCTTTTGAAATACTAGGGTTAATTTCTTTAGAATACAATAGATGGTATATATTTACAGATGCTGGTTCACGAAGATGAGGCGTACATATTTTGTTTCTTGACATGTCTTTACTCAAATGTTATGTTAGCTTTGTCTAACAGTGGAGGACGTATGGAGCTTACAACATCCAAGGCACGGTATCTTTTTGTAATCTATGAACTGGGCGCTGGAAAAAACAATCCGGTACGGTCCGTTGACATTGCGAACCGCATAGGCATTTCCCGGGCTAGTGTCGCCGGCATGCTTCAGGATCTTCTGCAATCCGGCATGGTGTCCCGTACCGAATGCGGGGCGGTTCTGTTGACAAAAGACGGTAATGATGTCGCCATGGATCTCTATCTGCAATATCGGACTTTGCTCCGGTTCTTCATGCAGAACCTCCAGATTGACGGTCCGCAAGCGCGGGAGGACAGTATCTCCGCGATTGTGAATCTCTCCCCCAGCTGCATCAGGCAGTTTTCAAAATACATCCGTACCGTGAAAGGCCATCATTCATTGTCTGAGTAGTCTGTGACATGACATGAAACTGTAGATAATCCTTTCACGTTTCTTCTTGTGGAAGTATGTCTTCTTATCTACTGTGTACGGGTGGGGGTACTACAGGCTACTGGGGAAATGTGTTATTCTCATTCCATGGGTTTTAAGGAACGTGCCGCCAAACTGAAGACTGATATTCCCGCCGTATATCTCGCGCTGAAAGAACCGGCTACCCCGTGGTACGCCAAGGTACTTGCGGTTCTAACGATAGGATATGCGCTGTCCCCGATTGACTTGATTCCTGATTTCATCCCGGTCCTTGGGTATCTGGACGATTTGTTGATTCTTCCGTTGCTGGT